>NZ_JAHDGE010000070.1 GCF_020627745.1 Pseudooctadecabacter sp.
CAACACTTCACCCAACCGCCCCCCCGGTATACCGAGGCCACCTTGGTCAAACGGATGGAAGAATTGGGCATCGGCCGCCCCTCCACCTACGCCTCCATCGTGACCACCATTCAGGATCGCGAATACGTCCGCAAAGACAAAAACCGTCTGATCCCCGAAGACAAGGGGCGGTTGGTCACGGCCTTTCTGACCAATTATTTCCGCAAATACGTGGGCTACGATTACACCGCCTCGCTGGAAGAAGAACTGGACCACGTCAGCGCAGGCGATGCCAACTATAAGAAAGTGCTCGAAAATTTCTGGCGCGACTTCAAGGTCACCATTGACGAGGCCATGGACAATTCCATCACCGAGGTGCTGGAAAAGATCAACGACGTGCTGGCCCCTCATATCTTCCCGCCCAACGAAGACGGCACCGATCCGCGCCTGTGCCCCAACTGCAACGAGGGCCGTTTGTCCATGCGCACCGCGCGATCCGGCGGGGCCTTCATCGGCTGTTCGCGCTACCCTGATTGCAAATACACGCGCGCCTTTGGCCCTCCGGGTGCGGAAGACGCCTCCGGCATTCCGCCCGAGGGTAAGATGCTGGGCGAAGACGACGGCGACAAAATCTGGATCCACAAGGGTCGTTTTGGTCCCTATGCCCAACGGGGTGAGGTCACGGACGACAACAAAAAGCCACCGCGTCAGTCCATCCCCAAAGAGTGGGCCCCCGAAGAGGTGACGCTGGAAACGGCGGTCAAATTGCTGGCCCTGCCCCGTCTCATTGGCCCGCACCCAGAGGACGGTGTCAACGTCTGGGCCAACATCGGGCGCTACGGCCCCTATATCAAACACGCCGACACCACGTCGTTCAAAGGCGGCACCAACGCCAATCTTGAAGGTCTGGATGAGGTCTGGGAGGTTGGCATGAACCGTGCCGTCCAGCTTTTGGCCGAAAAAGTCGCCTCGCGCGGCAGCCGCGGCAAGGCGGCCACGCCGATCAAGGAGTTGGGCGAACACCCCGATGTGGGCGGACCCGTCAACGTTTTTGACGGCAAATACGGGCCTTACGTGAAGTGGGACAAGATCAATGCGACGATCCCCGACACCATCGAAGTGGCCGACATCACGCTGAGCCAAGCAGTCACCTTGATCGAGGAACGCGCTGCCAAATCCGGCAAAAAGATCGCGCCGAAGAAGGCAGCGGCCAAAAAGAAACCTGCGGCGAAGAAAAAACCCGCCGCCAAAAAGAAACCGGCGGCGAAGAAAACGTAAATTCACTGGGAACCATTGCGCGTAACCGGAGTTTTCCGACTTGTAACCACCGGAGCCGAAAATGGCCTCTGATCCCCATAGTGCCCGGCAAATGCGGTTTCTCGCACGAATGAACCGGTTTTTCACGACCACTCATCCGGCCAAACTCCTCTTATTCGGGTATTTATCCTACATTCTTATTGGCTGGGCTCTGCTGTGCTTGCCTCTTTTTCAGCAGGTCAGCGTCAGTGCGCTCGATGCGTTGTTCATCGCGACCTCCGCGGTGTCCACCACGGGCCTTGTCAGCATCGACCCCGCCAGCAGTTTCACCTTCGGCGGGGAGGTCGTGATCCTGCTTTTGATCCAGGTGGGTGGCTTGGGCTACATGACCATCGGGTCGTTCATGGTCCTGACAATCCATCACCGATTGGGCCACGCGCGCCGCCGCACCACGAAGGCTGCGTTCAATCTGCCCGATGATGTCGACCCCGTCGTGTTCATCCGGTCGGTCCTGATCTTCACCCTGCTGGTCGAGGCCGTGGGCGCCGCCGTCCTGTTTGTCATTTTCACACAGGCCGGCGTCGCCGACCCTTTGTGGCCCGCGATTTTTCACGCAATTTCGGCGTTTTGCACCGCAGGGTTCAGCCTGTTCCCCAATTCCCTTGAAGATTTCGCCAGCAATCCGGCGTTGAACGCGACCATCTCGGCCCTCAGTATTCTGGGGGCCATGGGGTTCCTGATCGTCGTAGACAGCTGGCGGACGTTTCTGGGCCGCAAGAAATACCTTGGCTTCACCACCAAAATTATCGTGCGGATCACCCTCTTGATGTTGCTGTGCGGCACTGCCTTGATGTTTATCGTCGAACCCACACTACAGGCCCTGCCGCCCGCAGACCGCCTGATGACAGCGTTTTTCCAGACCATGACGGCGGCCACCACGGTGGGGTTCAACACCCATCCCATCGGGTCCATGGCCCCCGCCATCTTGATGGTGTTCTTCTTTCTGATGATCATCGGGGCCTCCCCTGCGGGGACGGGCGGGGGGTTGAAAACCACCTCCTTGGCGGCCCTGATCGGGTTGGTCCGCTCCACCCTTAAAGGGCGCGACCAGATCCGGTTTTTCAAACGTCGCGTCCCCTTGGACAAGTTGCAAAACGCTGCAGCCGGGTTAACGTATTACATGGTGCTGTTGTCGGTTTCGATGTTTCTTCTTCTGCTCACCGAAACCGCCCCGTTTGAGGTTTTGATGTTCGAAGCGATTTCGGCCATGGGCACGGTCGGCCTGTCCATGGGGCTGACGGGGGATTTGTCGGATTTAGGCAAGTTGATCATCATCATCCTGATGACCGCAGGGCGGGTCGGAATCCTGACCTTTGGCATCGCTTTGGCCACCGCCGATGAAAGCCGCGATGAAGAAGCCGACAATACCCTCGTGATCTAGGCGCTTTCCGATCCCGCGCGCCATTGCAACCGGTTGCAAAAATATCGCCGCAATGCGGCATAAACATTGACTCCACCCCGCCCCGCCGTATCAATGGCGCAAACCGATACGGGGGACACCATGCAAAAAATCTATCCAGATGCCGCGTCGGCCCTAGACGGGCTGTTGCACGACGGCATGTTCATTGCGGCAGGGGGCTTTGGTCTGTGCGGCATTCCTGAACTGCTGCTAGCGGCCATCAAGGATGCAGGCACAAAGGACCTCACGTTCGCGTCCAACAACGCAGGCGTGGACGACTTCGGGATCGGCATCTTGCTGCAAACCCGTCAGGTCAAGAAAATGATCTCCTCCTACGTGGGTGAAAACGCAGAATTCATGCGCCAGTATCTGTCCGGTGAGTTGGAGCTGGAATTCAATCCCCAAGGCACATTGGCGGAACGGATGCGTTCTGGCGGGTGCGGCATCCCGGGGTTCTACACCAAGACCGGCGTGGGCACGGTGATCGCCGAAGGCAAGGATCACAAGGATTTCCCCACAGGCGAAAACGGCGCCATGGAAACATACATCATGGAAGAAGGCATCTTCGCCGATCTGGCCATCGTGAAGGCGTGGAAGGCCGATGAAACCGGCAATCTGGTGTTCCGCAAAACCGCGCGCAATTTCAACCCGCCGGCGGCCATGTGCGGCAAGACCTGCGTGGTCGAGGTGGAGGAAATCGTGCCGACCGGCAGCCTCGACCCCGACACCATCCACCTGCCCGGCATCTACGTGCACCGGATCATTCAGGGCGAGCACGAAAAACGCATCGAACAGCGCACAGTGAGGACGGCATAATGTGGGATCGCAACCAAATGGCCGCCCGTGCGGCGCAGGAACTTGAAGACGGCTGGTATGTGAACCTCGGCATCGGCATTCCGACGCTGGTGGCCAATTACGTGGGCGACAAGGACATCACGCTGCAATCGGAAAACGGCATGTTGGGGATGGGTCCCTTCCCGCTTGAAGGCGACGAGGACCCGGACCTGATCAACGCAGGCAAGCAGACCATCACCGAGATGGACCGCACGGCGTATTTCGATTCAGCCACGTCCTTCGGCATGATCCGAGGCGGCAAGATCGCGGCGGCGATTTTGGGCGCGATGGAAGTGGCCGAAAACGGCGATCTGGCCAACTGGATGATCCCCGGCAAGCTGGTGAAGGGCATGGGCGGCGCCATGGATCTGGTCGCAGGCGTTGGTCGCGTGATCGTGGTGA
>NZ_JAHDGE010000071.1 GCF_020627745.1 Pseudooctadecabacter sp.
GTCGCACATGAGGTTTCGATCCTGTCAAGACGGGCACCACCCACAGAAGTCAGATCAACCCGGTTGCGGATGTGACAACTCTCGGATGCTTCAAACGGGTCCCTCGGTGTCATACCAGCGGCGGCATCAAGAACGGTCAGACACATCTCCGCGTCATTCAGCGCGCGCCGCAATTTCCATGACGTCAATGGCGTAACCGGCGCCGCCACCTCCAGCGGGTCCAACGGATTCCACTCCGACGGCAGGGGCGTTTCAGGATGCAGAATTGCCAAAAGTCCGCCCACACAGGCCCCGACCCCGATCAACGTCACGACAGTTGTCGTCACCGAACGGACGATCGCCATACGCGTCACCTTGCGCTGCGGTGGCTCATTCTCTTCAGGGGGCTGGTCCGACATCGTGTCCCTCTCCATCCCCTCCGGATCTAGCGCGACATCACAGATGATCCCACGAAAAAAGCGCCCGAGGTTTCCCCCGGGCGCCTTTCGTCGATCTCGGTCAACTTAGCTGATGACGTAGTCGCCGTCCAACTCTTCCAGCTCGCTCTCGTCGATCTCTGGCATGTTGTTCAGCTCTTCCTCGGTGGCTTCGTCAAGGATCAGCTCACCATCGGTCATGGCAAAGTTTTCCAGCGGCATGGCGACGGTATATTCGCCCAGACCAAGGAAACCGCCGATACCGATCACGGCCTGATAGCCTTCACCGTCGGAAATCACGTAGTCGATCTCGCCCACGTCTTCACCGTCGGCACTCAGCACGTTGAGACCCACAATCTGGTCAACAGTCATGCCGGAGAACTGGGACAGCTGGTCCAGACCTTCGGAGGACATGTCGGCCTCGGCCGTCATTGTCTCGCCATCGGCGTTTTCCATGTCGGTTTCACCGTTCAGCGTTTCGGCTGTGACGGTCATGTTCTCTTCGCCGTCCATATCTTCTGGGATCACAGGCTCGGCGTCGGCAGTCATTGTGTCTTCGCCGTCCATGTCCTCGGACATGTCTGTGTCGGCGTCGGCAGTTTCCATCGCACCGTCTTCGTCTTCCATCATGCCGTCTTCGGCTTCAGCAGCCTCGAACGTTTCTTCCATGTTGGTGTCCATGTCGGTGTCTTCCATTTCCTGTGCAAAGGAAGGCACCGCAAGGGCGAACGTCAGGGCGGTTGTGGTCATAAGTGTCTTAAGCATTTTCAATCTCCATAGATGAGGTTGTCATTGCCTGCACAACACAAAAAACCCCGCAGCTGTTCCGCCGCGGGGCCCCAAATTTTTGTCGGAACCGATGTCCGGTTTCTGCGTTAAGGCGCGGATCAGTAACGGTAATGTTCAGGTTTGAACGGGCCGTCAGGGGACACGCCGATATAGGCAGCCTGCTCCGGGTCCAGCTTGGACAGCTTCACGCCGATCCGGTCCAGATGCAGACGCGCCACCTTTTCATCCAGATGTTTGGGCAGGATATAAACGCCGGGCTGGTATTCATCACCCTTGGTCCACAATTCGATCTGCGCCAGCACCTGATTGGTAAAGCTTGCAGACATCACAAACGACGGGTGTCCCGTGGCGTTGCCAAGGTTCAGCAGGCGGCCTTCGGACAAAAGGATCAAACGATTGCCATTCGGCATCTCGATCATATCCACCTGTTCCTTGATGTTGGTCCACTTGTGGTTCTTCAGCGCGGCAACCTGAATTTCGTTGTCGAAATGCCCGATGTTCCCGACAATCGCCATGTCCTTCATCCGGCGCATGTGTTCGATGCGGATCACGTCCTTGTTGCCCGTGGTGGTCACAAAAACATCCGCCGTCTCGACGACCTCGTCCAGCGTGGTCACCTGAAACCCGTCCATCGCCGCCTGAAGCGCACAGATCGGGTCAACCTCGGTCACAATCACACGGGCACCCGCCCCGGCCAGCGACGCGGCAGAGCCTTTGCCAACATCGCCGTAGCCCATCACAACCGCAACCTTACCGGCCATCATCGTATCCGTCGCGCGCCGGATGCCGTCGACCAGCGATTCCTTGCAGCCGTATTTGTTGTCAAACTTCGACTTGGTGACAGAATCGTTCACATTGATCGCAGGGAAAGGCAGCTGCCCCTTCTTGTGCAGATCATACAGACGGTGCACGCCGGTCGTCGTTTCCTCGGACACGCCCACAATCTGGTCGCGCATTTTGGTGAACCAACCGGGGCTGGCCGCCATCCGCTTTTCGATCTGCGCCTTGATGACGGCCTCTTCTTCGGACTGCGGCACGGGGATCACATCCTCCCCGGCCTCCATGCGCGCGCCAAACAGGATATACAGCGTCGCATCGCCGCCATCGTCGAGGATCATGTTCGGCCCGTCTTCGAACAGGAACGAGCGGTCCAGATAATCCCAATGTTCTTCCAGCGACTGACCCTTGATCGCAAAAACCGGCACGCCCGCTTCGGCAATCGCCGCCGCCGCGTGGTCCTGCGTGGAAAAGATGTTGCATGATGCCCAGCGCACGTCGGCACCCAACGCGGTCAGCGTCTCGATCAGAACCGCCGTCTGGATCGTCATGTGCAAAGACCCGACAATCCGCGCACCTTTCAACGGCTGGCTCTCGCCATATTCCTCACGGCACGCCATCAGACCGGGCATTTCGGTTTCGGCAATGTCCAGCTCACGGCGGCCGAAGGCGGCCAGTTCGATGTCCTTCACGATGTAATCTTTGGCCATCCCGGCTCTCCTTGCATCATATGTTTGGCCGTGCTGTATCACCGCCCGCCCCTCTCGACAATCGACCATGCTGCGCCTTAGGGTCACCCCTCAAATCGGAGTGCTGAAATGAAACAACCCCGTGCATGGCAACGGATGCTGTCGGGCCGCAGGCTGGACCTGCTGGACCCCACTCCAATGGATATCGAAATCGAGGATATCGCCCATGGCCTTGCCTTCGTCGCCCGCTGGAACGGCCAGACCCGTGGCGATTACGCCTATTCCGTGGCCGAACATTCCCTGCTGGTCGAACAGATTTTCCGTCAGATGAACCCCAATGCGCCTGTCAAATGGCAGCTGGCCGCCCTTCTTCACGACGCTCCGGAATACGTCATCGGCGATATGATCAGCCCCGTAAAGGCCGCTGTCGGTCCGGGGTATGAGGTCCTTGATGATCGGCTGATGGCGGCCATTCACATCCGGTTCGGCCTGCCCGCGCAGGTGCCCGCCGCTGTCAAGAAACAGATCAAGAAGGCCGACAAAGTCTCCGCCTGGCTTGAGGCCGTTCAGATCGCAGGCTTCACCACCACAGAGGCCGACAAATTTTTCGGCAAACTAGACCCTGTTATTGCCCAATCGCTTCAAATCCGTCTGCGTCCCCCTGTTGACGTGCGGACAGATTTCACCGCCCGCCACGCCCAACTGATGGACCTGTTATGACCCTGACCGCCCGCAAAATGACCCGCGCCGACGTGCCCGCCTGCACCGCCATCATCAACCACATCATCGCCCTGGGCGGGTCCACCGCCTATGAGGATCCGTACACCGAAACCGACCTCGGCGATCACTACATCGACGACGCGGCCACCTCGAACGTTGTCGTCGACGGCGACAGGGTCGTCGGCTTCCAATCCACGTTTGAGGTTGAACCCGGCGTCTATTCCATCGGCTCCTTCACCGACCAGCAAAATCCCGTGCGTGGCGCAGGCAAGGTGGTGACCGACAAAACCAAATCCGATTGTCGCACCTTGGGCGGCCAGTCCATCATCGCCAAAATCACCTCAGACAACACAGGCGGTTTGGCCTTCTATTCCAAAATGGGGTTCGCGGATGACACCATCATCCCCAACGACCACACCCGCAAAGACGGCACGACCGTCGACCGGATTATCAAACGGTTC
>NZ_JAHDGE010000072.1 GCF_020627745.1 Pseudooctadecabacter sp.
GGCATGGGCGGCGCCATGGATCTGGTCGCAGGCGTTGGTCGCGTGATCGTGGTGATGGACCACACCAACAAACATGGCGACAGCAAACTGCTGAAATCCTGCACCCTGCCGCTCACTGGCAAAGGCGTGGTGGATCGCATCATCACAAACCTCGGCGTGCTGGACGTGGTCGAAGGCGGCCTTAAAATCGTCGAAACAGCCGATGGCGTCACCGAAGACGAATTGCGCGCTGCCACCGAAGCCACGCTTGTCTGATCCAATGATCACCGAAGAACGGGACGGCCCAAAGGGCCGTTTCGTCATCCGGACACCGCAGGGTGACGCTGAGATGACGTATTCCGTCCTCTCCCCCTCCCTGCGGATCGTTGATCATACGGGCGTGCCCAAAGCCCTCGAAGGTCAGGGGTTCGCCTACCAGCTGGTGCTGCATCTGATTGAGGACGCCAAATCCAACGGCTACAAAATCGTGCCCCTGTGTCCCTATGTAAACGCCCAGCGCGCCAAGCACCCGGAATGGGCGGACCACTTCTCCGTCTGACGTCAGGCCCCGTTTCTCTGGTTCAAAAATACCTGAATCTGCCCTGTCGACCGGACACAGCGAACCCAAGGGTACGTCGTTTCCAATTTTGCGACAAAGTCATACTCTCGCCCTATTCTGTCGCTAATCGCGAAAGGATGAGCATGAGCAGCGCAGATCCGGCCCGGCAGATGGCCCACCCCGCCCCCGACAGCGGCAAGCGCCGCTGGCGCGATATCGCGCTTTTGGCGGTGTTGTTTGCCTTTGTGATTGCAGGCCTTGCCGGATTGGCAGCCGCCACCGGCTGGGAAGAGACGAAAGACCAGTTGATGCGTCTGACGGGCGCACAAATCGCGGTGCTTTTGGCGCTCAGCCTTGTGAATTACCTGTTTCGAGGCGTGCGATGGCATGTCTTTGCCCGCCGCTTGGGTCTGCCCACCGCGTTGGTGCAGGACCTGCGCCACTTTCTGGGCGGGTTCGCCATGTCCGTCACACCGGGCCGCGTGGGCGAATTGATCCGCATGCGGTGGCTCAAGCGTGAAACCGGTTGGGCCGTCGAACGCACGGCGCCCTTGGTCCTGATGGACCGTGCATCCGATCTGGCGGCGATGGCCCTGATCTTGGCGGGCGGCGTGGCGCTGTCTGCGGGCGGCATTGCCATGGCGATGCCCGTGGCGATTGTGGCCCTGATCGCGGCCTTTGTTGCGACCCGCCCTGCCCTGCTGGCAGCTTGCATCACATGGGTCTATCGCGGTCTTGGCCGGTTCCCCCGTCTGATGGCGCGGGCGCGGACGGCGGCGCGGTCTTTGGGCGTGTTTTCAAACGGGCCGGTGATGGCGGTGGCGCTGTCGTTGGGCCTGATCGGCTGGCTTGCCGAAGGGTATGCCTTTCATCTGCTCTTGATCTGGATGGGTGCCGACATCGGCTTTGCCAAAGCGGTTGCCATTTTCACTTTCTCGACCCTTGCGGGTGGACTGACCGGTGCGCCGGGCGGTGTCGGCGGGGCGGAGGCTGCGATGGTGGCGCTTTTGTCCCTCGAAGGCATCCCGCTTGAGGTGTCGATCCCCGCCACGGCCGTCATTCGCCTGACAACCCTGTGGTTCGCCATTCTGATCGGGTTGGCGATCTTCCCAGTTGCCGAAGCCAAATCGAACGCCGCACGCCCATGACCACAGACAAAACCTATACGGGCTGGGGCCGCGCCCTGCAGGCCAAAGGGGACGTGACCCGCCCCGACGACGCGCGCCACGTGGATGCCAGCGCGCCGGCGATCGGCAACCGCCGGTCCTATGGCGATGCGCCACTGAACGATGGCGGTGCGGCCACGGATATGACGCGGATTGACCGCATCCTCGACTTTGACCGCGACGCAGGTGTCATCACGGTTGAGGCAGGCGCCACCTTGGGTGAGCTTGCCCGCATCCTCGCCCCCCAAGGCTGGCTGCCTGCAGTGATGCCCGGCACCGGCTTTGCCACCGTGGGCGGGGCCATTGCCATGGATGTGCATGGCAAGAACCACCATCACGCGGGCAGTTTTTGCCAGCATGTGACGCAGATCACCCTGATGCAGGGACAAAAAACGCGGCGGATCACGCCCAAGACAGGCGCGCTGTGGCGGGCCACCTGCGGGGGCCTTGGGCAGACCGGCATCATCACGCAAGCGACCTTGCAGCTGACACCTGCCAAAGGTGATCTGATGCTGGTGACCGAACAGCGGGCCACGGATTGGGACCACCACATCGCCCTGCTGGATCACACCGATGCGCCCTATACCGTGGGCTGGATCGACGCGACCGCGACCGGTGCCGCCCTCGGGCGCGGCATTGTTGAAACGGGCGAAACCTGTCGCGGGCTGCGGGCCAAACCCCGCCCGGCCAAGAAAATCCCCCTTGATGCGCCCCATTGGGCGCTGTCGGGGCCCATCGTCAAAGCCTTTAACGCGGCCTACTATGCCCGTGTCCCGAAGTCGGGGCGCACGGTGGTGCGGTCCTTGCAGGACTTCTTCTTTCCGCTGGACAAAATTCACGACTGGAACCGGCTTTATGGCAAGCGCGGCTTTCACCAGTTTCAATGTGTGGTGCCGCTGGATCGGGCCGAAGCGCTGCGCGAGATGCTCAAAGTGATTGCGCGGTCTGGTCTGGCCTCGCCTTTGGCGGTCCTCAAACGGATGGGGCCAGGGCGCGCGGGCTATATGTCTTTCCCCATGGAAGGCTACACGCTGGCCATTGATTTTCCCAACCGACCCCAAGCCCGCCGCCTGATTGCGCGGCTGGAAGAGGCGACGGTGGCCGCCGGTGGGCGGCTCTATCTGGCCAAAGACGCGCTGTCTTCGGGCCCCGCGATCAAGGCGATGTACCCTGACTATCCCAAATGGGCCAAAGCGGCGGCCAAGGCCGACCCTGATGGCCAGCTGAAAACCGATATGATCCGCAGACTAGACCTAAGGACCTGACATGACCGACACTTGGATAATTCTGGGCGCAAGCTCCACCATTGCGAAGGCCTTTACCCGGTCTGTGGCCGAACAGGGTGCGCATGTGATTTTGGCGGGGCGTCGGATGGACGACCTTGCGGCCTCCGCCGCGGATGCCACAGCCCGCGGGGCCGCAGGGGCCGATCCGGTGATGTTTGACGCCCGCGATCCGGCAACGTTTCAGGCGATCATTGATGCCGCAACCGCAAAGGCGGGCACGATCAATTGCGCGGTCTTCGTAGGCTCCATGCCCGCGCAAGACGCGATTGACGCGGACCCCAGCCTGCTGGACGGCGTGATCGCCGACAGCCTGACCGGACCTGCGCGGGTGCTGCAGATGTTGGCTCCTATCCTGCAAGCGCGCGGCGACGGCGCCATTGTGGGTGTCGGGTCTGTGGCAGGTGACCGTGGACGGGTCGGCAATTACGTCTACGGCGCGGCCAAAGCGGGGTTCGCCACCTATCTGAGCGGTTTGCGCAACGCATTGGGACGCCACGGGGTCCATGTGCTGACGGTGAAGCCGGGTCCGGTGGACACGGCCATGACCCAAGGCCTCGGGCCACAGCCCTTTATGACGACGGCGGAGGCCGTGGTTGAGGATATCCACAAAGCGCTGCGCAAGAAGCGCAACACGCTTTACACCAAGTGGATCTGGTGGCCGGTCATGACGGTGATCAAGCTGATCCCCGAGCCTATTTTCAAGAAGATGTCGATCTGATCTTTTCGAATTTGCT
>NZ_JAHDGE010000032.1:0-24308 GCF_020627745.1 Pseudooctadecabacter sp.
CCTTGGCGGCGTGGTATACCGCTGCGGGCCGGTACTGACTCCCAACACCTTTTATTGAGAATAATTCTCAATTGCATTGACTTCCCCGCATCGCGATACATACCTTTGTTGATCATGAACGGAGGTTTCCATGCGATTTCTCACCCTCACGGCCACCGCGATCTGCCTGTCGACCAGCGCCATGGCGCAGGATTTTAAGGTCGTGACCACATTCACCGTCATCGCGGATATGGCCCGCAACGTGGCCGGGGACGCAGCGACGGTTGAATCCATCACCCGTGCGGGCGCGGAAATCCACGGCTATCAACCCACCCCGCGCGATCTTTTGCGGGCCTCGGATGCGGATCTGATTTTGTGGAACGGCATGAATCTAGAGCTGTGGTTCGAACAGTTCATCGGCAACCTTGGCCCCATTCCGTCGGCCACCATTTCCGAAGGCATCGAACCCTTGCCGATCCGTGAGGGCAGTTACGAAGGTCTGCCCAACCCCCACGCCTGGATGTCGCTGGATAATGCGTTGATCTACGTGGACAATATCGCGGCTGCCATGTCCGAACATGACCCCGACAATGCCGCCACCTATGCTGCCAATGCCGCAGCCTACAAGGCCGAAATCACCGACACTATTGCCCCCCTGCGCGACCAGATCGTGGACATCCCTGATGCCCAGCGCTGGCTGGTTACCTGCGAAGGCGCGTTCAGCTATCTGGCCCGCGATTTCGGCCTGCGGGAGGCCTACCTTTGGCCCATGAACGCCGACCAGACCGGCACCCCGCAACAGGTCCGCGCGGTTATCGACACCGTGCGCGCCAATGACGTGCCTGCGGTATTCTGTGAAAGTACGGTCAACACCGACCCCGCCGAACAGGTCGCCCGCGAAACCGGCGCGGCCTACGGCGGCGTGCTTTATGTGGACAGTCTATCGTTAGAGGACGGGCCGGTGCCCACCTATCTGGACCTGCTGCGCGTGACGACCGAAACCGTGGTGGAAGGTCTGACCCAGTGAACCCCCTCGACACCCGGCCGCCCCCCGCCCCGCACCAGACGTCCAAGAACCAAGCGGGGCTTTATGCCGATGGCGTGACCGTGACCTATCGCAATGGCACGACCGCGTTGAAAGACGCGTCTTTTGCCATCCCGCGCGGCACGATTGCGGCCCTTGTCGGCGTCAACGGTGCTGGAAAATCCACGCTGTTCAAGGCGATCATGGGTTTTTTGCCTGCGGCGGCCGGTGAAATCGGCGTGTTGGGCCAGACCGTCAAACAGGCCATCAAAGCGGGGATCGTGGCCTATGTGCCGCAGGCGGAGGAGGTCGATTGGTCCTTCCCCGTCCTCGTCGAAGACGTGGTGATGATGGGCCGCTACGGCCATATGGGCCTGCTGCGCCGCCCGTCGGACAAGGATCACACTGCCGTCACCGACGCGCTGGCCCGCGTGGGCATGACCGACTTTCGCACCCGCCAGATCGGGGAGCTGTCGGGCGGACAGCGCAAACGCGTCTTCCTCGCCCGTGCCTTGGCGCAAAACGGTCAGGTGATCCTGCTGGATGAACCCTTCACCGGCGTTGATGTCCAAACCGAAGAGGCGATCATTACCCTGTTGCAGGAATTGCGCGACGAAGGCCGCGTGATGCTGGTCAGCACCCACAACCTCGGCTCCGTGCCGGAATTTTGCGACCAAACCGTGCTCGTCAAAGGCACCGTCCTGAACTTCGGCCCCACCGAAGAGGTCTTTACCAAAACCAACCTTGAGGCCGCCTTTGGCGGTGTCTTGCGTCACTTCGTTCTGGGCGGCGACGACCTGCATGATGATGATGACGAGCGCAAAGTCACCATCCTGACCGACGACGAACGCCCCTTCGTGATCTACGACGACCAGACCCGCACGCAGGCCCCAAAGGACGCGGAATGACGCTGCTGCTGGAACCCTTCACCTACAGCTTCATGGTGAACGCCATGGTGGTGTCATCGCTGGTGGGGGCGGTTTGCGCGTTTTTGTCGTGTTATCTGATGCTGAAGGGCTGGTCGCTGATCGGGGACGCGCTGAGCCATTCGATCGTGCCGGGCGTGGCGGGGGCCTATATGCTGGGCCTGCCGTTTGCCTTGGGCGCGTTTTTGTCCGGTGGATTGGCGGCGGGGGCGATGATGTTCCTCAACCAGCGCACGGGGTTGAAGGAAGACGCCATCATCGGCCTGATCTTCACCAGCTTTTTCGGGCTGGGCCTGTTCATGGTCAGCGTGTCACCCGTGCCTGTGGACGTGCAGACCATCATTCAGGGCAACATCCTGGCCATCACACCGGGCGATACCTTGCAGCTGCTGATCATCGGCGGGGTCTGTCTGGTGGTGCTGCTGGCAAAATGGAAGGACCTGATGGTGGCCTTCTTCGATGAAAACCACGCGCGGTCCATCGGGCTGAACCCGAACCGTCTGCGGTTCATCTTTTTCGTGCTGTTGTCTGCGGCCTGTGTCGCCGCCTTGCAAACTGTGGGCGCGTTTCTGGTGATCGCCATGGTGATCACGCCGGGGGCCACGGCATACCTTTTGACCGACCGGTTCCCCCGTCTTCTGGCGATCGCCGTGGCCATCGGCACGATCAGCAGCTTTGCGGGGGCCTATCTGTCCTACTTTGTCGACGGGGCCACGGGGGGCATCATCATCTGCCTGCAAACCACACTTTTCGCGCTGGCGTTTTTCCTTGCCCCCAAACACGGGCTGCTGGCCAATCGCGCACGGGCACGGAGGGCGCTGCGTGGCTGACCTTTTCCTTCCTTTTCAGTTCCCGTTCATGCACGGGGCCTTCTACATCGCCCTGCTGATCGGCCCGCCCACGGCGCTGCTGTCGTGCTTTCTGGTCCTGAAGGGCTGGTCGCTCATGGGGGATGCGGTCAGCCATGCGGTGCTGCCCGGTGTGATCGTCGCCTATATCGCCGGTTTGCCGCTGATTGTGGGGGCCTTCATCGCAGGCATGGTCTGTTCGGTGCTGACCGGATACCTCGACGCCAATTCGCGCGTGCGTCAGGATACGGTTATGGGCGTGGTCTTTTCGGGCATGTTCGGGCTTGGGCTGGTTCTTTACACCAAAGTTGAGACGAACGTGCATCTGGACCACATCCTTTTTGGCAACATGCTGGGCGTGACCTCTGGTGATCTTTGGACATCGGGTGTTATTGGCGTGCTGGTCTGTGCCGCGCTTTTGATACGGTGGAAAGACCTGCTGCTGAATGCTTTCGACCCTGCACAGGCGCGCGCCATCGGCCTGCCGGTGACCCTGCTGCACTACGGGCTGCTGACAGTGTTGTCGCTGACGATTGTGGCCACATTGAAGGCCGTGGGCCTGATCCTCGCCATTGGTTTGCTGATTGCACCCGGTGCCATCGCATTCCTGATCACCCGCCAGTTCAGGCACATGCTGGCGGCGGCTGTTGTCGCCTCGACGGGATCATTGGTTTTGGGGGTGTACCTCAGCTTCTGGATAGGGTCCGACGCGGGGCCGACTGTTATTCTTGTTTTGACAGTTCTGTTCATCGCTGCCTTCTTGACACGGATGACGCTGAACCGCCGCCGCGAAGCACAGCAAATCTGACGCGTCAACGGTCGACAAGTCCGCATAGCCCTGCAAAGATCGCAACCATACTTGCTGCCTGAAGGATACCCAATGCGCCTTGCCCTTTGCTGTGCCGCCCTCGCGGCATCCCCTGTTCTGGCCGATTGTCCTACGGGGGCTGATCTGGAAAGCGGGATTGTCTTTACCACCGACACCGGAGAAACAGACACCTACACAAGCCGGCCCAATGGCATCGTTCAGATCGACGCCCTGTCACCGGAAAACGTCACATACCGGACGCTGCTGGGCAAAGGGATCCATGTGCTGCAACTGTCCGATCTGGAGAACGGGCAGGTCCTGTCGGACAGCATCGTCAGCACGTCCTATCCCATGGCCGCAGCAGAGCTGCCGGTGCCCGAACCCGGCACCCGTTGGCGTGTGGACACCATGATCAACGCCTATGGGGACATCTACCCCGAAACCCAGACCCAGACTTATGGTCAGATGACCGCTTACACCGTGGGTGACTGCACCTTTGACGCCATTCCGGCCAAATTCCGGTATGAGAGTGACGGGTTCACCATCAATGAAGACATTATCTACCTTCCCGACCTTGGCCTGTCTTTGCTGGTGGCCTATGAAGACACCGACGCCCCGCGAGAGGATTATGCCTACGTCGCTGTGACCGTCGCCCAATGACCCTTCTGGCGATTTTCGCCTCGGCCGGGTTGATCGTCGTTGCCGCAATTCACCTTCTGTGGGCGCTGGGATACTGGTGGCCCATCCATGATGAGGCTGAACTGGCGCGCACGGTTGTGGGGACGAAAGGCATCACCAAAATGCCCGGCGCGGTGCCCTGCGCGGTGGTGGTCGTCGCCCTGCTGTTCGCCGCCGCATGGCCGTGGTTTCCGGAGGGGACATTGAAGGGGTTGGGACTTTTCGGGATTGCGTTGGTCTTTCAGATCCGCGCTGTGGCGGCCTATTCCCCCCTGATGAAACGGCTGGCCCCCGAACAGCCCTTTCGGCGGTTGGATGAAAGCCTCTATGCGCCGATCTGCATTGCCTTCGGGATCGCCTTTATGGTGTTGGCCGGGAACGCGATGGGCTGATCCAATGCTCCAACATCTTGGCCACTGGCACGCGCGCCTGCAACCGCGCGGCCAGCAGGAACATCCCCGCAAACTTGCGTTGCAGAAACAGCGCGTCCACCGGTAAGGGCGGCGGCACAAAACCGTCTTCGGCCAGCGCCATGCCCTTGGCCTGCATCCGCCGGTTCAAGGCAGGGTCAGCGAAATCAAAACGCGGCTGGGCGGTCAGCGCGTCAAACACAGCCTCCATCATATCAGTAATCTGGTCCGCATGACGCGCGGCCACATCGGGGGACAAAAACCCGATCTCATGGGCGCAGGCCACCAGTCCCGCACGGTCGCCATCCAGGCCTGCGCGCATGATCCGGCGGTATTGGTCGGCCACACGGCCCGACAAAGCCCGCGTAGCCCCGAAATCCAGCAGCACAATCTGGCCGGTGTCGGGCTTATAGCGGTAGTTGGCAAAGTTGGGGTCGGTCTGCATCAGGCCAAAATCGAACAGTTCTGCCAGCATCAGATCGATCAGGTCGGCGGCAATGCGGTCGCGGGTGGACTGGTCTTCGGCCACCGCATCCTCAATCGGGCGGCTGTCGATGAAATCCATGGTCAGAATGTCGGGGCCGGACAGATCGCCATGAAACTCCGGCACCACGAACCGGCCATCGCCCGCCAACAGATCGCCAAACCGCTGGAGAGACCGCGCCTCGGCGGCATAATCGGTTTCAATATGCAGCTGTTGGCGGGCCTCTTCCAGATAGGGGGCCAGTTCGAACCCCTTGGGCAAAAGCCCCGTCAGCTTGATCAGCGCGCCCACATTGGCCACGTCACTGTCTATGCTGTCCGCCACGCCCGGATACTGCACCTTGACGGCCAGATCGCGCCCGTCGCGGGTTTGGGCACGGTGCACCTGCCCGATAGAGGCTGCCGCAATGGGCCGCACGTCAAACCGTTTGAACCGCCGTAGCCAACCGTCGCCCCAAGCCGCCTCAAGAACCAGCTTAAGCTGTTTGGGCGGCATGATGTGCCCGTCATCGCGCAACCGCGCCATGATCTGGGCCAGTTCGGGCGGCAGGACATCGCCGGTGTCCATGGACAAAAGCTGCCCCATCTTCATGGCCGCCCCGCGCATCTTGGCCAGCTCATCTGCCACGCGGGTGATGTTGCGCGGCGTCAAAAGCAGCCCGCGCATGGAGGGGCGTTCACCCCGCCCCAAGGACGCCAGACCGCCAGCAGCCATATTGCCCGCGACGCCTGCGGTCAGCCCGCCCAGACGCGCCATGCGTGTCAGCCGCCCCGAGGGGACGCGCAGCCCTTTGTCGCTTAAGGGTTTATCGGACATCGCGGGCCTCCTGTCTGGACCCAACAGGATAGGGCGCGCGCGGGCCATGACCATGGGCGCGGACTAATCCACGACGGTCAGGAACGGATCAAAGGTCAGGGATTTTTCGCCGTTGAAGGTCAGCGTGGCAGTGTATTGATAGGATTGCCCTGTGCTGCCGCCCGGTGCGTTGAACTTGGCCTCCCATACCCCTGCGGAGAGAGGGCTTTGTACAGGTGCAACTATGCCGTCCGACACCGCCACGCCTTCGAAACCGGCAATGGTCACGTCCTGCCCCGGATCAATCGAGGCCACGGACCACACCACGGTGTCGCCGATGTGCAGGTTGGTGATCAATTCATCCTGCCCTTCGCGGTTTGATCCCAGATGTTTGTTCGTGTCGACCAGATAGATGTTCGCACCCAGATTGCCGCTGGCCAAGGCGCCCTCCGTATCGACCATCATCAAGATATTGACGTCTGCCATCTTCTACCTCCTTTCGGGTGGGTTATTTGACGATCAAATAGGGATCGAACGTCATCTGCCGGCCTTCGAACGACAGGGTCATCGTGTATTGGAACGACGTTCCCGCCGCGGTGCCGCCAGCGGGTTGGAATTTCGTGACATAGCTTTGGTCCGACAACGGGTTTTGGACGGGCGCAATGACGTGATCATCAACAGCCGTTCCTGAAAACCCGGCGATCGAGGCATTGGTGCCCGGATCAATCGGGGCCACCGACCAGGCGATCTCATCGCCAATGGACAGGGTCGTCTTCAGCTCGTCCGTGCCCTCGGCCCCGCTGCCTGCGTATTTGTTGGTGTCGACCATGTAACAGTTTGCACCCAGATTTTGGGACGCCAACGCGCCTTCTACATCGACGGCGACCAGAACGTTTACCACTCCCATGGGGTTCTCCTTTGTGATGGTTAGGCCACGACCAGAAACGGGTCGAAGCGCAGGTGCGTCCCTTCAAGGGACAGGGTCATATCGTATTGATAGGTGGTTCCGCTGGCGGCACCTCCAGCGGGTTGGAAGGGCGACATCAGGCTGTGGGGCGACACCGGGTCGGTCACGGGCGTCACGACGCCGTCGCGCACGGCCTGGCCGGAAATGGAAACCAACGTCACTTCGGTGCCTGCATCGACCGGCTGAGCAGTCCATACGATGGTGTCACCCACCGAGAGGGAGGTCATCAATTCACGCGTGCCTTCGAACCCCGACCCAAGGTATTTGGTCGTGTCCATCAAATAGACATGCGACGCCAGATCGCCGGAGGCCAGCGCACCTTCGACATCGACGACAATCAGGACATAAACGGTGCTCATGGAATGTCCCCTTACGCCCTACCAGTCGCCAGCGAGAAATTTTCGCTGCGCGGGTGCGTTCAAAACAAAACCCGCCGCCATCTCACCCACCGTGGTCCAATCGCGGATTGCGTCAGGCAAATCGACCAGATGCACCACGACGGGCATATCATGGGCGATTTGACGGGCGATGGTCGTTTGCAGATCGGTCAGGTCCTGCACGATCATTCCGAAACGCCCGCCCAACTGCCCGAACGCAAGGCCTGCATTGATCGAGAACGCCGACCAAACCGGATCGTCGTTCGGTGCAACCGACGTTTGCCCCATAAGCGCGTCGAATGATTTCAACACCGGTGCCAGCGTTTGCGCCTGCGCCGCAAGGCCGGACGCGTCGGCCACCAAACCCTTCACGGTGTCGTTCAGCCGCCCCTGCATGGACGTATCGCCTGCCATCATTGCTTTGACGATCATGCCGATGACCGTCAGATAGCTCTGCGCATCGGTTTGGGCAAAGCCAGCCAGCGCCGTACCGAAGGCCACCAGATCGTCAAAAGTCGATGCTTTCCATGTCCGGCATGCGCCGACGACCTGATCATAGACGGGCAAGGCCGTCAGCCTTGCCTGCACCGCAGGCGCGCGGGACGGATCAAGAACGACAGACACCCGTTTGTTGGCGATCGCCCAATCCTGCGGCGGGATTGCGTAGGGTTGGGCGCCTGCCCCGGGCCCCAGATTGATCGTGGTGTCGGTCATATCCATCCCCTCACCCGGCTTTGGGCTGGACATAGAAATTCAGCGCGAAACTTTCGGCGTCATCGGCCACCTGCCCCCATTCAACAGCTGCGGTTGCAAGGCTTACGGCGGACAGGCAGGGATTGTCCTTCAGTGCCTCGGCGGTGGCTTTTTCAACATTGAGGATAACATCATCCAGTTCGGATACGATGGTGCCCCATGCCCCTCTGATCAGGTCGAGGCTTCCAAGCGCTGCCGAAATTTCACCGGCCATCGACGTGTTGTATTGCGCCGTGTAGGTCAGATCGCTGATATCGGCGCGCAGGGCGTTCATCTGCTTGGTCAATGCCTGCATTTTGGCCACATCGGTGTTGATGCGCGCGATCTGTTCCTTGATGTCGTGTTCATGGGCGATGATCTCCCCAACCGACACGGCTGTCCCCACGAAGGGGATCCAGCTATAATATTTGGTATCGTCAATGACCTTCTGGTCACTCAGGATTTTGGCCTGTGCCTCGATCTTGTCGGAATAAGCGGCCTCATAGGCCAGATGAAGCTGGGTGATTTCGTCATTGTCGCGGGTGGCCTTGGCCAGTTCGGCCTTAGCGGCGGATTTCAGATCGGCCACGTCCTGCGAGCAGGCTGCGATGAATGCCGTCACAGCGTCATAGATGGTTTCCGACGTGGTCCGGTAGGTTTGGGCGGTGGATTTAAGGTTGCCCAGCAACTCTGAAATGGCGGCCTTGTTGGGCAGGTCTGCATCCATCAGATCGGCAATCGCGCCGAAACTCTGCCGCGACATGGACCCGTAAGCTGACAAGTGATTGCCCAACAACTGTGCCGTCGGCAGGACCGAGCCGCCGAAGTTGATCGCATGTGTCTTCAGGCGGGTGTAAATGGCAAGAACCGCAGGGTCGGATGTGCCCCCTGCCGCGAAAGACAGGTTCTGGGCATCCGCCAGATAAAGCTGCACCATCTGCCACTGCCCTAATGACAGCAACGGCGTGTTAGAGGGCCGGAACGTCGTTGGCGTATAGCAGGCGTTTGACATAATCGCGCGCTCCATTGGATGCATGGCAAGGCTCATTCTGCGACGGCTGAAAAGGTCAGGGCGAAACGGTGCAGGTCCTTGGCGATCTCGGTCCATGCCTGCGCCTGCGACGACAGAACGTCGGGCTGCAACTGTGGCAGGTGGGCGATCTTGTCCTTCGGGGTCGCGCCGATCTGCGCGCCCAAACTGCCAAGCGCGGCCTTAAGTGTGGCACAGGCGCGGCCAGCCGCGGACATTTGGTCACGGGCCGCATCCAGTGCCGCGACGCCGTTCGATGGATCAAAGGCCAGACCAACAAAGGTTTGACCGGACATTCTGGATGCAGCGGCACGGATATCGGCCATTGCGGCGTCCAGTTGGTCAGGGTCAAGCGGATCGGCCTTCAGAAGCGATTTCAGCGAGGCCGTCCCTGCCGCTGCATTGTCGTTTGCCGCACCCACCAAGGCCGAAACCTTCACCGCCTCCGATTTCAGCGCCTTACCCGCGCCGGAGGTGCTGTTCGTGCCATTAATCAATCCGGCGGACGTTCTGGCGGTGTCCGCCATCGGCTCCTTCAACGAAGATACAAGATTGCCGATCAGTTCTGTGACAGAGGTCTTATCCCCCGACCCCGCGACCTGCCCCAATGCGCCAAGGGTCGTCACCATCGTCTGCGCATAATTGTAAAGCCCGTTGGCCGCCATTTGCACATCGCTGACGGCCCCGCCGTTCAGCGCCGTCGCGGCGGTTTGCAGCTTTTGCAAAATGGCTTCGATCACAGGATTGGGCGACGTCGGCAGATGCTGCGCGTCCTGAATGTAGCGCTGCAAAGCGTGCCACGTCGGCGTATCGAATGCGCTGCCAAGTCCATCGGCTGAAAACGAATTGGGTGAGGTCATGGAAACCACCTGAAACAGGGTTGAGGAAGGGACCGAGACGCCAGTATCAGGCGGCCAGCGGTGGCAAACGGTCTAGGCCGCTTTTGCCATCGACGTTTCCGGTTGGACAAAAAAGTTCAGCATGAAGTCGTGCGCATCGTTGGCCACGGTTTCCCATTCGTTGACGGCGGTCGCCAAGGCGACGTTTTGCAGACAGGGGATCGAGGACGGGTCAGACGCCTTGTCGATATTGCCCAGAACATCGCCAAGCTCATTCCCGATGGTGCCCCACGCCCCTTCGATCTTTTGAATGTTGGGCAGCACCTGCGCGATCAGATCAACCTGTTTGGTGTTGAATGTCTCTGCGTAGACCAGCTGGGCGATACTGGCCTCATCCTGCGCGATCTTGATGTTGTCCTGACTAAGCTGCGTCACCGCGCCCTTGATTTTCTTCAGTTGGTCCTGAATGTCCTTTTCGTGGGTGATGATCTCAACAAGGGCGATGATCGTGCCGATCAACGGGATCCACGAATAATAGACCGTGCTGTTGATCACCTTCTTGTCGCCCAGAATTTTCGACTGTGCCTCGGTGATGATCGAATGCTGTGTTTCCACATCAACCTTCAGCGTCTCGATGTCGGATTTCAGCCCCCCGGCCTGATCCACATATTTCTTGGTGATGGCCGTCAGATCGCCCTTCGCGGTGCCAATGGCGTCGGCAAAGGTTTTCGTGCCCGAAAAGATGTCCTGCGCGTCGGTCTGATACCCCGACGTCGCCGCCTTGAGGCTGCCCAGCAATTTCTGCAGAACCACTCGGTCGCCCGATCCATTCGCAATCAGCTGCGCCACCGCGCCGAACGTCGCCTTCGACTGTTCACCGTAATTGTAAAGGGTGTTGGCCATGGCACTTGCGCCTTTCAGTGCGCCGGACTGGAAATCATGCGCGCTGGCCTGAATGGTTTTATAGACAGCGACACTGTCCGCGTAGGGAAACTCCCCCTTTGATGGATCGTCACCGACTTTCGTCGGCAGCTGCATGCAGTTGTTCAGGTAAAACTGCACCTGCTGCCACTGGCCCTTGCTCAGAAGGGGCTGGTTGTCTGGTGTGAAGCTGTCTGGATTGTAGCAAAGCGTACCCATTGAAAATATCCTTGAATTTGAATGTTGAAGGGAAGGGTTTGTCAGCCCCCGAGGGGAGAAACCCTGAAATTAAGGACGACCGTTTCATCGGACAGGACCGTCACCGTTTTGGTCTGCTTGGCCAAGACATCCGTGACCTGAAGACTGCGTTCCCCTGCGGGGACGTCCTTGATCCGGAAAGATCCGTCCGTGTCTGTCAACGCCACCAGATCGGTGTCGAGGACGGCGACCAATGCACCGGCAACCGCACCTTTTGCATGGACATGACCGGTCACTGTTCCTGTCTTGCTCATCTTCTTCTCCTGTCTTCGAAAATTAGGCCGGAACGGAGACGTACTGCGTCTCCATGGCGTCATGAAAGGCGGCCTGCTGAAAGGCCCACAAACTGTCGGGGAAATGGAAATACTGCCCGCCCTTCGACGGGGTTGTGCCCTGCGGCCAGGCATCGGCGATCGTGACCAACTGGTCCTTGACCATGGTATCGAGTGCGGCCCAGTAGGCCGAACCACCAAAGGTCACGCTGTCGCTGGTGGTGTCCCAGATGACCGGGTTCAGAACCTTTGTGAACATCGGCAACGTGGTATCGGGGTCCGACCCTGCAAAGGACCCGAAGGCAGCCTTTTGCTGCGCCAGCGCCGCGTCCCATTTGGTCTGCTGCAGGGTGATTTCGCCGGCCAGAGACTGGACCAGCTTCTTTGCGACCTCGGCGGTCACCCCTTCATCCAGGGCTTTGACGGTAGATGCTAACGTCGCGATGAAATTGAACGCGGCGGAATAGTTTGATGTCACATCCGCGGTCACCTGATCCAGATAGCGCTGACAGTTCGTCTGTAACGGTTTGTCTGTCATCGCCCAGACCTCTGTCTGGGCCTCACCCAGCGTATACCGCAGGGTGGTCGGCACCACATTGGGAACCGGGGACACTGTTGGCACACTTCCGCCCCACAACCGTTCGGGGATATCCGTAAGCGGCGGCATCTTGGGCAGTTTGACCGACGCCGCATTGGCGGGGTCCTTCATGATGGCGTCGTTGGCGGACTGAATGTCCTGCATCACCTGCGTCATCTTGTGCTGCACCTTGGGCAGCTTGGCGATGATATCGGCCGAAAACTGCTTGGGGTTTTGCAAGGCATAATTGACCGAGTTGAGGATTTGATCGGCCTGCAGGTAGATTGCCGTCAACGTCTTGCGGACCGCGTTAACCGCCGCTGTGCTTATCGAGTCCGCAGGCTGTGGTGCCTGCGCCAACAGGCTGTATGGCATCAGGATCGCGAACATCGGCGCGCCCCCTTCGTTGACCCCGACCGGAAAGCTGTTTGCCGACGCGATGATGTCATCCACCGTGTCGTGTTTGGCAGAAGCGTTCCATTCGGCCGTGGCACCCGCCGTTTTGAACTCAGAACTGAAATCCACACCGCTGGTCTTCAGCGCGTGACTGATTTCCGTGCTGAACTTGCCGCCGACAGACAGCCCGCCGGAATATTTCGCATCTAGCGACGCGGTGATCTTTTGCTTGGTCTCGCGGCTGTTGGTCGACAGGTTCAGCAGCGCATACAGGGTCCCGCCCGAAACCACGCCCCCCACGTAGTAATCGCCGTATTTCTGACGGAATGTATTGCCATCCAGCGCCAGTGCCGCATCGCTCAGCGCGTAGCGGGTGATCTGTTCTTCGCTGTTGCGCACAAAGGAACTGACAAGGAAATACAGCGAATAATTGTTCACCTGCGTTTCTTTTTGAAAGGTCGACGACGCCGTGGCGGAAAACAAACCGTAAGACGCGCTGACGCTGGCCGACACCGACAAGGCATCATTCAACTGGCTTGAACTTTCGATCCGGCGAACCGCCTGCGTAAATGTCTGCGAAGACGACCCCGACGTGGGCTTCAGTGTCAAATCCGATTTTTGGGGATCATACGGCGCACCTTTAGGTTGCAACGACAGGCTGTCAAATCCTGCGCCCTCGCTCATGCCTGTCACCCATGGCAGAACGATAATGCCGTTCTTTTGAATGTCGCCAAACGGCGTTTTGCTGGGATTGTCCGCCATGGTGCCCTCCGGTATCTGCGTGCCAGATGACCTTAGGCGGATCGCATGGTCAGGAATGTGCGCGCAGACACAAAGGGCGAATAAATTATGTGTTTTGGAATAGAGAGATTTAAGGATTTGAAATTAAATGAATTTATTTGAATAGAATGTCGTCAGCCGCAGGAGGGAAGGCAAGATGGCCGATTTCATCCCATGGAAAAATCCCGATCCGGATCATTGCACCGCGCCTTTCGGCGCCTCCTTCATCTCCATATTTCAAACCTTGTTAAAGCGAGAGTGCATTCTCGAAAGCGGCTGACAAACACTACGCTCGAAATACAGCTTTTGGTTGTAGGCTTGCAACTCAACCAAACTCGAACACGTCAATCTTTCCCTTACCGCGCGCCTCGATCTGGCCACGGGGTCGGATGCCATCCTGACGCGTCAGTTGCGCATAGACCTGTCGTGTCATCACCCCGCCGTTTACAGGCGCGGCTGCCACCATCCGTGACGCGGTGTTCACGGTATCGCCCCAAATGTCGAAACTGAGCCGGTCATGGCCCACAACCCCCGCCGACACGGGCCCTGCGGCCAGCCCGACGCGGATCGACCAGGCCGGAATACCCGACGGCAACTCCCCCGCCTTTGCGCCTTCTACAAATGCAAGGATCGCCCGCGCAGCGGCGTTCATCCGGTCCGCGGCATCGTTTTCGCCGTTCAGACCCGATACACACATGAAGGCATCGCCAATGGTCTTCACCTTTTCCACCCGATGCTCTGCCGCGATGCGGTCGAAGGCGGAATAGTAGTGGTCAAGGATCGCAACCAGTTCCGTCGGGTCCAATTGTTCGGTCTGGCGGGTAAATTCTACAAAATCGGTGAACATCACCGTGGCATTGGCCGCGCGCTGCGGTGTGACGGACCCGACCTCCCGCAACTCCCGTGACACGGTTTCGGGCATGATGGACAGCAGCAACTGTTCGGTCAGCGCCTGTTCCGCGCTCAGCCGGTCATACAGCTTTTCGATCTCTGTCTTGGCTTCTTCGACCTGCTGCAAAACCCGTGTCTGGAACGCCTGACGGGTATCCATCAGATGTTCCAGTTCGGACCGGCGCAGTTCCGATTTGGCCAGACGTTTCTCAACCCGGCGCAGGGCCTTTTGGGTCAGCGCAATCAGCGCAGCAGGGTCATCTGGGCCGTCATCGGTCATGCCGTTTCTTGTGTACCAAGCAGCACGGCCAGAAAGGCGTTGGTGTGGGTCACGGACCGGCCCTGCGGCTGATCGGGGCCGATTTCACCATAGGTGTAAAAGCCGGACGTGGGGATAGCCTCGCCGACGATATCCGCGATGGATTCGTATTCCTCTGCCGTGCGCGTGCCCAGCGTGGCGCGCCGTCCGGCGCACGAAAAGAAAAGCGCCGCATCGGGTGTCCGATTGGATGGAAAACCGGCATAGGCGCTTTGCACAGCGGTGCGCGCCGCATCAACGATTTCATCGCGCGTGGCTGTGGCCAGCTGCACTTGCGCTGCGTTTTCAACCGGGTTCACCAGTTGGATCGCGCCCGTTTCCTCGTCAAAATTCAACGGCGAACTCAACACGAAAGACTGACGTTTTTCCTCATAGACCGCGAGGGGATAAAAGATCGACGGCTGTTGCAGGTAATCTGCATAAAGGTCCGCCGCAGGGCGGTCGTCAATCTCATAGACGGTGGCGCCTTCGACCTTTGTGATCGTGTGGCGGTTGCCCAAAGGTTCATACCCCGTGGCCACACCGCAGGAATAAATCACCGGCCCGTGCATCATCAGCACCACCATCGCGTCGTTGACGATGGTCTGGTTCATGAACTGTCTGGTGCCTTGGAACCGCAGCTGGTCGCCCGCCGCCCCGCCGACAATCGGGAAGTCTTCGCCCAGCTGGTCGCGCAATCCGTTCAGCAGGTGGTGAATGTTGGTGCCCAGACCTTCGGGCAAGGCAATGCACAACGCCGGTTCCTTGTCGGATGCGGCCTTGGCCATGTTCACCGCATCTGCGGTGGCCTCAGCCGGCGTGCCGATGGCCCCTGCCCCCATCCCGACGGTAAAATCGACGGTGTCGGACGCAAACAATGTGATGACGACGCTGTCCTCAAGAAAGCCCTCAGGCCCCGCGACTTCGCCGTCCGTGGTGCATCCGGCGACAGGCACACCGGGCAATGCCTCGGCCAATTCGCGGGTCAGAACCTCAAGATCCATGTCGATGGCGGCAAACACCATCGCGGCTTTGGCGGGCTGGCCGCCCAACTGGTCTTGCGCCAGTTTCAATGCGTCCCGCGTGGCTTCCGCAGTGTCGGAATCCTCGCTCCAACCGGTACCGATTTTCAACATATCTTCCCCCTATAGCTGGCGACACCGATGCGAGGGCCGCCAGCCGGGGATGCTATCACCGGTAGGGCGGAGGCGGTGTAATTCCGCTGTCCTTCATCACCTTTAACGCCACATCAATTGCAGTTGTTTTAAGACTCGTTACCACTTGTGGCAAATAGTTGCCCGTTTCTGTGGCCGAGACCCATGGGTCTTGCGTGGTTGAGATCAAAAACTGAATTGGTGTGTCTTTTGTGACCGTCACACCGGCCAGCGATCCGAATTCGTCTACAAACTGCTGGCCGTAGTCAGAGGGCGCAAAGCTGGACGCGGTCACGAACATCGGCTGCTTGGGCACTTCGCCGCCGTTGTATTCGCTGATCGACAGGGTTTCATAGACCGTGTTGGTCAGCTGGTTCATCAAAGCCAGATCGGAGTTCCAGCCGTCTTTTGTCTTAAAATTCAACGCATAAGTGACGATATTCTGGTCCGATCCCATTTCGGAGAAGATGCGGCGCACCTCATCGTCGCGGTCCATCAATGCAATCAATTCGCGGTTCTCAAGGGGGACGATCTTTTCGCGGATGAATTGGATTTGCTCTGCGATTTCAGCGGCGGATTTGCCCTCTTTCTGGGCGGGTAGGCGTTGAAACGGCACCGCTTTGACAATTTCATCGACGCCTTCCATGGCGACCAGTTCCGCATAAAGCCGTTTTGAATTGAAAATACATTTGCCCAGAAGTTTGCCATAGCCCGACTGGTCAGGCCGGATGATGGAATGGGACAGGTACACACCCGCCGCCGCCGCACCCGGTTTGGACCCTTCGATGCCGTAGACGCCGACCGTGGGGGCGACCCCGCCGTGAAAGACCACCGGTGCTGTAAAGGCCACCAGATCGCGCATGCTGCCGTTGCGATAGCACAGCGCACCTGCGGGATAGGGAATAAAGCCCGCTTTGTGCGGATCGACGGTTTGGGTATCAGCACGGGGGAAAGCTTCGTACTGGCGGCGAACGTAATCGCTCATGACCATGGGGGGCGTGGGTTCATGGGCTTCGCCGTCGGGGTTGTAATCGGGGGCCTCGCGCAACATCGACGCGAAGTAACCGCCCCATGCGCCATCCACATGCACGGTGAATTCCAGTCCCTTGGCGCGGTATTCATCGCGCAGGTCCAGAATGTCGGCCAGCGGGTCCACAGCACTTTCTTCGGTCGATCCGATGACGGCCACGACCTCAAGAATGGGGCGTTTGTTGCGCAGGCAGTCTTCCAACGTCTCGCGCAGCAGATCGACCCGCATCCGGCCATCGCGGTCCACATGCACATCGTGCATGAAATTGGCCCCCAACCCGATCAGCGCCATGCCTTTGGGCCATGAATAGTGCCGTGTGGACGGCGCGCAGATGATGGGGAAGTTGGGCACTTCGCGGCCCACAAACCGGTGATGGAAATCCGCAAGCCCAAGGTTTTGCACCGAATAGGCATCAAGAGCGGCCTTCACCGTGTCCGCCGACACGCCGCACTGATCCTGCAGGTTCAGGCCCATGGCGATGACTTCGTCAATGGGCAGGTTCATCTGGGTCCAGACGTCCAGATCGACCAGCTTGGCCTTGGACCCGTCCAACTTCGTGACCTCGAAATCTTGCGCGTCTTTCAGCGCGTCCATCTCACGGATCGCGACGGCCATGGTGACGGGCAGATATTTCAGGTTCCGCGCGGCCCAAATGGATTCGCCATTGGCCACGGACCCGTCACAGGTGATATGCGCCCACGGCACGATACCTGCATCCGGTGCTGTCGGATCGTCGGGCACCGTATAGCCCAGCATCCGCGCCAGATCATTGCCGACCTCAATCTCAAGCAAGGTGGTGACGGGCGATGCCTCAGCCGCCACGTTGTTTTGGTTGTACAGCATCGCCGCAAAATAGCCGATGGCACCGGGCATCGTGATATCCCAATACATATGCGACTGGTTGCGATAGCTCGACAGGGGAATGGACCCGTGCATGGCGTGCAACAACTCATCAAGGTTCTCGTCAAGACCAGCGATCGTAGATCGGAACGGCTCGGACGCCTTGATATCATCTGTGACATACTTGGGGTCGCCAAATTGCGCCCCGTATTCGCGCCGCGCGTCACAATGTGCGCCCACGGCTTTTCCCACGGACCGCGCCAGAATATCCTCATTCTCCGCCAACGGCCCCAAGAACCAGCCCGCAAGGGACGACGTGCCGGGCTTGTCTTTCAGGCTCATGTTGCCCTGCGCTTTCTGGGCGGCATGAAAGGCCATCAATTTTGCGGAAATATCTTTCTTAGACATCGGTAATCCTTCGAAAATTCAAATATAAATACACCACACAATGCCGCGTGGTTCTTGCTGACGCAGGGTAAACCTTATATGCTTTGTGACAGAATGCATGGACGAATTTTATCGTCTGTGTGCCACGACACAGACGTCCCCCGCACGTTGCGGGGCATCCCGTCCGATCCGCGCGCGCGCAGGGGAACCTCTATGTCATCAAACGTCCTTGATATAGAAAACCTATTGTCCGAAAATGCCTTCTTTGCAGGGGCAGACAGTGCCGATGTAAGCCGCGCCGCGCAGATGATGCAGATTCAGCGGTTTCCGCCCGGACAGGTCATCTTCCATTTCGGTGATACCAACGACGACGTCTATTTTCTGTTATCCGGATCGGTCATCGGGCAGCTGGTCGCAGAAAGCGGACGCGAGATTGTCTTTACCGAAATGCGCATGGCCACCTTCTTCGGTGAGATGGCTGCCTTGGACGGTCAGCCCCGTTCGGTCACTGTATCTGCAAAAGAGGACGTGGTGGTGGCCCGCCTTAAAGGCGCGCAGTTCAACGCCCTGATGGAACGGCAGCCCCGACTTGCTGTCAATCTGGCGGTTGAACTGGCACGACGGGTCCGCGTGATGAACGAACGGATGTTCGGCCTTGTGGTGCATGATGTGGGCACGCGTGTGCGGTTGCATCTGATGCGTCTGGCGCAGGAACAGGGCAAGCTGGTCGACGGGGCGATCCTCGATTCAGTCCCCACCCATGAAGAAATCGCCACCTTCATCGGTGCCAACCGCGAGGCCGTCAGCCGCGCCATCACCCGCCTGAACAAATCCGGCCTTGTCGAGGCGAGCCGCAAAAGCATCCTGATCAAGGATTGCGACGGCCTTTTGGACGGGCTTGAAATCGCGGAGAGTTAGGGGGCGCGGTCCCGCCCGCACAGGCGGGACCAACGCCAAGTCAGTCCATATAGATTGGCGCCACAGGCGTGACCGGTAGGCCGGGGGCATAGGCCTGATTGATGGATGGCGGCACGTAGGGGAAATGCTGCAGATTCAAATCCTGATCGGACATGCGGGGCAGGAACGACGTAGGATCGGCGAAAAAGAACGGGTTCACATCCTTGATGGTCCAGTAAATCGCATCCTCTGCAAAGCTTCGCCCGTTGGGATACCCCGCCGGCGCGCTGGGGTCCCACCGCAACATATCGGGCGTGTAAAACGCCACCTTGTCGGCGATATCATCCTGCGACACTTCCAGCCGTTCAAAGCTGAACGTGAACTGATCACCAAAGTTTGCCGGATCATCCACCGGACGGCTGGCGTTATAGGCATTGTTGTAATCGCCTACGGTCGCATAATCGGGGTTCACCGGCAGGTAATATTCCGCGTTGTAGCCCAGCGGCGGGTCCACAAAGAAAATGCCTTGAATGCCCGCACGGCCCATCCGGTCCACCGCATCGCCGTTGTCCTTGGACACCACCGTCCAGAAATTTAACGTCTGGTCGACCAGCGACGGCACCTCAAGCACGATCAAGGTCATGTCGCTTTCGCCAAAGGCCCCGATGGACGTCGGCAACGCAGGCAGGCCATCGCCCCCCGACAACGCCTGTTTGATCGCCAAAGCCGCAGGGGCCACGACCGTGCTGAAATCGAAAAAGAACGGATCGCGTCGGGGACCGACAAACAGCAACTCACCGGATTTGCCGTTCACGACCTCCAGTTCCGTATTCAGCGCGGTGGTGTGACCCGCCCCTTGATCAACCCCGCGCCATTCGTTCGAAATCGCATCGGCCCCGCTGGCCAACCGCATCTCAAGCGACTGGCGCTGGCCGCCACCGTCGATGTCACGCACACGGATTTTATAAGCCAGATCGGCGATGGCATCGTCATTAGTGTCGATCTTGAATTGATAGATCAGTTCTGGATCCAGACGAATGTCGCCCGATCCCAACGTCCCCGGCGCACCACTGCCCGACAACGGGTTCAGGGTCATCGCCATCACCAAGCCGCCCTCTTGCGCGCCCTTGAACAGGAACACATCACCAATGTCGGACATGGGATTGGCCTGCGTCAGCGGTGCGTCGCGGTGATCAGACGCATGAACCGCGCCTGCGGTGGACAAACTCAACGCCAGAATGTGGCTGAACACTCGAAACATATTGGACCTCATATTCTAGGTTAATCATTGATGGCGGTGGAAAAGCATGAACCGCCTGCGTCGCACTTTAGGGGCAAACCGGCGTTACACCCAACCCCTCCGGTGACGGACCGCCGACCGCCTGCCCCGTCACACCTTTGCGCCACACAATGTCGTCTAAAGCGAAAATTTGTTGGTCTCTGTGCGTTTGGACACAGAATGGCGCGCAGCAACCTGCCAAACCTATGTCATCGGCCCCACAGTTCTGAGTGTGTTCCGGGGCCACCCCATCCCGAGCGGACGTGTTCGCGACGGGTGACCTATTTGAGTATAAATTTTGAGTACAATCCCTTTTCCCGACCCCGGCCTTTTTGATGTGAGTGTGAGTGCACATCAAGAAGGCTGGGGTTGCCTTTTGTGGGGCCTTGTTCGGGGTCTTTCGCCCCTCGCCAGTATCGGCGTCACGCGGTGCATCATCGTGTGACATTTCATCCTGCGCTTATTCTGTTTGATTTCCGCAGCCCCATCAGATCATCTGCATTGACCGACCGTGCAGGAGTTTTCGAATGGCCAAACCTACCCTTCGTCTTGGCGTCGATATCGGCGGCACCTTCACCGATGTGGTACTGGAAAAGGACGGCGTGCCGTTTTCGACCAAGGTGCTGACCACCTACGTGGCCCCCGAAAACGCCATCATCGACGGAATGCATCAGGTGTGCGCCAAAGCCGGTGTTGCCCCCGCCGATATTGACCAGATCATCCACGGCACGACCCTTGCCACCAATGCCCTGATCGAACGGCGTGGCGCGAAAACCGCGCTGATCACGACGCAAGGCTTTCGCGATGTCATTGAAATGCGGACGGAATCGCGGTTTGAACAATATGACCTGAACCTCAACCTGCCCGACCCGCTGCTGCCCCGCCAGATGCGGTTCACCGTGGCGGGCCGCGTGGATGCCAAGGGCCAGATCCTTGTCGATATTGACCGGGCCGAGGTTGAAGCCATCGTCGACCAAATCGCGCAAGCGGGCTTTGAAAGCGTCGCGGTGGGGCTCATCCACTCCTACCTCAACCCCGCGCACGAAGAACTGGTGCGCGATGTGCTGGCGGAAAAACTGCCCCATGTGGCGGTGTCGATTTCCTCCGAAGTCTCCCCCCAGATGCGCGAATATGAACGGTTCAACACGGTCGTTGCCAACGCCTATATCAAGCCGCTCATGGCGTCCTATCTTGGCCGTCTTGAGGACCGGTTGCAGGCCGAAGGCGTCGCTTGCCGCATCTTTTTGATGCATTCGGGCGGGGGCATTATCTCCATCCAGAATGCCGCCGACTTTCCTGTGCGATTGGTGGAATCCGGCCCCGCGGGCGGGGCCGTTTTTGCGGCCCACATCGCCGCACGCTACGGATTGGACAAGGTGCTGTCCTTCGATATGGGCGGCACCACGGCCAAGATTTGCCTGATCAAAAACCAGACGCCGAAAACCTCCCGCGTGTTTGAGGTCGCCCGCACCTACCGGTTCAAAAAAGGCTCCGGCATGCCGATTTCGATCCCCGTGATCGACATGGTGGAAATTGGCGCGGGCGGCGGGTCGCTGGCCCATGTGGATGCCTTGCGCCAAATCCGCGTGGGGCCCGAAAGTGCAGGCTCTGAACCCGGGCCCGCCTGCTATGGCCGTGGCGGTGACCGCCCCGCTGTGACCGATGCGGACCTGATCTTGGGCAAGCTCGACCCCGACAATTTCGCCGGTGGGTCCATCCAGTTGCACGCCGATGCCGCCAAATCCGCCCTCACCACACAGGTGGGGGACACGTTGGATATGGACGCGATTGAAGCGGCCTTTGGCGTGGCCGAAGTGGTCGATGAAAACATGGCCAACGCCGCACGGGTCCATGCGGTCGAAAATGGCGAAGACCTGTCAGAATACACCATGATCGCCTTTGGCGGTGCCGCCCCCCTGCACGCCGGTCGTCTGGCCGAAAAGCTGGGCGTGGACCGCTGCCTTGTGCCCCCCGGTGCGGGCGTCGGATCGGCGATCGGGTTCCTGCGCGCCCCCTTTTCCTTTGAGGCGAACCGAAGCGTCTACATGAAGCTCAGCGATTTTGACCCCGCGCGGATCAAATCCCTGCTGACGGATTTACAGGCCGAGGCCACAGGATTTGTGCGCACCTGTGATGACCACAGCCCGATCCTGTCGGAATTCAAAGTCTACATGCGCTACACCGGTCAGGGCTGGGAAATTCCCATCACCCTGACCGAAGAACAGGCCATGGCCCCCGACGCTGCCACGTTTGAGGCGCGCTTTATCGAAGACTACACGCGCCTCTTCGGGCGGCCCGTCGATGGCATGGACATCGAAATCACCGTCTGGTCGGTCAATGCCACAACGCCGCCGGACCCCGTCGCGCGCACGGATGAAACCACCGGCCCCGACATGGCAACACCCAGCGGCACCCGCCCCATTTTCGACGCGGCCTCCGCCGCCTTCACCGACGCGAAGGTTGTGAACCGTGCGGATATGACCACCGGCGCGCGGGCCGCAGGCCCCGTGGCCATTGTCGAGGATGAGACCACCATCATCGTCCCCGCCAGCCGTGATGCCATCTGCCAGCCGGACGGCTGTATTGACATAATTCCAAAAAGGGCCGCCCGATGACCCAGTCCAATGTCGCTTATCAAGTCATGTGGAACCGCCTGATCTCCGTGGTCGAAGAACAGGCGCAAGCCCTTGTGCGCACAGCCTTTTCCACCTCCGTGCGTGAGGCGGGGGACCTGTCCGCAGGTGTCTATGACGTCAAAGGCCAGATGCTGGCGCAGGCGGTCACGGGCACCCCCGGTCACGTCAACGCCATGGCAGACGCGGTCGCCCATTTCATCCGCCGCATTGGGCCTGACAACATCCACGACGGCGACGTCTACATCACCAACGACCCGTGGGAAGGCACCGGCCACCTGCACGACATCACCATGGTCACGCCGTCGTTTCATGGCGCAGCACTTGTGGGGTTCTTCGCCTGCACCGCCCATATCGTCGACATCGGCGGGCGCGGGTTCGGGGCGGATGCGCACTCTGTCTATGAAGAGGGCCTCTACATCCCGATCATGAAATTCGCGGATCGCGGCACGGTAGATGAAACCCTGACGCGGATTATCCGTGGCAATGTCCGTGAACCCGACCAGCTGATCGGGGACATCTATGCGCTGGCCACCTGCAATGAAATCGGCCACCGCCGTCTTGTGGACATGATGGAGGAATTCGCCCTGTCCGATCTGGACGGGATTGCCGATTTCATCCTGACAAATTCCCGCCGCGCCACCATCGAACGCATCGCGGCCCTGCCCCAGACAGCCGCAACCGGTGAGATGACGATGGACGGCTTTGACCGCCCCATCACGCTGAAGGTCAGGGTCAGTGTCGAAGGCGACCGGATCGTGTCCGATTTTACCGGATCGTCGGGTTTGGACAAAAAGGGCATCAACTGCCCGCTGGTCTACGCCAAGGCCTATGCCTGCTACGCGCTGAAAGTCGCCATTGCGCCCGAAATCCCCAACAATGCGGCGTCCTTGGCACCGTTTGAGGTCACCGCGCCCGAAAACACCATCGTCAACGCCCTGCACCCCGCCCCCGTGGCCTTGCGCCACATCGTGGGGCATTTTGTACCCGACGCGGTGTTCAACGCGTTCGACAAAATCGTGCCCGGTCTGGTGCCCGCCGAAGGGGCGGGCTGTCTGTGCAATTTCCAGGTCTCTCTACGGCCCCGAACCGACGCCCCTGCCCCGTCCCATGCCCGCCGCGCTGAGGTTCTGACCTTCAACTCCGGCGGCTCCGGCGCGCGCCCGGGTCATGACGGGCTGAACGCCACGGCCTTCCCCTCGGGCGTGATGACCATGCCGATCGAGGCCACGGAACACGCGGGCCCCGTCATCATCTGGCGCAAGGAATTGCGACCCGATTCAGGCGGCGCGGGCAAGACCCGTGGGGGTTTGGGCCAATACATGGAAGTCGGCGCGCAGGAGGGGCATGAATTTGACATTCAGGCCATGTTCGACCGCGTGGATCATCCTGCCCGTGGCCGCCGTGGCGGCCAGCCGGGTGCGCCCACCACCATTGCACAGGACGACGGCACGCCCATGCGGGGCAAGGGCAAGCAGTTTGTGGCCCACGGGCGGCGCGTCCTGATGGCTTTCCCCGGTGGCGCGGGTTACGGCGATCCGGCGGAACGTCCCAAGGCCCTCGTGAAACGCGACCTTGCCCGCGGCTATATCACCGCCGATGCCGCAGCGCGCGATTACAACCTGACGCCTGAGGATATCGCGGCCGTCCTGGATGCCGTCGAAAAGGGAACCGCGCCGTAAATCCGTACCGGTCTGATGGTTCATTGGCTGACCGCTGACCCGCCCGAACCGGTTGCGCCCTGAGGGGCCGCGACCTTCGTGTTGCGCCAACACACACCAATCCGCCTGACGCACCC
>NZ_JAHDGE010000032.1:24408-27820 GCF_020627745.1 Pseudooctadecabacter sp.
TGTATACAAATGAGGGGTCAACTTGAGCAAATTTACGAAATCAGACTGTCTGGAGGATTTGCGCCGCCGTATCCTGTCAACAGAACTTGAACCGGGTCTTGATCTGGATGAGGCGGGCCTGTCGCGTCACTATGAAATGTCGCGCACCCCGCTGCGCGAGGTTTTACAGCGGCTGCAGGGTGAAGGCTTTGTCGTCATGAGCGAGAACCGGGGCGCCAAGGTCGCGTCCATGGACATCAGCGTTCTGCGGACGTTCTTCCAGACAGCACCGATGATCTATGCCAATATCGCGCGACTGGCCTGCGAGAACCGCACGGGTCAGCAACTCGACACCCTAAAAGACACGCAGACGCGGTTTGCCAAGGCAACGCAGTCATCCGACGGGGCCGAGGCCGCATTGGCCAACCACCGGTTCCACGCGATCATCGGCGAGATGGCACACAACACCTATTTGCTGGCCTCGCTGGCGCGGCTGCAAATTGATCACACGCGGATGAGCCAGACCTTCTACCGCCCTGCTGCCCCCTCCGAAACCATGCTGGTGCTGAAAGCCATTGAACAGCACGATGCCATGATCGCCGCCATCGAAGCCCGCGAAGGGGCTTTGGCCATCGACCTTACCCTGCAACACTGGGACCTGAGCCGCGACCGGATGGAACGCTTTGTGCGGCCCGATCCGCTTCCGGTTGATGTCATCTCTCTCAAGGATCGAACCCATGCAATTTGAAGGCATCTACACGCCTATTGTGACGCCCTATCATGATGACTTTTCTCTCAATGAAAGTGCGCTGGCGCAAACGGTGGACCACCTTGTCAACGCCGGGGTCCATGGGATCATCGTGGCGGGGTCGACCGGCGAATACTATGCCCAGACGACTGAGGAACGTCTGGAGATGATGACGCGCTGCGCTGCGTTGATTGACGGCCGTGTCCCGATGATCGTGGGCACCGGCGCAATCCGTACCGAAGACAGCATCCTTTATGCCCGCGCCGCAAAGGACGCAGGTGCCGCGGCCCTTCTGGTCGCCACGCCCCCCTATGCCTATCCCACGGGCCGTGAAATCGCGCTTCATGCGCTGGCCGTCGATCGCGCGGCTAACCTGCCGGTTATGCTATACAATTACCCTGGCCGGATGTCGGTGAACATGGATGAGGACTGCCTTGACCGGCTTGGCCGGTCCCCGAACTTCTGTGCCATCAAAGAAAGTTCGGGCGACGTCAACCGACTTCATATGCTGGCCCGCGACTATCCCCATATCGCCTTGTCTTGCGGTATGGACGATCAGGCGCTGGAATTTTTTGCATGGGGCGCTCGGTCGTGGGTCTGTGCGGGGTCGAATTTCGCACCGGAGGGGCATATCGCCCTTTATCAGGCCTGCGCGGTGGAGGGTGATTTTACCAAAGGGCGCGCGATCATGTCGGCGATGCTTCCTTTGATGCGCGTGCTGGAACAGGGCGGAAAATTCGTCCAGTGCATCAAATACGGGCTGACCTTGCGCGGCATCGACGCCGGTCCGCCGCGCAAGCCGCTTCAGCCCCTCAACAAAGACGACAAACGCGAACTGGCCGAGGTGATCCGGACAATGAACACAGCCATTTCAAACATCACAGGGGCGACACAATGACCGATTTGCTGACCACAGCCGAATATGCCGCCATCGCGACATCGCTCGATCTGCCACGAAGCCCCTTTATTGACGGTAAATTCCAGCGCGGGCATGGCCCCATGATGGCCACGACCAATCCGGCCACCGGTGCCGAGATAGCGCAAATATCCACAGCAGATGCGACGGACGTCGATCTTGCGGTGTCCAAGGCGCGTGAGGCGTTTGATCAGGGTCATTGGGCCAGACTGGACCCCGAAACGCGTAAGGATGTGCTGATCAGATTGTGCAAACTGCTGACGCGGAACAGGCGCGAACTGGCCGTGATGGAAAGCATCGAAAGCGGCAAACCGATCCTCGATTGCGAGACGATTGACCTGCCTGAAACGATCCATTGCATCAAGTGGCATGCCGAGGCGGTCGATAAAATCTACGACCAGACCGCCCCCACCGGCGACGGCGCCATCGCGATGATCGTGCGCGAACCCATTGGCGTGGTTGCGGCCATTCTGCCATGGAATTTTCCCCTGATGATGCTGGCATGGAAGATCGGCCCCGCGCTTGCGGCGGGGTGTTCGGTGGTTGTGAAACCGGCCGAACAGACCAGCCTGACTGCCCTGCGCGTGGCTGAACTTGCGCATGAGGCAGGCGTGCCGCGCGGGGTGTTGCAGGTCCTGCAGGGCGATGGCCCGTCGGTCGGGGAACCCCTTGGGCGGCACATGGATGTCGATCTGGTGACTTTCACCGGTTCCACCGAAACGGGTCGCCGGTTTCTGCGATATGCCGCCGACAGCAACCTCAAAAAGGTGGTCTTGGAATGTGGCGGCAAGAATCCTGCTGTGGTGTTTGACGACGCTGAAAAGCTGGATCACGTGGCAGAACATGTGGTCAATGCCGCATTCTGGAATGCTGGGCAGAATTGTTCTGCCACGTCCCGTCTGATTGTTCATAGATCGGTGAAATCCGCCCTGATGGACAAAATATCCGCCCGTCTGCGCGACTGGAAGGTCGGCAATCCGCTGGACCCTGCAACCCACATCGGTGCGCTGATAGATGCCGAACACTGCGCGAAAGTGCGCAGTTTTCTGGACACCCACGAGGACGGCCCCTTCGTCACCCCCAAGGTTGTCGAAGTCAGCCCGGATGACGCCCGCGCCCGCGACGAAATCTTTGGTCCTGTGCTAAGTGTGACTCCAAGTCCGTGTTCAGGTTGCGAAAGTAACTCTCGGAGAACTCATTGGCGGCCGCAATCGCCTCAACGCGGGACGTCTCACGCGAAGATCGCGTGACGTACTTCTTGGAATACGGATCACGCAATCGGATCAACCAGTTAGGACTGCGGCCAGTCTTATAGACCGCAAGACCTTCGCGCAGGTGCTTGATCGCTTGGACGGAGTTCGGGTTTTGAGTGGATTCTGAAATCATGGGGGCACCGGATTTTCAGTGTATAACTGTGTATAATATCCGAGATGCAATTCTCTCGGCCAACGCATCAGATTTAATTTAATGAAATCAGTATGTTGTGGTGCCCAGGGGCGGAATCGAACCACCGACACGAGGATTTTCAATCCGATGCTATTCAAGCAAATGCAGGGACTTATGAGGCCACGCTCCGTCAAACCCCTGACGAAACGTCAATTACTTGCACCACGATTGTCAAACCCGGCCTTGCCGATCTGACAAAAGAAAACGCCGCGACCTCGGCAAAGGTCAACGGCGCTAAAGACATTGTGGAAACTGTCTATTCTGGCCGCGAGTATATCGCAGCTTTCCCCATCTTGGCAACACATTGGGGGGCGCTGGTATGA
>NZ_JAHDGE010000033.1 GCF_020627745.1 Pseudooctadecabacter sp.
GTGAAATGGCTTCTCGCCTCAACAGGTTAAGGGCAGGTGTACATACGCGGTGTGTACGGCCTGTGTACCGGTTGTGTACGGGATATGCCCGCCGTTTTCAGGCAGTCTTAACGCGGGCTGCGTTTTGCCAAAATCCGTTGCAAGGTCCGCCGGTGCATGTTCAACCGCCGCGCCGTTTCAGACACATTGCGGTCGCACAATTCATAGACCCGCTGGATATGTTCCCACCGCACCCTATCGGCTGACATCGGGTTTTCCGGCGGGGGTGGCAGCTCATCATCCTTCGACAAAAGCGCATTCATCACGTCCGCCGCATCCGCCGGTTTTGACAGGTAATCCGTCGCCCCGATCTTCACCGCAGCCACCGCCGTTGCGATGGCGCCGTACCCTGTCAGAACCACGATCCGGCTTTCCGGTCTGCGTTCGCGCAACGTCTCAACCACGTCCAGTCCGGTGCCGTCCTCAAGCCGCAGATCAACCACCGCATAGGCCGGCGGACGCGCCGTCGCGATCGCCTTGCCGGCGGCAACAGACTCGGCCGTTTCCACTGCAAATCCACGTTTTTCCATGGCTTTCGCCAGACGCCGCAAAAACGGTTCGTCGTCATCCACAAGCAACAGGGATGCGTCGTCGCCAATCGGTTCGAGTTCCATAGCCTTACCCTTCAATGTTGCCAAAGAGGTAGCGCCGCGGACCCCGTCGGTCAAACCGCCGCGTCAACTTGCCGTCTCTGCAGCCTCAACAAAGCACGAAAGGCTTTCGGCCATCTGCTCCGGCGTGACATCGCGACGGTAGAATTCCTGAAAACCGGCCTCGGGAAAAACGAGGTATGACATGGTCGTATGATCGACGAGGTAATATTCATCCTCGCTGTCTTGCTTGGCATAATACGTCCGGTACGCCTGCGAAGCCCCGCGCACCTGTTCAGGTGATCCTGTCAGCCCGATCATCCGGTCATGAAAATTGTCCGTAAAGTCCCGGACAACATCCACCGTGTCCCGTTCAGGATCAATGGAGATAAACACCGGCGTCACCTCAACCCCTTGTTCATCAAGGATATTCACTGCCTGAGCATTGCGTTGAACGTCCAACGGGCACACGTCAGGACAAAAGGTATACCCGAAATAGATCAACGTCGGTCCGGTGATCACATCCGCGTCTGTCACGGTCTCACCATCCTCGCGGACCAACTCGAACGGACCACCAATCGCCCCGCCCGCAGCCTGCGACGCACGGCATTGCGCAAACGCTTCCTGAGGTCCGCCCATCTGTGTCGCGGCAAACGTGCCCCCCAGCAAAGCGACGACAACCGCACCGGCGGCAATGGCATAGGTCCTGGACATGAAACACCTTTTGAAAACTCTCGCGGTTGACGCCTAAGTATGCGCACCATGTTCAGGTGGGAAGTCACAACAGCGTAACAGGTCAAAATGGCGCAGACAGAACCGGATGTGTTCCAGAACAGCAAACGCAGCAACTGGCTGCGGATGCGGACACTTCTGGTGTTGCGCTGGTTTGCTGTGGCCGGTCAGGTCACTGCCGTTCTGGCCGCGCGTTATATCTATGATCTTGAACTGGAAATCGGGTTGATTGCCCTTGTGATCGGTGCGCCTGTCCTCGTCAACGTGGTGTCCTATTTCCTTTATCCCGAAAACCGCCGTCTGACCGAAGGTCAGGCCGATCTGCTGATCGGTTTCGACCTGCTGCAACTGGGCGTGCTGCTGTATCTGACGGGCGGCCTCAACAACCCGTTTGCCCTGCTTATCCTTGCGCCCATCACCGTCGCCTCGACCATCCTGCCTTTGCGCAGCACGCTGATCCTCGGCGGCACCGGTTTGGTGATTGTGACCGCCTTATGGTTCATCAACATCCCGATCATGACGCGAAACGGCGCCCCCCTGATCCTGCCTGATCTGTTCGTGTTCGGCTTCTGGCTGTCTTTGGTGATCGGGGTTGTTTTTGTGGGCATCTATGCGCGGCAGGTCACGCAGGAAACGCTGTCCATGGGGGAGGCGCTGGTGGCCACGCAAATGGCTCTCGCGCGCGAACAGAAACTGACCGACCTGGGTGGCGTTGTCGCTGCCGCCGCCCATGAACTTGGCACCCCTCTTGCCACGATCAAACTGGTCAGCAGTGAACTGATTGACGAACTGGAAGACAACGACGACTTGCGCGAAGACGCCCTTTTGATTCGCGAACAGGCGGATCGCTGTCGGGATATTCTGCGGTCTATGGGGCGCGCCGGAAAAGAAGATCATTTGCTGCGCTACGCGCCCATCGAAACCGTCATCCGCGAAGCCTGTGAACCGCATCTGGATCGCGGCAAACTCGTCCACATCCGGACGCGGCCCCCCGAAGACGGCCCGCTGCGTCAGCCTGATATCTTTCGACGCCCCGAAATCATTCACGGCATTCGGAACCTTGCCCAGAATGCAGTGGATTTTGCATCCTCCACCGTGCGCATCGACATCAGCTGGACGGCAGATGTCATCACTGTCCGCATCAGCGATGACGGTCCGGGGTTTTCCCAGTCGGTTCTGGGCCGGATCGGGGATCCGTTTGTGCGCAGCCGAAGATCGGGGGAGGACCGGCGACAGCGACCGGGTTACGAAGGGATGGGGCTTGGGCTGTTTATCGCAAAGACATTGCTGGAACGGTCCGGTGCCAGCCTTGGCTTTGCCAACGGCGGCGCGCGGGCGCTGTCCGGCCTGCGGGGCGGTGCAATCGTCAGCGCCGAATGGCCCCGCCCCGCAATCGAGGCAACGTCCGAAACCAGCCGTGGTGCCTTGGGCGAGAACACACCCATTACCTAAATCTTAACCGCAAATTAACTAAACTGAACAATCCTGAACTCCGCTGAGTCGGAGGACGTTTTCATGCAGCAGGACCCAATCGTCATCGTCGGTGCGCTGCTGCTGGGCAGCGCGGCTGCTTTGGCGTTGATTGGTATCTGGCTGATGCAAACGCGGCCGACAGCAATTTTGGGTCGCAGCCTCATGCAGGAGGCCGAAGGATCCGTCACCTTCCTGTTCGATGACGAACATCTGCTTGATGCCACACCGCGTGCCTATGCCTTGCTGAAAAGCGCCCAAAACGGACGGTCGGATTGGGAGACATTTCTTGGCCTGCTGTCCGCCCGGTTTCCCCATCTGCGGTCGCAGTTGGGGGATTTGGCCCTGCAAGGCCACAAGAAAATCGCACCCGAGGATGATCAACCGGGGTGGATCGACGCTGAGTTCTGGCACGGGGTTGCGCGGTTGACGCTGGTTCAGGACAAGGACCGCCCCGACCAGACGATTGATCCGTTGACCGCAAATGCCATCGAACATGAACTCGAAACACTTCGCGGCATTGGTGAGGATTCACCGCAGCTTATCTGGAAACGCGACGCAGAAGGCGTGCTGGTCTGGGCCAACCGCGCCTACATCGAACTTAGCGAAACGATCTTTCCGCTGGCTGACGATGAAATCCGGCCATGGCCACCGCAGGAGATTTTCAAGGATGCACCCAAACCTGTCGGCAGTGCGCCTGTTATCGAAATGCACCGTATCGATTTTTCTGACCATTCATCCCCGACCTACTATGAAGTCAGCAGCCAGAAACGCGGGACGGAAACGATCCATTTTGCCGTTGATGCAACCGCCGTCGTGACCGCGCAGGACGCCCAGCGCAATTTCGTCCAGACGCTGACGAAAACATTCGCGCAGCTGTCCGTCGGGTTGGCGATTTTCAACGCAGAGCGTCGCCTGGTCCTCTTCAACCCCGCGCTGGTCGACCTGACAGACCTGCCCCCCGATTTCCTGATCGGGCGTCCAACGCTGTTTGCCTTTCTGGACAGGCTTCGGGATGGCCAGATGATGCCGGAGCCGAAAAACTATGCCTCCTGGCGCGACAATATGATGGAACTGGAATCCGCCGCCGAAGAGGGGAATTATCATGAAAGCTGGCTTTTGCCCAATGGTCAGACGTTCCGCGTCTCAGGCAAACCCCATCCCGACGGCGCAATTGCGTTTCTGATTGAAGACATCAGCGACGAAATCTCGCTGACCCGCAAATTCCGTTCACAGATCAACGTCAGCTCGGCGGTTCTCGACAATCTGACGTCCGCGGTCGCCGTGTTTTCGTCATCCGGCGCGATGATCATGGCCAACGCCGCCTATCACGCCCTTTGGGGGGGTGATGAGGAAGGCGTCCTTGCCAGTCGCGATTTCGATGAGGAATTGAAAGTCTGGCAGGGCGTGGCCTCCCCGTCGCCCCTTTGGGTCAAACTGAACGAGGCTGTCCTGCGCGGCAACAGCGATATGGTCTGGGACGACACCGTCAGACTGAACGATGATATCGAACTTGCATGTCAGTACGCCACCCTGCCGGACGGGCATCACCAGATTACCTTCAATCAGTTCACGGCTGGCGCGGACCGGTCCGAAGCCCCGTCCCTGCTGCGCGACAGATCATCACGGAAAATGTCCGGCTGATTGCCCTTGCGGGTTCACGGCCAGCCCTTAATGATGGGGCATGACATCCAGCCAAGCCCATATTTCGCTTCCTGACGCCGGCGCAACAGATGCCCTTGGCGCGGCGCTTGCGAGGGTGGCCGAACGCGGCGACTGCATCTTGCTTAGCGGCCAGATCGGGGCCGGAAAATCGGCCCTCGCACGGGCGTTCATCCGCACCCTTCTGGGGCCGGATACAGAGGTGCCATCGCCCACCTTCACGCTTGTCCAGACGTACGAACATTCCGATTTCGAAATCTGGCACGCCGATCTTTATCGGCTGTCCGACACGCAAGAAGCGGTTGAACTTGGTCTGACAGATGCCTTTGCCACCGCCGTTTGTCTGATCGAATGGCCCGATCTTCTGGGCGATCTGGCGCCCGAAGATGCATTGCACATACATCTGACAGTCGATCCTTTGGCGCATGATGCTCTTTTGACGTTCGGGCCCCGATGGGCGGCCCGCGTCACGGATATTCTCGCACATGCGTGACAGTCAGATCACCGACTGGCTGTCAGGCCACGGCTGGTCCGGCTGGACGCGAAACCCTATCGCAGGCGATGCATCGGCGCGAAGATATGAACGCCTGTCCGGTCCAGACGGGGACACCGTTATCTTGATGGATGCGCCGCCGGAAACCTGCGGCAGTCAGGCAGCCTTCGTCACCGTTGCACGACACCTTCGGTCCCTCGGCCTTGCTGCGCCGGATGTTCTGGCAGAGGACCTTGAGGTCGGTGTTCTGATCCTCAGCGACCTCGGACAGGCCGATTTTGCGACGCATCTGGCGGTGCGCCCAGACGATGAAGGCGTGCTCTATGGCGCGGCCGTCGATGTTCTGCGTCGCCTGTCCGACCATCCTGCCCCTGATGGACTGCCCGTCATGACCCCGACAACCGGTGCCCAAATGCTGGCACCCGCTTTTGACTGGGCATTCACCGAAGCAAGCCCCGATCTTAAAGCCGACATCATGGACCAGATGACCCAACTTCTGGCTTCCGTCGATCCGCAGCCGGTTACACTGTCCTTGCGTGACTTTCACGCCGAAAACCTTATCTGGCGCGGCGGGTTAACGGGGGTCGACCGTGTCGGGCTTCTGGATTTTCAGGACGCGTTTGTCACCCACCCCACCTATGATCTGGCATCGCTGCTGCGCGATGCGCGGCGGGATGTGTCCGATGATTTGCTGAAAGATCTTCTTCGACGCCTTGATCCGTCGGGCGATGCGCGCGACCTTCGAAGGGCGTTTCACATCATGGCCGTCCAACGCAACCTGCGCATCCTCGGCATTTTTCACCGTCTCGCCAAGGTTGACGGCAAAACCCGCTACCTCGACTTTGTCCCGCGGGTCACAGCCCACCTTCATGCCGATCTGGCCCATCCGGCACTGGCAGACATCCGGCCCCTGATCCTTCGTTTCCTTCTGAAAGACACATCATGACGGCACCGACATCCATCCTGTTGTTTGCCGCCGGTCTGGGCACACGGATGGCCCCGCTTACAGATACGCAGCCGAAACCCATGGTCAGCGTGTCGGGCCGGCCCCTTCTGGATCACGCTTTGCAATTTGCGGACGGGCTTCGAAAGGTGGTCAACGTCCACTACAGGGCCGACCAGATCGAAACCTATCTGAACGGGTCCGGAATCGCCATTTCGGACGAACGCGATGGCCTGCGGGACACGGGCGGCGGTCTGAAAAAGGCCAGACCTCTCCTTGGCCCCTCGCCGGTCTTTACCATGAACACCGACGCTGTCTGGAAAGGCCCGAACCCCCTCGAACGTCTTGCCGCTGCATGGAACCCCGACAATATGGACGCCCTGATGCTGGTGATCCCCAAGGACAACGCCGTTGGACACACTGGCGAAGGCACCACAGGGTTCGATCTGGACGCCAACGGCATTTTGCACACAGGAACGCAGACCGTCTATTCCGGCGCGCAGATTATCAAGACCGACGGTCTGTCAGACATCGGAGATCAGGTATTTTCCATGTGGAAACTCTGGCAGCCCATGCTGGATGCCGGTCGGATGGCCGGGGTTCTGTACGACGGCCAATGGTGCGATGTGGGCCGCCCCGATTGTATCCCGCTGGCCGAAGACATGTTGAACGCGACTGATGTTTGATCCGCAAGACACCCCAAGGCTGTTTGCCGTTCCCTTGGGGCGGGACTTTTCGGAGGCCCTTTACGCAGGTCTGCGCAAACGGTTCACCACCATGTCCCCCGAAGACGTCGCGCGGTCTGAAATCTATGTAAATACCCGCCGGATGGCGCGGCGGCTGACGCAGCTTTTCCATCAGGGTGATGCCCTTCTGCTGCCGCGGATCCGGCTGGTCACCGACCTTGCCCAGGACCACCTGACCAGCGACGTCCCGCCCGCAATTGCACCACTGCGCCGCAAACTTGAGGTGGCGCAGCTGGTCAAGAAACTACTGCAGGCCGACCCGACCCTCGCCGCGCAAGAAGCCGCCTTCGATCTTGCCGAAAGCCTCGTTAACCTGATGAGCGAGATGCAGGGCGAAGGTGTCTCCCCCGACACGATCAAAACCCTCAATGTTGCCGACCAATCGGGCCATTGGGACCGCGCGTTGGAATTCGTCAATCTGGTGCAGGATTTCTTTCAGGATGACCGTCTTGATGCGGAAGGCCGCCAGCGGTTGGTCATCGAAAATCTGATTGCGCGCTGGGCGGACACGCCGCCCGATCATCCGGTCATTGTCGCAGGATCAACCGGATCACGCGGTGCGACCCATCTGTTCATGCAGGCCGTCGCACGGCTGCCGCAAGGCGCGATTATCCTGCCCGGTTACGACACGGATATGCCGGACCATGTCTGGGACATGCTGGATGCGGACCGCGGGGGTGAGGACCATCCCCAGTTCCGTTTCAAGACATTGTGCACCGCGCTGGATGTTCACCCGAACACCGTCCCCCTCTGGCACGACGCGGCCCCGGCTTTGTCTGCGCGGACACGACTTGTGTCCTTGTCGTTGCGGCCCGCACCGGTGACGCACCAATGGATCGACGACGGACCGGACCTGACCGATCTGGAGGATGCGACCGCATCCATGACCATGATCGAAGCCCCGACCCCGAGGGCAGAGGCCGACGCCATCGCGACCCGGCTGCGTCAGGCGGTTGAGGACGGGCAAACGGCGGCCCTGATATCCCCCGACCGGATGCTGACCCGTCAGGTGACGGCGGCACTGGACCGGTGGGACATCAAACCGGACGACAGCGCGGGCCTGCCGTTGCAACTCTCCGCGCCCGGGCGGTTCCTGCGACACGTGGCCGACTTGATGAGCGAACCTCTCGATGCGGAACGGCTTTTGGTCATCTTGCGTCACCCGCTGACAAATTCGGCCAGCGCCCAGAACCGCCACGCCCTGCACACCAATGATCTGGAACTGCGCCTGCGCCGCTACGGGCCGGCCTTTCCCACCGCCGACAGTCTGGCGGAATGGGCGACGAAAACCTCGGACAGGCACCCCGACCGGATCGGCTGGACCGAATGGGTGTCCAGATGTGTCGCCCGACCAAACGTGGCCGACGCCCACCTTTCCGATCATGTCAGAACCCACCTGACGATCGCGGTCCTGCTCGCCGCCGGACCCGATGGTGAGGGGACAGGCGAACTCTGGCGGCAAGCGGCGGGCCGCGAAGCCTTCCGTGTGATGACCGAACTGCAAACCCATGCTGAGGCGGGTGGCACAATGACCGCCACGGAATACCGCCGTCTTGCCAGTTCCGTTCTGGCAGCTGGCGAAGTCCGCGACCGCGACACCGGCCACCCCGGCGTCCTGATCTGGGGCACGTTGGAAGCCCGCGTTCAATCTGCGGACCTTGTGATCCTCGCAGGCCTCAACGAAGGCACATGGCCAGAGGCGCCGACCCCTGATCCATGGCTCAACCGGCCCCTGCGCAAAGAGGCGGGGTTGCTGTTGCCCGAACGCCGGATCGGCCTGTCTGCCCACGACTACCAACAAGCAGTCTGCGCGCGTGAGGTGATCCTGTCCCGCGCTGTCAGATCGGACGAGGCGGAAACCGTCCCCAGCCGTTGGGTCAACCGTCTGACCAATCTGTTGGGGGGGCTGATCGACCAAGGCGGCCCGGAATGTTTGAAGGCGATGCGCCAGCGGGGGGACCACTGGATCACCCTTGCCGAAACCATTGCCGCCCCGTCCTTCGCCACAAAACCCGCGCCACGGCCATCCCCGGCCCCACCGGCGGACGCGCGTCCCGATCAACTGTCTGTCACCCAGATCAAAACCCTGATCCGCGATCCCTATGCGATCTATGCCCGCAAGGTTCTGGGCCTAAACGTCCTTGATCCGTTGGCCCAATCCGCAGACGCCCCCCTGCGCGGCATCATTGTGCACAAGGTCCTTGACCGTTTCATCACACAAAAGATCGACCCTGCCAGCCCCAAAGCAGAGACGGAACTGATGGCCATAGCGGATGACGTTCTGGCCACCGAATGTCCCTGGCCCGCCATGCGCGCCTTGTGGCGTGCCCGTATCGCAGGATTTGCCGCGCACTTTCTGGCCGAAGAACAGGACCGCCAGACAGACACCCGAAACCTCGGCACCGAATTACAGGGCGAACAGCCCCTCAGCCGCGTGCCGTTCACGCTGACCGGAACAGCCGACCGCATTGATCTGGATGCTGACGGGGAGGCGCTGATCTACGACTACAAGACCGGCACCGTCCCCAGCGAAAAACAACAGCTGCATTTTGACAAACAGCTTCTGCTTGAGGCCGCGATGGTGGAAAAAGGTGCGTTCAAGAATGTGCCCGCCGTGCGCACAAAGGCCGCCGTTTACATCGGCCTTGGTTCAACCCTCAAGAACCAGCGCGCCCCGTTGAACAAAGCACCCGCGATGGAAACCTGGGACCGCTTCGAAGGACTTATTGCCAAATGGATGGACCCTGCCAAGGGTTACACCTCTCGGTCCGCCAATGAAACGACGCGGTTTGAGGGCCCCTACGACCACCTTGCCCGCTACGGCGAATGGGACGAAACATCTGACGCCGTGGCAGAGGACATGACATGATCCAAAACGATGCCACGCGCCGCCAGATTGAGGCCGCCGATCCGACGCTGTCCACATGGCTGTCGGCCAATGCAGGCTCAGGCAAGACCCGCGTTCTGACCGACCGCGTGGCGCGGCTGTTGCTGGCGGGGACCAAGCCCGAAAACATTCTGTGCCTGACCTACACCAAGGCCGCCGCGTCCGAGATGCAGAACCGCCTGTTCCAGCGTCTGGGTGAATGGGCGATGATGCCGCCCGACCGACTGCGCCGCGACCTCAAAGACCTCGGGATCGCGGCGTCGATTGATCACACCTACATCGCCATGGCCCGCACCCTCTTTGCGTCTGCCATCGAAACGCCGGGCGGTCTGAAAATCCAGACGATCCACTCGTTTTGTGCAGGCATCCTGCGGCGCTTTCCGCTGGAGGCTGAGGTCAGCCCGCAATTCAAGGAAATGGAAGACCGCGCCGCCCAGCTTTTGCGCGAAGAGGTGTTGGACGATATGGCCACCGGCCCGGACGCCGCCGCGCTTGCCACATTTGCAGGGCACTATACGGGGGCAGAGGTCGGCGCGTTCCTCGCCTCTGTTACGGCGCGCAAATCCATCCTGTCGAAACCGCTGGACGAAGATCATCTGATCCGGACCCTTGGCCTGACCCACGGGATTGATCCCACAGCCGCCCTTAAGATCGCGTTCATCGGAGGAGAGGCGGACCTTGCGCAGGATTTGCTGGATGCCGCGCCCAATGCCCCTGCTTCTTATGTGACTTTTGCCAAGAACCTTGTTGCGCTGAATTTGTCGTCCCCGGATATGGACACGCTGAACGCACTCTTCGACGCATTCCTGACGTCCGCCGGGGAGCGGCTCAAATGGCCCCGTGCCAACCACAAATCCGCGTGGACCGCATTTGAAGACCTGCTGGACGATATGTTCGCATGGATGGACCGTGTGGCGGACGCCTGGGATTACCTTAACGCCATTTCTGCCTTTCACAAAACCAAGGCGCTTTATACCTTCGCCACGCCCTTCATCGACCGGTACGAGGCCAAGAAACTTCAACGCGGCGCGCTGGATTTTGACGACCTGATCGGCAAGGCCAAAGCCCTGTTGCAGGATCCTGCCGTTGCTCAATGGGTGCTGTTTCGACTGGACGGTGGCGTCGACCACGTGCTGGTGGATGAGGCGCAGGACACCTCCCCCGATCAATGGGATATCGTGCGGCTTCTGACGCAGGAATTTTCAACGGGCGAAGGGGCCAACCCCGACCGGGAACGCACCGTTTTTGTGGTGGGTGATAAGAAACAGTCGATCTATTCATTCCAAGGGGCCGACCCCGAAGGCTTTGACCGGATGCGGGAATATTTCGCGGAGGAATTGTCAAAGGTCCGCAAGACCCTGCAAAAGACCGAACTGGAATACTCCTTCCGGTCGTCTGCCGCCGTGCTGCAATTTGTCGATCAGACATTCACCGGCGACATGGCCGATGGGTTGGACACGCGCATCAACCATCTTGCGTTCAAGGACGACATGCCCGGCCGTGTCGATGTCTGGCCGGTGATTGAACCGTCCAAGTCAGATGATGACCGCGAATGGGATGACCCTGTGGACCTCAAGGGCGACACCAACCACCAAGTCATCCTCGCCCGCACCATCGCGGCTGAGATCAAACGCATGATCAGCGACGAAACGCTGCCTGTGAAAGGACGCGACGATACAGACTGGGGCCGCCGCAAAATCACGCCCGGCGATATCCTGATCCTTGTGCAGCGCCGGTCCGACATTTTCGGGGAAATCATTGCCGCCTGCAAAGCCGCCGGCCTTGATATCGCCGGTGCCGACCGGTTGAAGCTGGGCGGTGAACTGGCGGTCAAGGACATCTCTGCTTTGTTGCAATTTCTGTCTTTGCAGGATGATGACCTGTCGTTGGCTTCGGCGCTCAAATCACCACTGTTCGGGTGGTCGGAACGCGATCTGTATCACCTCGCCCAGCCCCGCCCCAAGGGTCAGACCTTGTGGGAGGCGTTGCGTACGTCGGGCAGACACGACGCGACCCTTTCTGTGCTGACCGACCTGCGGAACCAATCCGATTTTCTGCGCCCCTATGATCTGATCAACCGCCTGCTGATCCGCCACAAAGGGCGCAAAAACCTGATTGCGCGGCTGGGGCATGAGGCCGAAGACGGCATCGACGCGCTGCTGTCGCAAGCGCTGGGCTACGAACAATCGGCGGTGCCGAGCCTGACCGGATTTCTCAGCTGGCTGCAAACCGAAGACGTCACCGTCAAACGCCAGATGGACAGCGCGGGTGACCGCATCCGTGTGATGACGGTCCATGGTGCCAAGGGGCTTGAGGCACCCATCGTCATCCTGCCCGACACCACCAAACGAAAACGAGAGGTGAAGGGTGACTTCCTGATCCGCGACACCAGCGTTTTCTGGAAACCAAAGTCCGCCCAAATGCCCGCGGTTCTGACAGCCGTGAAAGACGACATGCTGGATGCACAGGATCGCGAACGGCGCAGGTTGCTGTACGTGGCCCTGACGCGGGCGGAAAACTGGCTGATCGTCGCCGCGGCTGGGGATACTGGAAAGGACGCAAACGACAGTTGGCACGCCACAGCCCTTGGTGCGATGACCCACCTAGACGCGGTTGATCTGGACACGACCATCGGCACCGGCAAACGGTTCAGTCGCTGGAATTGGGACGCGGGACAGATGGTCCAGCCATCGCAGACCAAGACAGCCGCCACCCTGACCCCCGCCTTTGGCGCACAGATCCCACCGATCCCTGACCGCCCGACGACCCTGTCCCCATCCGACCTTGGCGGCGCCAAAATCCTGCCCGGTGAGACCCATACCGACGACAGCGATGCGGCCCTCGCATACGGTCGCCTGATCCATCTTCTGCTTGAGGTTTTGCCAGACGTTGACCCCGCTGAGCGCGCCACGATTGCGCACTCGCTCATTTCCAACCAGCCGGATACCGGCCTGATCGACGACACCGACGCCCTTTTGGCTGAGGCGATGGAGGTTCTGAACGATCCCGCCCTTGCCTGGGTGTTTCAGGACGCATTGGTCGAGGTGCCAATCTCCGCCAACCTCCCTCACCTTGGCCCGTATCGGACATTTGGCCTGATCGACCGCCTGTTGGTGACCGACACAGAGGTTATCGCCGTCGATTACAAATCCAACCGCGCTGCGCCAGCCACGCCGGAACACACCCCTGACGGACTGGTCCGCCAGATGGCGGCCTACCGCGATGCGTTGCGATTGATCTACCCAAGCCACCGAATTCGCACGGTTCTTTTGTGGACGAAAACGCGGACGACCACAGAACTGCCTGATGCGATCCTCGACGCTGCTCTCAAAGGTGTGACCACGCCTTGACGGCCCCCCATGTCGCCCATACGTTCCGACCTCAATCGAACATTCAGGAGCAGAGCCGATGGCCACCGTAGCAGTAACAGACGCAACCTTTGACGCCGAAGTGCGCCAGTCCGACATCCCAGTCGTCGTGGACTTCTGGGCAGAGTGGTGCGGCCCCTGCAAACAGATCGGCCCCGCTTTGGAAGAACTGTCCGCTGAAATGGACGGCAAGGTTAAGATCGTCAAAGTAAACGTGGACGAAAACCCCAATTCTCCTGCCCAGATGGGCGTGCGCGGCATTCCAGCGCTGTTCATGTTCAAAGACGGTGAAGTCGTGTCCAACAAAACAGGTGCTGCGCCGAAAGCCGCGCTGCAGGGCTGGATCGAAGAAAGCATCTAAGAGATTGAATTTGTTATAAAGGGCGTCCCACACGGGGCGCCCTTTTGCGTTGCAGCCTTGCAGGGCGCGCCCCGCGCCGCCATATAAATTCAAAGCAAAGGTAGGACAGGACATGACAACAATTATCGGTGTGCGCAAAGGGGGCGACGTCGTCATCGCGGGTGATGGACAGGTTTCCGTCGGCCAAACCGTGATGAAAGGCACCGCCCACAAGGTGCGGCGGTTGTCGCCCGGTGGAACTGACGTGATCTGCGGCTTCGCCGGATCAACGGCCGATGCCTTCACCTTGCTTGAACGGCTAGAGAAAAAGCTTGAGGCGACGCCCGGCCAGCTTGCCCGTGCCTCCGTTGAACTGGCGAAGGACTGGCGCACCGACAAGTACCTGCAAAAGCTTGAAGCGATGTTGATTGTCAGCGATGGCAAGGACCTGTTCGTCATCACCGGCGCCGGTGACGTTCTGGAACCCGAACACGATGTGACCGCCATCGGGTCGGGCGGCAACTACGCGCTGGCCGCGGGTCGTGCGATGATGGATCAGGACCTTGACGCCGAAACCATCGCGCGTCGGGCCATGGCCATCGCCGCCGACATCTGCGTCTACACCAACGGCAATCTTACCGTGGAAAGCATGACACATGACTGACCTCACCCCCCGCGAAATCGTCTCCGAACTTGACCGGTTCATCATCGGCCAGAAGGACGCCAAGCGCGCCGTCGCTGTGGCCTTACGCAACCGCTGGCGGCGCAAGCAGCTGGGCGATGATCTGCGCGATGAGGTTTACCCCAAGAACATCCTGATGATCGGCCCCACCGGCGTGGGCAAAACCGAAATCTCCCGTCGTCTGGCGAAACTCGCCCGCGCGCCCTTCATCAAGGTCGAGGCGACAAAGTTCACCGAAGTGGGCTACGTCGGGCGTGACGTTGAACAGATCATCCGTGATCTGGTCGAAGCGGCCATTGTCGAAACCCGCGACTATATGCGGGACGACGTCAAACAAAAGGCGCATGAGGCCGCAGAAGAGCGTGTCATCACCGCCATCGCAGGCGAAGATGCGCGATCTGGCACGCGCGACATGTTCCGCAAAAAGCTCAAGACCGGTGAATTGGACGACACAATCATCGAACTGGAGCTAACCGACAATTCCTCCCCCCTTGGCGGGATGGAGATTCCCGGCCAGCCCCCCGGCATGGGTGGCATGGATCTGGGCGCGATGTTCGGCAAGGCGTTCGGCGGGCGCACCGTCCGCAAGAAAGTCACTGTCGCCGCCAGTTACGATCTGCTGATCGCGGATGAGGCGGACAAACTGCTGGACGACGAAACAGTCACCAAAAAGGCGCTTGAGGCGGTTGAACAAAACGGCATCGTCTTTCTGGATGAGATCGACAAGGTTTGCCGGAACGCTGATGCCCGTGGTGCCGATGTGTCCCGCGAAGGGGTGCAGCGCGATCTGTTGCCGCTGATCGAAGGCACGACCGTCAGCACCAAACACGGGTCTGTCAAAACCGACCATATCCTGTTCATCGCCAGCGGCGCGTTCCACATCGCCAAACCGTCCGATCTGTTGCCCGAACTGCAGGGCCGTTTGCCGATCCGTGTCGAACTCCGCGCCCTGACAGAAGATGATTTTGTCCGCATCCTGACGGAAACCGACAACGCGCTCACCCGCCAGTACACCGCCCTTATGGGAACCGAGGAAGTGACCGTGTCCTTCACCGACGATGGCATCGCCGCCCTTGCCCGTATTGCGGCTGAGGTGAACGAAAGCGTCGAAAACATTGGCGCGCGGCGGCTCTATACGGTCATGGAACGGGTGTTCGAGGACCTCAGCTTTACGGCCCCTGACCGATCCGGTGACGTGATCGACGTGAATGCGGCCTTTGTCGAAGAACACTTGGGCGAACTGAGCCGGTCCACCGACCTGAGCCGGTATGTGCTTTAGGGGTTTCCCCGAAACGCCAATCCGTTCAACAAGACCGGATGAGTGATAGTGGCTATCTGACCTTTATCAAACACAACGCGCCCTTCCTTGCGACGGGCGCGTTGTTGTCGTTTCTCAGCAGTTTTGGACAGACGTTCTTCATTTCCATCTTCGGGGGCGAAATTCGCGAAAGTTACGGTCTGACAAACGGCGAATGGGGCGTGATCTATATGATCGGCACCGGGGCATCCGCGGCGGTGATGGTTTTTGCAGGGGGCTTGGCGGACAGGTTTCGCGTGCGGCAACTGGGCATCACTGTGGTCTTGCTATTGGGGCTGTCCTGCCTGCTGATGGCATTCAACCCGATTGCCGCTGCCCTGCCTTTCGTTGTCTTTGTTTTGCGATTTTTCGGCCAAGGGATGACGACCCATGTGGCCACCGTGGCCATGGCCCGCTGGTTTGTCGCCACACGGGGCCGTGCGTTGGCCGTGGCCGCAATGGGCTTTATGCTGGGTGAGGCAACGTTGCCGCTGTTTATGGTCTGGCTGAAATCCCACATCGACTGGCACCTGATCTGGGTCGGTTGTGCGCTGTTCTGCGTGGCCATGGCCCCTGTCCTTTACGGGTTCCTTCGGTTGGAGCGCACGCCGCAGTCCGTTGCCGACGAAGACCAGTCCACTGGCCTGTTCGGAAAACACTGGACCCGCGCCGATGCCCTGCGTCATCCGTTGTTCTGGGCCATGGCCCCGGCTGTGATGTCTTTCTCAGGTTTCGGGACCGCGTTCTGGTTCCATCAGGTCCACTTTGCCGAGGTTAAGGGCTGGTCTCACCTTGCCCTTGTGGCGGTTTTTCCGTTGGGCACAATCACCCTGTTCGCATCAACAATCCTGTTTGGCTGGCTGGTTGACCGTTTGGGTGCCGTGCGGCTTTTGCCGTTTTATCTTATCCCCTATGTGGCCGCCTTTATCCTGCATTGGTACGCGCCGTCCTTGGGGTGGACCGCCGTCGCAATCATCCTGATGGGGGCGGCTGGCGGGGGTCAGGCCACGTTGCTTAATGCCTGCTGGGCTGAGTTTTTCGGCACGTTGCATTTGGGATCCATCAAGGCCGCAACCACTGCGTTGATGGTGCTGGGTTCAGCGCTTGGCCCCGGTGTGTCTGGTTGGCTGATTGACCAAGGCATCGGGTTCGAGGTTCAGATGCTGGGCTATGCGGCGACCTTCGCGATTGCCGCACTTTTGCTGCTTTATCCCGTGGCACTTGCCAGACGGTCAGCGGCTGCGGCGTAGATAAACGTAGTAGGCCCCGCCGCCACCGTGGCGGATATGCGCCTCTGTTACCTGCAACACCAAACCGCCCAAGGGCGCCATGGCCAGCCACTGGGGCACCTGATGACGCAACACGCCGAACTTCGTCGGAATAGGGCCCCCGTCATCACGGTTTTTGCCCTTGCCGGTGATCACCAAAACCAACCGATGCCCCATCGACGCAGATCGCAGAATAAACCCCGTCAACGCGGGATGCGCCTGCGCCAAGGTCATGCCGTGCAAATCGATCCGCGCCTCAGGCTTCAGCTTGCCACGGCGCAACCGGCCATAGGCTTTTTGATCCATCTGGACAGGTGCCGCGCGCAACTGCTGACCCAGCGACGGCAACAGATCGTGGTCGGCAGAATGATCAACGCGTTCTCCAACCTTGAACGCTGGAAGGGGGCGCGACTGCGGCGCGCCCTTAACGTCGGGCTTTTTAGGGGCAGGGCGAACGGCCTTCGCGCGCGGCTTGTCCAAAGGCTCCGCCCGTTTTGCCACCAAATCCCACAACGCGCGCTCTTCGGAAGACAGATGGCGCGGGCGTTTCATTCAATCACATCCGGCAAAAGCGCATAGGCCGCCTGCAGCGGCATCAAGACAACCATGCGGCCGCCATCCTTGATGCGGCCCGCGGCCTGTCCGGCATCGTCGCCGGTGCCAAAGAAAATGTCGGCCCGTTGAGACCCCTTGATCGCCGACCCCGTGTCCTGCGCCACCATCAACCGGTTCAACGGATCACGCCCCTGCTTTTCGATCCAGACAGGCGCGCCAAGGGGCACATAGGCCGGATCAACAGCCACGGTGCGCATCGTTGTCACAGACCGGTTCATCGCGCCAAGCGGGCCCTTGTCCGCCGGAACCTCATTCACCTCACGAAAGAAAACAAAGCTTTCATTGGCCCAAAGCAACTGCCGTCCGACCGCCCCGTTGGCGCGCACCCAGTTGCGGATCACATCTGCGGATACCTGATGGGGCTGGTACACACCGCGTTCGACCAAAGCCAAACCTACGGACGAATACTCACGCCCGTTGGCCCCGCCATATCCCACACGCAACCAGCCGCCGGTGTCCAGTTTCACACGCCCCGATCCCTGAACCTGCAGGAAAAACACATCAACAGGGTCGTCTATCCACGCAATCTCAAGGCCCTGTCCGTCAAAGACGGCACCCTCTTCGATCTCTCGTCTGGAATATTCCCCCGGATTTGCAGGCAGACGGTACAGGGGGTACTGATACGGCCCGCCACGGGTCAAAGACCCCCGCAACTCGGGTTCGAAATAGCCGGTGAACAGCGCGTCCTGCCCGTCATCAATCTGGACGGGCGTGAAAAACCGTTCAAAGAAATCCCGCGCTTCCTGTCCCTGACCGGCCACATCACACAGCGCCGCCCAAGACGGGTCGCGCATGTCACCACAGGTGCTTAGAAAAACCTCAAGCGCCATCTGGTGATCGTCGTCTGCCCAACCGGCAAGGTCATCAAACTGCAAAAGTTGATAGCTGGGTTGGGCCATGGCCGCCTCCGCCGCAAACACCGACAGCCCGAAGGCTGCCGCGCGCAGGATCATTCGCCCGTGGCGACGAGGAACCAATTCGGATCGCCGGTGCCCATCGTGCGGCCGAACGTCCAGACGTCGCGTTGTTTCTTAACATCCGTTGGCGATCCTTCGATCAGATCACCGCCCTTGTCGTAGACGGCCGACGTGGTTTCCGCGATGAAGCGGACCGAAATCTCGGCCTCTTTGGTGACATCGTCAAACGTCGCATCCACAAGCGTGGTTTCCGAAATACCGACAAAGGTGAAATCCACGCTCAGCCCGTTTGCCTCTCGCGCTTCGACAACGCCGGCAAAAGCCTCATAGACGTCATCGGACAGGAACGGTTTGATCTCGGCCAGATCACCCTTTTCGAACCCTGTCAAAATCATCTCGTATGCACCGCGTGCGCCACGCAGAAATTCCCGCACGTTGAATGTCCGGTCCGCGGATTTCATCGCAGTCAGGGCCGTCGCTGCATCACTGTCGGCATCCACATAATCGGTCACGTCGGGGTCCGGTCCGCCTTCGATCACGTCGAATTCAGGGGTAGACCGGCGCGACTGCGCAGGGGCCTGCACTTGAGGCTTCTCGAACCCTTCGCGTGTTCCCAGCACGCTGCGCAACCGCAGAATCAGGAAAATCGCAATTCCGGCAAGCACCAGAAGCTGAAGAATGGGCGAATTCATGGATGTTTCTTTCCAATAAGTGGTAACGAAGCCTTACCAGCCTTATGTAGGGTTGGGGGTGGTCCGAGTCCACCGTCACCCCCGTGATTCATTGTCTCACCGGAGGGCACATGCTGCTTCTATTGCTTTTCATCGGCATTCCATTGCTCGAAATCACGTTGTTCATCCAGGTGGGTGGCGCAATCGGGTTGGGCTGGACGTTGGCCATTGTCGTTCTGACAGCCATTCTGGGGGCCTGGATGGTCCGCAGTCAGGGCGCGCAGGCGATGTTGAACCTGCGGTCGTCGTTTTCCAGTTTGCAGGACCCGACGGAACCCTTGGCCCATGGCGCAATGATCCTGTTTTCCGGCGCATTGCTGCTGACGCCCGGATTTTTCACGGATTTTGTGGGCTTTGCCCTGCTTGTCCCTGCCGTTCGGTCGGCGGTGTACCGGCACCTGAAATCCCGCGTCAAAATCCACGCATTTCAAATGGGGCCGGAGGGCGCACCTTCCGGCACAGCACACCGCCACCCCCAAGACCGCGTCATTGACGGTGAATTTGAAGAAATTGATACACAGAATCCGCCACAAAGCGGCCCGTCCGGCTGGACGAAACATTGAGGCGGCCCAACTTGCCTGATACACACCCCCAACTTTATTGAAATCCGGAGGGCCACATGGCCGAAGACGACAACACACCCGCAAATGGCGCAGCTGATGCTGCCGCAACGCCACCACAGATCAAACAGCGTATCCTCGCCCAGTTCGTGCGCGACATGTCGTTTGAAAATGTCATGGCGCAAAAAGGTGTCGAGGGTGAGGTCAAACCCGAAATCAAGATTGAGGTGAATCTTGATGCACGCAAGCGCAGCGCAGACAACCAGTACGAGATTATCACCAAGCTCAAGGTGACCTCGACCAACGCAGGGTCGGGCAATACCCTGTTCCTGCTTGAGCTTGAGTATTCAGGCGTCTTCGAAATCGAAGGTGTGCCGGAACAGCAGATGCACCCCTATCTGATGATCGAATGTCCCCGTATGACGTTCCCCTTCATCCGCCGCATCGTCAGCGATGTCACCCGTGACGGCGGCTTCCCTCCGCTGAATCTTGAGCAGATTGATTTCGTGGCCATCTACCGCCAGCAGCTTGCGCTTCGTGCCGCCAAGCAGAAGAAAGCAGACGCTTAAGATTTCTTCCAAAGGGCGTTGTCGCCCAGTTTTTCGATGAACGCGGCGTGGGCTTCTGCCTCCGCCGCGTTTATTTTTGACCCCAATGGATTAGGGCGCGGCATAGCCCGCCAGCCGGACCCGCCGGTAACGGATGCCTTGGCAGCCTGATGTCCCGCCAGAACCAGATCAGGCTGTCGCCCCCCGATCAGTTCCAAATAAACCTCGGCCAGAATTTCACTGTCCAGCAACGCGCCGTGCAATGTGCGGTTTGAATTGTCGATCCCGAACCGGCGACACAACGCGTCCAAAGACGCGGGAGAGCCGGGAAATTTCTTGCGCGCTATCGCCAGTGTGTCCAGCGCCTGATCCATGGGCAGTAATGGCCTGTTGAGCCATCCAAGTTCCGCATTGAGGAATTTCATATCGAAGGCGGCGTTGTGAATGACCAGTTTGGCGTCGCCAATAAAATCAACAAACGCCTGCGCGATATCCGCAAAGACGGGTTTGTCTTTCAGGATGACCTCCCCCTTCTCGGGTGGCCGAGGACTGTCAAGAAGGTCGGGACCGATCCCGTGAATTTCGAAGGCACCGGCAGGCATCGACCGCATCGGGTTGATATACTGATGATAGGTCCGGCCTGTTGGCATGTGATTGTGCAACTCGATCGCGCCGATTTCTACGATCCGGTCGCCCTCACCCGGCTCGAACCCGGTGGTTTCGGTATCAAGTACGATCTCACGCATCGGTTGGTCTGCCTTTGATTTGCTGCAGGATATCTTTCACAGACTGGCGGGCCGCGTCCAGCGATGTTGTCTTGATCACCCAATCCGCACGGACACGTTTTTCAGCATCCGGCATCTGGCGGGACAGGATCAGGTCAAGATCGGCCTCTGTCATCTCGCCACGGTCAAGAACACGGCGGCGTTGTTCATCCACCGGGGCGGTGACGACCACAACGCCGTCGCAGACCGCATCCGCGCCGGTTTCGAACAGCAACGGAATATCCAACAAAACCACCGGAGACGTCGTGACGGACAAGAACGCCGCACGGTCCTGCGCAACGAGCGGATGAACAACCTCCTGCAGACGATCCAAAACATCGGGGTTCGCTTCAATCAGGCTGCGCAATTTCTCGCGTGATACAGCACCTTTGTGCATGGCCTGCGGATACAGGCGGGCCACCTCCCGTGCAGCAGGTCCACCTTTGGCGTATAGCATCCGGACCGTGGCATCGGCATCCCAGACGGGCACACCCTCACTGGCGAACAGGCGCGCGGTTGTGGATTTTCCCATGCCGATCGAACCTGTCAGCCCAAGAACATAGGTCATCCCAGAATGGCCGCCCGGGTATTGACATCCACCTCCGGTCGGACACCGAACCATCGTTCAAATCCGGGAACCGCCTGATGCAACAACATGCCAAGACCGTCAACCGTGACGCAACCGGCGGCCTCGGCCTCCAGCAGGAAACGGGTTTTCAGGGGTGTATAGACAAGGTCTGTCACCACAGTCCCGCGGCGCAATCCATCCAGTGGCACGCGCAATTCGGGCTGCCCCTCCATCCCGAGGGACGTGGTGTTCACAACCGTCGCCGCCTCTTCCAGCATGTTGCCGGCCTGGACCCAATCGACCACCGTGACCTTCGTCCCGAAGGCCGACTGCAGCGCCTCGGCCTTGGGACGTGTGCGGTTGCTCAGGTAAATGTCCTGCACCCCAACCTCGATCAATGAGGCGATGACAGCCCGCGCCGCGCCGCCCGCACCAAGAACCGCAGCCGGACCAATAGAAGGCGCCCAGCCAGGCGCACCCTGTTTCAGATTTGCGATAAACCCGTATCCATCGGTATTGTCCGCATGAATTTTTCCGTCGCGACGAAAAATCAGGGTATTGGCCGCACCGATCAGCGTGGCGCGGTCTGTTGCCAGATCAGCGATTTGCAACACATCTACCTTATGCGGGATCGTCACATTGCAGCCGACGAAGCCCATTTTCGGCAAGGACCGGATGACAGTTTCAAGATCCGCTTCCTGAACAGGCATGGGCACATAATGTCCCCTTCGGTCGTAGGTGTTCAGCCAGTGACGGAACAGTTTGGGCGATTTCGAGTGCACAATCGGGTTACCGATGACACCGGCAAGGGGAATGGAACGATCAGTCATGCGGGCAATGTCCCGCGAAGCGTGAGATAAGACAAGAGTTCCAACAGGGGCAGCCCCTGTATCGTGAATGTATCCCCCATGACGGACCGGAAAAGACGGATCCCCTCCTCCTCGATTTTGTAAGCGCCAACAGACCAACGGATGCTATCCCAGTTTCGATCGACGTATTCCTCAAGATAGCTGTCCGAGAAATCGCGCATGGTCAGCCGCGCAACGCCGACATGTCGCCAGACCGGTTCCAACCCGTCATACACAACAGCCGCAGACAGCAGTTGATGAGTTTCGCCGCGCAAAAGGGACAGTTGCTGTCGCGCATCCTCGGGCGAGGTCGGTTTGGACAGGATATCACCCTTGATCGACAGCACCTGGTCACACCCCAGAACCAGCTGCCCCATCCCCTTTTCCGCCACCTTGCGCGCCTTCATCTCGGCCAGGGTATCGGCAATGTCACGGGGGGTCGCAGCCTCGGCCATCAGGGCAGCCTTAACCGAATCTTCATCGATTCGCGCTGGGATGGTTTCTAGCGCAACACCGGCCTGACGCAGCATCCGCGCCCGACTTTCCGACGCTGAGGCGAGAATAAGATCAAAAGACATGTGGATATCCCCGTGGGTGAACCGCTGAACTTTTGATGGGCGGAATTGGGGTTAAGAGCAAGAGGACCCGTACAAGAGCAGACTTATACAAGTTGTCCCTCCGCCGCGGCCGGTTATCCCCCATGGATAAGGAAGAATCGTCGTTGTGGATCGTTAGGTGATGGACTCAGGTCAATGTCACGATCAAGTGCCACCGTGATAAAATTTCATATTTAAAACAATGTATTAGATGTTGAAGAATTCATCCGACCACCCTCACGATGCCGGAAGGACAGTGGATATCTTCGGGGACAAACAAAGATCGAACGGTTTTCCACATGCCCACTACTACTATCACCTTTTTATAGATTCTTTTTTGAAGACAGAAAAAAGGAGAGGTCACCCCCCGTCCTTTGCCAGAATTGACAGATCAGTCAGGATTGCCTAGTGATCGTCAACCTTCGTCCGAAGGGGACCTTTCCAGTACAAAGAATGAAAAGGCTGCTTCAGCAGCCTGGAGATCTGTAATGTCCGAAGACATGACATCCATCGACCGCCTGAACCTCGCTGATCTCAAGGCGCAAAGCCCCAAAGATCTGCTGTCGCTGGCAGAAGAGCTCGAGATTGAGAACGCATCGACGATGCGCAAGGGCGATATGATGTTCGCCATTCTCAAGGAACGGGCCGAAGATGACTGGATCATCGGCGGCGATGGCGTTCTTGAGGTTCTGCAAGACGGATTCGGATTTCTCAGATCGCCGGAGGCCAATTACCTGCCAGGTCCGGATGATATCTATGTCTCCCCCGAGATGATCCGTCTGCACGCACTGCGCACCGGTGATACGGTCGAAGGTGTCATTCAGGAACCTTCGGACACCGAGCGGTATTTCGCTTTGACGAAGGTCGAGAAGATCAATTTCGAAGATCCGGAAAAAGCACGTCACAAGGTGGCCTTTGACAACCTGACGCCGCTTTATCCTGACGAGCGCCTGAATATGGAGACTGACGATCCGACAGCAAAGGACCGATCAGCGCGGATCATTGATCTGGTCGCCCCGATCGGCAAAGGCCAGCGGTCGCTGATTGTTGCCCCGCCGCGGACCGGTAAAACGGTGCTGTTGCAAAACATCGCCCATTCCATCGCCGCGAACCATCCCGAATGTTATCTGATCGTCCTGCTGATTGACGAACGTCCTGAAGAAGTGACTGACATGCAGCGTTCGGTCAAAGGTGAGGTTGTCAGTTCGACCTTTGACGAACCGCCATCCCGTCACGTGGCCGTATCCGATATGGTCATTGAAAAGGCCAAACGACTGGTCGAGCACAAGCGCGATGTGGTCATCCTTCTCGATTCGATCACCCGACTGGGTCGGGCATTCAACACGACGGTCCCGTCTTCGGGTAAGGTTCTGACCGGTGGTGTGGACGCAAATGCACTGCAACGACCCAAGCGGTTCTTTGGCGCTGCGCGTAATATCGAGGAAGGTGGCTCTCTCACCATTATTGCCACGGCGCTGATTGACACCGGAAGCCGTATGGATGAGGTGATCTTTGAAGAATTCAAAGGCACCGGTAACTCCGAAATTGTTCTGGACCGAAAGGTCGCTGACAAGCGCGTGTTCCCGGCGATGGACATTCTCAAATCAGGTACGCGGAAAGAGGATCTTCTCGTCGACAAGGTTGATCTGCAGAAAACCTATGTTCTTCGCCGGATTCTGAACCCCATGGGGACCACAGACGCTATCGAGTTCCTGATCTCCAAACTGAAGCAGACGAAAACAAATTCCGATTTCTTCGATTCGATGAACACATAACTTATTGTTGGATAACAATGGGTTGACCTATGGATACCATATTTGCTCTTGCGTCTGCTGCCGGGCGAGCCGGCGTTTCTGTTATTCGTGTGTCAGGCCCTGATGCCCTGGCCGCAGCGAAACATCTTGGTGCGCGTTTAGCGCCTCATGATCGTAAACTCTCGCGTCTTGTGTCGTCTGACGGTGTCCTTATTGATGAGGCGTTTGTCCTTAGCTTTGCGCCAGGCCGAAGTTTTACCGGAGAGCAAGTCGTTGAATTTCAGACCCATGGCTCCCCTGCTGTGGTCGCGTTTCTGTTAAACGAACTGGACAAACAGGGGCTTCGGCAAGCCGACGCGGGAGAATTCACGCGGCGGGCCATGGAGTCAGGCACGTTGGATCTGGCGCAGGTCGAAGGACTTGCCGATTTGATAGATGCAGAAACGGAGAGCCAGAGACGTCAGGCCTTTAAGGTCTTTCAAGGAGATCTGGGAGATTTGGTCGATGGCTGGCGTTCGTCGCTGATTCGGGCGGCGTCCCTCATCGAAGCAACAATTGATTTCGTGGACGAAGATGTTCCTATCGACGTTTTTCCAGAGGTGCGTGATCTTCTTGAGCATGTCGTTGAGGAAATTGAACGTGAGGCTAAAGGTGTTTCTATCCGGGAACGGGTGAGGGATGGTTTTGAGGTTGCCCTTGTTGGCCCGCCCAATGCTGGAAAATCGACGCTGTTAAACCGTCTTGCCGGACGCGAAGCGGCCATTACGTCTGAAATTGCCGGGACCACGCGGGATGTGATTGAGGTGAAAATGGACCTTGCCGGTTTGCCGGTGACCATCCTGGATACTGCTGGCCTCCGGGACGGTGCTGATGTGGTGGAAGAGATTGGAATAAATCGGGGTCGGGAGCGGGCTTTGTCCGCTGATATTCGCGTTCATCTTTCGGAAGATGGCCAATTTGATTCCCTGGAGAACGGGCAAGGTCTGGATCTTTATGTACGGTCGAAGGCTGATCTTTCGTCTAACCAATCAGGCCTCGCAGTGAGCGCCAAGACATCTGTGGGAATTGAGAAGCTTCTGGATCAAATTACAGCGTATTTGACGACGCGAGTGGCAAGCGCCGGTGTTGCGACGCGCCAGCGGCATAAAAGCGCTTTGGCTGCGGCGGCCTCGGGTTTGAACCATGTACTCGATCAGATCGGCGATCCGGATATTCCGGTCGACCTTTTGGCTGAGGATTTACGTCAATCGATCCGCGCCTTAGATGCTTTGATTGGTCGCGTTGATGTGGAGAATCTGCTAGACGAAATTTTCTCGAGTTTTTGCATCGGTAAATGAGGATTGTTTCACGTGAAACACCAGTTTGATGTCATTGTCATCGGAGGCGGACATGCCGGCGTAGAAGCGGCGTGCGCGGCTGCGCGTATGGGGGCGAGCACCGCCTTGATGACCCTCCATGCGTCCGATCTTGGCGTTATGTCGTGTAACCCGGCCATTGGTGGGTTGGGAAAAGGGCACCTCGTTCGAGAGATTGATGCCTTGGATGGAGTTATGGGCATTGCCGCAGATCGTGCCGGTATTCAGTTTCGTCTGCTTAACCGCACAAAGGGACCCGCTGTTCAAGGCCCGCGAACCCAAGCTGATCGTGCGCTATACCAGCGAGCGATCCAAGATATTGTTGGATCTTGTGCGAATTTAGAAGTTGTAACAGGTGAGGTTGTCGATCTTGTCGTTCTAGGTGGTCGCGCGGCTGGCGTTGTTCTTGCGGATGGCAGTGAAGTGACCGCCAAATCGGTCATCCTGACATCCGGGACGTTTCTACGCGGCGTTGTGCATGTGGGTGACCAGGCGACAAGCGGTGGACGCATGGGTGCCGCGCCATCTGTTGCCCTTGCCATGCGTCTGGACACCTTAGGTTTACCGCTTGGTCGACTGAAGACAGGTACGCCCCCACGACTCGATGGACGGACGATTGATTGGTCAAATCTTGACCGCCAAGAGGCCGATGCCGAACCCGAGGTTTTCTCGTTTCTTCATAATGGTGCGCTCGTCCCCCAGATCGCCTGTGGCATTACCCATACAAACGAAAAGACACACGAAATCATTCGGAATAATCTTCAGAAATCCGCTATGTACGGTGGTCATATTGACGGCGTTGGCCCTCGGTACTGTCCCTCTATAGAGGATAAAGTTGTCCGGTTCGCTGACAAGACGTCCCATCAGATTTTCCTGGAGCCTGAGGGCCTTAACGACACCACAATTTACCCAAACGGAATTTCGACGTCCCTGCCGGTTGACGTTCAGGAAGATTATGTCCGATCTATTGTAGGACTTGAGGATGTAAAGATCCTTCAGCCGGGGTATGCCATTGAATACGATTTTGTCGACCCAAGAAGCTTGAATGCTCAGTTGGAACTTAAGCAACTCCCTGGTCTCTATTTAGCCGGTCAGATCAATGGAACCACCGGCTATGAAGAGGCTGCCGCCCAAGGCTTGGTCGCAGGCTTGAATGCTGCAGCATCTGCTCACCACAACAAACCAGTCAAATTCGACCGAACAACATCATACATCGGCGTGATGGTCGATGATCTGACGGTACGTGGCGTGTCCGAACCCTATCGTATGTTCACTTCGCGGGCCGAGTTTCGCCTGTCCTTACGGGCTGACAACGCTGATCAACGGCTTACGGCTTATGGTCGCGAAACAGGCTGCGTCGGTGATCG
>NZ_JAHDGE010000034.1:0-13776 GCF_020627745.1 Pseudooctadecabacter sp.
CACGACGGGATACAACGATGTTGCCACGACGACGGTCCATTTTCAGAATCTGGAACGGCTGCTTGAGACCCATCAGAGGGCCCGCATCGCGCACGGGGCGCACGTCCACTTGGGAGCCGGGCAGGAACGCAACAGCGCCGCCCAGATCGACAGTGAAGCCGCCTTTGACGCGACCAAAGATTGCGCCTTCGACGCGCTCTTCGTCTGCATATGCTTTCTCAAGGCGATCCCATGCTTCCTCACGGCGGGCCATCTCGCGGGAGATGACAGCTTCGCCACGGGCGTTCTCGGAGGAGCGAAGGAACACTTCGACATCGTCACCGACAGCAATTTCAGGGGCTTCGCCAGGGTTTGCGAATTCTTTGACGTCAACGCGGCCTTCCATCTTGTAGCCGACGTCGATGATGGCCTGGCCATTTTCGACTGCGATGACTTTACCTTTTACGACGGAGCCTTCTTGCGGCGTGTCGATTTCGAAGCTTTCGTTCAAGAGTGCTTCAAACTCATCCATTGATACGTTCTGAGCCATGTGGCGTCTGTTTCCTGGTATCTGTGTTGGCCTGCGCGAAGGGGTGCCCCCGCCGGACTTGGTTTCAAAAATGTCGGGGGGTCCTCAAACACCAAACAGGGCCGGAAACTCCGACCCTGCCCGTTGTGTGTTCTGACGACCCATCAACTGTGCGCGCGTATAGGCGGATTGGCCGCGTGAGGCAAGGGGGGGACCCGTTCGGGTCACATCAGATGTAAAAAAGGGCAACCAACTGCTGGCTGCCCTTTGATCGTGTCTAGACCGGTCGTTCAGGCCCCGGCCTTAAAAACCGTATGAGATCCGCAGACCAAAGGTCTCGGAGTCGATCGTTCCGCCGCCAGCGCTTGCATCAATCTCGACCTCAACCGCCAGATATTCGGCACTCAGCCGCAGATTATCAGTCATGGCATATGCCACACCAAGACCGAACAGCGTCTCGTCAGCGTCCACAAGGCCCCTCCCGTTCGAAACCGACAGCTCGGTCTGACCAACACCAACAGTCGCGTAGGGCATCACCTGCCCCAGATCGTAGCCCGCAATCGCCTTCAGACGCAGGCTGTCCGCGTCCAATTCCGACGTGCTCGCGCTGTCCGAATACGTGCTGAGCGCGTATTCCATTTCACCACCGATGACGAATGACCCAAGGTCGCGCAAATACCCGGCATGGACACCGTACCCTTCGACATCGCCATCAATCCCGTTTGCCTCAACCGACCCGACGGCAGCCTGACCGCCCACATAAAATCCTGTCCAGTCAAACGGGATGGTCGTCGGCACAACGGGGACCGCCACCGGCTCTACAATAACGGGTTCAGCCAGGTTTCCCGCCGACGCAACGCCGCCGATCACGGCAATGGTCAAAGCGGCAATAGAAGTTTTCAGCATTTCATATCCTCATAGAATTGGGTCAGTGCGACCGATGAGGAGTCCCTATCGCAGCCAAAATTAAGTTTCAATATGAAACTTAATCATTCTTAAAATGAGGCAAAACTTCCTCTTTTAGCTTATTTATATCGGTTTCAGCCTATCTTAAGTACAATTAGGGTACTAATATCTCTTGACACCCCGACCTGCGCTCTAACTGCATCGGGTAAGAAACGCACGTCTTCAACAGGGGAATGACAATGGCAAAACTAAGCGACATGGCGCGCCTGAAAGAACTTCTGTTGGGTATGGAAAAAGATCTCGGCATGGATGATCTCAGCGGCGTGCAGAAAAACATCGTTTACGCCGCGACAATGCTGGTCAACAAAAGGGACGAGTTCGAAACCGAGGCGATCCGCAACCACGCCCTTCTGCGGGACGTGTCGCGCAGCAGCTTTTTCAGAGCACTCAAAAACCTCACTGACGCCGGATATATCAAACACCGCGATGGCACCCAGCGCGCATCCTATCAACTTTTGAAAAAGTAAGCGGGCTGCACACCCTATGCTGTCTCGATTTCATCACGTCACGATGACCTTCATCGTGGTGTCCATCGCCTACTTTTTGGCCTCATTTGTGGCGCTCGGCGTGCTCGCACCCCTTTATGAACCCTATAAGGCCGACATACCGCCCTATGTGAACTTGGTGTTCCTGCCCCATGGTGTGCGTGTTCTGGCCGCATGGTTGTTGGGCTGGCGCGCGATCCCGTATCTCTACCCGTCAACGTATCTGTGCACGTTGATTTTTGTGGAACCGACGGGATTGTTCGGGGAAGCGGTGATCGGTCCGATGATTGGCCTGGTGGCCACAGTCTTCATATTCTGGGTCGCCAAGAAACTGCGCCCCGACCTGCGAGAGGCCCTCGATGGCCCCGCAAACTGGCGTGATGTCATGTTGATCGGTTGCATCGCCTCGGTCGTCAACATGACGATGATCGCCCTTGGCACAGGTGACTGGAACCTCGGGATCGTCGGCATTTTCTTTGGCGATGTGACGGGAATGATCGCCTGCATGGTGGTCCTGATGATCGCATTCAAGGCGATACGCGGCCCTCAATCCTAGTGCTCAGCCCCCACCCCAACAAAAAAGGCCGCGCATCCCTTCCAAGATGCACGGCCCCGCAAATCTCTCGCAAAATCACCCGTCTTCGGTCGGCCCACCCGCTTCTTTCCAGCCCGGAAAGCCACCGATATTCGTGACGTTCTGATAGCCCATGTCGATCAGCGTCTTGCCGGACAGCGCCGCCTGGCCACCCGCGCCGCAGATCAGATAAATCTCCGCATCTTTTTGAAAGGTCGGATCGTACAGCGCCTCCATGGCGGGATCGGCCTTGAACTCGATCATCCCGCGCGGGATGCGGTGCGCGCCTTTGATCGTCCCGCTTTTGGCGATATCGCCGCTGTCGCGCACGTCGATGAACGTCCCACCCCCCGCGTTGTATTTGGCGATCGCCGCCTCCGCGTCCAGTTTGGGCACCACAGCGTTGGCTTCATCAAGATAGTCTTTCGCGGATTTCATGTCGCATCTCCTTTGATATTCACCAATCAGGTAACCCGCCCGCGTCATAAAACAACCGCAAGGGTCGGTGGGCGGGCGCATTTGGGCCTTGGGACAAGGGCCGAACAGTCCCGTCCCGCAGGCCCTAATCGTCGCCCAGCAACAGGGCATCCACGCTTTCGATTTCCGGCATGGCGCGGCCCGCGATCCCCTGCAAATCCCCGTGCATCCCCACCGTCGACGCAATCACCAGATCAATCTGCTTGGCGCGCAGGGCCCATGACCGCTCCATGAACTTGCGCTCCTTGGCAAGCTCCACCTGCATGTCCTCGAACTTCTCGACGATGGCATCCACCCGCTGTTTGAACTGCGTGCCGGTCAGATACTCGTAAACAAGCTCCGCCTTGGTTTCCTGCCCCATGGCCCGCGATTTGGCCCCCGCCACATCCAGCAATCCCTGCCGCAACGACGTGGCCAAAGGCACCGCATAACGCGGCGCGCAGACCCAGATGCCGTCGACGATCCCGAAACTTTCCACCCCCTCGGGCAGCGCGGCCGAGGTGATGACCGCTATCTCGCATCCCGCTTCGCGCTGGTCGGCGCGCAACTTGGCCAGCCATGCGGGCGACCAGTTCTTGGTGCGCTTGCTTTCCCACAAAATACTGCCCGCCACGCCCGTTTGCGTCATCACATCCTGACGCACATCGGCCCCGTTCACGCCCTTTCCCACGGGCGTAAACCCGTCCATCGCAAAGGCCTGCGCCAGCGTGTCTTCCAACACCATTTCCGCCGCCTCTCCTTGGGTCTGCATCGACCCTTGGGTGGCCCGTTTTTGCAAATCCTCGATCCGCTTGGTCAGCGCGTCGATCTTTTGCGCCTGCTCTGCCTCTTTCAACGACGCCTTTTCCTGCGCCTCTTTCGCCAGCTTTTCCGCCATGGCCGCCCGTTCCGAGGCAAGCATCTTTTGCACCGTCACGTCCAGCTCCGCCTCGCGATCCGCCAGCGCCTGTTCGCGCCGCATGGCTGCGGCCTGTGCCGCTTGCGCCTCGCGCAGCTTGGCATCCTGCACCTTGACCCGTTCGGCCAGCGCCGCCTGTTCTTGCGCCGCTTCGGCCTTTGCGGCCTCCAACGCTGCGCGCCTGGCGTCTTCCACCGCTCGGGCGGCCTTTTCCTCCTGCCGCGCCAGCGCCTCGGCAAAGCGCTTCTGGTTGTCCGCCAACAGCGGCCCCGCCAACTGCTCTGTCAGCTCAATCTCGTTGGAACAGGTGGGACAGGTGATTTTCAGATCGGACATGGGCGCTCTCCTTGGGGTCGGACCCGAAGGCTAACACGCAAAATCCGAACACACCATGAACATTGCCAGCCCCATTGCACCCCACGGGTAAGCTTCTATGGTGCGCGCCATGCGCTGCCTGACTGCCCTGCTGGCCCTGATGCCCCTGACCGCTACGGCTGGCGACACCCTCGACCCGCGCCTGTTCAACTATGACGCAACCCTGGCCACCTGCCTGACCGATCCGACCGCCCCCGACCTCGCGCAATCCTGCGCCGAGACGTTGACATCCGCCTACATTCTGCGCCGCGCCATCGCCCGCGCAGCCGCCCGCTGCACGGACCTGCCCCTGCAAGACTGCCCCGCACCCTTCGAAGAACAGGGCCTGCCCGCCATCGCGGTGCGCATTGCCACCGACGTGGGCTGCGACGCCACGCCTGTGGCCGATTTAGCCGCCACACCACTTTCCCCCGATCACTGCATTTCCATCGCCGCCGACATCATGTTCGACGAAGGCGTGGTGCCCCTCGACACGGGGCTGGCCTGCGTGCGGGGCCGTGATTGCGCCGATATCGCAGCCCTCAATGCCGCCTTCTGGACCGACGCCGTTGACGCGCTGGCCGACGGCGACCCGACCATCCGCGACCTGCAGGCGCGCAACACCGCGTCCTGCCGCACCAACCGCGCCAGCGACACCACCGCCCAGACCTGTATCGCCAACCGCGCGGCTGTCCTTTGGGCCGATCTGATGAACGAGGACCGCTAGACATGGGCGAACTGTATCTGGTCCGCCACGGGCAGGCGAATTCCGGTGCGAAAACCGAAGAAGACTACGACAGGCTGTCAGACCTCGGCCACCGTCAGGCGCAGCTTCTGGGCGCATGGATGCGCGATCACGAAGCGCCCTTCGATCAGGTCCTTGCCGGATCCATGCGCCGTCATCGCGAAACGGCGCAGGGCATGGGCTATACCCCCGACATCACCGATCCGCGCCTGAACGAAATGGAATATTTCGCCCTCGCCCGCGATATGCTGACAGAACACGGGGTCAATCCCCCCTCCACGCCCGAAGATTTCGCCACCCACATGCCGCAAACCCTCGCCGCATGGGAACAGGCCACCATCAAAGGGGGGGAGCCTTTCGCCACATTCGAAACCCGCATTATGGCCGCCCTGTCCGAGGCCGCCAAACCCGGCAAACGGGTGCTCTGTGTGACATCAGGCGGGGTGATTTCCATGGTCATGCGCGTGGCCCTTGGCCTCAGCACCGATCAAATGGCGCATATGTTGCTGCCCATCTACAACTCGTCCCTGCACAAATTCCGCATCCGGCCCGAAGGGACGTTTCTGACCGCCTTCAACGCCATCCCCCATCTCGACCCGCCCCATCTGGCGGACCACCGAACCAACCTTTAGGCCGCAAACGCAGATCAGATATCCTGCCCGCGGTCCAAGAGGTCCTCAAACAGGTCCTGAAAAATCTCGGCGGAATCGCCGCCGTTGAACACATTGGCCCCGCCGGAATAAAGCGTCCCATAGGTCCGCGCCAGGTTCACCGTCTGCACCAGACCGGACAGGAACTGCTCACGCTCCAACGGGGCAAGCGGGTGGATGAACACCCCCCAGACCCGTCCCTGCGCCACGGCGTAACGCGCATCCAGCGCCGTGTCGAAATTGGCCTGCATCATGCGCGCCATTTCCTCCGCCGACACGTCCTCAACACTGGCAATCGGCACCATCGCGCGCATCCGGTCCGCACCGGGCGACATGACGATCAGCACGGGAATGTCCTCCAACGTCAATTCGATCCCACCGGGGGCCAGCTGCGCGTCAGGGTCGATGTCCAGCACAATTTCGGCAATCCGCTGCGCCGTCATCGGCCCCTCTTGGGCAAATGCAGGTAGGGCAAAACACAGGGAACAGGACAAAAGGGCGGCGCGCAGCATCACGGAAAACCTCAATCTGGGGCAGGTGCACTCAGGCTACCCCAGACGCCGCTCACTCACAAAGCACTGCTGCGTGACTTCTCAACGATGGCGATGGCCTGCGCCACCGCCTCCTCAATCGACAGGGTCGATGTGTCCAGCAAGGCCGCATCCTCGGCCGCCACCATCGGCGCCTCCGCCCGACCCGCATCGCGCGCATCGCGCGCCTTCACGTCCGCCAGCACCTGATCATAGGTGTCCGGCTGGCCCTTGCCCGACAATTCCTTGAACCGTCGCGCGGCCCGTGTCTCGGCTGAGGCTGTGACAAACAACTTCGCATCCGCATCAGGGCAGATCACCGTCCCGATGTCGCGCCCGTCCAAAACCGCGCCCCCCTCACGGCGCGCAAACTCGCGCTGAAACGTCACCAGCGCCGCACGCACCTCGGCAATCACGGCCACCTTGCTCGCCGCCTGCGCCACAGCCGAGGTCCGCAAATCGCCCGCCTCCAAATCCTGCGCCGTCAACGTCCGCGCCGCCGCAACCGGGTCCAGCCCGTCCAGCACGCGCTTGCCCACCGCACGATAAAGAAGCCCCGTGTCCAAATGGGCAAACCCGAAATACGCAGCCACCGCTTTGGAAATCGTGCCCTTGCCTGCCGCCGCAGGCCCGTCAATCGCCACACAAAAGATCATCGTGCCCACCTCAGATGCACCAGCAACACCAACGCACACAGGTATAGCGACGAAAACTTCGCCATGGTCAGATGGCTCGCCACCTCAACCCATGTGTCCTGCGACGTGCCGATCATGCGCGCAATCGCTGCATTCTCACCCAGATCAACCCCCGCATAAAGCACCGCCAGAAACGCCACCGCATAGCGCATCCAGCCCCCGCGCCAGCCCGTCAGGATCAGCCACGCCGCAAAGGCCACCACAAAGACCCGGTCCCAGACGGCCAGAACCTGCCCGTAACTGGCCAATCCTTCGGCCCGCAGCGCGCCGGTGAACCCCGCGATACTGTCAGCGGTATATCCCATCAGACGGAAATCCGGCGGCCAGTGCCAATCGGCACCGGGCAAGACCGAAAGATACAAAAGCGCACCGCACACAAGATAGGCCACCAAAGCCACCCACCCCGCTGTGCGCCGCGCCCCCATCATGGGCGGTTCGTCCGCGTAATGCCCGCACCCAAGCCCGTCATCAGACCCTCAAAGATCGGGAACGACGTGGCAATCGGGCCGCCATCATCCACGGTCATGGGCTTTTCGGTCGCCAGCCCCATCACCAGAAACGACATGGCAATCCGGTGATCCAGACGGCTTTCCACCGTGGCCCCACCCGGCACGTTGCCAAAGCCGCGACCGGTGACAATCCACCAATCCTCGCCCTCATCCACCTCAACCCCGGCCGCGCGCAAACCCTGCGCCATGGCGTCAATCCGGTCGCTTTCCTTCACGCGCAATTCCTTGACGCCGCGCATGACGGTCTGCCCTTGGGCAAAGGCCGCCACGACCGACAGCACCGGATATTCGTCAATCATCGACGCCGCACGGGCAGGCGGCACTTCGATGCCGCGCATATCCGGCGAATACTTCGCCCGCAGGTCCGCCACAGGCTCCCCGCCCTCCTCGCGCATGTTCTCAAACGTCAGGTCCGCGCCCATCTCTTGCAACGTGTAGAACAGCCCGGCGCGCGTGGGGTTCAGCCCGATGTTGGGCACCAAAACGTCCGATCCTTCGGACAAAAGTGCTGCGCACACCGGAAACGCGGCCGAGCTTGGATCGCGCGGCACCACAATCGTCTGCGGCGTCAACTCCGGCTGGCCGGTCAAGGTGATGACGCGGCCCTCGTCCGTGTCCTCCACCGTCAGCTCAGCCCCGAAGCCTGCCAACATCCGTTCCGTATGGTCGCGGGTCGCTTCTTTCTCGATCACGACCGTCTGGCCCGGTGCATTCAATCCCGCCAGCAGAACCGCAGATTTCACCTGTGCCGACGGCACCGGCACCACATAGCGCACAGGCACGGGCGCTTTCGCCCCCACCAAAGTCATGGGCAACCGCCCGCCCGCGCGCCCCACGGCCTGACAGCCGAACAAGGCCAAGGGGTCCGTCACCCGCCCCATGGGCCGCGAATTGAGCGACGCATCGCCCGTGAACGTCACCGCAATATCGGACGTGGCCATGGTCCCCATGATCAGCCGCACGCCGGTGCCCGAATTGCCGCAATCAATCACCTGATCCGGCTCTGCAAATCCGCCGACGCCCACACCATGCACCGACCATTCACCGCCGCCGTGGTTGATCACCTCAGCGCCAAACGCCTCCATCGCGCGGCCCGTGTCCAGCACGTCCTGCCCCTCCAGCAAACCGGTGATGCGCGTCTCTCCCACAGCCATCGCGCCAAGGATCAACGACCGGTGCGAAATCGACTTGTCGCCGGGCACATGGGCCTCACCGCGCAGCGGTCCGCCCCTGCGGGAGGTCATCGGAATAGGGTCACCGTGGCTCGACATAATCTGGTCCTTCTCAACGTCCCCACCTGATAAACCGCACATGGGGCAAGGTCCACGCCCCCCGCTTCTTTGGTTCAAAAATATGCAAATCCGCGGCGCAGCCGCGCGGGTCGGATGGGCGCAGCCCATTCGATCCCGAAGACATCACAACTTCCGGAACGTCAGATAATGGGGCGTCCGCCCTTCGCGCAGGGCCTTTTGCTCATACCGCGTGGACAGCCAGTCCTCCCAAGGCGTCCGCCAGTCCTCAGGCCCCTCCGCCATCCATGCAAACCCGTGACGCGGCACTTCTTCCAGCGTCTGACGCACGTAATCGGGAATATCCGTCGCCACCCGAAACTCCGACCCCGGCTTCAACACCCGCGCCAAAGGCTCCAGATGTTCGGGCGTGACAAAGCGGCGCCGGTGATGGCGCGCCTTGGGCCATGGATCGGGATACAGCAGGAATGCTTTGGAAATGGACGCCTCCGGCAACACATCAAACATATCGCGCACATCACCGGGGTGAATGCGCAGGTTATCGACATCGGCGCGGCGCACCTTGCCCAGCAACATCGCCACGCCATTGATGTATGGCTCACACCCGATAATGCCCACATCCGGATTGCTGGCCGCCTGATGGATCACATGTTCACCACCCCCGAACCCGACCTCAAGCCAGACGTCCTTACCGCCAAAAAGCGCATCCAGATCCAAAGGCGTCCGGTCAGGATTGTCGTCCCAACTGACAGGACCGGGCGACAAGGCGTCCAGATCCTCGGCCAGATAGCCTTCCTGACTTTTCTTCAGATGCTTGCCCTTCAGGCGGCCATAGAAATTACGGTGGGGTCGGGTGGGATGTGTCATGGGCCTTCCCTTACCCGCCCCGTGCTGCGGCCTCAAGGGAAACGCAAAGGGGCGGCGCACCTGCGCCGCCCCGCTATTGAAACAAAAGTCTTAAACAGACTTTTTCAACGCCTCGACCAGATTGGTCCGCTCCCATGAGAACCCGCCGTCCGCCTCCGGCGCGCGGCCAAAGTGGCCGTAGGCCGCCGTGCGCTGATAAATGGGTTTATTCATCTCAAGCGCGGTGCGAATACCGCGCGGGGTCAGGTCCATGACCTGCGGGATCGCAGCCTCAATAGCCGCATCGGCCACCTGCCCCGTGCCATGGGTGTCCACATAGATCGACAAAGGTGCCGCCACGCCAATGGCATAAGACAGCTGCACCGTGCAGCGGTCGGCCATACCGGCGGCCACAATGTTCTTGGCCAGATACCGCGCCGCATAGGCCGCCGAACGGTCGACCTTGGTCGGGTCCTTACCCGAAAACGCGCCGCCGCCATGGGGGGCGGCACCGCCATAGGTGTCGACGATAATCTTGCGCCCCGTCAGGCCCGCGTCCCCGTCAGGGCCGCCAATCACGAATTTGCCCGTCGGGTTCACGTGCCACTTGGTGTCGCCGGAAATCCAGCCCTCGGGCAGAACCTCACGGATATACGGCTCCACCACCGCGCGCACATCGGCGCTGGTCATGGCCGCGTCCAGATGCTGCGTGGACAGCACAATCGACGACACACCCACAGGCTTGCCGTTTTCATAAATCACCGACAACTGCGATTTCGCGTCCGGCCCCAACGTGGGCTCGGTCCCGTCCTTGCGGACCTCAGCCAAGCGCCGCAAAATCGCGTGGGAAAACTGGATCGGCGCCGGCATCAGCGCCTCTGTCTCGTTGGTGGCATAACCGAACATGATGCCCTGATCGCCCGCGCCTTCATCGCCTTGTTCGCCGGTCACGCCCTGCGCGATATGCGCCGATTGTTCGTGCAACAGGTTGGTGACCTTGCAGGTGTTCCAATGAAACTTGTCCTGCTCATAGCCGATGTCGCGGATGCAATCACGGGCGATCCCGTCGATCTTGCCCATGTATTCCGTCAGCGTCTCGGGGTCGGTCAGGCCAACCTCTCCGCCGATCACCACACGGTTGGTCGTGGCAAAGGTTTCACAGGCCACACGGGCCAGCGGGTCTTCGGCCAGAAAGGCATCCAGAATGGCGTCCGAAATCCGGTCGCAGACCTTATCGGGATGGCCCTCGGACACCGATTCCGAAGTGAAGGTGTAATTGTTGCGTGCCATGGAAGTGCTCCGTTAAATTTACCGATCCACGTCAGGAAGCCGTTGTGGACGGAATAAGATGTATCGCGGCTACGCGCCTGCCTGCCCGCCGTCAACGGCAAACCGACGCCGTGCGACGACACCGGCAAACGTGCAGAGGACAAGCAACACTGCCAAGGGCCAGTCCCCCATCCGCGCATAGACCGTCTCAGGCAGGGCCCGTGGCACGGCGGCGTCCAGATAGCCTGCCTCGTTCAGGTCCAGCCGCGCCACAATGTCGCCGCGCGCGTCAATCACCGCCGAGATGCCGGTGTTGGCCGACCGGATCACCGGCACGCCCTGTTCAATCGCCCGCGCACGGGCCTGCACCAGATGCTGGCGCGGCCCCGCGCCCTGCCCGAACCACGCATCATTGGTCAGGATCAGCAGCACATCGGGCCGGTCGGTGCCCGTGGTGATTTCTTCGGGAAAAATCCCCTCATAGCAGATCAGAACACGGACACGGCCCAGCCCGTCCACATCCAGCAATCCCTGCCCCGCACCGGGTGTGAACCCGGCCACCTGATCGACCAGCACCCCCAGCCCCAAGGGCCGCAACAGGGCCGCGAAGGGGATATATTCCCCGAACGGCACCAGATGCGCCTTGTCATAGATGTCGGCGACGGTTGTCGGCCCGTCCAACACCACAGCCGAATTGAAATACGCCCCCTGCGATGCGCGCTGGATCCCCGCGACCACAGGTGCCCCCCGCGCGGCTTCGGCCATCTGCGCAAACAGCGGACCTGCCGTGTCGACCAGCGCGGGAACAGAGGTTTCGGGCCAGATCACCACATCGGCGGCCTCACCCGCCTGCGTCAGATCAAGGGCGCGGTTGTAAAACACCCCCATCCAGTCGCGGTCCCATTTCAGATGTTGGGGCGCATTCGGCTGGATGACCCGCACAACCCGATCGGCAGGTTCAGGCGCGACAGGTGTCACTGCACCCACCCCCAGGGTCGCAAACAAGACCCCCACCAAAGCAGGCCAGATCAACGTCCATCCCCGTATCAGACAATAGGCGGTCACACAGGCCACGGCGGCCACCAGAAAGGTCAGCCCATAAGGCCCGACCCAAGCGAACCACACATCCCAAACCGATCCGATCAGCGCATAAGACGGCAGCCCCCAAGGAAAGCCCGTGAACAGATGGCCCCGTGCCAGCTCGGCCAAGGCCATCAGCACCGCCAGCCACAAAACCGCCACCGGTCGCGGCCCCGCCAAGGCCCGCGCGCCCCACGCCGCCAATGCCCAGAACAGCGCCAGCCCGCCCGCCATCAGGAAAATCGCAAAGGGCGCCATCCAGCCGTGCCGCGCCACATCCACCAAGAACGGCTCGACGATCCAGCGCAGGGTCACGGCGAAATAACCCAGCCCGAACAGCCAGCCCGCAAGCGCCGCACCTCGGCGTGAACGGGGCAGTGCCAAAGCGAACACAACAAGGGCCACCAAAACCGGCCAACCCGCCACGAATGGCTCATGGCCCAGTGCCATGAGCGCCCCGAACAACAGCGGCGCGCCCCATCGCAAGACGCGGGAACGGCCCTCAAGCCAGGGCCCAAGTCTGGAAGGATGGCGCATGGGCCTAGCTGTTGGCAGGGGCGTCAAGACGCACGCGAAGCCGTTTGATCCGGCGGGGATCGGCCTCGATGACCTCGAACTCCGGCCCGTCGGGGTGGCGGATCAATTCGCCACGGGCGGGCACGTGACCTGCCAGCATGAAGACCAGACCGCCCAGACTGTCGATTTCTTCCTCGTCAATTTCTTCGTGGTCGGTCAGGGGCATGCCAATCTCGGCCTCGAACTCGTCCAGCGGAGTGCGCGCCTCAGCCAGATAGATGCCGGGCTTTTCAAGGCTGAACATCGCCGCCTCATCCGCGTCATGTTCGTCCTCGATGTCGCCCACCACCTGTTCCAACAGGTCCTCAATCGTCAAAAGGCCGTCGGTGCCGCCATATTCGTCAATGACCAGCGCCATGTGGATGCGGTCATTCTGCATCTTTTGCAGCAAGACCCCCAACGGCATCGAGGGCGGCACAAACAGCAATTCGCGTGACAGATCGCGCAGATCAAACGTCTTCGATTTGCCGTTGAACCCGTACATCAAGGCAAAATCCTTGAGGTTCACAAACCCGATCGGCGTGTCCAGCGTGCCCTCGAACACCGGCAAACGCGTCAACCCGCTGTCGCGGAAGACCTGCACCAGATCATCACGGCTGATGGTGACGGGCACGGCGGTGATTTCCGCCTTGGGGATCATCACGTCCTCGACCCGCTTGCGGCGCAGGTTCATCATGCCCCGTGCCTCTGCCGGCTCAAACCCGGCCACGGGCGTGATGTCGTCGGGGGTGTCTGTCGGGCTCAAGGCTTCGACGATGCGGCCAAAAAAGCCCACATTGCGGGGTTCGGGGGTGTCCTCGGGTTGCGCGCTCTGCGCCGCACTAGAAGATCCGTCTGTGGTGTCGCCCATTTTCTCCAAATCCAAAAGGGGCCGCCATCAGGCTGGCCCTAGGTATCGCTGATTACAAATATGGGTCAGGGATGTCCAGTTTGCCAAGAATTTCTGTCTCCAACCCTTCCATCAGGGTCGCATCGCCGTCGCGGATGTGGTCAAACCCCAACAAATGCAGGGTGCCATGGACCAACAGATGGGTCACGTGATGGTCAAACGGTTTGCCCGCCGCAGCGGCCTCCGCCGCGCAGGTGTCATAGGAAATGGCGATATCCCCCAATTCCGCATCCATGGGCAGCTGTGGGGGGGCGGGCCGCGCGCCGTCCACCATGGCCCCGCGTTCGTCGCTGGGCCACGACAACACATTGGTCGGCTGGCCCTTTTGGCGGAAATCTTCATTGAGCGCGGCGATGCGGGTATCATCACAGGCCAGCACGCTGATCTCGAACCCCGACGGGTCGAGCCCCGCCCCCTCCAACGCCGCAGAACAGGCCCGATCCGCAAGCGGTTGAAGGTCCGCCCAGCGCGGATC
>NZ_JAHDGE010000034.1:13876-25136 GCF_020627745.1 Pseudooctadecabacter sp.
ACGCCGCAGAACAGGCCCGATCCGCAAGCGGTTGAAGGTCCGCCCAGCGCGGATCCTCGATCAGGATTTCAACGGTCGCGGTCACAGGCAAGGGCGCAGGGGGGCGCTGCCCCCCGCCCTTCGGGCTCCCCCCGGGATATTTATGAGACAAAGACAACGAACGCTCATTTCGGGTCGTCGCGGTCGTAGGCTTCGATGATGGCGGCGACCAGCGGGTGGCGCACCACGTCTTTGGAGGTGAAGTAGTTGAAGCTGATCTTGGGGATGTTTTTCAGCAGCCGTTCCGCGTCACGCAGGCCCGAATCCACACCACGCGGCAGGTCAATCTGGGTGCGGTCACCGGTGATGACCATGCGCGACCCTTCGCCCAAACGGGTCAGGAACATCTTCATCTGCATGGTTGTGGCGTTCTGCGCCTCGTCCAGCACCACAAAGGCGCGCGCCAGCGTGCGGCCCCGCATGAACGCCAGCGGCGCAATTTCGATCTTCTTTTCCTCGATCAGTTTTTCCACCTGTTTGGCGGGCAGAAAATCATTCAGCGCATCGTAGAGCGGCTGCATGTAAGGATCGACCTTGTCCTTCATGTCACCGGGCAGATAGCCCAGCTTTTCACCCGCCTCGACCGCCGGACGGCTGAGGATGATCTTGTCCACATGCCCGCCGATAAACAGGTTCACCCCAACGGCAACCGCCAGATAGGTTTTGCCCGTGCCCGCAGGACCGATGCCAAAGGCCAGTTCGTTGTTGAACAACGATTTTACATAGGCTTTTTGCGCCTCCGTGCGCGGCTCGACCATCTTTTTGCGGGTCTTGATTTCCACACGGTCGCCGGGAATCAGATCCATCTGGTCGCCTGCAGGCGATCCTGTGCCCTTTTCAGACGCGCCCATGCGGACCTCACGGTCGATGTCGGCGGTTTCGACCGCGCGGCCCGCCTCAAGACGTTCGTAAAGGGCTGTCAGCACCTCCGCCGCCTCGCGGCTGGCCTCGGCCTCGCCATGGATCGACAACTGGTTGCCGCGACGCAGGATCTGCACGCCCAGCTTCAATTCAATCTCGGCCAGGTGCCGGTCATGTTCACCGCACAGGTCGATCAGCAGAAAATTATCGGGAAACTCGACCACGACAGGGGCCGCGTCTTGTTCATAGGGGGTGGGGGGCAGCGTTGTGGTGGCCAATCAACTCTCCAGGGTTTGTGTAGGACGATGGTGGCCGGTTGCACGGGCAGGTGCAAGCCACGACCGGACAATGTCGCCCCTTTGAAACGAAAAAGGGGCCGCGGATGTTCCCGCGACCCCTTTGCACTCTGTTTTGCCCGAAATCACAGCGGATCCGGAATGTCCGTGCCTTCGTTGAACGGGCCCACCGCAGTAGAGGGCGGCGCCACACCGGAACAGACCGGACGGCCATCAGGTGTCAGACGCTCGGACAGGTAGCCCTCGATGCCGTCGTCGATGATCCAGTGGTCACACCCGTTGGGGTCAACCCAGATACCGGCCACCAGCTGTGTCAGGGATTTTTCGTCCCGTCCTGCGTCCACGAAACGCTCAGCGCCTGTGCGGTTGCCGCCTTCGATGTTGAGGGCCGTCAACGCGGCCTCGCCACACCCCGAAACGGACAGCGCCATCACGGTCAGAGCGGAGAATTTAACTGCTTTCATCTGTCCAGCTCCTTAGCGAATGCAATAGATTTCGACGCGGCGGTTTTCGGCGCGCCCTGCGTGTGTGTGGTTGTCGGCCCGTGGGCGACGCTCGCCAAAGCCTTTGACATCAACGACACGCACACCGGCATCCTGTGCGATCCCGGCGACCATGTTGGCGCGCTGGTTGGACAGGCGGATGTTGTATTCGTCCGATGCGTTGCTGTCGGTGTGACCGTAGATCAGGAAACCGAAGGCATCGGCCTGCTGGAAGAACGCCATCAGGCGCTGCTTGTCGGCACGGCTGATCCATGGCTCATCGTTTTCGAACAAGGTGTCCGTCGGGATCACACCACAAATGTCGGACCGCATACAGATGGGCGATCCATCACGGTTGCGGCGCGGAGACATGTAGCCTTCGAACCCGTCGTCCATGACCCAGTGTGTGCAGCCATCCGGGTCAACCCAGATCGTTGGCTCATAGCTTTGGCCGGTGATGGTTTGCTGTGCCGCAGCAGGCGTGGCCATGGCCAGCGCACCCGCAAATGCAAGGCCCAGGCCCGCCAGCAGAGATTTCGTCATACGTGTTTTCATTGGCCCCATGCCCCTTTTGAACTGTCCGCGACCCCCGGGCACCCCAATGCCCCCAGCCGCCCTCACTGTCACATGATGTACCCATGGTTACCAAACTTTAGCCATAAAGAAAGACAAAATAGCTATATATTGTGTCTAATTGGGCAACAAAGTCACGTTAATGCAGCGGATTGTTTGCCGTCGGGGCGATATTGCCGCCGAAGTTCAACGGCTTGCGGATCGTCGTTAAGACGCAACGTCACCTCAGACGATGTCGCCGCCCAGCGAATTGGACTCAGACTTCACAATCCGGACGGGACGCAGATCACCCACACGCACGTCCTGCGTGTCAGCAAAGACCGCGTGCAGGTACTCCGACTTTCCGATCATCTGACCGTCTTCGCGTCCGGCCTTTTCGAACAGAACCTTGACCGTGCGCCCGATCATGCTGTCTTGCGTGGCACGTTGCTGGTCGCGCAGCAGCGCCTGAAGACGCTGCAACCGGTCGTCCATCACATCATCGGGCAGCTGCGGCTTTTCCGCCGCGGGCGTGCCCGGACGGGTGGAATACTTGAACGAATAGGCCTGCCCGTAATGCACGGTGCGGATCAGATCGAGGGTGTCTTCGAAATCGGCCTCCGTTTCACCGGGAAAGCCCACGATAAAATCGCCCGACAACAACAGATCAGGGCGCGCCGCGCGGATGCGTTCGATCAGTCGGAAATACTGGTCGCGGGTGTGTTTGCGGTTCATCGCCTTCAGGATGCGGTCGGACCCCGATTGTACCGGCAGATGCAGATAGGGCATCAGTTTGTCGCAGGTGCCATGGGCCTCGATCAGGGCGTCATCCATGTCGTTGGGGTGCGATGTGGTGAACCGGATGCGTTCCAGCCCGTCCACCTTGTCCAGCGCCCAGATCAGCCCGGCCAATCCGCCAGCGTGGCCGTGATAGGCGTTCACGTTCTGGCCCAGCAGGGTGATCTCCTTGACGCCGGCCTCAACCAGCTCCTGCGCCTCGCGGATGATCCGGTCGGCGGGGCGGCTGACCTCGGCGCCGCGCGTATAGGGCACCACGCAAAAGGCGCAGAATTTGTCGCAGCCTTCCTGCACGGTCAAAAACGCGGTGGGCCCGCGTTTGATCTTGGCGCGTTTGCGCAGGGTGTCGAACTTGTCATCCTCGGGAAAATCGGTGTCCAGCGCCTTGCGGCCCTGGCCCACGGCCTGTTCCATCGCAGGCAGGCGGTGGTAGCTTTGCGGCCCCACGACCAGATCGACCATGGGCTGGCGGCGCATGATTTCCTCGCCCTCGGCCTGTGCCACACAGCCCGCCACCCCGATCTTCAGGTCCGGATTGTCGGCCTTCAGCCCCTTGAACCGCCCCAGTTCGGAATAGACCTTTTCGGCGGCCTTTTCGCGGATGTGGCAGGTGTTCAGCAGGATCATGTCCGCGTCGTCGGGTGTCTTTGTCTCGACATAACCCTCACCGCCCAGCGCCTCGACCATGCGTTCGCTGTCATAGACGTTCATCTGGCAGCCGTAGGTTTTGATGAACAGCTTTTTGGTGTTCTTGGGGGGCTGGGTCATGGCACGGGCCTTTGGTCCAAAATCACGGGGGGTTCGGGAAGGGGATTGCGCCGCCGTCTACCCCACCCAAGCCCCGCTTGCAATGAGATGCGATTGACCGGATATTAATGCCAATCAGGCAAGGCACCCCCATGATCCACCACGACGATTTGTCCAGCTTTCTCAATGATGGCGCCGCGGCTTTGAAGAAAGGGCCCGTCGCCCTGATCTTTGCCGAGGACGAGGTCGAACTGGACGCCACAATCCGGCACACCCTCGCGGCGGGGTTCAAACACACCGTCGTCTTTGCCATGCCGGTCTTTTCCATCGCCGAGGACGTGGCCGACAGCATCATCCGCGTGTCCTACAACATGCTTGCCCCCGGTGCGCTGGAAACGGCTGTGAACGGGGTGATGAAGGCCACCGGCGACATCTGGATCTATTACTGCTACAACGCGGAGTTCCTGTTTCATCCGTTCTGTGAACATCGCGCGGTGGGCGAAATGATCGCCTTTAACGTCGAAGAACGGCGCGACACGATCCTGACCTATGTGATCGACCTTTACGCGGGCGATCTGGACGCGCACGAAAACGCCGTGAACATTGAAACCGCGCATCTGGACAAAACCGGCTATTACGCGCTGGCCCGCAAGGATCAGTGGAACAACGATCTGGACCGGCAGATGGATTTCTTTGGCGGGCTACGGTGGCGGTTCGAAGAACACGTGCCCGCCCCGCGCCGCAAGATCGACCGCGTGGCGCTGTTTCGCAACAAACCCGGCCTTGTTTTCAACGCCGATCACACCTTCAACGATCCCGAATACAACACCTACGCCTGCCCGTGGCACCACAATCTGACGGCGGCCATCTGTTCCTTCCGCACCGCCAAAGCGCTTAAACGCAACCCTGGCAGCACCTTCGATATCCAGTCCTTCACATGGCACAATTCCATTCCCTTCGAATGGCATTCCCAACAGCTTCTCGATCTGGGGCTGATGGAACCGGGGCAATGGTTCTGATCGCCGGACCTCAGGCGACAAGCACACCCAAGGCGCGGCCTTGCGGCACCGACCGCTGGGCCGAACTGTAAGGCCAGTCGCCCGGGTCCTGTACCAATCCCATCCGCACCGGAGCAGCCTCGATAAAGGCGCGTCGCAAAGGCATCGCCTCCCACTCAAGACGTGTCAGATGCGCCGCCCCCTCCCACAGCCCGCGGGGCAGATCCAGATGGGTCCGAAACGTCGTCTGGATCAGGGCCATGGCCTGTCGCATCCCGAACTCACCCGTGTTGAACACCGCCAAAAGCTGCATCTGCGCAGGCAGCACCACCGCCGCCTCGACATCAAAATCCCAGCGGGTGCGCGCCGATGCCACGCAGTCGCGCAACAACCGCACCTCCCGCAGCAACAGATCGGACGTGGTATCCCGAAGGGTGAATTTCATCGCAACCGGCACGGGCCGTGGGGCGTCGACAACAGGGCGGGGTTGGGGGCTGTAAAGGGTCATGAAGGCACCTTGGCGCATCCATTCTTAACAGCCGGTAAAAATCTTCAGGAATTTAGCTGCGCCGCAGGCGGATCACCACATCAACCGATGCAATCTCTGCGCCTTCGGGCGCATCCGGCACCCGCGCAATCTCAAGCTGGTCAGCCGGCGCGTCAGACAAACGGTTGTCGTCTTCCCAGTAGAAATGCGGATGGTCGGTCATGTTCGTGTCAAAATAGCTTTTCGACCCGTCCACAGTAATTTCCCGCAGCAGGCCCGCATCGCAGAACGCACGCAAGGTGTTGTACACCGTCGCAAGCGACACTTTCTCACCGGATTTTCCAGCCGCCTCGAACAGGCTCTCGGCGGTCACATGCCGGTCGCGTCCGTCGCCCACCAGCAAACCGGCCAGCGCCACGCGCTGCCGTGTGGGCCGCAGCCCCGCACCGGCCAGCCACGTGGTCCCGCGGTCCGACCGCGCATCTGATCTGGTGGTGGCATCTGTCATCGGAACATCCCCTGATTGCACGTATAATATGGGCGAACGGGCGCCGCTTTCAATCTCTAATGCGAACAGGTCGCAAACGCGCGTCCCTTGCGCCGCCTCCGTCACCTCTGTTAGGGGACGCCAAACGCCACTCATCAAGGGAACACCGGCCAATGTCCGACTATCCAACCTCATTTGACCGCGACGACCTTTTGAAATGTGCCCGTGGTGAATTGTTCGGCCCCGGCAACGCACAACTGCCCGAACCGCCGATGTTGATGATGGACCGGATCACCGACATCTCTGCCGATGGCGGCGCGCACGGCAAAGGCCACGTGCGGGCCGAATTCGACATCACACCGGATTTGTGGTTCTTCGACTGCCACTTCCCCGGCAACCCCATCATGCCCGGCTGTCTGGGCCTTGACGGGTTGTGGCAGTTGACCGGGTTCAATCTGGGCTGGCGCGGCTGGACAGGGCGCGGCTACGCACTGGGTGTTGGCGAAATCAAACTCAAGGCGATGGTGCGCCCCACGGCCAAGATGATCACCTATGAGATCGACTTTACCAAAGCCGTCCAGACCCGCCGCCTGACCATGGGCGTGGCCGACGGCATCGTCAAAGTCGACGGCGAGTTGGCCTACGACGTCAAGGACATGAAAGTCGCACTCAGCGAAAGCTGAACCCTCTTTACCAAGTCATCAAAAAAGGGCGGCCCGTCGCATCGGGCCGCCCTTTCCATTTGCCCACCACGGCATCCGGTCAATTCATAAAGATCGCCTTGGCGTTGACGAACTCGCGGATGCCAAAGCCGCCATGTTCGCGCCCGTAACCGGAATCCTTCACCCCGCCGAAAGGCATCGCAGGGTCCGCCGCGCCGAAATTGTTGATCCGCACCATACCGGTGTCGAAATAGAGGCGCGCCAGTTTCAGCGCGTGGTCCTCATCGGTGCAGAAAATGCCCCCGCCCAGACCGTAGCGGCTGTCATTGGCGATGCGCATGGCATCCTCGTCATCCTTGGCGCGGATGATCGACGCCACGGGGCCGAAAATCTCGTCGTCGTAAGCCGGCATTCCGGGCGTCACGTCGCCCAGCACGGTCGCGGGGTAATAGGCACCTGTCCTGTCCGGCACCTCACCACCACACAGCACCGTGGCACCCGCCTTGACGCTGTCCTCAACCTGTCCCGCAACCGTGTCGCGTTGGTCCGCGCTGGACAGCGGGCCCAGCTTGGTGTCTTCCTCCATCGGGTCGCCCATCCCGATCTCGGACATCTGCGCCACATAAGCCTCGACAAAGGCATCGTAATTGCTGTCTGTCACCACGAAACGTTTGGCGGACACACAGGTCTGGCCGTTGTTATACAGCCGCCCCATGACGGAAAACTTCACCGCTGTTTCGATGTCGGCATCCTCCAGCACGAGGTATGCGTCGTTCGAACCAAGCTCCAGCACCGTCTTTTTCAACGCCTCCGCCGCTTTGGCCCCGATGTGCCGCCCGGCCCCGTCACTGCCCGTCATCGTGACCGCACGCACCTTGTCGTGGGCGATGACCTCGTCACTGGTGTCGTGGTCAATAATGATGACCTGAAACAGATCTTCGGGCAAACCGGCCTCGATGCACAAGTCCCGCAGACGCAGGGCGCTGCCGGTGCAAATCTCGGCGTGTTTCAACACACATCCGTTGCCCGCCATGATGGCCGCCGCCAGCACGCGCAACGGCTGGTAGATCGGGAAATTCCACGGCTGGATGGAATAGATGACGCCGATGGGCTGGTAGGTCACGACACCGCGGTTGCCCTCGCCCCACGTGCGTTCCTCATCAGCCAGCGCATCGGGGCCGGTGTCGGCGGTATACTCACAAATGGCGGCGCACAGCTCCGCCTCGGTGACGCCGTCCTTTTTCAGCTTGCCAACCTCACGGGTCATCAGCGTGGCCAGCGCGTCGGCATTGTCGCGCAGCACAGCCGCGATCTTGCGCAACATCCCGGCGCGTTCTTCGTGCGAAGTCTCACGCCATTTCAAAAACGCAGCGTGGCTGGCCTCCACAGCGGCAAAAGCCTGCTTTCGGGACATGACATCATAGGTGGTGATGGTCTCTTCGGTGGCAGGATTGACGATTTCGATCTTTGACATGTGGGGCTTCCTCCATACGGGTCATGATCAAACGGCGGCGAAGGTCGTTGGGTTCCACCCGCGCCCTCCCCTTGCCCCTCACCGCCCCCTCCCATAAACCGGACAAAAGCCAATAAGGGAGCCGCACATGCGCCGCGTCGTCATCACAGGTCTGGGGATCGTCTCCCCCATCGGGAATTCAGCGGCCGAAGTGGACGCCGCCCTGCGCGCGGGCACCTCGGGCATCGTCGCCAGCGCTGAGATGGCCGAACACGGTTTTCGCAGTCAGGTTGCAGGCACCCTGAAGATCGACATTGCCGATCACGTGGACAAACGCACCTTGCGGTTCATGGGGCCCGGTGCCGCCTACGCCCATATCGCCATGGGTCAGGCGATCGAGGACGCGGGCCTGACCGAAGACCAGATCGTAAACCCCATGACCGGCCTCATCGCAGGCTCAGGCGGGCCGTCCACATCGGCCATGTTCGCCGCCCACAAGGTCGTGGAAACCACAGGTGCCACCAAACGCATCGGGCCGTTTGCTGTGCCCAAAACCATGTCCTCGACCGTCAGCGCAAACCTTGCGACGGCCTACAAAATCAAGGGCATGAACTTCTCCATCACCTCGGCCTGTTCCACGTCCCTGCACTGCATCGGCATGGCGGCCCAGCAGATCGCCCTTGGCACGCAGGACATCATGTTCGGCGGCGGCGGTGAAGAACTCGACTGGACGCTCAGCTGCCTCTTTGATGCCATGGGCGCGATGAGCAGTAAGTACAACGACACCCCCGAAAAAGCCTCCCGCGCCTTTGACGCCAATCGCGACGGGTTCGTCATCGCAGGCGGCGGGGCCATGGTGGTTCTCGAAAGCCTCGACAGCGCATTGGCGCGCGGGGCCAAAATCTACGCCGAAGTCACCGGTTTTGCCGCGACCTCCGACGGGGCCGATATGGTCGCCCCCTCCGGCGAAGGCGGCGAACGCGCCATGCGCGGCGCGCTGAAAACCCTGCCGGAGGGTCGCAAAGTGTCCTACATCAACGCGCACGGCACATCGACCCCCGTCGGCGACGTGGGCGAGGTTGAGGCCGTGCGCCGCGTCTTTGGCACAGGCACCACGCCCCCCATCAGTTCCACCAAATCCATGACCGGCCACTCCCAAGGCGCCACCGGCGCGCAAGAGGCCGTCTATTGCCTGCTCGCCCTGCAAGGCGACTACATCATCCCCTCGATCAATGTCGAAACGCTGGACCCCGCGATCAACGACGGCGAAATCGCCACCGCGTATAAGGCGGACGCGGGGCTGGACACGGTGATGACAAACTCCTTCGGCTTCGGCGGCACCAACGGGTCGATGTTGCTGAGCAAATATCGCGAATAACCTAATGGGCGGCGATGCGCGATTGATTTACTTTCCGATTAAGTCCCAGTTCCCCCGAACAGGGGCGTAAGATGTTCAGGAAATTTTTCAAAAAGACCACCGCGCCTGCCCACAATCGCAGTCAGATTACCCTCAACCTGACCTTCGTGGATTTTGAACCTGACAACGCCGGAATAACGGTCGCATGGCAGGCACAAGACGCCCCCTCCGACATCATGTTCGACGTTGATTTTCTGGGCATCCCGTCGGGCGTCACGACAGGGTTTGTGTGGGACAACGGCGCAAAGACCCTCAACAGTGTTTTCACGATGGCGGGCGACACGTCCTTCAAACTTCAGGCGGGATGGGCCTATGCCGACACCGCAATGGACGGCTCCGGCCGTGTCGGCGCGGTCTGGGTTCTGGACACGGCGTCAAACCCTGTCCTGACGTTTGACAAGGGCAGCACCCTGTCCGTCAGCTTTGTGTTTGACCCGCACCAAAAGAAAATTCGCACGCCGGACTGATCGCACCGCCGGACCGCACACCGTCACCATCGCGTCTTGCGTCGTCCCACAAAGGCGATAGTGTTTTTCCATGACCTTGACGACGGTTCTTTCGATGCTGGCATCCGCCGCGACCGCAGCGATGCGGTTGCTGGCGCTGCGTGCACGGCGGCCCGGTCGGGTTCCTTTTGCCCGAATGCGTGCGGGGCCGTGGTCCGGATAACCGGACCCATCCCACCCTATCGACATTCAAAAGGACAGATCATGTCATCCCCACACCGGACTTCTTATCTGCGGTATGCAGACGCCTTGCGGCATCCTCGCGACTTTTCCAACGCGGCCGGCGAATTTTTCGCCGCCGACGCGGACATCAACGTGGTTCACCCCTTCAACGGCATGACCGGCGCGGCCGCCTACATCACCACCGTTCTGCGCCCGTTACAGCAGGCCTTTGACGGATTGTACCAACGCTGCGACATCGTCATGGCGGGCGAATTCGACGGACAGTCGTGGATCAGCGCGACAGGCTATTACACGGGCCGGTTCGCGCAGGACTGGATCGGGATCAAGGCGACCGGCACGTTAAGTTATCTGCGCTTTGGTGAATTTCACCGGATGGACGGCGACAAGGCGGTCGAAAGCTATATCTTTCTCGACATACCGGAACTGATGATTGCATCCGGCCAGTGGCCGCTGCCCACGGGGCCGGGTCTGACGCGCGGATATACGGGCCTGATCCAGGGTCCGGCCAGCCGCGATGGCGTGATCACGCAAGCCCCCGATCCCGATGAAGGCACACGCAGCTACCAAATTGTGACAGATATGCTGTCGGGACTGGCCACCAAGGATGAGGCATGGCGGCCCTATTGGCATGACAACATGATGTGGTACGGGCCCGGCGCATTCGGCAGCTTTATCGGGATCGACCAATTCGCGTCGTTTCAGGTCCCCTTTGAATCCCAGTTCGAACACTGGTCCGGCGGATCATCGAACAACGGGATGACCACGCATTTCACCAGATACGGCGAGGGGAATTATACATGCTCGGGCGGGTGGCCGTCGCTGACAGGGATCAGCGTCAAGCCGTTCCTGGGGCAGGATCCCACGGGTGAGCGTGTCTTTATGCGGGTCTGTGACTGGTGGCGGCGTGAGGGGGATCTTCTTGTCGAAAACTGGGTCTTCGTCGATGTCCCGCATGTGTTGTTGCAACTGGGCTATGACCCCCTGCCAAAATGAGGGCCCCGCTGGGTGGGGGCGCATGACCCAGCGGGCCCGTTTCGCAGTGCGCGCACCAGCGGCGGACATCCGTCTGACCCGAAGGGATGCAGACACCCCAAAGCGGACAGGCGCATCAGCAGATGAACGGATGGCGGCACCAAAACCGGCTGCCGCCATGCGCAGATTGGCCGCGCCCCCTGCGGACGCAATCCAAACACAGGCCCCCCACCCGCGACCATGGCCCAGACACCGCCATGGCCTGCCAACCACAACCACGCCCACCCCAACCTTGACCCGCCCCCCAATTCCGGCGCAAA
>NZ_JAHDGE010000073.1 GCF_020627745.1 Pseudooctadecabacter sp.
CTCCGCCGGAGGCGCTAAAATTCGCGGAATTTTAGCTGCTGCGCTTCATCGCGGCCTTGAATTCCGCCAGACGGAACGCGCCCAGCAGTTGGCCCAATCCGAAATACCCGACGATGCCCACGGTCACGACAAAGGCCAGCGCGCCGTAGCGCACTCCGGCCATGCCAAGGCCCGGCCCCACCAGCAACACCGCCAGCATCAACAGCCCGCCCATCAACACAGACGCAAAGACAATCCGCCAGAACCGGTATTTGAACCGCGCATCAAACGTCGCGGCCTCACCCATGGACCGGCTGCCGCGCCACAGCTGCCAGACCATGACCCATCCGGCGATCGTCGTGGCCAGGGCCGCCGCGATGTAGCCGATATAAATCGACAGCCCCAAAGCCACGACGGCATTCACCACCATGGCCACGACCGCATAGATAAAGGGCCGACGCGTGTCCTCGCGGGCGAAATACAGCGGCTGCAACGCCTTTTGCAGCACAAAGGCCGGAAGGCCCAAACCGTAAACCGTCACCGCCAGCGCGGTGGCGGCTGTGTCGTCGCTGTTGAACGATCCGCGTTCGAACAGCACGCTGACCAGCGGCAGGGGGATCACGATCAGGGCGATGGCGGCGGGGATCGTCAGCGCCAGTGACAATTCACACGCGCGGTTGAAGGCGTGGCGTCCGCCCGCCTCATCCCCGCTGCGCAGTTTGCGCGACAGATCGGGCAACAGCACGACACCGATGGCGATGCCCACCACGCCCAAAGGCAGTTGATAGAGACGGTCCGCATAGGACAACCACGCCACCGCTCCGTCGAAATAGCTGGCGACCTGTCGGCCGACCAGAAGGTTCACCTGCACGACACCGCCCGCCAATGCAGCAGGGCCTGCGATGATGAACAGCTTTTTCAAATCCGGCGTCCAGCGCGGCCAGCGCAGCGTCATGGCAAAGCCTGCCCGCCGCGCAGCCCACCAGACCAGCGCCAGTTGCGCGATCCCGCCCACGGGCACGGCCAAGGCCAGCGCCCAGCCGATGTGCCAGTCGCGCGGGGTGGGCAGGCCGCCGGTGGTATAGTCGGGCTGATACCGCGCAGCGATCAGCATCACGATGACGAAGATCACGTTGAGCAACACAGGTGCCGCCGCCGCCGCCACAAACCGCCCCGCCGCATTCAGAACGCCAGACAACAACGCCGCCAGCGAAATGAACAGGATATAGGGAAAGGCGATCCGCCCGTAGCCCACCGCCAGATCGAACCGTTCATCGCCGCGAAACCCCGACGCCATGGCCGTCACCAGCCACGGCATGGCCAGCACCGCGATCACCGAAAAGACGGAGAGGACCACAGCCATGAACATGAAGGCGTCTTGGGCGAAGGTCTGTGCGTCCTCGTCGCCCTCCAGCTTTTTGGAAAACATCGGCACGAAGGCCATGTTGAACGCGCCTTCGGCAAAGAACCGGCGGAACATATTGGGCAGCGAAAAGGCAATCAAAAAGGCCTGCGCCGCAGGCCCCGTGCCCAGATAGCCCGCGATCATGATGTCGCGCGCAAAGCCGAACACACGGCTGAGCAACGTCCAGACCCCGACGGTCAGAAAGCCGGTCATCAATCGGATGGGTTTCATGGGCGGGGCCTGATCTGCTGCGTTGATGCCTGTCTAGGCTGCAACGGTGTGAAAAACCATTGCGAAGTTGCGCAGGGGGCGTGCAGGCCCCTAGTCCAGCCGCGCATCGCCCAAGGTGTCCAGATGGTCGCCCTTGGTGATGTCCAGCAGTTGATCCATTACCGCCTCTCCGTCTTGATCGGCCAGATGGGCGGCGGCGGTCAGCTCCGCCTCGGCCCGCTGGCGCAGGTCCGGGTCGAGATCCTCGCGCCAGACGACCCAGACGGGGTAGGGGAAGGGCGGCGCGTCGGGGACCAGATGCATCCGCCCTGCGTCGATGTACCGTTTGACGTAACGCGCGGGCAAATAGGCCGCCGCCTGCCGGTTGATGACGTAATCGGCCACCATGGCCCCCAACGAAAAGCTGAGGCCGGGATTGGTCAGATGGGGCAGGGCGCGGGCGTGGGCCGTGACAAACTCCGGCCCCCAATCGACGAAAACGTAATTGTCGCCCAACGTGTCCATGGTCACGCCGGGGACGGAGGACACGAGGACGAGTTCTTCTTCCAGAAACTTGCGCGCCTCAAGACCGGGGCGCAGTTGCGGCATATAGAGCAGCCCCACCTGCATCACGCCTTCGATCAAGAACCGTGTCAGGCGGTCGGGCATCCCCAGTTCGGCGCGGATGTTCAGATCGGGCATCGCGGCTTGCAACCTGTCGATCCAGCGAAACCCAAGGCGCGGCCAAAGGGAATATTGCGCGCCGATGGTGAGCGAGCGGGTGAAGCCCTCGGGGATGGCGACCTGTTGGCGGGCCTCCTCCCAGACGCGCAGGATCGACAGGGCGTAGCGCTCAAATTCGCGCCCTGCGGGTGTAAGTTCCGCCCCCGCGCGCGACCGTGTGAAAAGCGGCTTGCCAAGGCTGTCCTCCAACCGTTGAACCCGCAGCGATACGGCAGATTGCGTCACGAACAGCCGGTCGGCGGCATTTGCGAAGGATCCGGTTGCGGCCACTTCGAGGAAGGTTTTCAGCAAGGCGATGTCCATGGCGTCGATACCTAAGCAAAAATCATGTGAAACACAATTATTTTGAATTTCACTTATGTCAGGCGGTCGCCTAAATCTCTGTCATCGGCCCACGGTGGGTCGGATAGAGACGGAGACTTTACGATGAAAAAGACCATGATCAAAACGACGTTCATTGCCCTGGCCCTTGCAACCCTGACGGCCTGCGGGACCGCCCAAGGTGTGGCAAGCGACGC
>NZ_JAHDGE010000035.1 GCF_020627745.1 Pseudooctadecabacter sp.
CAGGGTCTGATCCTGACGGATGGCAACTTTTTTGGCTTCTTCTCCGGCCATCCGATCGCACTTATGCTGGCCCTTGCGGCGGTTGGTGCCTTAAGCCTGTCCTTGATTCGAGCCATGCGAAAGGAAAACGCAGGATGACCGACCCGACAAACTGGTTTTTGATTGCCCCGATCCTTTTGATCGTCGGGGCTATTGCGGGCACGCTGGCCGGGCTTCTCGGGGTCGGCGGGGGCATCGTGATCGTGCCGGTCCTGTATTGGCTGACCGAGGTCGGCATGCTGGATGTGCCAAGCGAGGTGGCAATCCACTTTGCGGTGGCCACGTCGCTGCTGACGATTATTCCCACGTCAATCTCGTCTGCGCGGGCGCACCACAAAAAGGGGTCCATTGACCTTGATATGTTCCGGTCCTGGGCCCCGTGGATGGTGATTGGCGCGCTGATGGGCGGTCTTTTCGCCGCGAACGTGAATGCGACCGTTTTGTCCGGTGTCTTTGGAATTATCGCACTTCTTGTGGTTCTGAACATGCTGAACCCGACGCCGTTTACGCTGGCGAAGGCACCGCCGCAGTCCGTACCGGCGCGCGCCGCGATTGCGGCACCCATTGGCGCGTTTTCCGCGATGATGGGGATTGGCGGCGGCACGTTATCGGTGCCGACGATGACCTTGCTGTCCTTTCCCGTGCATCGGGCTGTGGGCACTGCATCCCTTTTTGGACTGATGATCGCGGTGCCTGGAATCGTGGGCTATGCGCTGGCGGGGCAGGACCTGCCGGGGCTGCTGCCCTATTCGGTCGGGTATATCAATCTTCCGGCGGCGGTGATCATCTCGATCACGACATTCCTGTTCGCCCCGCTTGGGGTGAAGATTGCGCATAAACTGAATGCGCGCAAATTGCGGCTGGCGTTTGCGGTCTTTCTTGGCATCAGCGGGGTCAAGATGCTGTCCGAGGCGTTCTTGTGACCGCCGATCTGACAGAAGGGATGCTGCAGACGGACAGGTTGTCGGTGCATTGTCTGCGGTCACGACCGGTCGATGCAGCCGCGCGGGTACTGTTTCTTGGCGGATCGAATTTCGACTTGCGATACAAACGAGGGGTCCTGAACAGCGATCTGGTTCATCACTTTGATATCGCCACCTACGAGCCGCGCGGGATCGGCCGCACCGAACAGCCCGATGGCGCATGGACCATGGAAGACTATGCACGCGATGCGATCGCCGTGATGGATGCTCTGGGGTGGCAGGACGCCTGCATCATAGGTGAAAGTTTCGGCGGTATGACATCGCTCCATGTCGCCCTGATTGCGCCGGATCGGGTGCGCCGGATGGTTATTGCGTCGGCGACCGCCGGCGGACCTGTGCATCGCTCGTTCGACATTTCCACATTCCTTGATCTGCCACGTGAAACTGCAGCCGCAAAAGCGATGTGCCTACAGGACACCCGTTTGAAAAACCTGCAAGACACGGCCCCTGACACATTCGCCCGCAAGCTGGCCGAACGTGTGGCCTTCGAGGCCGCATTTGCCGATCCTTCGATCACCAGCGGCGGCTACGCCCGTCTGCTGGAGGCGCGCCGCGACCATGATGTGACGGCACATGTGGCCGACATCAAAACCCCGACGACAGTCATCGCCGGCGCGCATGATATGCAGGCTGATCCGCGCTCGCAACACGCGCTGGCTGCCGACCTGCCCAACGCGGTGTTTCACCAGTTTGATGCAGGTCATGGCGTCCTTTTCGCCGCGCAGGAGGCGGTGAAGATGACGATCGGCGCCCTGCGTGATGCGACAGTGAAGACAGCAAACCCCGTAGGAGTAGATATACGATGAGCAACGTTGCAGTTTTCGGGTTAGGGGCGATGGGATACGGCATCGCGGCGTCGATCCTGCGGGCCGGACACACGACCTATGGCTTTGATGTGGTGCCCGCGCAGATGGCGCGGTTTGTAAAGGACGGCGGGGCCGAGGGTTCGGTTGGAGAGGTTGCCGGCAGTCTGGATGCTGTTGCGGTGGTGGTCCTGAACGCGGCACAGACCGAAACGGTTATGTTTGGCGACGACGGCATTGTGCCAAAGTTGCGGACAGGGGCGGTTGTTCTGGCCTGCGCCACTGTGCCCCCCGACTTTGCCCGCGATATGGAAGCGCGCTGTGCAGAACACGGGGTGCTTTATCTGGACGCGCCGATATCCGGCGGGGCTGCAAAGGCTGCGGCAGGCAAGTTGTCGATCATGGCGGCAGGCACCGATGCGGCCTTTGCTGCGGCCAAGCCGGTGCTTGAGGCCACGGCCGAGACCGTGTTCACCCTTGGGGATGCAGCAGGTGCGGGGTCGGCGATGAAAGCGGTCAACCAACTGCTTGCGGGCGTGCATATCGCCACCATGGCTGAGGCGCTGACCTTCGGGATGACGCAAGGGGTCGCCCCTGACACATTTGTCGAGGTGATCAGCAAATGCGCGGGCACCAGCTGGATGCTGGAAAACCGCGCGCCCCATATTGTGGATGGCGATTACACGCCGCTGAGTTCTGTAAATATCTGGCCCAAGGATCTGGGGATCGTTCTTGATATCGCAAAATCCGCGCAGTTCAGCGCGCCCATCACAGCCGTTGCCCTGCAGCAATTCATCGCCGCGGCAGGCATGGGACTGGGGGGTGAGGATGATGCGGCTGTGGCCAAGGTCTACGCGCGTAATGCGGGTCTGACTTTGCCGGGAGAAGATGGATGACCACGGTTCTTGGCTGCATCGCCGATGATTTTACGGGTGCGACGGATCTTGCGGGCCTTCTGGCGCGCAGCGGTGCAAAAGTATCCTTGCGCATTGGCGTGCCGACCGAGGCGCCCAAGGACACGGCCGCCTTTGAGGTGATAGCCCTCAAGACCCGCACAGCACCTGTCGCAGATGCGGTGGCCGAAACGCGGGCGGCCTATGCGTGGCTGAAAGCGGCGGGGGCAGAGCGCTTCTTCTGGAAATACTGTTCCACCTTCGACAGCACGTCTGAGGGAAATATCGGCCCGGTGGCCGAAGCTTTGATGGCTGAGATAGGCACCGATCAGACGATCTACTGCCCGGCGTTTCCTGAAAACGGACGGTCCATTTTTATGGGGAACCTCTTTGTGGGGGAACAGCCTCTCGCCGAAAGCCCGATGAAGGATCATCCGCTCACGCCCATGCGCGACAGCAATCTGATGCGCCTTCTGGCGCCGCAGGTCACGCGGGATGTGGGGCTGATCAATCGGCTAAAGGTCGCCGAAGGGGCGCAGGCTGTGCGCACAGCGCTGGATGATCTGCGCAACGCCGGGACCGCGCATGTGGTTGTCGATGCGGTGGCGAATTCCGATCTGGAGATCATCGCCGATGCCAGCCGTCATTTGCCGCTCTTGACCGGGGGGTCGGCCATCGCGATGCCGCTTCCGGCCCTCTATGCCGCCGACGGCCTTCTGGAACTGAACGCGGCGGAAGCGGCCTATGCGGTGCCAGAGGCGCAGACCATTGTCCTGTCAGGCAGTTGTTCAGCCATGACCAACGCGCAAGTTGCGGCCTACCGCGCCATCGGCGCGCCGGCCTACCAGTTGGACCCTCTGACGCTGGCAGAGAAAGGAACCGATGGCGTGTTGGGCTGGCTTGCCGAACAAAACCTCGGCCAAGCGCCACTGATCTATGCAACAGCCGATCCGGCCAGCGTAGCGGCCGCGCAAGACAAGCTCGGCCGCGAAAGGGCCGGGGCATTGATCGAGGATGTATTGTCGGCCTGTGCCATCGCTGCGCGGGACGCAGGCGCGCGGCGCTTTATCGTCGCCGGCGGGGAAACATCGGGCGCTGTGACCAAGGCGCTGGGCGTGAGCACGCTTGCGATTGGTGCGGAAATCGCGCCGGGTGTGCCGTGGACCTTCTGTGAAAGCGCGGGCCACGCCTTGGCGCTGACCCTCAAGTCCGGTAACTTCGGATCCGAAACCTTCTTTTCCCATGCCCAAACTGTGCTGGACGCATCGTGACAACCGAAACCCGCCTGCGCGACCAAATCTGCCTTTTGGCCAAGTCGATGTTTGACCGTGGCCTGACCGGCGGCAGCACAGGCAACATTTCGGCACGGACCGACGACGGCGGGCTTCTGGTTTCGCCCACGGGGACCAGTTTTGGCAGGCTCGACCCTGCGCGCCTGTCACGGTTTGACGCCACGGGGCGGCTGGTTGAGGGCGATCCGCCGACCAAGGAAATGCCGCTGCACACGGCCTTTTATGACACCCGCAGCACCGCAGGGGCGGTTGTCCATCTGCACAGCTGTCATTCGGTGGCGCTGTCGCTGATGCCGGATGTGGATGCGGATGATTTTCTGCCGCCTCTTACGCCCTACGGAATCATGAAGCTGGGGCGGGTCAAACTGCTGCCGTTCTTTTTGCCCGGCGATCCGGCGATGGGCGCGGCGGTGCGTGGGCTTGCGGGCAAACGGTCGGCGGTGATGCTGGCCAATCACGGGCCGGTTGTGGCGGGCAAGGATATCGAGGCCGCCTGCAACGCCATTGAGGAACTGGAAGACACCGCACGGCTGGCGATGATGACGCGGGGGATGTCACCGCGCGCGCTGACGCCCGATCAGGTGGCCCGCGTTGTGGACACTTTCGATGTGGAGTGGGACGCGTGACGCAGTTTTCAGCCAACCTTGGGTTTCTGTGGGCTGATCTTCCCTTGCCGGATGCAATCCGTGCCGCAGCAAAAGCAGGTTTTGCGGCGGTCGAATGCCACTGGCCCTACGACTTTGCGGCAAGTGATGTGCGCGCCGCACTTGATGAAACGGGCTTGGCGATGCTGGGTCTCAACACGTCACGCGGGGATGTCGCGGGCGGGGAAAACGGATTGTCCGCGCTGCCCGGACGCGAAGCCGAGGCCCGTGCTGCCATCGACACCGCACTGGCCTACGCAAGCGCCATCGACGCCGGTGCGATCCACGTCATGGCGGGGTTCGCGCACGGACCGGACGCGCACGCGGCCTTCGTCGCGAACCTGCACTACGCCTGCGATCATGCCCCCGACCGCATGATCCTGATCGAACCGCTGAACCGGCACGACGCGCCGGGGTATTTTCTGACAACGACAGATCAGGCGCGGGCCATCATCGCCGAGGTTGCACGGCCAAACCTGAAGCTGATGTTTGATTGCTACCACGTGGGCCGCACCGAGGGTGACCTGACCACGCGGCTGGCCGATCTGCTGCCTGTCATCGGACATATCCAGTTTGCATCCGTGCCGTCCCGTGGGGCACCGGATCGGGGGGAGGTCGATTACAAGGAGGTGTTCCGCGTGATTGCCGGTTTGGGCTGGACCAAGCCACTGGGGGCCGAATACCGGCCCACAGCCCCTGTCGAGCAGGACTTGGGATGGATGACCCAGCTTACACGCGGTGATGCGCCGCACGGTTGAGGGTTGCTTGCGCGAAAGTGTCACCATTGCCCCGCGCCGAACGATGGCCGCCTGCACACGGGGCGCGCGCATCATCAGCCCTGACGCCAGGGACAATTTCGAAAGGGATATTCGCGCAGGTCAGAGCATCGGTTTCCGGTGTTGCAGGGCCAGACGCGCCCGACGTTTCGCTTTGCAGATAGACCACACGTTGTCCGCGCTTGGCGGCGGCGACGAGGGTTTGCGCGATTTTGCTTTGGGGCCAGTCGTCACAGCCCGAGGCCGCACCCACATGAACCCGTTCGGCATCACGGCGCGCCAGTTCGAGGATGTCGGGGTCAAGCCGCCGGTCGAAGAAGATCACATCGGCCTCTTGCAAACGTTGGACACCGCGCAGGGTCATCAAATCCTTAGCGCCGGGGCCTGCGCCCACGATGGCGACGCTGCCGCTGCCGGTGGTGCTGCCGCCAAAGTCGCCGGTGTCGATCGCCTGTTTGATCTGTCCGGCCGCCGCGCGTTCCGCCCCGCTGGCAAAGAGGCGGCGGGGGGCATCGTTGAACACCCAACGCCAGAGGTCCCGTCGCGCCCGAGGCGCAAGCCGCGCCGCCGCCGCAGGGCGCATCCGGCCTGCCAGCGCCGCCAGATCCCCCAGCCGTGGTTCAAGCAATTCCTCGACTTTTGTTTTGATCTGCCGTGCAAGGACAGGGGCCGTTCCTTCGGTTCCGATCGCCACCACCACAGGGTCACGATCCACGATCGAGGGCGTCATCGCATCGCAAAGCGCGGGCTGGTCCACCACGTTGACCACCGCCCCCGCCGCCTTTGCCAGTCCATGCAGCGCCATATCCGCGCCGGGGCATCCCGTGGCCACAAACACCAGCGCGGTATCGGCGAATGTATCTGGCGTGACGGGGCCTGTTCGATGAAAGATCCGTCCGGCCATGGACAGCGCGGCCAGTTCGGCATCCAGCGTTGGCGCCACTACGTCGATCCGCGCTTGTGTCTTCAACATCAGGCGGGTCTTTTGGGCGGCCTGTTCGCCCCCGCCAACGACGACCACACGACGGCCCTCCATTTGCAGGAACATAGGAAAGGTTTTCATGCGGTCCGACTTTCTGAAGAGTGGCGTGCGGCCCAAAGGGCGCAGGCCATGTTATCTGCGTCCGACTGGGTCGGGGCAGCATCGAGGGCACGCAGCGCAAGGCCGGCGGTGCCGGTAACAGTTGCCACGGCAAAAGGGTCGGCTAAGCTTCCGAACCACAGGGCGCGCGCGTCAACGGGGCGGTTGATGTCATGCAGACGGCGGGTGTTTTCAAGACACGCGGGGGCCGTTTCCGAAAGGGGTCTGCCGTGTCGCAGGCCGAACACGGCAATGTCTTTTGAGGGGTGACGTTCAAATTCGCCTCCGCCGCCCTTGATGACCGCAAGGTCCCGTTGCCCCAGAAGTTCGGCTGCACGGGTTTGAAGACCGCGATAGGACGGGTGAAAGACCCCTTGGACGCTGACCGGTGCCTTGCTCGGGTTCCACATGCGCAGCACGGTGTTGATGCAGGACCGAAGGCCGAAAGTGTCGCGCAGGTTCAAAAGATCAAAAGCCGCGGGGCAGAGGGTTTCAAGCGGATCATAGCGCACCTGAGGGCCGGCCAGATCAATCGCGTCGCGCACGGATGCAGATGTGGCCTGATGGGAATTCCAGCCGTGCATCGACACCCGAAACCCGGCCTGCGCGACCAGACGCGCCGCCAGAAGAAACAGCGGTGCCCCCCGGCTGCGTCCTGCGGCATAAGACGGCCAGTCAAGGTCCGCGGGCGGGATGTGACCCGAGACATGGGCGCGCAAGGCCGCAGTGAAGCCCGCGATTTCCTGCGCGGTCTCCCCCCGCAGGCGCAAGACCATCAACAGCGCGCCGACGGCTTCGGGGGCAGCCTTGCCTGACAGGATCACGCCCATGGCGTCCTGTGCCTCTGGCAAGGTCAGAGACCGTGCCCGACCCGCGCCGCGGGCCACGATGCGGACGAACGGCGCAAGGGTCATTCGGCGGCCATGGGCATTGCCGCATCGGCGATCAGGGATTTCAGTTCGGGCTTGCACGACCCGCAGTTGGTGCCGGCACAGGTGACGTCGCCCAGTGCGGTCACTGTACGGGCACCCTTTGCCACGGCCTCAAGCAGCGTGTTGCGTCCGATACCAAAGCACGCACAGACGGTCGCGCCGGGGTCCGGCTGGTGGGGGGCTGCGCGCCCCGCAAGCGCCGTCAGCGCGGGCGTGTCGCTGCCAATGGCCGCGATTGCTGTATGGCGGGCAACCACCACGGGAGATGACGCCACAAACAGAAGTGCCGCAATCGCGCCGTCCTGTGTCAGTGCAACACGGCAGACGCCGCTGGCAGGGTCCGATTGAACGCAGACGTCTGCCTGTTCGATGCCGGCCAATGTCAGCGCTTTTTGCGCCCAATCGGTCGGCAAAACGTCGCCTGCAATTTCGGCCTGCCACCCTGTCTGGGTGCGGGCGATGGCCGCATAGGGTGTGATTGGCTTTGGCACATCGCGGCAGGCCAGAAACCCGTACCATCGGGCGGGATAAACCCGTGCCGTGACACGCGCGTCTTTGAGGGCAGGTTGCCCCGAGACAGGATCAACGACCGGCGCGGTCAGGGTGTTGATTGCGCCCGAGGTGCTGCGCTGTCGTGTCCAGTGCATCGGTGCAAAGAGCCGACCGCGCGCCGCGCGGTCCGTGATCAAAGCCCGCAGAAGGGCGCTGCCGTAAAGGCTTTGCACCTCGATGATGTGGCCCGGTGCCGCGCCCAGATCAGCCGCGTCGTCAGGATGCAGTTCCACATAAGGTTCGGCCAGATGCGTGCCCAGACGCGGGGATTTTCCGGTGCGTGTCATCGTGTGCCACTGATCGCGGTTGCGGCCCGTGTTCAGCGCGAAACGCGGGCGAGACAGGGCGGGGGCCGCCACAGGGATCATCCGCGCCTTGCCATCCGGGTGATAAAACCGTCCGTCCGCAAAGAAGCGCCGTCCGTTGCGGGGCCATTGCGTCGGGATCAGATCGGCGTAATCGGCATCGGCAAAGATGCTGAGGTCCAGATCACGGGGGAAGGGCGACAGGGCCTTATCCAGTGCCACGTATTCGGCAAAAATATCGGCAGGTTTTTGGTATGGGAAGGCGTCGCCAAACCCCATGCGACGGGCCACTCGGGTGACGATTTGCCAGTCGGGGCGGGCCTCTCCGGCAGGGGGCAAAAACGCCCGCTGGCGCGAGATGCGCCGTTCGGAATTGGTGACCGTCCCGTCCTTTTCACCCCAACCGGCGGCGGGCAGCAGCACATGGGCAAGGTCATTGGTGTCCGTCGCCTCGATCATGTCGGAGGACACGACGAAGGGGACCTTCGCGATCGCCTCTGCCACGCCATTTGCATCCGGCATAGACACTGCGGGGTTCGTGGACATCACCCAAAGCGCCTTGATCTTGCCGTCCGCGCAGGCCTGAAACAGATCGACTGCTTTGAGACCCGCACGTGGGCTGATCCGCGGGCTGTTCCAGAAGGATTGCACAGCGGCGCGGTGGTCGGGGTTGTCGATCTCAAGGTGGTTGGCCAGCATATTGGCCAGCCCCCCGACCTCACGTCCGCCCATGGCATTGGGCTGTCCGGTGACGGAAAACGGCCCCGCACCCGGTGTGCCAATCCGGCCCGTGGCAAGGTGACAGTTGAGGATCGCGTTCACCTTGTCTGTGCCGCTTTGGGATTGGTTCACGCCTTGGGAATAGACGGTGACGACCTTGTCGGTGCCTGACCAAAGTTGAAAGAACTGCGCCAGTTCATGGGACGACAGGCCCGTGGCCGCCAGTGATGTCGCATTTGCCGCCGCAATCGCGTCTTCAAGCCCGTTTACGTGGGCCGCCGTATACGCGGCGTTGACGCGGCCCGTTTGGGCCAAATGCGCAAGCAATCCGTTAAACAGCGCCACGTCCCCATCGGGCGCGATAGACAGGTGCAGATCGGCCAGATCGGAGGTCGCGGTGCGGCGCGGGTCGATATTGACGATGCGCATATTGGGGCGCACCTCTTTGGCCGCCGCGATGCGCTGATGCAGTACGGGATGGCACCATGCGAGGTTTGACCCTACCAGCACGATCAGGTCCGCCTGTTCAAGGTCTTCGTAGGTGCCCGGCACCGTGTCCGTGCCAAATGCGCGTTTGTGGCCTGCCACGCTGGATGCCATGCAAAGCCTTGAATTCGTGTCGATATTCGCAGCGCCGATGAAACCTTTCATCAGCTTGTTGGCGACGTAGTAATCTTCGGTCAGCAATTGCCCAGAGGCGTAGAAGGCCACGCTTTCGGGGCCATGTTCGGCAATCGCGGCGCTGAATTTCGTGGCCACGAGGTCGAGGGCCGTGTCCCAATCGGTGCGCTTGCCGTTTACTTTCGGGTGCAGCAACCGCCCCTCAAGATCAATGGTTTCGCCCAAGGCTGCCCCCTTGGAACACAGCCGTCCAAAGTTTGCGGGGTGATCAGGGTCGCCTTTGATTGTGCCGTCAGCGCCCGCCAAAACCCCGCAGCCCACGCCGCAGTAGGGACATGTGGTGCGGGTGAGGGTCATGCAGCGGCCCCGGATGTTGGCCGGGCTTGCAAGAACGTGCGATCCAGCAGAATACGCCCGCCGTCCACCCGCGCGGGATAGGTCGCAACGCGGCCTTCGTCCGCCCCCTGCGCCTCACCCGTTTCCAGCGAAATCACCCAGTTGTGCAGCGGGCAGGTGACGGATGTGCCGTGCACAATGCCCTCGGCCAAGGGGCCGGCCTTGTGCGGGCAAGCATTGTCGAGCGCAAAGACCTGATCGTCCGCAGTGCGGAAGACCGCCACGCAGCCAAGTGCGGTCTTGACCATCCGTGCGCCGCGCGCTGGCACGTCGTCGAGGGCGGCAATGTCGATCCAGTCGGTCATTCTGCGGCCTCCAGCGACAGGTTGGCGAGGGGTTGATAACGTTCGGTCTGTTTGGCGACGTGATCCGCCCATGGGTCGTGGCGGTAGATGGTTTGGCTCAGCTCAAAGCGTTCAACCAGCGCGTCGCGGTCTGCCTCCACCCGTTCCTTGATCCAATCGAGGCCCACTTTCGCCATCCACTTGTAAATCCGGTCGAGGTATTTGGCGTTCTCCCGATACAGCTGTGTGACGGCCTTGATGACCAGAATGGCATCGTCTTCGGTGGCGACCTGACACAGCAATTCGGTTTCCTTGACGTCCATGCCAGCCGCCCCGCCGATGCTGATCTGGTAGCCGGAATCCACACACACCACGCCGATGTCCTTACACGTCGCCTCCGCGCAATTGCGCGGACAGCCGGACACGGCAAGTTTCAACTTATGCGGCGTCCACGCGCCATGCAGCGTCTGTTCCAGCTTGATGCCAAGGCCGGTGCTGTCTTGCGTACCAAAGCGGCAATGGTCGGTGCCCACACAGGTTTTCACCGTGCGCAGCCCCTTGGAATAGGCATAGCCCGACACCATGCCCGCATCGTTGAGGTCTTTCCAAATGGCGGGAAGATCTTCACCGCGCACGCCCAGCAAATCAATGCGCTGACCGCCCGTAACCTTGACCGTCGGCACCATGTATTTGTCGGCGGCATCGGCGATGGCGCGCAGTTCCTTGGGCGTGGTGATCCCGCCCCACATGCGCGGCACGACGCTATAAGTGCCGTCTTTTTGAATGTTGGCGTGTTTGCGTTCGTTGATGAAACGCGACTGCGGGTCGTCTTGATATTCAAGCGGCCAATCGGCCAGCAGGTAAAAGTTCAACGCAGGGCGGCAGCTGTGACAGCCATCGGGCGTTTTCCAACCACATTCCTGCCAGACCGCGGGCATGGACGTCAGCCGCCGGGACTTGATCATGCGCCGCACGTCTTCGTGGGTCATATCCGTGCAGCCGCACATCGAGGCGGCGGCGGGAACGACGAAATCGTCGCCCAGTGTGACGGCGAGCACCTGTTCGACCAACCCCGTGCAGGTTCCACAGGATGCGCTGGCCTTCGTGGTGGCCTTGATTGCGCCCAGATCAGAGGCGCCCGCCGCGATGGCGTCTTCGATTTGACCTTTGCAGATACCGTTGCAGCCACAGATCTCCGCGTCACGCGGTAAGGCTGCAACAGCTGCTAAAGGGTCCAGGGGGGTCCCCCCTTGATAGGCGGGTCCAAAGATCAGCGTGTCGCGCATGTCGGCGATGTCGGTCTTGTCGCGGATCAGGCCGAAGAACCAGTTGCTGTCGGCGGTGTCGCCATACATCACGGCCCCGATGACGACATTGTTTTGAAGGACCAAGCGCCGGTAGACCCCGCGCGCAGGGTCGCGGAACACGATGTCTTCGCGCCCGTCTCCGTCGGCAAAATCGCCCGCGCTGAACAGATCACAGCCCGTGACCTTCAGTTTGGTGGACAGTTCCTTTTGCACGAAGGCGTCGGTTTGCCCCATGAGGGTTTTGGCTGCCACTTTCGCCTGGTCATAAAGCGGTGCCACCAGCCCAAAGATCGCGCCGTCATGTTCGACGCATTCACCTACCGCCAGCACATCGGCGTCGGACGTCAGCATCTGGTCATCCACATGGATCCCTTTGCCCACGGCCAACCCAGCGTCCTGCGCCAGTTTCACATTGGGGCGGATGCCCACGGCCATGACCAACAGATCGCAGGGCAGTTCGGTGCCATCGTCCAAGAGCAAGGCGCGGACGTGGCCGTCCTCGCCAAGAATTTCCTTGGAGTTGGCCGCGCATTTGACAGTGATGCCCTTGTCCACCAGCGCCTTGCGCAGCAGATAGCCCGCCGCCTCATCCAACTGCCGTTCCATCAGGTGGCCCATGATATGCACCACGGTGACGTCCACGCCCCGTGCTGCCATGCCCGCAGCGGCCTCAAGCCCCAGCAGGCCGCCGCCGATGACGACGCATTTGTGATCCGGCCCAAGGCCCATCATTTTTTCGGTGTCTTCCAGATCGCGGTAGGCGATGACGCCATCCAGATCGTGACCGGGCAGGGGGATCATGAAGGGATTTGATCCCGTGCCGAAGACGAGTTTGTCGTAGCCCAGAACCTCACCCGTGGTGAGGGTGACGGTCTTGGCCGCGCGGTCGACCGCTTCGACAAAACAGCCAAACCGCGTGGTGACGCTGTTGTCGGCGTACCACGCATCATCGTGGGTCACGATTTCGGCGTAAGTTTTTTCACCCGACAATACGGGGGACAGCATAATGCGGTTATAGTTCCCGCGCGGCTCCCCGTTGATGAGGGTAATGTCGTAGTCGGCCCCGTTTTCAACCAGCGTTTCCAGCATCCGCCCCGTGGCCATGCCCGCGCCGATGACGATCAGGTGTTGTGTCATGTCTTACTCCGCTGCGATGGGCTTGGGGGGTGTTTTGGGGGTGCTGCCGTGCTCATATTCCTCAAGGAAATCAAGCACCTCTTGGCGGTAATTATAGTAATCGGGGTGTTCCAAAAGCGCCTTGCGCGTGCGCGGGCGCGGCAGTTTGACGTCGGTGATTTTGCCAATCGTCGCTTGCGGCCCGTTGGTCATCATCACCACGCGGTCGGCCAGCAAAATCGCCTCATCCACGTCGTGGGTCACGCAAATGGCGGTGACCTTGGTCCGCGACCAGACCTCCATCAGCACTTCCTGCAACTCCCACCGTGTCAGGCTGTCGAGCATCCCGAAAGGTTCATCGAGCAGCAGCAGTTTTGGGCTGAGCGCAAAGGCGCGCGCGATGCCGACGCGCTGTTTCATGCCGTTGGACAGATCGGCGGCGCCCTTGTCCATACTGTCGGCAAGGCCCACCCGTTCAAGGTAGTATTCGACCACGTCCTGACGTTCGGCCTGGGACGCGCGGGGATAGACTTTGTCCACCCCGATCGAGACGTTTTCCTTGGCCGTCAGCCACGGGAACAGGTTGGGCGATTGGAATACGACGGCGCGTTCGGGGTCCGCGCCTTCAACGTTCCAGCCATCCAGCCGGATCGCGCCCTTGCTGATCGGGTTCAACCCCGCAGCCATCGTCAGCACCGTGGATTTCCCGCAGCCCGAATGCCCGATGAGGGAGATAAACTCACCCTTGTTGATCTTCAGATCGAAGTTCTCAACGACTGTCAGCGGGCCTTTGGGGGTGGGATACACCTTGTCGAGTTGGGAGAAGTTGAGGAACTTTTCCTCAATCCCGCCCTCTTGCGCTTTGGCCACGGCTGCGGGCACGCCGTGGATCGGTGTCACGTTGGGCAACAGCCGCGTTTCTTCGACCTTGGCGGCGATGCCCACGTCCATCAGGTAATTGGTGACCTCAGCGCGCAGGGCCTTGAAGGTTGCGTCATTGTTCATGGCTACACGGTCGCGGGGGCGGGGGATGTCGACCTTGAATTCATCGCCCAGCGTCCCGTCGGGGTTCAGGGCGATGATGCGGTCGGCCAGAATAATCGCCTCATCCACGTCGTTGGTGATCAGCACGCAGGTCTTTTTGTCGGCGTCCCAAATCGCCTCAATCTCATCCGCAAGGTTCGCGCGGGTGAGCGCGTCGAGGGCTGACAGTGGTTCATCCAGCAGCAGCATTTCAGGGTCCATCGCCAGCGCACGGGCCACGTTGACCCGCTGGCGCATCCCGCCGGACAATTCGGCCGGGCGGCGGGTCGCGGCGTGGGACAGTCCCACCATGGCCACGTAATGATCGACTTTGGCGGCGCGTTCGGCCTTGGACAGATCAGGGAACATCGTGTCCACGGCCAGCGCGACGTTGCCCTGCACGGTCAGCCACGGCATCAGCGAATAGCTTTGAAAGATCACGCCCCGTTCACGGCCCGGTTCTTTGATCGGCTCGCCTTTGAAGGTCACCGTGCCGCTGGTCGGCTGTTCCAGCCCAGCCATCAGGTTGATCAGCGTGGTCTTGCCGGTGCCGGAGAAGCCGAGGATGACGACGAACTCTCCGTCCTCAACGCTTAGGTTGATGTCCTTGAGAACCGGCGTCTCGCCGTAGCTTTTCGAGACGTTCTTGAAGTGAAGCAGCGTCATATCAATCACCGGTTGTTGCTGAATGTGAACATGGATTGCAGCGCATACATCACACGATCGAGAAGGAAGCCGATGATGCCGATGGTGAACACAGCAACCATGATGCGGGCCAGCGATTGGGAGGACCCGTTCTGGAATTCATCCCAGACGAATTTTCCAAGACCAGGGTTCTGGGCGAGCATTTCTGCCGCGATCAGCACCATCCAGCCCACGCCGAGGGACAGGCGCAGACCCGTGAAGATCAGCGGCAGGGCGGAGGGCAGGACCAGTTTGGTGATCTTGGTGTAGGTGTTCATTTTCAGCACGCGGCTGACGCTGACGAGGTCCTTGTCGATGCTGGACACACCCAATGCGGTGTTGATCAACGTGGGCCAGAGAGAACACAAAGTCACCGTGATGGCCGAGATCAGGAAGGATTTCGAGAACATGCCGTCATTGGTGGTGTAGGCCGCAGAGACGATCATCGTGACAATCGGCAACCACGCCAGCGGGGAGACCGGTTTGAAAATCTGGATCAGCGGGTTCAGCGCGGCATTGGCCGTGACGGACAGACCGGCGGCAATGCCCAGCGGAATGGCCACGATTGACGCAATCAGAAAGCCGAAGAATACCGTTTTGATCGAGGTCCAGATCTGGTCGTAATAGGTTGGTTTGCCGGTATAAACACGGTCGCGGACCTTGTCGGTCTCGCCGTTGGCGATGTGTTCGGCGTTGCGTTCATCCTGGCGGACATAGAACGCAGCCTCACGTTCGCCTTCGCGCACGGCATCGGCGCGCAATTCGCCCACCTGTTCCCAGACCTGCGCGGGGCCGGGTACCGCGCCGAGGGAGGTTTGCACCTGCGGGGCGAGGGTCGCCCATAGCCCGATAAAGACGGCGATGGACAGCAGTGGCACCCCCAGCAGACGCCAGATTTCGCCCATCTGCGCGCGCGGGTTGTCGCCGGCTGCCGCCTTCAGGATGGGCGTCACCCATGACAGACCCAATACGCGAAACCATGCGTCGGCCTTGTTGATGCGGGCAAACCGCCGCTGGCGGCGGGCTTCGGTGTCCAGTGTGATGGGGTCAATGGCGGTCATGTCGAATGTCCAACTGCTGTTGCCTGAGGAGAGAAAGAAAGGCCCACCCCGCAGATGCGCGGGATGGGAAAGGGGCATCAGCCCTGAATTTCGCCATCCAGCACTGTCTGGCCGGACTTCAGACCGATGGGCAGGCTGTCGATGTAGGCGTTTGGCGCGCGGCCGTCATAGGGAATGGCGTCAATGATATCGGCAGCCGGAGTGGGCGCTTTGAAGCCGTCGCTGTCCCAAGGGAAGTCGGCCTCGTTCGCCATGCCCTCGTCGACCAGAAGACGCGCGGCGTCCAGATAGATGTCGGGGCGGTACACTTCGGCTGCGGTTTCGAAATACCATTCATCCGTCATGGTTTCCGGGATCTGGCCCCAGCGGCGCATCTGGGTCAGATACCAGATCGCGTCGGAATAGAACGGGTAGGTCGCGTTGTAGCGGAAGAACACGTTAAAATCCGGGGCAGGGCGCACGTCGCCTTTTTCGAATTCAAAGAAGCCCGTCATCGAATTGGCGATGACTTCGGCATCGGCACCCACGTATTCGGGGCGCGACAGCATCTCCACGGCCTCTTCGCGGTTGGCGTTGTCGTTTTCATCCAGCCAGATCGCGGCGCGGATCAGCGCTTTGGTCAGGGCCAGTGTGGTGTTGGGGTAGTCTTCGGCAAATTCAGCGGTGATGCCGAAGACCTTTTCAGGGTTGTTGTTCCACATGTCGTAGTCAGTGATCACGGGAACGCCGATGTCCTTGAACACGGCCTGTTGGTTCCAAGGCTCACCCACGGCGTAGCCAAAGATCGTGCCGGCCTCCATCGTGGCGGGCATCTGCGGCGGCGGCGTCACGGACAACAGAACATCCGCGCCAATCTGGCCGGAAATATCCTGTTGGCTGTAGTACCCCGGTTCCAGCCCACCGGCGGCAAGCCAATAGCGGATTTCGTAGTTGTGGGTCGAGACAGGGAACACCATCCCCATATTGAACGGCTCACCCCGATCAAGGTAGTCTTCGACCACGGGGGCGAGTGCGCTTGCGCTGATCGGGTGCTGGGGGCGGCCATCGTCCATCAGGGGCACATTCGGCTTCATCTCATCCCAGATTTCGTTGGACACGGTGATGGCGTTGCCGTTCAGGTCCATGGAAAAAGGCGTGATGATGTGCGCCTCGGTGCCGTAACCGATGGTCGCGGCGAGCGGCTGACCGGCCAGCATATGTGCGCCGTCCAGTTCACCGCTGATGACACCGTCCAGCAGGACCTTCCAGTTTGCTTGCGCTTCCAAAGTAACGAACAGGCCCTCGTCTTCGAAATAGCCAAGTTCATAGGCGACGGCCAAGGGGGCCATGTCCGTCAGCTTGATAAACCCGAGTGTCAGGTCTTCCTTTTCAAGGTCAAGGGATTGCGCCGCAGCCGTGGTTGCCAAAAGGCTCGACGTGGCCAGAAGCATCGCGAAAGTGGTTTTCATACTCAGTCCTTTCCAAACCCCTTAGGGGCAAACAAAAAAGCCGCACGTAGAGACCACGGGGGAGGAGATCCGTGTTCCATACGAGCGGCTTTGCTCTGGGATGTGCGCGACCTGCGTCGGTCGGCGCGATTTAACGGGCAACGTTGCCCCTTGAACTTACGATGCGCGGATGGGCCGTCGGGTGGCAACATTTTTGCTGCGTTGCGGCGTCGATAATTGCCGCCATGCAGAAATTGCCCAATAATTCAGCAATCCGGCAGGGGGAAATCAAAGGTTCTGCCATCAAAGAAAGCATCAGGCGCAAGAATCATATGACCTCGGGTGGAGGACACCGCGGTCTCGAACTTGAGCGCGCCTTCGACCTTTTCGGACGCACCGGGCATATCCGCGCCGATCCCTTCGAGATTTTGGCGATAGAGGTCGGACCGGAAACAGGATTTCGCCTTTGCCAATCCGGCCTCACCGGCGCCAAGCTGGTTTGCGATCCATGCTGCCTGACTGCGCCATGGAAAGGATGCGGCATGTTTGTGAAACTGGACGAACCTGTCGACAGGTTTGGGCGCGACGCCGCGTCCGGGCGTGATCTGGCCGGACAAAGCCGGATCAATCAGATCGGGTGACATGCTGAGGTGTTCACTGCGGGCCAGAATTTCGACCGCGAGGGTCCGGTTCTTTGGCACGTCAAGCCATGCAGCAGCCTGATAGACCGCACGCATCAAACGCCGCGTGGTATCGCCGTTTTGTTCAACCCAGTCATGACGGGCGGCGAGGACCTTTTCGGGGGCAAAGTTCCAGACATCGGCGCCTGTCATCATGATCCGGCCGACGTTTTGTTGCACCGCAACGCTGCCCCATGGCTCCCCCACCCAGAAGGCATCGACAAAGCCGTCGGCAACCGCATCGGCCATGCGGGGCGGCGGGATGGTGATTTCCTCGACCACCAGTCCCGGCACCGTTGCTGTCCAGTAGGACAGCAGCAGCCGGTGCATGGAATGATGAAACGGGACCCCGACGCGCAAAGGACGCGGGCCATTTCGGGTCAGGGCCGCCAGAAGGGCCGCAGGATCCCCGAACGGCACACCGGAGAGGGTTTCGGCCACCGTGTTGGAGACCCCGAAAATCGTGCCGTTGACCGACAGGACCATCAAGGTGTCGATCCGCGCAGGCAATCCGCCCAGCCCCATGGACATGGCCACCGGCATGGGGGACAGGATATGCGCGGCGTCCAGATGACCCAAGGCAAGCATATCGCGCAGGGCGGACCATGACGGCTGCATAATCAGGTTCAGCACAAGGCCCTCTTCGGCGGCGAACCCCAGTTCCTTGGCAATCACCAGCGGCGCACAATCGACAAGGGGCACATAGCCGCAATTCAGGACTGTCGCGCTCACGATAGAAGGTCCGAGGCTGTCACCAGCGCATGTGCCACGTCGATGACTTTACGGTTCTGGCGCATCGCGGTTTTGCGCAGCAAGGTGTAGGCGTCATCTTCGGAAATCGACCGCTGGCGCATGAGGATGCCTTTGGCGCGGTCGATCGTCTTGCGATCTTCAAGGGCCTGTTTTGCGGCATCGAGTTCGGATTGCATGTGACGCATGACCTTGAAGCGGGCAATGGCGGTTTCCAGAACGGATTTGATACGGTCCATTTGCAGGCCGTCGACGACATAGGCACTGACGCCGGCGTTCAGCGCGGCCTGCGTCAGCGTCTCATCCGTCTGATCCACAAACAGCGCGACCGCCCGTTTGGAGGTCTCTGTCGCGAAGGAGATATGTTCAAGCGTGTCGCGATCCGGGTTTGCCAGATCAATCAGGACGATATCGGGCACGAATTCCTGAACAATACGGCCCAAAGCGGAAATTTGCGCCAAAGCCCGCACATCTGACCACCCCGCATCCGTCAATGCGGTGATGATGCCATGCACCCGGTCAGGGTCCGGTTCGACGATAAGAATGCGCAGGTCACGGTTCATGGGGCGGGTTTTGGCCTGCGTCGTGGTATGGTCAACCGGTGGGGCGCAGACGAATTTCTGGGGGGGGCCTGATTGCACTGGAAATGGGCATCCGGCGCGGCGCTGCCTATCTTTTCCACATCACAGAATTTTGCCGTGCCAAGGAAACAGCTGAGTGACAACAGCCTCCCGGCACTGCAATGGCGCTGTATTTGCGCATAATGGACCTGCGTTTGCGAAGATCGCGTTGTGATGCTTCCGGACCGGACGGGTGCCCCCTGTCAGGGACGAACAGCGCGGACAGAGCCGCGCAGGCGCAAACTGCTGTCAAGCTTTACGGGGTCCGGTCGGGTTCCGGTTTCGATCATGCCGATCAATGTCTCGGCCGCAAGTCCGCCCATTTGACGGTGCGGCACGTGGACAGTGGTCAGGGGCGGCACGACGATCCGCGCCAGTTCGATGTCGTCAAATCCGGTGATCGACAGGTCATCAGGCACCCGCAGCCCCCGGCGTCCTGCCTCGCGCAATGCGCCCACGGCAAGCACGTCGTTTCCGCACATCAAAAGGGTCGGGGGCGGGTCACAGTCCAGCAACCTGCCACATGCGGCGGCACCTGCATCAATGTCGTAGTCGCATTCCTCGACCGGCAGACCCCCTGCATCAAGACCGCAGGCCATCATCGCATCCCTGATCCCGCCCACGCGCTCAGCCGCGCGGTCATTGCCTGCGATATGGCCTGAGATGACAGCGATCCGGCGGTGGCCCAATTCAAGCATATGGTTGGCAAGACCACGCATTGCTGCACGATTGTCAAAGCCCACGGATGAAAGCGCCCCATCGGCATCATAGGCCCACGACACCAAAGCAGGCACATCGCGGTCCGAAAGATACGCATAGGTGGCGTCCGGTCTGTCGTGACCGATCAACAGCAAACCATCCGCACCACGGCCCACCAACGTGCGAATTTGTTCGGCCTCGCGGGTGGGATCATAGGCGGAACTGGCCACAAGCAAGGTATAGCCGCGAAGGTGCAATGCCTCTTGAAACGCCTGAAGGCCGCGCGCGAAAATCGCGTTTTCCATTGTCGGGATGACGGCCCCGATGGTGCGGGTGCGGTTCGCCGCCATAGCGCGGGCGGCAAAATTGGGGGTGTAGCCCAGATCGCGTACCGCGCCCATGACCCGTTCCAGCGTCTTCTGCGAGACCTTCTGCGGCGCATTCAGACAGCGCGAGACCGTCGCCGTCGATACCGCCGCCAGACGGGCCACGTCATCAATAGTGGGGGAGGACTTCTGGGTCACGCTTGTGGCCTTTCACAGATTCTGACGGCGCATTTCAGCCATCCTAAAACAAGAGCGCAGACAATGTAAGCGCTTGCATAAAGAGTATGTAACCGCTTACATGACGTAGAGGCACCCCCCGGATTGCCTTTGCACAGGATCGACCCTATGACCCGCGACTACCTCAAGAAAGCGACGCTGACCTCGGCCTCTGGTGCGTCTGACGTCCATGATACGGTCGTGGGGATCCTGAATGACATTGAGGCCGGGGGCGATGCAAAGGCGATGGAATATGCCGCCAAGTTCGACCGGTATGAGGGCAGCGTGATGTTGTCACAGGCAGACATCGACGCGGCGATCGCGCAGGTGCCGGACAAGTTGAAGGCAGACATTGATTTCGCCCACGACAACGTCAAACGCTTTGCAGAGATGCAAAAAAGCACCGTCGCAGATGTCGAGATGGAGATGTCACCGGGCTTTATCGCGGGCCAAAAGGCGATCCCCGTGGATGCCGCAGGCTGCTACGTGCCCGGCGGGCGTTACAGCCATATCGCATCAGCCATCATGACCGTGACGACCGCCAAGGTCGCCGGTTGCAAACACATCACCGCCTGTTCGCCGCCCCGTCCGGGCGTGGGCGTGGCCCCGGCCATTGTCTATGCGGCGCATGTGTGCGGCGCGGACAAGATCATGGCCATGGGCGGTGTACAGGGCGTGGCCGCGATGACCTTCGGGTTGTTTGGCCTGCCCAAGGCCAACATCCTTGTGGGACCGGGCAACCAGTTTGTGGCCGAAGCCAAACGCATCCTCTTTGGCCGTGTCGGCATCGACATGATTGCAGGCCCAACGGACAGCCTGATCCTTGCCGACAAGACCGCCGACGCGCATATCGTGGCCACCGATTTGGTCAGTCAGGCGGAACACGGCTATAATTCGCCCGTCTGGCTTGTGACCGATGACCGCGATCTGGCCGAACGGGTCATGGCGCTGGTGCCGCAGTACATTGATGATCTGCCCGAGCTGAACCGCGAAAACGCCTTTGCCGCATGGCGCGATTATGCAGAAGTCATCCTCTGCGAGGACCGCGTGGATATGGCGAAATGTTCCGATGAATATGCGCCGGAACATCTGACGGTGCAGGCCGACGATCTGGACTGGTGGCTTGAAAACCTCACCTGTTACGGGTCGCTGTTTTTGGGTGAAGAAACCACTGTCAGCTACGGCGACAAGGCGTCGGGCACCAACCACGTGCTGCCCACGTCCGGGGCTGCGGGCTATACGGGCGGTCTGTCGGTGCACAAATACATGAAGATCGTCACGTGGCAACGCACCACCCGTGAGGCGTCCAAAGACGTTGCGATCGCCACCGCGCGGATCAGCCGTCTTGAAGGGATGGAAGGCCATGCGCGTGCCGCAGACGTGCGTTTGGCCAAATATTTCCCCGGTGAAAATTTCGATCTGAGCGCGGAATGACCAACCCTGACCGCCTGTTTGACCTTTCCGGCAAGGTCGCCTGCATCACCGGGGCCAGTTCCGGCCTTGGGCGGCGGGCGGCGATGGTTCTGGCCGAGGCAGGCGCGCGGGTTGTGGCCGTGGCGCGACGGGCGGAGGCGATTGACAGTCTGGTCGACGAGTTGGGCGCTGTGGCGGAAGGGGTCGCAGCGGACGTCACCGACCGCGCGGGCTTTGCCGATCTGGTCGAAGATATCAGCGCCCCCTTTGGCGCGCCTGACATCGTGGTCCATGCGGCCGGTGTGAACACCCGGCAGGCGGCAGATGACGTGACAATCGAAGGCTGGGATCAAACGCTGGCGCTGAACCTCAGCGCGCCGTTTTTTCTGTCTCAAGCGATGGTGCCGAACATGAAGGCCAAAGGCTGGGGGCGGATTGTGAATTTCGCGTCGTTGCAGACCACACGCGCCTTCCCCGGCGGCATCGCCTATGGGGCCAGCAAGGGCGGCATCGCCCAGCTGACCCGCGCCATGGCCGAGGCGTGGTCCCCCCATGGGATCACCGCCAACGCCATCGGGCCGGGGTTCTTTCCGACCGAACTGACGGCGGCTGTCTTTGACGATGCAGATCGCGCGGCCCGCAACGCCGCCCAGACCTGCATCGGGCGCAACGGCACGCTGGACGACATCGACGGACCGGTTTTGTTTTTATGCTCGGATGCCTCCTCCTACGTGACGGGGCAGGTGCTGATGGTTGACGGGGGGTTCACCGCGAAATGAAGGCCTTGGTCTATGATGGGGTGGAAACGCTGACCTTTCGGGACGTGCCCGATGCGGTTGCCGCCGACGGCGAACATCTGATCAAGGTGGAGGCGGTAGGCATCTGCGGGTCCGACATGCACGCCTATCTGGGCCATGATGCGCGGCGGCCCGCGCCTCTGATCCTCGGGCATGAGGCCGCTGGCACGGTCGTGGGAGGCGACCGTGCCGGCACCCGTGTGACGGTCAATCCGCTGGTCACCTGTATGGTTTGTCCGGCCTGTCTGGCCGGTCGTGAAAACCTGTGCCCGGATCGTCAGATTATCTCAATGCAGCCCCGCGAGGGGGCCTTTGCGCAGTATATCACCATGCCGGACCGCAATCTGGTTGAGGTGCCCGCAGATGTGCCGCTGGAGAAGGCGGCGCTTGCCGAACCACTGGCCGTCAGCTGGCACGCGGTGCGTCTGGCGCTGGGCGCGCTGCACCCTTCGATGAACCGCACAGCGCTGGTCGTGGGCGGCGGGGCGATTGGCCTTGCCGCAGCCTTGGCGCTGCGCGCCATGGGGGTGGACGACATCACCGTGGCCGAACCCAACGCCGCGCGCGCCGCGTTTTTGGCAGACCGATGCGGCCTGCGGGTGGTGGCCACGCCGGAGGGCGCGTTTTCGATTGTGATTGATGCGGTGGGCTATGCCGCGACCCGCGCCGTGGCCTCGACCCATGCAGCCCCCGGTGGGGTCATTGCCCATGTGGGGCTCGGCGAGGACGCTGGCGGCATTGACGTGCGTCGCCTGACCTTGCAAGAGATCACCTTTATCGGCACCTACACTTACACCGCGCAAGATTTCCGTGACACGGCCGGGGCCATCTTTGATGGCCGCCTTGGCCCGCTGGACTGGACGGACCAGCGCCCGTTGGCACAAGGGGCCGCCGCATTCCGCGACCTGCGCGCAGGCGCTGTAGCCGCCCCCAAGATCATTCTTAACCCTTGGGCGTGACCCGCGCCCCAACCTGAAAGGCAACGCCATGAACATCGACAAGAAGATCACCGATGATCTTGTCGCCAACGATGTTTCTTTCGTCACCACAGTGCCCTGCAAACAGCTGGCCGGTGTGATCGAAGAAATTGATCAACGGAGCGAGATTTTCCACATCCCGTCTAACAAGGAAGATGAGGGGATGGGCCTGTGTGCCGGTGCTTTCATGGGTGGCAAACGGTCTGCGATCATCATGCAGAACACCGCCATTGGCGTGACGATCAACACGCTTGCCACACTCACGCAGTTCTACCGCATGCCGCTGCCGATGATCATTTCCTACCGGGGTGAGCTGCGCGAACCTGTGGCCTGTCAGGTGGAAATGGCCGTGCAC
>NZ_JAHDGE010000074.1 GCF_020627745.1 Pseudooctadecabacter sp.
GCCGATCATCCCGGCCGTCAGCAAGTTGATGACCGATCCGGTTGATACCGGCACGATGCCGGTCATCCCCAAAAGGATCAGGGCGAAGGTTTCGATCGGGCCGAATTCCAGCGCGACGGCGGCCAGCTGCGGGGCCGCCAAGATCAACACCACCGCAGATACAAGCCTCCCGATGACGGACGCGACCGTCGCCCAGCCATGGGCCAGACCCGCCTCGCCCCGTTGGGCCATCGGGTAGCCGTACAGACAGGTGCCCGCAGATTGCGGCGTGCCAGGCGTGTTGATCAGGATCGCAGAGATTGATCCGCCAGAGACCGACCCGGCTTAAACGGCGAGCATCAGGATAATCGCAGGGGCCTGACCCATCGTCAGTGTAAAGGGCAACACGATTGCGACGGCTACGGTCGACCCAATTCCGGCATCGCACCCAGCACGATCCCGAGAACCAGCACCAGCAGCCCCTCAAGGCTGAGAAGAATTTCGATCGCTTCGGGGAGAGATGACAGCATTCCGAAACCTCAAAACAAATAGGAAAAACGGGAGGTCGGCAGCGGCATCCTAGGCGTATGATTGGACAGCACCAACAGTGCCTACGGCATCAGAATGGCGAACAGCCCGATTCACGGCATCAAGATGATGCGTGGAAAATATCGGCGACTGGGCCAGATCGGATGCGCTGAAGCTTTGCGTGAACGTCGACGCCTAAAGTGCGACCGCCGCCATCAACAGTCCCAGTTGCACGATCACCCGTTCGTTGGCGACGCGTTGCATAGCCCCCCTCACAAAGAATGAAACGACACCTGCGACCCAAGCCGCAAGTGTCGGTCAGTATCGCGATCAAAAACCGGCGGCTTCGATCAAACCTGCTTTGGCCTCGTGCTGTGCGCCTAAGAAAGCATCGAAGTCTTCCGCCCCGCGGTAATTGATGACCGTGCCCGATCTTTCCGCAAACGCCTGAAAGCCGGCAGGGCGACAGCCGTTTCACAGGCCGCCACAAGCGAGGCCGTTACCTCAGGTTCCAGTCCGGCAAGCGCAAAAGGCCACCCCAAAGGTAAGGCTCGTTCAGGGGGGCCTCGATGCCGACCACGGCAGCGATGGGCACGTCGGGGAATTCTCGACCCGCGTGTCATTGAACACCGTCAGGGGACGGAAATCACCACGGTCCATCAGCAGTCCCGTGCCGCCGAAGAACTGGATATTGCCAGCGGTCAGTTCCTTGATGGCAGGGCCGACCCCCTGAAACGGAAGGGGCTTCATGTCATCAATAATCCCTAGCCCCGCAAACGCAGACACCATGGTCAGATGCGTGATCGCACCCGGACCGGACGATCCATAGATCAATTCATCCGGCGCGTCCTCAACCGCCGCGACAACATCCTCCATGGATTGATAGGGGCTGTCGGCTGCAACAAACAGCATTGCCGGGGACGCCGCGATAGAACAGATCGGCGTTCAGCTGTCCAACCCTTACGGCACATCCTTGATTTGCGGCTGAATAGTCGAAACCGTGACCGACATATAGGCCAGCTGGTAGACATCCGGGCTTTGCCCCTACAGCGCGTATGCGGCCACCGTGCCGGAGCCGCCCACCATGTTGGACACGAAAGCATCCCCAGCAATCGCCTCGGCAAAATGCGGGGCCAGACCACGCCGCAACAAATCCGTCCCCCCGCCGACATTGAAGGGCGCGATCAGGTTGATCGGACGCTGTAGAAAATCCTGCGCCACAGACCTCCGGCCGTCATGACAACAGCCAGCGCGGCAGACGTCAGGTGAACAAGCTTCATGATTTCCTCCCAAAGAACGCTGATGTTGATAACGGCGCCGCCCCATTGGTCCAGCCCGCGCAGGCCGCCCCATAGGACGCGGGCACCCAAAGCGCTCTGGCTGTGCCCCCCATCACGGGCGGCCCGACAGTCTAAAGAACCGCATCAATACGGTCCCACGGCAGCACCCTGCGAAAGGCCGCACACTGGCTCGCGTTTCTCTTCGGGGCGGCGATCACCGCCGCGAAAGCATCGTCCAGAACATCATCCGGAAAACCCAACGCCTCGGCGCGCCAGAACAGCATCGGGGCACATTGGATGTGGTTGTAGACAAAGCGGGCGTCGCGGCTCGGGTCGATCTTTCGTCCATACGCGCCTTGTCCGTCGTACTCCGCCAGCCAGCCCAACCAGTGTTCTTTCTGGGACGAATACCACGCCTGTCCAAACCCGACGCCTTCACCCAACGCGACCTCAAGGGCGCGGTAGCGTGGTGTGTCGGCCTCCAACCGCGCGATCCGGCGGCGAAAGGCCCTAGGCCGCAAACCGTCCGTCCTCGCCCCGTTCGGCCTGGCCCAGCGCGGCGAGGCTTTCCATCAGGGGTTCCACAGTGACGGCCCTGCCCCGTTTGAAACGACGGGCGATTTGTTCGGGGGTGGCTTCGCCCAGTTCGGACAGGGCCTCGCGCACGGCGGCGATCTGGTCTGGCAGGGTTTTGGGCCAAGGGGCCTTTTCGATCTTGGCTGTCACGCCAAGGTCCATGTCGGTGGTCTTGCCTTTGGCCGCCTGCTTGCCGGTGGGGTTCTGGTAGTCGGGGCGCAGCCAGCGGATGTGGCCGCGCGCTTCTTCCTCGGCCCGTTCCTTGTTCAGCGCGACAAGGCGCAACAGGATGTCTTCGTCGCTGAGGTCTGCAGGCCAGCCATAGGCGTCGGC
>NZ_JAHDGE010000036.1:0-6276 GCF_020627745.1 Pseudooctadecabacter sp.
TCCAAGACGGCTTTTGGGGCTCCGCCCGTTCTCGCCTGAAAACCTCCCCCAGAGGTTTTCCAAGACGGCTCGAACTCTCTGGTTCAAAAATACCTCGGGGGGAGGCCGAAGGCCGGGGGGCAGCGCCCCCAGCCACGCCCGCCGCAGGCGCTGATCGTCAGATCATCCCACGCTCAGTCCCACCACGGACCGTGCTGGTCTTCGCGACCATCCATGCGCACGAACCCGTGGCGGCCGAAAAAGTCCCGCTGGGCCTGAATGACATCGGCGGTCCCGCGGGCATGGCGGATCGTATCGAGAAAGAACAACGAGGACGACAGGGCCGGAACGGCGTGGCCATGGGTGGCCGCCGCACAAACGACCTTGCGCAGGGCCGGGGCGGCCTGTTTCAGACGGTCGACCAGACCGGGGGCGAACATCAGCTGGTCCTCGGGCAGGTCACTGCGGAAGGCATCGGCAATATCATCCAGCAGAACGGACCGGATGATACAGCCCGCGCGCCACACCTCGGCGGTGCGCGCCATATCCACCGACCAGTCGTATTCCTCCGACGCGGCAGCCAGAATCCGGAACCCCTGCGCATAGGCGAGGATGCGGCCCACGAGCAGCGCCTGTTCCAGATCGTCATCGCCGAGGTCGAGATCACAGCGCACGGCACCGAACAGCTCCTCCCCCTTGGCACGCACAGCGGTTTCGCTGGACAGGGCACGGGCGGCCACGGCGGCCTCGATGATGCTGGCAGACCGGCCCATCTTTATGGCCTCGATCGCGGTCCAGCGTCCGGTGCCTTTTTGTCCGGCGGAATCCAGAATGACGTCGACGGCGGGTTTGCCCGTTTCGCCATCGACGGCCTGCAGGACCTTGCCTGTAATTTCGACCAGATAGCTGTCGAGGGGCCCCTTGTTCCATCTGTCAAAGATTTCGCCGATCTGCGCGGGGCTGTTGTTGCGGCCAAAACGCATCAGGCCGTAAACCTCCGCGATCAGTTGCATGTCGGCGTATTCGATGCCGTTGTGTACGGTTTTCACGAAATGTCCCGCCCCGTCGGGGCCAAGGTGTGCGGCGCAGGGTGCGCCTTCGAATTTGGCAGAAATCGCTTCGATCATGGCGCGGGTGGCCTCCCATGCCTCGGGCGTGCCGCCCACCATGATGGACGGGCCGTGACGGGCGCCGTCCTCCCCGCCCGACACACCCATGCCGATGTAGGTCAGCCCGGCGTCCTCGACTGTTCTGGTGCGGCTGCGGGTGGCCTGAAAGTCGGAATTGCCCGCATCAATGATTGTGTCGCCCTCCTCCAACAGCGGGATCAACGTCTTGATCGTGGCATCCACCGGCGCGCCCGAGGGCACCATCATGATAATGGCGCGGGGGGCGCCCATGGCCTTGACCATCGCCTCAAGACTGTCGGCCCCGTGCAAACCTGCAGCCAGCCCTTCGGCTTCGGCCTCGGACACGAATGCGGGGACAGCCTCGGCTGACCGGTTCGACACATGCAGGTCAAACCCCTTGTCGAGGATATTGAGGGCCAGCGCGCTGCCCATGGTGCCCAGACCGTAAAGGCCCAGCGTTGCGGTGTCGGTCATTGGCCATTCCTTTTGGGGCAGATGTCGGTTGTCAGCGTGACCTTAAGGCTAAGGCGGCATCGTGCCAGCGGCAAGGTCACAGATCGTGATCGGATGTGATCAGGGCGGCTGCGGCCTCGGCCCATGCGGTATAGACACGGGGGCCGGGGTGAAATCCGTCTTCGGCCATCACATCGGCGTCGATCACCATGCGTGCAGGAATGTGTGTGGCATCGGGGTGGTCGTCCAGCATCGCCTGCAAGGCGCGGTCAAACCGTGCCGCCTGATGGCCGAGGACCCAGCGCAGGGGGCCGGTCAGCCGTGGAAAATGATAGACCGGCGGCAGGCCGGAGACGTAGACATGCCCCACCCCGAGGGTGTCGGTCAGATAGGACAGAAGGTCACGTTGCTGGTCCAGCCAGACCGACAGCCGCGTGCCGCGGATCACGTCGTTCACGCCCAGACCGGTGACGGCCACATCCGCATGGCGCGGGCGCGCGGATTTCAACCGTGCCAGCGCCGCAGGGGTTGTGTCCCCGCAGCGGGCGATCAGTTGCCAGTCCACACGGGCCTTGCGCGACAGCAGACCCACCAGTTGACCGGACAGTGCCTGCGACTGGGTTGACACGCCGACCCCCGCAGCAGAGCTGTCGCCCGCGATCAGCACCCTCAGGTTGCGTCCGTCGCCCGCCACACCGTCGCGCGGGCCTTTGGGTTCCTGCAGGCGGGGCGTGGTGATTTTGACCCACGGGCCCTGTGTCACCAGAACGGGGTAGAAGGCCAGCCGGTGCAGCACGCGCCACAGTCCGCTTAACGGGGCGGGGTGGACCGGATCCGGTACAGGCGGGTCGGACGGGGGATGCACATTACTCAGGGTCACGCCCGATTATTTAGGCGGTCCGCCCCGTCACGCAAGCTTTACCCTACGGCGCGAGGACGCGGGCGCGCCTAAACGCCCAGATCAATCGCCATGCGGTCGGACAGGGTGCGCGCCCATTCGGCATAGACATCGGCACGCGGGTGATAGCCGTCTTCGGCCATGTTGGAATGGTCCAGCGACACATCCAGCGTGATCCATGTGGCATCCCCCCGCGCGGCCAGACGATCGCGCAACGCCCGGTCGAACCGTTCCGCCTGATGGCCCAGCACCCAACGCAGCGGACCTTGCAGGCGCGGAAACTGCGACAACGGCGGCAGACCCGCCATGTAGACATGACGCACGCCCAACCGGTCCTTGAGGTGGTCGATCAGATCATCGGTCTGCCGCAGCCATGTGCGCAGCGGCGTGCCGGATGTAATGTCATTGACCCCCAGCCCGGTGATGGCCACATCCGCCGGTGCCGGATCGGCGGCCTGCAACTGGCGCAGCGCCATGGGTGTGGTGTTGCCGCATTTTGCCACAAGGTCCCAGTCAAGCCGCACCCGCGGGGCGAGTTTGCGGATCAACTGCCCCGACAGGGCATGGGTCTGGTGTGCCACCCCGACCCCCGCAGCAGAGCTGTCGCCCACGATCACCACACGCAAGGGTTTGCCGTTGCCCACCACGCCCGAACGGGCACCGTCCGGTTCCGGCAGGCGCGGCGTGCGCATCTTGACGTAAGGTCCTTGGGTGAAGAGGACAGGATAGAAACACAACCGGTGCAGCAGGGCGGAATGACCGGCGAGCGGCGCGGGGTGGATTTGGGGAAAACTCTGAATGTCCGACATGACAGGACCGGATGTTAACGTGGCTGTAAGATATCAGCGTAACGCAACAAAACGGTGACAGGTTCCCGCGACCTAGGGTCACGCGGGCGGATGGGGCACCAAATGCCGTCGCATTCGGCACGGCTGCGCAATCGTTGGGCAGGGTTGCGCCTACGGCACCGGCGGCCCAACGGACCGCCGGTTTGATGGCGCGAAGAGGATCAGGGGGCCGTTACTTGCCCAGACAGTGGCGCATGATGGCCTTCTGGGCGTGAAGACGGTTTTCGGCCTCGTCCCAGATGACGGAATGGGGGCCGTCCATCACCTCGGATGTGGCCTCGTCGTCGCGGTGGGCGGGCAGGCAGTGCATGAACAGCGCGTCGGGTTTGGCGCGGTCCATGAGCGCCTTGTTCACCTGATAGCCACGCAGTTGGTTGTGGCGGCGTTCGCGCGCGGATTGCGGGTCATGCATGGACACCCAGGTGTCCGTGACCACCAGATCGGCACCTTCGACCGCTTTGTCGGGGTCACGTTCGGTGGTGTAAAGACCGTCGAGGGCGGGTTCGGGTTGCAGGGTTTCGGGGCCGGTAAACGTCAGGTCGAAGTCGAACTGTTTGGCTGCATGGGCAAAGCTGGCGAAGACATTGTTGCCGTCGCCGGACCAGACCACCTTTTTGCCTTTGATGGGTCCGTTGTGTTCTTCGAACGTGAGGATATCGGCCATGATCTGGCACGGATGCGTGCGGTCCGTCAGCCCGTTGATCACGGGGACAGAGGCGTATTCCGCCATTTCCAGCAGGGTCTGTTCCTCGAACGTGCGGATCATGATGAGGTCGACGTAGCGGCTTAGCACGCGGGCGGTGTCGGCGATGGTTTCGCCGTGGCCCAGCTGCATGTCCTTACCGGACAGGACCATGGTTTCGCCGCCCATCTGGCGCACGCCGACATCAAAGCTGATGCGCGTGCGGGTGGAGGGTTTTTCGAAGATCAGCGCGACCATGTGGTTTTCAAGCGGCTGGTCCGCGTCCGGCGTGCCTTTGGGCTGGCCTGCGCGTGCGGATTTCATGTCAGCTGCGGTGTCGATGATCGCCCGCAGGTCTTGGGGGGATGTTTTGTGAATGTCGAGGAAATGGGTCATGTCATATCGTTTCTTGAGCGGGTCTAAAAAAATTAGCTAATTTTGTTAGATGGCCGGAGGAGGCGTTTTCGGATCAGAGGAAGTCAAGCGTGGCGCATCACCTGCACCGGATCGCCGTCTTCGCAGGGGCGAATGGCGAGGGGTTTGAACCCCGCGCGGACGTAGGCCGCAACAGCGCGCAGGTTGGCGGGGTCCGGGTCGGTCAGCACACACGGAAAGTGACGTCGGAGTTCAGCCACGCGCGCGGCGATATAGCCCGCGCCATGGCCTTGCCCCAAAAACGCAGGGTCCCCCAGAAAGGTGTCGATGGCGCGGGCACCCTTGGGTTGGTCTGCGTATTGTGGCGCGCCGAAGGCGTGGGCGTTGTAGTCCTGAATATAGGCAAAGTCCGTGCCGTTGTGCTGGGCGATGCGCATATCCACCACGTCCTTGTCCATGTCCTCTTCGACAAGGCGCGCTTCGGTGCCGCCCTCGCCCCACCAGCCGTCGATATGCGGCTGGGCGAGCCAGTCCTTGAACATCGCAAGATCAGCGCGGGTCATGGGCCGAAAGCTGTAGTCAGACATGGAGGGCGACCTTGGTGGCGGCCTTGTCCAGACGCGTGACGGCCTCATCAATCTCGGCATCCGTAAGGGTCAGCGGCGGCAAAAGACGCACCACGTTGTCAGCCGCGGGCACCGTCAGGACCTCTTCGTCGTAGCCTGCGGTGACCACATCCATATTGGGGGCCACGCATTTCAGGCCCAGCATCAGGCCGGACCCGCGCACGGCTTCGAACACCTGCGGGTTGGAGGCGACCAGCCCTTCGAGTTTCTGGCGCAGGGTGCCTGCCTTGCGGTTCACTTCCTCAAGAAAGCCGGGGGCGGTGACGACCTCCATCACCTTTGCGCCCACGGCACAGGCCAGCGGATTGCCGCCATAGGTGGACCCGTGGGTGCCTGCGGTCATGCCGGAGGCTGCGTCTTCGGTGGCCAGAACCGCGCCCAAGGGGAAACCGCCGCCGATGCCTTTGGCAACCATCATGATGTCGGGCGCAACGCCTGCCCATTCATGGGCAAAGAGTTTACCGGTCCGGCCCACACCGCACTGGACTTCATCCAGGATCATCAGCAGCCCGTGTTCATCACACAGATCGCGCAGACCTTTCAGACAGGCATCCGGCAGCGGGCGGATGCCGCCCTCGCCCTGCACAGGCTCCACCATGATCGCGCCCACGGTTTTGGAGGCTGCGGCCTGCGTCAGCGCCTCGTGATCGCCAAAGGGCAGATGCACGAACCCCGGCAAGAGAGGCCCCATCCCGTGGGTCATTTTCTCGGATCCGGCGGCGGCGATCCCTGCGGCAGACCGCCCGTGGAAGGACCCGTCGAAGGTGATGATATCCGTCCGTTCCGGCTGGCCTTTGTCGAACCAGTATTTGCGCGCCATTTTGACGGCCAGTTCACAGGCCTCCGTGCCGGAGTTGGTGAAAAATGTGGTGTCGGCAAAGGTGTGTTCGGCCAGCAGATCGGCCAGCTTTTGCTGTGGTGCGATATGATACAGGTTCGAGACATGCCAAAGCTTGCCGGCCTGATCGGTTAACGCCGCCACCAGATCGGGATGGGCGTGGCCCAGCGCGTTGACGGCAATGCCGGCCCCCAGATCAAGGAAACGTCGCCCGTCCGCCTCAACCAACCAAGTGCCTTCGCCTTTGACGAAGGTGAAGGGGGCGCGATTGTAGGTGGGCAGAACGGTCGAGATCATGGGGAATACCCTTTGCAAATGAAGGCCAAGAGGTGAAGAAACCGGGCCGGTAAGTCAACGATGTTTGGATGGGAAATGACGAAAGGTGGACGTGCAGCAACAGCGCGCGCGGATCAGGGGATCAGCGTCGGCGTCGGTTGGGGGTCTGTG
>NZ_JAHDGE010000036.1:6376-23085 GCF_020627745.1 Pseudooctadecabacter sp.
CCCAGAACCCTGCCCTCGCCGTGGCGCTCATGGTGCTGGCGACCTTGTTTATTGCGGGCACCATGCTGGCCGCCAAGGCGCTGGGGACGGATGTGTTGGGCGCGCCCCTGCATCCTTTGCAGATCACCCATGGGCGGTTTGCCTTTGCGCTGGCGGGGCTGCTCTGTGTGGCCGCCGTGATGCGCCCCAAAATCCGTGCGGTGAATGTCAAACTGCATCTGGGACGCACGGCCTTTGGCGCGCTGGGTGTGACGCTGATGTTTGCGGCGGTGGCCTTTATTCCGCTGGCCGATGCCACGGCGATTTCCTTTCTGAACCCCGTCTTCGGCATGATCCTCGCCATCCCGTTTCTGGGCGAAACCGTGGGCCGCGTGCGCTGGGCTGCGGCGGCCATCGCCTTTGCCGGTGCCGTGGTTTTGTTGCGGCCCGGACCGGACAGCTTTCAGGTGGCTGCCCTTCTGGCACTGGGGGCGGCAGTGGCCTTGGGGTTTGAGCTGATCTTCATCAAAAAGCTCAGCGGGCGGGAGCCTCCGCTGCAGATCCTGCTGGTCAACAACGTGATCGGCTGGCTGCTGATCTCGACCGTGATGATCCCCTATTGGGCCCCGCCCACCGGCGCGCAATGGGCGGTGCTGGTGGCGCTGGGGCTGATGATGGCCTGCGCGCAGACCTGTTTTGTGAACGCCATGGCGCGGGCGGATGCGTCTTATGTGACGCCGTTCAGCTATCTGACACTGATCTTTGCGGCGCTGTACGACTGGGCCATCTTCGCGGTGGTGCCCGATTGGGTCAGCGCAATGGGGGCCGCGATCATCGTCTCGGGCGCGGCCCTTCTGGCGTGGCGGGAGGCATTGGCGCGCCGCCGGTAGCGTCTTGGCTTATGCTTTCAGGCGGTACCCGATCCGCAGCCAGTACCACACCAACGTCAACACCAGAACCGTGGCCAGCCCCACAACCGCAAGCCCCAGCCAGGGGGAGCTGTCACTGACCCCCAGAAATCCGAACCGCACCCCGTCAATGATATAGAAAAACGGGTTCCAGTGGCAGAAGGTTTGCAAGGCAGGCGGCAGGGCCTCGATCGAATAAAAAGTGCCGGACAGGAATGCCAAAGGGGCCACGACAAAGTTGGTGACCGCAGACATCTGGTCAAATTTCACCGCATAGACAGCCGCGATCATCCCCAGCCCCCCCATGAACACCGACCCCAGCATCACAAAGACAAATGCCCAGCCCGGATGGACCAAAGGCACACCGAGAATGGCCATCGCGCCGATGCCGATGACGACCGCCACAATCAACCCCCGCGCCACAGCGCCCGACAGATACCCGATCAACAATTCGCCCGCACTCAGCGGCGGCATCAAGGTGTCGACGATATTGCCCCCCACCTTGGCCGAAATGATCGACGAGGATGTGTTGGCAAAGGCGTTCTGGATCACCGTCATGGTCAGAATGCCGGGCACGAGGAAGTCCATGTAGGGGACGCCCATGACATCGCCGCGCCGCGATCCGATGGCGATGGTAAACACCAACAGCAACAGACCGGCGTTCACCAGCGGCCCCATGATCGTCTGCGACCAGACATTCATGAACCGCAAAACCTCGCGCCGGGCCAGTGTCCATGTGCCCAGCCAGTTGACCGCCCCGAACCGCCGCACGCCCATATCGACTTTGTTTGGTGTCATGTCCGGTCCCCTGTTTCATCTGGCCCAAAAAACTCATCCCCCGGTTGAAGCTGTCGGGAGGTGTGATTTCTGGGACCTGCGCCTTGTAACCGCGCCTCAGGTGCTTAGAATAGGGGATCAAAGAAATTCTCAACCCCTGATGGCCCGATGGCCGGACAAATCAGGGGCCCAGCCGAAGATAAGTGGAACAGATATGTCCTGGACCGACGAACGCGTCGAAGTGTTGAAAAAGATGTGGGGGGAAGGCCAGTCCGCCAGCCAGATCGCCAAGGAACTGGGCGGGGTGACCCGCAACGCTGTCATCGGCAAGGTGCACCGGTTGGGTCTGTCGAACCGCGCGGGCTCCGGCGGGGCGGCGAAAACCGCAGCCCCCAAGGCCGAACCCAAGGCCAAAGCGGCCCCCAAGGCCGCACCCAAAAAGGCAGCCCCCAAGAAGGCCCCCGAACCCGAGGTCGAAGAACCGCGCACCGTCAGCGCCTCGCCCCCGCCACAGCCCAAAATGTCCGCGGCCCGCCGTGCGATCATCCCCGCCGGACAGCCGCTGCCGCCGCAGCCCTCGGCCAACGAAATCTCGCCCGAGGCTTTGGCCAAGGTGAACGAGGTCGAAAAGACCGCCAAGAAAATCAGCCTGATGGAGCTGACGGAAAAGACCTGCAAATGGCCCGTGGGCGATCCCGCGACCGAACAGTTCTGGTTTTGCGGCCTGCCTGTGCAACAGGGCAAACCCTACTGCGAGGCCCATGTGGGCGTGGCGTTCCAGCCCATGTCCTCCCGCAGGGACCGGCGTCGCTAAAATTCGGGAATTTTAGCCAGCCACCTGCGGGGAGGGTCTGAGAATGATCTTGTGGGTGTTTGTCTTTGCCTATCACCTGCTGTGGCTTGTCCTGACACCTTTGGTGCTGGTCTATCTGTGGCATCGCGGTCGCGGTGATCCGCACTACACCCGACGTCTGGCAGAACGGTTTGGCAGCCTGCCCGATGTGCCGCAAAATTCCATCTGGATACATGCGGTGAGCCTTGGTGAAGTAAGGTCGGCGGTCCCTTTGGCCCGCGCATTGCTCGCCAAGGGTGAAACAATTCTGTTCACCCATTTTACCCCCGCCGGACGACGGGAGGCGGAACGTGTGTTCGCCGAGGAGATTGCCGCCGGGCGCGTGGCCGCAGTCTGGGTGCCGCTGGATATGTTCTGGGTCTTCGGGCGGTTCTTTCGCGCCGCACGCCCCAAACTGGGCCTTGTGATGGAAATTGAAATCTGGCCCGCCATGGTCCTGTCCGCGCGCGCCAAAGGCGTGCCTTTGTACATGTGCAACGCCCAATATCCGTCCAAATCCCTTGAACGCGATAGCACAAAGCTGCGCATCAGGCAGCGGATCATGGGCAAGTTTGCGGGCGCTTTTGTGAAATCTCAACTTCAAGCGGACAGGTTTGCCAGCGTGGGCGTGCCCAACATCCAGATCACCGGCGAATTGCGGTTCGATCAGCCCGTGCCCCCTGCCCTGTTGGCGGCCGCAGACCGTTTTCGGCCCACGTTGGGGGACCGCCCTGTCGTCACTTTTGCCAGCGTGGTCGAGGGGGAGGATGACACCTATATCAGCGCCATCAGGGAGATGCGGAACGGCCCGAGGCCGCCCCTTGTCATCTATGTCCCCCGCGCGCCGGAACGGTTTGATGCCACGGCAGAACTGCTGCGCGAGGCAGGGTTGCGGGTGGCGCGCCGCACCGATGTTTTTGACGCCGCACTGGCGCCCACAACATCTTGGGAGGCCGACATCCTGCTGGGCGACAGCATGGGGGAGATGTATTTCTATCTGTCCCTTGCGGACCGTGTCGTTGTGGGCGGCGGATTTCATCCCCACGGCGCACACAACATCATCGAACCGCTGGCACTGAGAAAACCGGTGCTGACCGGCCCCGTCACCTACACCATAGAATACCCCTTTACGGAGGCCGAGGCCGCCGGCGTCGTGCAATCGGTGACGGACGCCCACAGCCTTGCCACAGCGCTGACAGGGCCGGATTGGACAACACCGGCAGACATGGCGGCCTTTATGGACGCCCATTCCGGTGCCGCCGAGCGCACGGCGAAGGCTGTTCTTGCCGAGGCCGCAAAAGTCCCCTTCAGGCGCTAAGGGCAGAGGTTTGAACCCCTGCCCCTGGCGTCGGTCAATGGGCGGGTTTGATGAAGGTGCCGTTGCGCAAATCGCGCATGGCTTGGTGCAATTCTTCTTGCGTGTTCATCACGATCGGCCCGTGCCAGGCGACAGGTTCCTCAATCGGCGCGCCCGAGATCAGCAAGAACCGCACGCCTTCAGGCCCTGCCTGCACCGTGACCTCGTCACCTGTGCCAAAGCGGATCAGGGTGCGGTCGCCGCTGAGATCGCGGATGTTGACCTCTTCGCCCATGACCTCCTTTTCCAAAAGCACACCGGAGGGCGCGGAGGCATCCGCAAAGGCAGCCGCCCCTTCGAACACATAGGCAAAGGCCCGACGGTAGGTGTCGATCTTGAACGTCTTTTTGACGCCGGCGGGCACGGTCACATCCAGATACTGCGGATCGGCGGCGATGCCGTCGACAGGCCCGCGTTTGCCCCAGAACTCACCCACAATGACGCGGACAACGGTTCCGTCATCGTCGATGACCTCGGGGATGTCCTTGCCCTGCACGTCCTGATACCGCGGCGCGGTCATCTTTTGCGCGGATGGCAGATTGCCCCACAACTGGAAGCCGTGCATCTGGCCTTGCGCGTTTCCCTGCGGCATCTCCTGATGCAGAATGCCCGATCCGGCCGTCATCCATTGCACGTCACCCGCACCCAATGTGCCGGTGTTGCCAAGGCTGTCGCCATGTTCGACGGTGCCATTCAGCACATAGGTGATCGTCTCGATCCCGCGGTGGGGATGCCATGGAAAGCCCTTTTCGAAATGGGCGGGCACATCATTGCGGAAATCGTCAAACAGCAGGAACGGGTCCAGTTCGGACGGGTCCTGAAAGCCGAACGCACGATGCAGGTGGACGCCCGCCCCTTCCATGGTGGGAACGGCTTTGCGGGCTTCAAGGGTGGGTCTGATGGACATGATATGCCTCCTTTCATCAGGGTTGAACGGTAGATAGGGACGCGCGGCGGTGCAGGCAATGGGCGCAATGGCACGTGTTTGGTGCGTTGACGCACAAGACTTGCAGGGGCGCGCCTGCGGCCCTAAACCGGCTGCATCATGCGCACCTTTGACACCGCCACCCGGTCCGACTGGATCACCGACCGTGCCCTGCGCGGCATCATCGGAACGGCCCTTGCCCTGCCCTATGCGCGCCGTGTGCGCTGGTTCGGGGCCATGGCGGAACGGATCGTGGCACCCGCCGCAGGCTACCGCAAACGCGCGCAAGAGCAGATCGCCATGATCTGGCCCGACATGGATCGCGGCGAGGTCGACCGGCTGGCGCGGGCGTGTTGCAACAACTTCGGCCGCACCATGATCGAGGGCTATTCAAAGGGCGAATACACCGCGCAGCTGGCCGGAACACAGCCCCACGGCGCGGGGTTGGATGCGATCGCCGAGGCGAAGGCCGAGGGGCGTCCGGTGCTGTTTGTCACCGGCCATTTCGGCAATCACGACGCGCCACGCCATGTGCTGAACCGCATGGGGTACACGATTGGCGGCATCTACAAACCGATCTCAAACCCCTATTTCAACGAACATTACCTGGGCACGATCAAGGATGTGTCCGGTCCGGTCTTTCCGGTGGACCGCGAAGGCATGGGCGGGTTCATGCGCTGGTTGCAGGGCGGCGGGATGGCCACAATGCTGTTCGACGTGCGGGTGATGAAATATCCCGCGATCCCGTTTCTGGGGCATCCGGCCCATACGTCGACGGGTCTGGGTGCGATTGCGCTGAAAACGGGGGCGCTGATCGTGCCCTATTTCGGCACGCGTCTGGCCGACGGGCTGAATTTCGACGTCGAGGTCGAAGCGCCGGTGGCGCCCACGACCCCCGAACAGATCATGCGCGACGTCACCGACCGGCTGGAGGCGCGGGTGCGTGCCCATCCGGACCAGTATTTCTGGGTGCACCGCCGCTGGGGGTGAGGCGCAACCCTGCTGTTTTCGAACCGTCTAAGAAAATTAGCTAATTTTGTTAGACGGGCAGTTCTGGAAATTCGCACGCGCCCGTGGCACACCCGTCCCAACAACCGGAGACCCCCCATGAAGATTGCCAACCGTGACATCGGCCCTGCCCATCCCCCCCTCGTGATCGCCGAAATCGGCATCAATCACGGCGGCAGTCTAGAGGTCGCCAAGACCATGGTGCGCATGGCCGCAGGGGCGGGCTGCGAAATGGTCAAACACCAGACCCACATCGTCGAGGATGAGATGACGGAGGAGGCCAAGCAGATCTTCCCGCCCAATGCCGATGTCTCCATCTGGGACGTGATGGCGCAATGCGCGCTCAGCCGTGAGGACGAGGCCGCATTGAAAGCCTATGTCGAGGAGTTGGGCATGATCTTTATCTCAACCCCCTTCAGCCGCGCGGCTTGCGATTTCCTCGAAACACTCGACGTGCCGGCCTATAAAATCGGGTCGGGCGAGGCCGACAACCTGCCGCTGATCCGGCACATCGCGTCCAAAGGCAAACCGGTGATCATGTCCACGGGCATGCAGACCATCGAAAGTGTCCGGGCGAGCGTGCAGATTTTGGAAGACAGCGGGGTCGACTACGCGCTGTTGGAATGCACGAACCTTTACCCCTCGCCGCCCGAAATCGTGTCCCTGCAAGGGGTGACGGACCTGCGGGCGGCCTTTCCAAATGCAGTTGTGGGCTTTTCGGACCATTCCATCGGGCCTGAAATGGCGCTGGCCTCGGTCGCGCTGGGGGCGTGCATTCTGGAACGCCACTACACCGATACGCGCTACCGTAAGGGGCCGGATATCAGCTGTTCCATGGACCCGGCTGAGTTGCGCCATCTGATCGATCGCAGCCGTGAAATCCACATCGCGCTCCACAACCCCAAGGAACGCACCGCGTCCGAAGAAGACGTCTACCGCTTTGCGCGGGCGTCCGTCGTGGCGGATGCCGACCTGCCCGCAGGCCACACCATCACCGAAGCCGACATCTGGGCGCGCCGCCCCGGATCGGGCGCGATTGCGGGATATGAGTTCGATCAGGTTGTGGGCCGGACCTTGAAGGTCGCGGTGACGCGCAACCAACAGCTGACATGGGATGATTTCACATGATCCCACGGCGCAGGTTTCGGCCTGTCCATCTCCTGCGTGAGGCGACGCAAAGCGCGTTGCACAAACGGCTCAGCGGCGCGCCCACGTCGGGCATGCGCACCGACTTTACCTGCCACGGACAGCCCGTGATTTTCCTGCACAACCCCAAGACGGGCGGCAATTCTCTGGGCACGCTTCTGGGGGTCAAACGGCTGTCGCACACATGGGCCAGCGAACGTCTGTCCCCCCAAAGCTGGCACAGTCACTTTTCCATCGTCGTTGTGCGCGACCCGTTCGAACGGTTTCTGTCCGGCTATTTCAGTCACATCCTGCGGCCTGATATGAACGGTCTTGTCAAACACTACGGACCGCAAATCAAATCCATCTCGCCGTCGGACTATCTGTCGGTGCTGGCGGCCAACCCGAAATATGGCGGTCACCAGACGCTGTGGACCGATTATCCTTCGGTCACGAAACCACGGGCCGATCTGGTCCTGAAACTTGAAGCATCGCACACGTGGGACACAGCGCTTGAGGCCGCAGGCATTGACATGAAGGGGCGGCGTCTCACCCATGACAACAAATCCGCCCGCGGCGCGGTTGATCCGCAGGCCCACCTGAAGCTGTCGGATCGCGCCTTTGACGATCTGCGCGGCGATGTGGCGCGGTATTTCCGCCACGATTACACCACCTTCGGCTACCCGATCCCGAAGGTCGCGTAATAGTCTTCGATCCAGCGGACCTGACCCATATGCCAATGGGGTGCAGGCCCCCAGATAAGGTTTTGACGGGTCTCGGACGGGCGCGGCGTTCCGTGAAAGGCCACAATCGCGGCAGGCGGTGCAGGCGCGTCCGGCGAACGCACCAGGCCGACCCCGTAGCGATAGCACAAATGCCGTTTGAAGCTGACAACATGGCCGTCGGGCCAATAGGTGTAAGGCCCGATATGGTCGGCCACGAAATCCTGTTCGTTGCGATAGCGCGCCATGGCCCCTTGCGGATCGTCCAGAAAGGCACGCAGCACGTGCTGATCGCGGCGGGGGTCGAAGGTAAAGACGCCGGTGCCTGCCTCGCGCGGGCCAGAACGCGGATGTGGCCGCCATTGTGGCCCTGTGTCCAGAAACGTCACCGCAGACGGTGTCGCGAAAAAGCTGTCCAGTGCCCCCACGATCATCATGTCCAGATCAATGAACAAAACCGGACCCAGATCATGCAGGTCGGGGTGATACAGCGCCAGTTTGCGCCAGACACCGGGACGTTTGATGTCGGCGTCACTCAGCCCGATATCGGGGATCGGGCGGTGCTCAATTCCGGCGGCCAGCCCGCGGGCATCATCGGTCAGGCAGACAAACCGCAAATCGGCACGCGTGTGTGCGCGGCAGGCGCGAAACAGGGTATTGACCTCGGACGTGGAAAACAGCGTGCCCCATTTGATGCACAGGATTGTCGCGGACATGGAAGGCTTTCCTTTTCTACCCCTGTCACGGCATACACGCATCACGCGGCCTTGACCATTGAGGCGGGCCGCCCTGCCGTGGGCATAACGAAAGGGCAACACGATGAACGCGCCGCAACTGGATTTGACAGGGCAGACACCCCTTGCCAAGGGCGGCGGCCGTCTGGTCTATGCCCATCCGGACCGCGCCGACCTGATCGTAAAGGTGCCGCGCATCAAGCCACGGCGCAAGGCATGGCGCGTCTCGCCCAGTCTGGGCTTCGGGCGCGGGGCGTTCGGCCCCCAGTGGAACACCTTTGTCGAGGTGCGTGAACTTGCCCGCGCCACAGGACGTGTGGGCCACGTCAGCCGCGCCTTTGCGGCGTTCGGGGGCTTTATCAACACCACTCTGGGGGCCGCCGCCCTGTTCGACGCAATCCGCGCGGACACCGGCGACCTTGCCCCGACCCTCAGGGCGCACGCCGAAGCGACGGGTCTCGAAGACAGCATGGAACAGGCCATCACCGCCCTCTGGGACAGGATCGAAGCGGATTGGCTGGTTGTATCGGATCGCGCGTTGGTCAACTGTGTGGTGACGGGCAGCACGGACAAAGGATATGATTTGACCCTGATTGACGGCATCGGCGAACGCACGTTCGTGCCCTTGAAATCCATGTCGCGGCGCATCCATGCGCGCAAATGCGCCCAGTTTTGCGATGCGATGCTGGCAAACTACCGGACGGTGGCAGGCGCATGACCAAATCGCTCCTTTTCGTCACCGGAACCCGCGCCGATTTCGGCAAGCTGGAACCGCTGGCCGTGGCTGCACGGGATGCGGGGCACGCGGTGGGGTTCTGGGTCACGGGCATGCACATGCTGGACCGCTACGGCCTGACCAAACACGAGGTCGCCCGCACCGAAGGGGTCAGCGTGCACGAATACCTCAACCAGCGCCCCGGCGATCCGCAGGATCAGGTCCTGGCCAAGACCGTGTTGGGGTTCTCCGATTTCGTCGCAGAACACCGCCCCGATCTGGTGGTCATTCACGGCGACCGGATCGAGGCGCTGGCCTGTGCGCTGGTTGCGGCCACGAACTACATCCGGTCCGCCCATATCGAAGGCGGCGAAGTCAGCGGCACCATTGACGAGATTTTCCGCCACTGTAATTCGAAACTGGCCAGTCATCACTTTGTATCGTCCGAGGACGCCCGCGCGCGGGTGATGAAAATGGGCGAACCCGAAGGCGCGATCCATGTGATCGGCTCACCGGAGCTGGATTTTCACAGCGCCGACAGCGGCGTCACCATGGACGCCGTGCGCGCCCATTATGATCTGCCGCAGGGCGATTTCGGCATCGTCGTCTTCCATCCCGTCACGTCAGAAGCCGACACCATGGGCCAGCAGGCGCGCGATCTGTTTGGCGCGCTGGCGGCATCGGGGCGCGATTTCGTCGTCATCGCGCCCAACAACGACCCCGGATCGGACGATATTTTTGCGGTGTTGAATGACCTGCCCCGCGACCGGTTCCGCATTCTGCCCTCCATGCGGTTTGCGCATTTCTCGGAGGCGATGAAAAACGCCGCTGTGATGATCGGCAATTCCAGTGCGGGCGTGCGTGAGGCCCCGTTTCTGGGAACGCCGTCCCTGGATGTGGGCACGCGCCAGACCAACCGCGCCGCAGCCCCGTCATTGACGACCGTTGCGGCCGCCGACACCCCTGCCATCGCGGCCTTTCTGGACGCGGAATGGGGCAAACGCTACCCCCGCCATGAGGCTTTTGGCCAAGGCACCGCCGCGGCCCGTTTTGCCGATATTGTCAGCGATCCGGCCTTCTGGGAAGGCGGGTTGCAAAAGCGGTTCCATGACACCGACTAGGCGCATCGGCCCGATGTTGCGGCTGGTTCTGGGCGCGGGCGCTGCGTTGCAGCCCCTGGCCGGCCCGATGTTGCGCCGCCGTCTGGCACGCGGCAAGGAGGACCCGGACAGGGTCCGTGAAAAGCTGGGGCACGCCAGTGCGCCGCGCCCCGACGGGCCGCTTGTCTGGCTACATGGTGTCGGCGTGGGGGAGGTTATGGCCCTGCGCGGCTTGATCGCCGCCCTGTCGGATGCACGGCCTGATCTTTGGTTTCTGGTGACATCCTCCGCCCGGTCTTCGGGTGAGGTCTTTGCCGCCAATCTGCCGCCGCGCACCATCCACCAGTATCTGGCGTTGGATATGCCCGGCCCCGTGGCGCGGTTTCTGGATCATTGGCGCCCCGATCTGGCCATCTGGTCCGATCAGGAGGTTTGGCCCCGACTGGCCGTCACCTGTGCGCGGCGCGGTATTCCGCAGGCCTATGTGGCCGCAAGGATCACCGATGCCTCGGCCAAAGCACGGGCGCGGTTCGGGCGCGCTTACGGCGATTTATACGCGCTGATGGATGCCATTCACGCCCAAGATGAGGGCACGGCGGGGCATCTGCGGGACATGATCGGGGATGCGGCACGGGTGGCCGTCAGCGGATCGTTGAAGGCCGCAGCCGCACCGCTGGCCGCCCTGCCCGACGTGCAGGCCCGCCTGCCGGACCGCGCCTTCACATGGGTCGCAGCCTCTGCCCACCGTGCCGATATCGACGTGGCGTTGCAGGCGCAGGCCGCAGGCGCGCCGGGGCTGTTGATCATCGCGCCGCGCGTGTTGGGCGACGCGGACTACATCGCCCAATCCTGTGACCGTCTGGCCCTGACCTACTGTCAACGCAGCCAAAACGCATGGCCGGACGCCGCCACACAGGTGTTCATCGCGGACAGTTTCGGGGAGTTGGGGGCGTGGTACGCCAAAGGCCAAGCGGCCCTGATCGGCGGCACGTTCGACGGCACCGAAGGCCACAACCCGTGGGAGGCCGCCGCCTTGGACTGTGCGGTGATCCACGGGCCACATGTGGCGAATTTCAGAACCGATTTCGCGCAGCTGCACGGGGCCGATGCCGCGGTTGAGGTCAAAACCGCGCCCCAGATCGTTGACGCCTTGGGCCGGTCCGACCTTGCCGCGATCGCCCAGCGCGCCCGTGATGTGCGCGACACCGCCGCGCGCGGATTGTCCGTGATTGCGGATGATCTGTTGGGGCTGCTGCCCCGCTAGAACGTCATCTCGGCGGTGCCGACGAACCGGCGTGCGCCCCACGCGTCCGCGATCAAATCGCATGACGCGCGCATGTCCGACAGACGCGGGGCCAGCGGGCGCAACGGCGCATCGGCGTCCTCGATCAGGGCCAGCCAATCGCGGGTGATGGCGCGGAACATGTCGTTGCGGTCATAGGCAAAGCTCTCCGTCTCCGCGTTCGTGGTCAGCTTTGCCGCCAGCAAATCCAGCGACCGCGCGGCTTGTGTTCCGTTCAGATCAGACCGGCGGATCGACACCGGCGACAGGTAATCCATCGCCACCGTGCCGCTGATCCCCTCCCCCGACAGCGCGATGCGGCTTGCAAAATCCACGCCCTCAAACTCCCGATGCCCCACACTGGTCACGCCATCGACCTTGAGGTCCGGAAACAGCGCCAGCGCCATGTCCAATTCATGACACAGGTCCAACAACACGCCCCCGCCTTGCGCCTTGGCTGCATAACTTTTGGGGAAGGACCAGTTCTGCCGCCACTGCCGCACATCATGGCCGATTTCAAACGTGAAACCGTAGACGTCGGACACATCGCGCGCTGCCAGCGCCTGCACCACGGGATGATAGCGCGCCATAAACCCCAGCATGGACCGATGCGCCAGATCGCCCAAAGTATCGTAGATTTCAGCCACGCCGTCCCGCGTCCAGTGTAGAGGTTTTTCAACATAGACCGGCACGCCCATTTGCGCCGCCATCTGGACCAGTTCCAGCCGCACATCCGTGGCCGTTGCGATCACGATGCCTTTGACATCGCTGCGCTTTTCAAAGGACCCGCGATCGAAATCCCGCCACGCGATCCCCTCAACAGCCGCGCCCAGGTCTTGCAGATTTCCAACATGACGCCGTCCGATGGACCCTGCGCCAATAACCGCAATCACCACGCGCTAAAGCCCCCGTCGACGTTGATCATCTGTCCTGTGATATAGCCCGATTGCTGGGAGGCGAGGAACAACATCGCATCGGCAATCTCGTCGGGTTCGCACATGCGACCGGCCATGATCAGCTCCCCCACACGGCGCTGAAATTCGTCCGAATGGCCGTTGAACACCGCCCCCGGCGCGATGGTATTGACCGTGGCCTGCCGTTTCGCCCAGTAACCGGCCAGCCACACGGTCAGCCCGTGAATGCCCGCCTTGGTCACGCCATAGGCACTGAAATTCTTGAACGGCATGCCATCATATATCGGGTGATGCGCCCCGTTCAGCGCATACATGGACGCCACATTGATCAGCGTGCTGGGCCGTTTGCCAACGATGTCGCGATCCATCTGGCGGGCCACCATAAAGGCCCCCGTCAGATTGGTGCGCATGGTCTTTTCCCAATCGTCCACGGTGGTATCCGCAAAGTCCGGAAACGTCCCGCCTGCGCCCATCAACATCTCACCTGTGATGGCGGCGTTGTTCAACACCACATCCACCACATGACCATCGCCCTCGACCTGTTTGAAAATCTCCACGACCTCGTCTTCGTCCGACACGTTCAGCGGATAGATCGCGAAGTCGGGATTGTCGCCATGGGCCTCCACCAACCCGTCATAGCGGTGGCCAGGCAAATCGGTCGCCACAACGCGCGCCCCTTCGGCCAACATGCGCCGCACATAGGTGCTGCCCAGCACGCCGCCCGATCCGGTGATGAACACCGTGCGTCCGTCAAGCTGTCCCATTCAAACGATCCTTCATCAAAAATTCCACAATCTTCCAATCCAGCGGGTCGTCCACATCCATGCAGCGTTCCGCCGGCATCACAAAGGGGATCACCCGCCCGTCATAGATGGTCTGTGCCGAGCGCAGGTATGCGGGGTCCAGCACATAAGTCGACGCCGCGTGTTCATAGACCACCGGCGCATTCTGCCGCGCCCAGACCCCGCCGGGAAGCGGTTTGGACACCCGCAACGCGCCCGTGGGGTCCGGTTCGACCATGTTGAAATAGGGGTTCTTGTTCGCGTGACAGCACGACATGACCATATCGGGCGCCTCGGCCTCGAACAAATCCAGCGCGCCGTCGATGTCTTCGGCCAGCCGCAAGGGCGACGTGCAATCCAAATCCACAAAAGCGCGTGAGGCCCCCACGATCTCCTCGGCCGCCTCCAGCGCGTGCTGCCAGACGCCCCACTTGGGCGCCTCATCGGTGGCCAGATGGGCAGGCCGCAACCCAATGTCCAGCGCGCCCTTGGACACCGCGTGGTCGTACATCTCTTCGCTGTCGGTGCTGACCACAACCGCGCCAATGCGCCCGCTGTCCAGCAACTGATCCAGCGACCAGTCGATCAGGGGCTTGCCGCACATGTCGCGGAAATTCTTGCCCACGACCCCCTTGGACCCTTTGCGTGCCCCGATGTGCCCGATAATCATGCCGCCCACCTTCCCGCGCCTGCGCGCCAATCGTCAAAATCCGCCTGTACCTCAGCGGGATCATAGACCGTTTCCAACCAGTCCCGAAAGCCCTGACCGGCGGGCGCTGCATCGCGCAGATAGACGCGAAAGATATGATCCAGAACACCCGCACGGGTGCGGGGGAAATGCACCCAACGGCGTCCCAACTGGGTGCGCGCCGCCTCGGCCACATCCACGTCCTCAATCAGGATCAGATAGAGCGCCGCAATCAGCCCCGTGCGATCCGCGCCTGATTTGCAGTGAAACAGCTTTGGCCCCGGGATGGCCGCCAACCCGTCCACAATCGCCAACATGTCGGCTGCCGGAACCGGCCTGCGTGCCATCACACCGGTCAGGCGCACAAAATCCAGCCCCAGATCAACGCAGGCGCGCTCCTCAAACAGGTTGAAACTCCGCCGCGACGCGCCCCGCAAAGACACCACCGTCGTAACACCCCGCGCCCGCATCCGCCGCAACCGCCACGGCGACGGCTGGTTCGACCGCCAGACGCCCGGTGCAATCTGCGCCAGGTTCCACCACGCCATGCGCAGCAGGTGATGGTCCTTCAGGTAGAAATGCAGCCACGCCCGTATCCGCCCGGTCAGGCTGGTCAGATCATGGGTGGGCCGTTTGCTCATACCCGCCCCATACCGCCTGCGCGGATACAGAACAACGTCCCTCCTTCATCTGGCCCGAAAAACTCCCGCCGGAGGCTCCCGTCCGCGCAGCCCTTTCCGCCGCTGCAATTACCCGCTACACGCAGCCCCATGTCCCAGAACCCGCCCAGCCTTCGCCCCGATCTCGCCAATGCGCGCGTCCCGCGTGACGCGCCGCGCATCACCGCGCCCGACGACCGCCGGTCCGGCCAGCCGACCATCGGGATGGTCAGCCTCGGCTGCCCCAAGGCGCTGGTGGACAGTGAACGGATCCTCACCCGCCTGCGCGCGGAAGGCTACGCCATTTCGCCCGACTACACGGGTGCCGAGGCCGTGATCGTCAACACCTGCGGCTTCCTCGATTCAGCCAAGGCCGAAAGCCTTGATGCCATCGGCGAAGCGCTGGTGGAAAACGGCAAGGTGATCGTCACCGGCTGTCTGGGGGCGGAGCCGGAGTATATCCGCGAACACCACCCCAACATCCTCGCCGTCACAGGGCCGCATCAATACGAACAGGTGCTGGACGCCGTGCACGCCGCCGTCCCGCCCTCCCCCGATCCGTTCATCGACCTGCTGCCCGCCAGCGGGGTCAGCCTCACGCCACGGCATTTCAGCTATCTGAAAATTTCCGAAGGCTGCAATCACAAATGCAAGTTCTGCATCATCCCCGACATGCGCGGTCTTCTCACATCGCGGCCCCACAAGGCCGTGCTGCGTGAGGCGGAAAAGCTGGTGGAAAACGGCGTCAAGGAACTGCTGGTGATCTCTCAGGACACCTCCGCCTTTGGCACCGATTGGGACCGTGAGGTGCGACGCGGCTTGACCGAACAGCCGATCACCACGCTGGCCCGTGATCTCGGGACATTGGGCGCATGGGTGCGCCTGCACTACGTCTACCCCTACCCCCATGTGCGCGAAATGATCCCGCTGATGGCGGACCCGGCCTCGGGCGTGCTGCCCTATCTGGACATTCCGTTCCAACACGCCCACCCCGATACGCTCAAACGTATGGCGCGCCCGGCTGCGGCCGAACGCACGCTGGACCGGATCGCGGAATGGCGCGACATGTGCCCCGATATCACCCTGCGGTCGACCTTCATCGTGGGCTATCCAGGTGAGACGGAGGCGGAATTCCAGCACCTCCTCGACTGGATGGATGAGGCGCAGTTGGACCGTGTGGGCTGTTTTCAATACGAAAACGTCGCCGGTGCGCGGTCAAACACCCTGCCGGATCACGTGAGCGATGAGGTCAAACAGGACCGCTGGAACCGCTTTATGGAAAAGGCGCAGGCCATTTCCGGTGCCAAACTGGCCGCCAAAGTGGGGCAGACCATGGACGTTCTGGTCGACGACATCGACGCAGACGGCATCGCCACCTGCCGCACCAAGGCCGACGCGCCCGAAATTGACGGCAACCTGTTCATTGACGAAGGCACCGAAGGCCTGACCGTCGGTGATCTGGTCACGGTTGAGGTGGATGAGGCGGGCGACTACGACCTGTGGGCTCAGATCAAACCCTAAGGCTACTCCGCTGAGGTGGGCGGCACATCGCGGCCCATTTCGCGGTCCAAAAGGTCCAGAAAACGGGCCAGTTTGGGGTTGTCCACCTGACGCGCTGGCTGGACATCCTTCGGGGGAACATCCGCCGACGCATCAGGGGGTAACTCGGATTTACGCACACTACTCATGGGGCCATCACTATGGTGAATCGGGACGGTCCGTCAGGGGAATGGTGCCCCGATCCTCCCCCATTGACGCTACGTCACAAGACAGACCACCCATGCGATTCCGGCGGCAATAGCCGTGACCATGACAGCCGCGCTGCCTGCGTCCTTGGCCTGCCGGGCAAGCTCGCTCCGCTCAAGGCTCACAAGATCAACGGCGCGTTCCAGCGCGGTGTTGGCAAGCTCCATCGCCAGCACCAAAACCCCGAGGCTGAGGATCAGCGCGATCTCCGCCCCCTCCAGCAGCCAGACCGCCAGCGCGGCGGACACCAGATTGGCCCACACCCACGAGCGGAACGAATGTTCGGCGCGCCATGCGTCGGCAATGCCTGCGCTGCTCCAGATCACGCGCAGCTTCAGGCGTTTGAAAAACTCCATCACCCCTCCCCCGCGACCGCGCGCCACAGTGGTCCGCTGCGCGCTGCCGCCTATCTACACCTCATGACTGATAGCACCGATACCCGCGTCCTGTTCAACG
>NZ_JAHDGE010000037.1 GCF_020627745.1 Pseudooctadecabacter sp.
CAGCTGGATAGAGTACTTGACTACGAATCAAGGGGTCGGGGGTTCGAATCCTCCTCGGTCCGCCACTTCTCCCCTTGCGCCGCCAGCAGATAGAATACGCCGGGCCAATGCTGTCCGGCGGACGGTGATTGAGAGATTCCATCTTTGACGACGGGTCGTTTTCGGTCATGATCAACTGATGTTTGACCCTTTGATTTTGAAAGCCCGATCATGTCCGTCGATCTTGCCAAACTGACAGCTCATGCCTGCAAACCGCTGGTCGGGACCGCGTTCACGGTTCGGTATGGCGATGCGGACCTGCGATTGGTCGTGGACAATATCAAGGTCTTCGAAGGGTCCGATATCCGTGACCGGCACGTGGTCATCGACGGCGTGGACGCCCCTGCGCGTCAGGCCTTTGCCCTTACATTGATCGGGCCGCAAAGCCCTGAATTGCCGCAAGGAATGTATGACCTGAGCCATCCGACCCTCGGAACGAACGGCCTGTTTCTGGGCTGTTTCGGCAAGGACGCCGACGGCATGTTGTACGAGATCGTCTTCAACTGATCACAGCCCGCGCGCAGGGGCTAAAATCTGGCGCATCTCAAAAATAAGTTGACGTAGCGTGACTTTGCTTGCGACGTTGGACGCACTTTTGCGCAGGTCAATTTTTCTGACCAGCTTTGCGCAGTCTTTTTGAACGATGACTTTTTTGTAAAACCAAAGGAATTTTTATGTCTGATCCATTTCTTGGCCAAATCACTATGTTCGGTTTTAATTGGGCGGTCCGCGGCTGGGCCAACTGCGACGGCCAGTTGATGCCGATTGCCCAGAATACGGCGTTGTTTTCACTGTTGGGGACGACCTATGGCGGGGACGGGCGCACCACCTACGGCCTGCCCGACCTTCGGGGCCGCGTGCCGATGCACCCGGGCCACGGGCCGGGCCTGACCCCCCGGTCTATCGGGCAACATGGTGGTGAGGAAACCCACACGCTGGCTGTCAGCGAAATTCCAAGCCACAACCACGACGTCACCGTAAGCACCAAGGTTATCGGCGGTGTCGGGACTGTCGACAGTCCGAATGGCGCCTATCCTGCGGGCGTTACGACCGGCTATGGAACCTCGCCGGGGCTGGGTGCCTTCGGGTCGTTTGCGGCAGACCAGACTGCGGTCTCGCAAGCCTCCGTTGGCGGGGGGCAGTCGCATAACAATATTCAGCCCTTTCTGACGATCGGTTTCCAGATCTCGCTCTCCGGCGTGTTCCCGTCCCGATCATAGACCTCCAGATGACCACGACGGGCGGTGCCGGTGGCCTGCCCGTCCACAATTCCGAGACGTCAATGCTGTCACACATTCCCAAAGGTCAGGTCACGTTCCGCCTTATCGACAATGCGGACGAACCATTCCTTCTTGATCTCTACAAATCGACCCGCGCGGAGGAAATGTCCTACGCCGTCATGTCCGACGGCGATAAGGCGCATTTTCTTGAAGGGCAGTTCAAAATGCAGTCCGAAGGGTACGCAACGGCCTTTCTGGGCGCGTCCCACCGTATCATTCAGCTGGATGGCATGGATGTCGGGCGGCTGATCGTTCTGCGCGCGGATGATGTGCTGCGCATTATTGATCTGTCCTTGATCCCGTCTGTTCGCAGACGCGGTCTTGGGGGCGATATTCTGCGATCCCTGATGAACGAAGCGCATGGCGGCAAAGTGCCCGTGCGGCTGGCGGTTGAGGTCCACAATCCTGCGATCCGTCTTTACCTGCGGCACGGTTTTACCGCGATCGAAACCCGGGGCAACCACTACGAAATGGAATGGTCGCCCGCGCATTCGCGCGGTTCAGGCACTGAAAAGTTTCAGATGGCGTGACCTAATTGCCCCAAAAGCAGAGAAATTCCGGGTCAGATCGCAAAAACTGTGTCCAAACGCACAGACTGAAAATTAACTTTTTCCCAATTTCTACAAAAGTCCTTTCGGAGATTTCCATGTCATTGCGCCCCTCCATGCCCGTATCCAAGGTGGATACACCCAAGCCATTTGATGCCTTCGCCACAATTCTGAAGACAGCAGCGGCGTCGTTTCTGGTGGCGGGATCCATAATCACGTCATGGACATCCCCGGCAGAGGCGCTTGAACCCTTTGGCTCGTCTGACTTTGTTCAACAGGTCGAATTCCTTGGCGTGGATTGCGGATCAGCGGGCACCACAGGTTTCGGTGTCAACTTCACCTCGGATGCGTCCAACATCAGTATCTTGGATGAAACCGGTGGTGCAGGCGCGACGGCCTTTATTGCGGCTGTGCCCTTTAACAACCCGGGTTTGGGGGCGGGTGCCGACGAAAGTGACCTGCCGCCCGGGGTGGATGTTCTGGATGCTGCCACACTTGCCAGTTATTGTTCGGGCCCGCAGGGGCTGGAAAACATTACATCATTCACGTCCAGTGGTCTGGACGGGGGAACCGGTACAGCACTGGCGGAAGATACCTTTTACGGCTTTTCGTTTGAGGCAACGGCCAAATCGGACAACCAGCGGTATACCTTTACCATGGGTTTCAGCGACCCCAACGGGTCAGCCGGATCGACGACTTTCGTAAACACCCGGACTGCGGCCACGACGTTTATCCCCGAAATTGACCTTAGTTCGTCAGAGGGCGGCGCTCTCGCAGATGCTGGAACTGACAACCACGGAGTAGAGGCGCAGGCCGCGACAAAAACCGTAACCTATACGGTCAGCAATACCGGAACGGCAAGTTTGACCCTGACCGCGCCGCCGTCCTTCAGCAATTTCATCAACGTGAACACTGCGCCTATGGTGTCGGGCTTTACTCCGAATACCGTCATCGGGCCATCTTCCCAGACAAGTTTCACCATATCTTATGTACCCCAGACGGGCGGTTTCTATTCGTTTGACGTTTCTTTTGGAAACGACGATGTCGACGAGAATCCGTACAACTGGACCATTCAGGGCAGCGCGCAGCCCCAACCTGAAATTTCGGTGTCATCGGACAACAGCGCTGGTGAAATTGCGATCAGCGATACGGATGATCGTGGACTTTCGCCTGTGGGTGTCGCGCAAACGGCGACCTATACGATTACCAACAATGGCTTGACGGATTTGACCCTTTCGGGATCGGCCACAACATCAAACACCCAGAACCTTACATCGGCACCCGTTGTCGGTGCCTACAGCACGTCAACGGTTGCCCCGTTTGGCGGCACATCAACCTTTACGGTGACAACGACAAGCGCGGCTGTCGGTGCTTTCGGGTATGATCTGCGCATCCTGAACAGTGATACCGATGAGGGCGATTACTCCTTCCGAACCATAGGAGAGGCCGCACAGCCACAGGAAATTGATGTTTCAAGTTCATCTGCTGTTGGAAGTATCGCCAGTGGTGGATCGGAGACGCTGCCAACGACAGTTGCCCAGACGACCTTGTTGACCACCTATACGATCACCAATTCAGGCGGCACACCGCTGACCCTTTCTGGTGCGCCGAGTGTCACAAGTCCGGTCAATCTGGCCGAGGCGGCCAACGTGTCGGGCTATAGCGCGACCACTGTGGCCCCGAACGGCGGAACCGCCACCTTTACGGTTCAGGTAAAGCCTGCGGTCGCGGGAACTTTCTCCTACAACGTCGCCATTCTGAACGACGATTCAAACGAAAACCCCTATTCGATCTCTGCCTCCGGCACCGCGACCGGTACACCTGAAATCCAGCTGCGTGACGGGTCAGGTGTTGCGATCAACACCGGCGGCATGATTGCCGAAGGCAGTAAAGCCGCAGGGGTTGAGCAAACGATCAGCCTTCAGATCGAGAACCAGGGCACCGCAGTCCTGACGCTGTCCCCGCTGAACATGACGCAGGGGGCAACCCTTGCAAACCGCGTCAATCTGGAGGCCAGTTCCGCATCCTCACTTTTTGCGAACAACTCGGTTGCCCCGTCAGCCACGACAACGTTTGATGTCAAATACACACCACAGGTGGCAGGCCCGTTCGGCTTTGACATTTCCGTGGCCAGCGATGATGCGGATGAAAGCCCTTACACGATTTCCGTATCCGGAACCGCCACAGGCGCACCTGAAATCTCGATATCCTCCAGCAATTCCGGTGGCGCGGAAATCGCCGATGGCGGGTCCGACACGATCTCTGTTGGTATTCCGGCGCAGGCCCAGTTGGGGATCACCTATACGATTACCAATTCAGGGCGCGCGCCTCTCACCTTAAGTGGGACAGCGGCCGTCTCGAATACGGTCAATCTGGATGCCTCCCCTATCGTCGGCAACTTTGGCACAACGACCGTTGCTCCGCTGGGTGGAACGACGACGTTCCTGGTCCGGTCCACCCCGACGATAGCGGGCGCGTTTTCCTATGACCTGTCGGTATCGTCCGACGATCTGGATGAAGGCACCTACAATATCTCGACCTCAGGCACGGCAACCGGTGCCCCCGAAATCGCGGTCACTGCGACGGGAATCGGGGCGCTGACCAGTGGGTCCGGCACGGCGGACCTTGGCCTGACCACTGCCGGGGCAGCCCGCAATCAGAGCTTTGTCATCTCGAACAGTGGCACGGCCCCTTTGTCGATCACGGATGTCACATTCTCAAACCAAACAAATGTCACGGCGTCCCTGATTACAAGCCCGCCCGCCACAATCGCGCCGGGTGGAAATGAGACGATCGTCGTGTCAGCCCAAGCCCCCATCGGCGGCGCGTTTTCCTTTGATTTAAAGATCGCGAATAACGACAGCGATGAGGCGCCATTTGAAGTGACGGTCGAGGGCTTCGCCCGAGGCGAGCCCGAAATCGAGGTCGTTTCAAGCACAAATATGGCGACTGTGTTTGACGGTGGCACCGTTACGGCCGTCGCCCCTGCTGCAGGTGTTCAGCAGACCATCACCTTTACCGTCAAGAACACCGGCACCGACACATTGACCCTTCTGAGCCCTCCAGCGGCCACAAACCTTACGAACCTGACAGGCAATGTGACGTTCGGCGCTTATGGGCAATCAACGGTCGCGCCAGCGGGTTCGACCACATTCACCGCAATGTTCACGCCGACGATCGAAGGCAGTTTCGGGTTCGACTTTGATATCGAAAACGATGACAGCAATGAAAACATATACGACATCATCGTTGACGGGACCGCGACAGGTGAGCCTGAAATTCAGTTGAGTTCCAGTCGAAGCGGGGCTTTTGCCAATGGTGTCGATGACCCCGTCGGAACCGTTGATGTAGGGTCGTCTGTTCGCACCACCTACACGATTTCGAATACAGGTCTGGGGGCATTGACCCTGACCAGCCCGCCTGACCTTCGGATCGCAACAAACGTCATTGCGCGCGGCATTACGAGCATCACGCAAACGTCTGTCGATCCGGTGACCGGTTCGGTGACATTCGAAGTCCGCGTGACGCCTGCGGCGCCGGGACCGTTCTCTACCCAAGTTCGCGTGCGCAGCGATGATGCCGATGAATCAACCTACCTGTGGAACATCACCGGCACAGCCGTGGGTGAACCTGAAATTGAAATCATCACATCAGAAACCGGGCCCGTTGCCAGTGGTGGCACCGATACGCAGCCCACGATTGGGGCCGGCAACAACAAGACCGCGCTTTACACAATCGTCAACTCGGGGAACCTGCCGCTGATCCTGTCAGGGACGAAACCAGTCTTGTCCAATCTGAACAATATCACCGGAACGCCCACCGTCAGCGCCTATTCCACCACAAATGTGGAAGCCAGAGGTGGGACCGCGACGTTTACCGTGATGTATCAACCGTCGGCTGCAGGGGCCTTCGGGTTTGATCTGGCTGTCGCCAGCAACGATGCAGATGAATCCCCCTATCTGATCTCCGCCTCCGGTACGGCAACGGGAGAACCGGAAATTTCCGTTTCGTCCTCTGTCGCAGGGGATGTGACATCGGGGGACACTGCTGATCTGGGCAGCGTCGCGGCGTTGTCTTCCCAAACGGTGACCTACACCGTCACCAACGACGGACGTGATACACTGACCTTGGTAGGGGATCCCGTCCTTTCCGGTCTCACAAACATCAGCGGACTTGCTGCCGTGTCGGGCTACAGCGCAACCAGCCTTGCCCCCAATGGCGGTTTTGCGACCTTCACCGTGACGGCTGCGCCAGCCCTGGCAGGGGCATTCGGCTATACCGCGACCGTCACAAATGACGACAGCGACGAAAGCCCGTTCATCATCACTGCCAGCGGCACTGCCACCGGCACCCCGACGGTCGAGGTGTCCTCAACAGCAGGGATCATTGCCGAGGGTGGAACAACCGATCTGGGAACATCAGTGGCAGGCACACAGAGTTCTGTGACCTACACCATTACGAATACCGGCACGGACGCCTTGGTGCTCAGCGGGTCTCGACCCACAATCAGCACGGTGACCAATGTCGCAATCGGTCCGTCCGTGGGTGCCTATTCCAGTACAACACTGGCCCCGTCCGGTGGCACCGCCACGTTCACCGTGACATACACGCCAAGGATTGCAGGGCCTGTCGAATTCGGGATCAAGATTGACGACAACGTGTCCGGCGCCGACGGTTTTGCCTTCAGAGCGACAGGCACGGTCACAGGGGAGCCCGAGATTGAGGTGACGTCCTTGTCGTCCGGCTCATTGACCGATAACGGCAGTCCAGACGACCACGGCCCGCGTCTCGCAGACAGCACAAGGATCGCGACGTATATCATTCGCAACACCGGAACTGCGGACCTCAACATTCAGGCGATCAACATTTCATCGCCCGTCAACCTGAGGGAGGCGCCGATCGCATCCGACCCCGTCAGCAGCTCCGTGCCGCCGTTTGGTCAGACCACGTTTACCGTAACCTACACTCCGCAGTTTGCAGGGCCATTCGGCTACGCTTTGGACATTATTTCCACGGATATGGACGAAGGTAACTTTGATATCCTCACCACCGGAACCGCGACAGGTGAACCGAGGATCATTGTCACGTCCGATGCGAACGGTCAGATTGGCAACTTCGGTCGTGACGATGTTGGCACCGTCCCAGCAGGCGAAACCATCGTGCGCGGGTATACCATTTCAAACACGGGCCTTGCTGATCTGAACCTGACAGGTCTTCCGACAATCACCGACGTGGTCAACATCGACGGCACACCTGTCATCGAAATTGATCCCTTCATCGGCGGGCCAATTCCCGTCTTCGCCGACCAGCCCAACAGCATTGATTTCCCCATTATCGGGGTCGCGCCAATGTTGCCGACGCTTCCCCCCGGCGGCACCGAGGTCAGCGGTGATCTGACATTCAGACCGGCAAATGGTGGGCCATTCAGCTTCAAGGTGCAGATCCCTACGAATGATCCACTTGCAGCGCCGTTCACATTTACTGTGTCTGGAACGGCCACGGGTGAGCCTGGCATCTCGATCTCGAATGCCGATGGCGTTATCGCGGCAGGCGGGTCGGATGATTTCGGCACCGTACCTGCCGGTGATCCTCAGGCGCTGACCTACACCATCACCAATACCGGCAATGACATCCTGTTCGTGGTCGGCACCCAGCTGATCGACATCGTCAATGCGGAAAGCTTTGATGTGGTGGCCCCGGCAATGCCCTTCGGCATCCAGCCGGGTGAAACCGAAAACCTGACTGTCAATTTCACCCCCCTTGCAAACGGACCTTTCGGGGCAGTCTTGCGGGTGAACTCCGACGCCGAAGATCCCGGCCTTTACGACATCAGCCTGTCGGGGACTGCAACGGGTGTTCCGGACATCGCTGTCACAACATCGGCCAATGTACCGGTGAATGACAACGATACCCTCAATCTCGCACCGGTTGCCGCCGGAGTGCAGGAAACCATTGTCTTCACTGTCGCCAACGAAGGTCGTGATGTCCTTAATCTGGACGGGTCCGCCGAAGCCTCGGGCGAGACGTCTTCCATCACCGGTTTGTCGGTCAGTGCCTATGGGACGCAGACACTTGATCCGCTGTCCCGCAGCACGACCTTTTCCGTCACCTACACACCGGACCGTGCCGGCGCCTATGGTTTTGATCTGGAAATCGTCAGCAACGACCCTGATGAAGACACGATAGAATTCTCGGTCCGGGGCGTTGCCACGGGCGAGGCGGATATTGCAGTCTCGTCTTCCACCAGCGGCGCTTTGTCCGACGGAGGCACCGACGCGCAAGGCATCGTGCCGTCAAACATTGCCCAGACGATCACCTATACAATCGAAAACGCAGGGTTCGACACGCTTGATCTGTCCTCCGGTTTCACCGTCAGCAATCCCGTGAATGTCGAAGGCGTGCCCAGCAGCGGCGGGTTTGTGGTATCGTCGCTGGATGTTGGGGAAGCCTTGTCGTTCGGTCTCGATTACACCGCGTCAGCGGTGGGTCCGTTCAGCTTTGATCTGACAATCCCGTCCAATGATGCCGATGAAGGTACATTCACGGTGACCGTGTCCGGTTCCGCTGAAATTGCCCCCGAAATCGGCGTGACCTCAAGCGAAACCGGCAATGTTGAGAATTTTGGTGTCGACACTGTGCAATCTTCGCCGCCCCCCGGCGCGCCACAGACGGTCAGCTATACCATTACCAACTTTGGCAATGCGCCCTTGGTGCTGAGCGTCCCGACGGTGACCGCGAACCTGAACGATATCTTCAACGTCAACGTGACAGATATCCAGATCGGCACCACTGTGGTGCAACCGGGACAGTCCACCACCGTAACGGTGACCTATGTGCCCATCGCCTTGGGGGCCTTCGGGTTCGACCTGAGGCTTCTGTCCGATGATCGCGATGAGGGTGATTTCAATATTCAGGTGCGCGGCGTTGCCGTAGACGAGGACGCGCCGGTCCTGACCATTTCAGGCCCAACCGATCCACAGCTTGAAGAGTTCACAATTACGATCGCCGCCTCCGAAACTATTCTGGATCTGTCCCTCGCAGACTTTACGGTTGAGGGCGGAAGCCTCGGTAATCTGACAGGGACCGGCGCGTCCTACACGGCGACCGTGACCCCGATACTGGGGGAAACAGTGTCCATCAGCATCCCCGCAGGTGGCGTCACGGATGTTGCAGGAAACCCGAACCCCGCATCGAATGTCTATTCGGTGGCCTCCGGGTCCCCCGCGATTGAATTTGCCGACAACCTTGAAGATATCCAACGGATTGTCGAACAGGAGGCCCGTCGGAATATTCGCAACGAAATCAGCGCAAACACTGCGATGATGGATCGCCTTCTGGATGGTTTCATCGACAGGTCCCAAGGCGGGCAAACGCAGTCGGTTCCCTTGGATGTCGATGGCAACATCACGATCAGTGGCCGCAACATGACGACCCGTGGCACCTTCTTTGGCCTGAACGCCGAAGGCGATGCACGGCGCTATACGCTGGGTCAGTTCGACATTGCCCGCGACGAAGACGGGTCTGTCACCGGTCAGGTGTCCGGTCGCTATGCCGTCGAATACGACATGGATGAAACGCTCAGCATGGGCTATTTCATTGGCATCGGCTTTGGCAGTTCGGAATTGAACGGAACGTTCACAGGCGACGTGTCTTCGGTCAACGGCACGGTGGGTGGTTTCGGCCTCAAGCAGCTGAACGAAAACCTGTTCATGAGCGGCTATGCCGCGCTGGGCTACACCCGGTCCGACATTTCGATGACCGATGGAACACTGGCACTGGATGGCACCTATGATTCCACCAACATCTACGCCGGTGTAAAGCTGGCCGGGACGGTGGAAATGGACGGGTTCGAACTGCGCCCCACTGTGGCCATTGACTACGGTGCGTCCGACATCGGCGTGGCCGCATTCGATGCCACAGCCTTTGGTCTGACATCGCTGGAAAGTGCGGATTTCGGGCGGGTCTCGGTCGCGGATTTGACGATAGCGCCGGAAATCCACATCTCGATGGCCGAAGGGGATGCCGTCATAGCGCCCAGCCTTATCTGCCGGCGGGAGACAGGGTCCTTGGGTTCGGATGAGGCTTGCGGTTACGGGCTTGGCATCAACTACACCTCAGAGGATGACAGGTTCTCGGTCGGATTTGACTACAAGAACGTCGAAGGGGACGAGGATATTTCCCTTAACGCTCTTTATGAGTTGAAGTTCTGAACCCGCCGTCTTGAGATTTGAAAAGGGCCGCCGCAGGAAACTGCGGCGGCCCTTCGGTTTGTCACCATCCGGATGGCTGTTCAGGCCAGACTGGGCAGCCACAACACAATGGCGGGAAAGGCCACCAGCAGGGCAATGGTGATCCCGTCCGCAATGAAGAACGGTGTCACACCTTTGAACACGTCCTGTACGGACAGGTCATCGCGCACACCTGCCACCACAAAACAGTTCAATCCGATGGGCGGCGTGATCAGACAGAACTCCGCCATTTTGACCACCAGAATACCGAACCAGATCGCACACATGGGCCCCGACATCCCGAAGGTGCTGTCGGCTGCCGCCACATCCGCCCCACCATTCAGCGCCATGACAGCCGGATAGACCACAGGCAGGGTCAGCAGAAGCATCCCGATGGCGTCCATGAACATCCCCAGGACCGCATAGGCCAGCAGGATGCAGATCAGGATCAACATCGGCTCCATCGTCAGCGATGTGATCCAGTCCGAGAACGCAGAGGGCAGATCGGCAAAGCCAAGGAACCGCACATAAATCAGCACGCCCCAGATGATCGTGAAGATCATCACGCTCAACTTCGCGGTCTCAATCAACGCGTCTTTCAGCTGCGTCCAGCGCATTCCTTGGTAAAGCGCCATCAGAAACACCACGAACGCCCCAATCGCCCCGCCTTCGGTCGGCGTGCCCCAGGCGTCGCCACCGAATGGGTTGTAGACGAAGCAGATGATCGTCAGGACAACGAAGACAATCGGCAAGGCAGGCGGCAAGGACACCAACCGTTCTTTCCACGTGAAGCCGCGCACCGGCGGGCCGATGTTCTTGAACACCACCGCCATGCCGATGATCAGACCGGCGTAGATGATCGCTGAAAACGCGCCGGGGATGAACCCGGCCAGCAGCAGTTTGCCCACGTCCTGTTCCACGATGATCGCATAGATCACCAAGATCGCAGAGGGCGGGATCAACGACGCCAAGGTGCCGCCTGCGGCCACAACGCCTGCCGCAAATTGCTTGTTATATCCAATCGCCAGCATTTCGGGGATGGCAATGCGTGCAAAGACGGCAGACGTGGCCACCGATGCGCCTGATACCGCCGCAAAGCCCGCTGTTGCAAAGACGGTGGACACTGCCAAGCCGCCCGGCACCCAAGCGATCCAACGTTTGGCCGCCTCGAACAGGGCCTTTGTCAGGCCCGCGTAATAGGCCAGATAGCCGATCAGAATGAAGGTCGGGATCAGAGACAGCGCCTGTGACGACACTTTCGAATGGGGCACTTGCCCCGCTGTCTTTGCCGCCACGCCAATGGCCCAGCCCAGATCATCAAAGCCGTAATCCTTCTTGGCCCAGAATATCCAGACCAACCCGATGAGGCCCGCCAAACCGGCGGCGAAAGCCACGCGCATGCCCAGCACCACAAGCACCAACATGCCGCCCGTGACCCACAGTCCAATATCAATCGGTTCCATCAGTTATCATCCAGTTGTTCGGCTTCCATGCGCGCCTGTGTGGCGGCATCGGCAATCAAGGGCACGGCAATGGCGTGGCCTGTGACAATCGCGCGTCCGTAGGCCCAGACCTGCAGCAAAAGGCGCAGGACCAAGACGCTGAACGCCAAGGGCGCCATCAGTTTGGCTGGCCAGATCGGCAAGGCGATATCCATGGAACTGTCGCGGCTCCATAGGGGGGCAGCCCAGTCAAACGACCGCTGGAAATGCGCCCATGTCCCCCAGACCAACATCACCATCAGCAGCAACACAGCCAAGGTTGTGATCAGTTCCACGATATAAAGTGTCCGCCCCCGCAGCTTGCCCACGACAATATCCATGCGGATATGGCCGCCTTCGCGCATGACATAGGAAATGCCCATGAACGCAATAAGCGGCATGGCCTGTTCGATCCAGTCGACATAGCCGGGCAAGGGCTGGTTAAAGGCATTGCGCCCCGTCACGGACACGACGGCCAGCAACATCAACGAAAAAACGGCCAGCCCGCTGATCAGCGCGAACCCCCGTTCAAGTCGTAACAATGTGCGGTCTAATTTACTGAGTGTGCTGTCATCCGTCAGCACCAACGATGCAGTCGCCATAGTGCGGTCCCCCCTGCATATGAAATGCCCCGCGCCGGTCGTCCGGCGCGGGGCGGGTCGTCTTAGGAGCCGTCGGCAATCATGCCGGTGACCATGTCGTAAAGTTCTTGGGCAGGCAGCTGGCCGCTGTTCTGCTCAATCCACGCCTGTGCGGCAGGGGCGGCGGCGGCCTCCTCAAAGGCTGCCAGTTCATCATCGGAGAAGCTGATGCGTTCGATGCCGCGCTCTTCCAAGGCAGGGCCCCAAGCGTCCATTGTCGCACCATTGTAGTTGGCGATGTAATGGTCGAGGGCTTCGTCCACGGACCCCAACAGCGCCTCACGGTGCGCGTCAGACAACCCGTCCAGCGCATCGGTGTTCACCACAACAGGGCAGTTCACGGTGCCTGGGTTCAGGTTCTCGGTCCACCATGTTGCGTTCTCGATCGTGCCGAAAGACATATGCGCGTGTGGGGCAAAGCTGACGGCCTGAACCACGCCGCTGTCCATGGCCTGACGGACTTCGGTGGCGGACATGGATGTGGGCACAGCGCCGACAGTTTCCATCGCAGCACCGATGCCACCTGTGGCACGGACACTCATGCCTTCGAAATCAGCCAAGGTCGATGGCGCATCGCCGGATCCTGCCAGATTGTACTGGGGCAGGGGCGATGGCATCAGCAAGGTGGCGTTCCAGCGGCCCAGATCGGCCACAGTTGCCGGATGCTGGTAGACCGCCATGGACAGTGCCACCTCTTGTTCCAACGATGTCACGCCGAGGAACGGCAGTTCCAGCACGGTGATCGACGGGTTCTTGTCGCGGTGATAGCCCGCACAGAACTGCGCCATTTCAAACGCACCAATGGAAATCCCGTCGAGGTTTTCACGGTTGTTGGACAGACCGCCGTAGCTGATGTTCAGCGTGAATTCGCCGTCCGTTTTTTCGCTGACGAGTTCTGCCAGCTTTTCCACGTGGGCTGTAAACGCACGTGGGGAACCCCAAAGCGAGACGTTCCATTCTTCCGCGACAGCTGTCGTGGCGCAGGCGGTTGCAAGGGCCGCAATGGCGGCACGGTTAAGATAGGTGTTCATAGTGAGTCCTCCCAGAATCTATGTGGGGGTACTGTAGCCGCAAACGGCTGCCTTTCCTCATGAAGAAAAGCGCGAGGCGTTTGGGGGTCTGCCCTGCGGATTTCCGCAGGGGGCGTCTTTGGGGCTGGGACCCTACAAAAGCGCGTCTTTATCGAGGCCCAGTTTGACGATCTTTTCGTTCAGCGTGCGCCGCCCGATCCCCAAAGCCTCTGCCGCGTCATCCATCCGGCCCGCATGGGCCTGAATGGCCTTCGCGATCATCTGACGTTCAAAGGCGGCGACGGCTTCGCGCAGGCCGGGGCGGATCGGGGCCTCCGTCGCGTCCCCGGTCAAGGCATCCTGCATCGTGCCGCCGCCCTGGCGGGCCATCAACACGCGCCGGTCCGCCACGTTGCGCAATTCGCGCACATTGCCAGGCCAGTCATGGGCCATCAGAACGGCCAGATCGGCCTCCGTCAGGTCGGGCACCGCCGTATCGTAACCCGCCGCACTGTCCTGCAAAAACCGCAACGCCAGAATGGGAACGTCATCAAGCCGCGCCCGCAGGGGCGGGACGTGCAGGGTGAAGCCGCTCAGCCGGTAAAGCAAATCCGCCCGCAGCCGTCCGTCGGACACAGCAGCACCGGTGTCTTCATTGGTGGCCGACAGGATGCGCAACGAGACAGTTTCTGGCGTGCCCTGGCCCGTGGTCATCACTTCGCCCGCATCAATCAGACGCAACAACACAGGCTGCAGATCGACGGGACAGGCGCAGATTTCATCGAGAAACAACGTGCCCCCATCCGCCGACCGCGCGATATGCGGCAACTGGTCGGCGCTGATTTGTGCGGCGTTCACGGCCACAAACGGCATGTCGCCGCGGGGCGACAGATCATGCAGCGCGCGCGCCGCCAGATCCTTGCCGACACCGGTTTCCCCGGTGATCAACACGGACGCATCCACATCGGCCATCAACACAATCGTATCGCGCAGCCGGTGCGCATCCGGTGTGTCGCCCAACACGCGGCTGTCCAGCCCCGACATCTGCCGCAACCGTCCCTTCAGCCGGTCATTGCTTTGCCGCATGCGGTGCTGGTCCGCCGCATGGGTCAGGATCAAAAGCAGGCGTTTGGGGTCAAAGGGCTTTTCAACGAAGCTATAGGCGCCGTTGTTCATCGCCTCGACCGCCGTGGGGATATCGCCATGGGCGGAGATCAAAACGACGGGTGGGGCGGCCTCAAGCGATTTCAAAAGCTCGATCCCCGACAGATCGGGCATCCGTACGTCGGACAGGATTACATCGGGCTGGAACTGCGTGATCCAACGGGCAGCTTCGGTGGCGCGGGCCAAGGGTTTCGCTGTCCAGCCTGCGGCCTCAATCAGATCGACCAGCGAATTTCGCATCATCCGGTCGTCATCAATGATCAAAACGCGAGGATGGGTCATAAGGGGTCCTTCATCTCTGTGCGGGGCAGAATGACGTGGAACACAGCCCCTCCGCTGGCGCGATCTTGCGCCGTGATCGTGCCGCCGTGATCGGTGACAATCCCTGCGGAAATCGTCAGGCCCAACCCCATGCCCTGACCGCTTTCGCGGGTGGTGGCAAATGGTTCGCGCAAATCATCAAGGGTCTGCCCGCGCAGCCCGTGGCCGGTGTCTGCAACCTCAAACCACACGGCATGCTCATCTCCACCCATGGTGATACTGACGTGCCGGTCGGCCGCGCCGTCCACAGCATCCAGCGCATTGCGGATGAGGTTGGTCATTACCTGTTCGATCCGCAGCTTGTTGGCGTAGACCATCACAGGGGCATCGGGGGGTGTATAGGCGACGGTGGCATCACGCGCGGTGATCGCGGTCTCCACCAAGTCCAGCGCGGCCTCCATGGCGGAGCGCAAATCGAAATCGTCAAAACTGTCGCGCCCCTTGCGCGAAAAGAACTTCAACTGCCGCGTGATGTTTTCCATCCGCGCCACAAGCCCCTGCATCTTGTCGTGCAAAGGCGTGGCGCCCACCGTCATCTCGGACGCGGCCAACTGGTTGCGCATGGCGGCTATGGGCTGGCCCAACTCGTGGGTCACGGATGACGCCAGTTGGCCCAAGGCTGCCAGACGGCCTGCGCGCTCCAATTCTTGCTGTGTCTTTTGCAGACTTGCTTCTGCCGTGCGGCGATCTTCGATTTCCACGGCCAACCGCGCATTGGCCTGCCGCAGGGCGCTTTCCTCCTGTTCCGATTTCTGCAAAGCCGTGCGAATGCGCCGCACACGGGCCACCTGAAACCCGCTGAACGAAATTAACAGCACCGTCAGAAACGCCCCCGTCGCGAGCCATGCCCGCGCCCGTGCCGCATCATCCGGCACAAAGAAATGCAGCGACCAGCCGTTGGGCAAATCGCCGGTCTGCAAATACAGCAACCGTTCGTCATCGATCATGGCGGTCTGTGCGGCCACATCCAACGTGCCACCCAATGGCGTCAGCGGTTCCGCCCCGAACTGGCGTTGCGCGTCGATGCGGGCGCGCTGGGCCTGCGTCAGCGCATCCAGCGTCCGGTAGCGCCACGCGGGATCCGACGCCAACAGGACAACCCCGTCGGAATTGGCGAGGATGATCCTCTCCCCCGAGGCTTGCCAGTTGTCCTGAACCTCGGACAAATCAATCTTGATCGCGATCACACCTTGGGTGTCCGTCCCCGCAGGCCGCACGGCCATCGCGTAGAAATATCCCGGAATGCCCGTCGTCGCACCGATTCCGTAAAACTCACCCAGAGCGCCGTCCAAAGCGGCCTGAAAATAGGGGCGGAACCCGTAGTTCTGACCTTTGAAACTGGTCTGCGTTGCGGCGTTTGATGCGGCAATCGTCTGGCCTGTGGCATCCATAAAATACATCGCATCAAGGCCCGCGCTTTGTGCAAACCGCGCCAACCTGCGATCCAATCGTTCCGTTGCCCCGCCTGCCAGCGTCTGCGCCACAACCGGATCAAGCGACAGCAGGAACGGCAGATGGGCAAAATGCCGAAGCTCCGATTCCAGCGTGCTGCGATAGAGGGTCAGACGTGCCGCCGCGCGGTCGATTTCCTGTCCTTTGAAATAGGAGAACGACACCCAATGCAGACCCGCTGCAAGGGCCAGAATAACTGCAACAAAGATCAACTGAACCGCACGCATAGCCCCGAAGTGACGCGCCAGCGCATGAATTGCAAGACCGTCCCGCCACAGCGCCCGCTGTGCAGAAGGCAGGATATACAGGTGAAACAGCCACGCTTCGCGCTTGTCCCCGCGCGTGAAAACTGGCCCAATAGGCCATATCAACCGGAGACCCGCCCAATGCCGAAACGCCTTGCCCTTGTGGCCCATGACGCCAAAAAGGACGCCCTAGTCACATGGGCGCGCGCCAAACGCCGCGACCTTCAGGGGTTTGATCTGTATGCGACGGGCACAACCGGCGGGCGGCTGATGGACGACACGGGTTTGCCCATCACCCGGCTTCTGAGCGGCCCTTTGGGTGGGGACGCGCAACTGGGCGCGATGATTGCCGAGGGCGCGTTGGACGGGCTGGTGTTCTTCATCGACCCCATGACCGCCGTGCCCCACGATGTGGATGTGAAATCCCTGCTGCGGCTTGCCATCCTCTACGACACACCACTGGCCGTCAATGAAACCTCGGCCAATGCTGTGCTGTTTGCGCTTTGTGCGGAGGGGGCCGATGCAGATTGATCTGAACGCCGATCTGGGGGAGGGGTTCGGCCCCTGGTCCATGGGCGATGATGCCGCCATGTTGGACATCGTGACCTCGGCCAATGTGGCCTGCGGCGGACACGCCAGCGACCCGGATACCATGTGGCGCACCTTGCAGGCGGCGCGCGATGCCGGTGTCACCGTCGGCGCGCATCCCGGTTTCGCAGATCGCGAGGGGTTCGGACGGCGGTTGATCCCCATGACGACCGCTGAAATCGCGGCCCTTGTCGCGGCCCAGATCGGCGCGCTTCAGGGGATTGCGGCGCAGGTCGGCGTATCGGTCGCCTATGTCAAACCACACGGCGCGCTGGGCAATCTGGCCGCGCGCGACCGCGCTGTGGCCGATGTGATCACACGGACGGTCAAGGCGATTGATCCTGACATGGCGATCCTTGCGATTTCCGGCACCCAGTCCGAACACGCAGCGCGCGACGCAGGACAGCCGGTGTATTCTGAGGTCTTCGCAGATCGCGGCTATTTGCAGTCGGGCCAACTTGTGCCGCGCGACCAGCCGGGCGCGATGATCCACGACGCATCCGAGGCCAGCGCGCGGCTGCTTTCGTTCCTCGATACGGGCCTGATGCCCACCACCGACGGGGACCCGATCCCCTTGGCGGCAGCGTCCATCTGTGTGCACGGGGATGGACCCACAGCAGTGACCATGGCCCGCGATATCCGCGCGCGTCTGACCGCCAATGGTGTCTCAATCCGCGCTTTTGCGGGGCGCTGATCCGTGCATCCGACCTTCAAACCGGTGGCGGATTTCGGCCTCCTTGTGATCTTTGGCGATGAATTTGACCAAGACACCCACGCCGTGATCCGTGGCCTTGATGCGGCTTTGAATGCGGACCTGCCGCAGGGCGTTCTTGAAACCGTGCCCGCGCTGGTCAACCTCATGGTGGTGTTCGATCCGCTGTTGACGGATCATTCTGCCGTGCAGCAGGCAGTTGAAAGATGCTTTCCAATCCCGCCTGCCACGTCCAGCGGGACAACCCGAACCATCGACGTCTGTTACGACGACCCCTTCGCCCCCGACTTGCCTGCTGTGGCCGCAGCCACCGGTCTGAGCGAAGAGGCGGTCATCTCCGCCCATCTGGCGGGTGATTATGATGTTTTGATGTTCGGCTTTGCGCCGGGGTACGGGTATCTGGGCGGCGTGGCCGAGGCCATTCAGGTGCCGCGCAAACCGCAGGCGGTGCCGGATGTGCCAGCGGGGGCGGTCATGATCGCAGGCCGTCAGTGCCTCGTGACGACCCTGACGATGCCCACAGGCTGGTCGGTGATCGGGCGGTCACCGACACCGGTCCTCACGGACAACCCCGACGCCCCGATCCTTTTCGATGTGGGCGATCGCGTGCGGTTCCGACGTATATCTGCCGACACCTTTCACGAAATCCGTCATGACTGATGCAACGCTTCAAATCGACCATGCGGGTCCGTTGGTCAGCCTGCAGGATGCGGGGCGCACCGGTGGTCTGCGGTTCGGCGTCTCTCCATCCGGCGCGATGGACCGCGCTGCGGCAGCCGCCGCCAACGCGGCCATCGGCAATCCCGCTGGCAGCACGGTGATTGAAGTTTCCCTTGGGGGGATTGCCCTGACGACGGACACGCCGCTGACGCTGGCCATGACGGGCGGGGCTTTTGGGGTCGATGTCAGCGGGACCAAATGGGCAATGCCCTGCGTTCTGACGCTGGAGCCGGGACAGTCGTTGACCCTTCGGGGCGGGGCTGAGGGCAGCTGGGCCTATCTAGCCATGGCGGGCACGATCGTCGCCCCGTCGTGGATGGGCAGCACGGCGCGACATTCCAAATCGGGGCTGGGCAGTCCCGCATTGACAACAGGCAGCACACTGCGGATCGAGGCCCCTGAGGTTCGGCCAACACGGCTGGGCAATCTGCCCCGTTCGCCAAATGACACCGGCCCCTTGCGGGTCGTGATGGGCCCGCAGGATCAATATTTCACACGCGACGCCGTGGAATCGTTCTTGACCAAACCGTTTCGCCTTAGCCCCGCAAGCGATCGGATGGGTCTGCGGCTTGAGGGGCCGCCACTGCCCCTGACGGGCGCGTTGTCGATCCCGTCCGAACCCATTTTGCGCGGATCGGTGCAGGTGTCTGGGGACGGTGTCCCGACGGTCCTTATGGCCGATCACCAATCCACGGGTGGCTATCCCAAAATTGCCACCGTGATTTCGGTTGATACGGACCGGCTGGCGCAAATGCGTGCCGGACAGACCATCGCCTTTGCTGCCGTTACCCCGCATGACGCCCTTTCAATCACGCGCCAGCGTGCAAATCAGATCGCGGCCTATTTGGCCGATCTGGAACAGCCGCGCGGCACACTTGCCGAACGTTTGATGCGTGAAAACCTTATCCATGCGGAACCCTTTGACACATTGACCAGTAACGCAGGTGACTAGGTCATAAGGCGGCCACCCATGATGGTTCATGCGTTTTCACTGTGCCTGTTTCATAACGCCCTTTGCCCACAACGGATGCAGAATCATCCGCAAAAAAAGGTATTTGGTCGATCCTTAAGGCCAATTTCGAGAACGCAATAAGTCCAGAAAAGATAAATGATTTGACGTCGCGACGTTTCCCTACCTAGGCTGGCAACGCGTAAAGCGGGACTGCGCTCAGCGGTCCATAAAAGTTGCCAAGCAACACGACACTTAACAGGGAAATACTCATGATTAAGAAAACAACTTCCGCCATTGTGCTGGGCGCTGTTGCCGCACTGAGCGGTACGACAGCGATGGCCGATGGCCACGCGATCACCGTCGGCTACTTCCTTGAGTGGCCAATGCCATTCCAGTTCGCGAAAGTGAACGGCACCTATGAAGAAGCCCTCGGTATGGAAATCAACTGGGTGTCCTTCGACACCGGTACGGCGATGTCCGCCGCCATGGCCTCTGGCGATGTTCAGCTGTCCGTCTCTCAGGGTGTGCCTCCGTTTGTGGTTGCGACCTCTGCCGGTCAGGACCTTCAGATGCTCGACGTTGCGGTGTCCTATGCGGACAACGACAACTGCGTTGTGCGCTCTGATCTGGAAATCGACGCGGACAGCGCTGCCGATCTGGCAGGCTCCAAGGTTGCTGTTCCACTGGGCACCGCCGCGCACTACGGCTTCCTGCGCCAGATGGACCACTTCGGTGTGGACCTCGCGTCGCTGGAAATCGTTGACATGGCCCCACCGGATTCCGCGGCTGCCATCGCACAGGGGTCCATCGACATGATGTGCGGCTGGGGCGGGTCCCTGCGTCGCGCGCTTGAGCACGGCAACACATTGCTGACCGGTCAGGAAAAGACCGACCTTGGCATCCTCGTGTTCGACGTGACCTCCGGCCCGACCGACTGGGTCGCCGAGAACGAAGAAACTGTCGCCAAGTTCTTGGCTGTCACGGCAGAAGCAAACGCCATGTGGAACGAAGGCTCCATGAAGGACGAAATGCTGCCCGTGATCGCACAGGACGCCGGCATGGACCTTGAAGCCACCGAAGCCACGCTTGCCACCTTTGTCTTCCCCTCCGTGGAAGAGCAGCTGGGCGATGCATGGCTGGGTGCTGCGGCCCCATCCTTCCTGTCCGGCGTGGCAGATGTATTCGTTGAATCCGGATCCATCGAAAGCGCACTGGACAGCTACGAAGGCAACATCAACACAGGTCCATTGGCTTCTGCCTCTGACATGTAAGTGACGACTGGAAAGAGGCCGCGCCTGCGGCCTCTTTCACCCCAAGCCACACCCTATCCACGAAATCACCAAACCTTAGCGGGGCCCCAATGTCCGGATTGGCCATCGACAATATTTCAATGCGTTTTGACCTGCCGGGCGGCGGGCATGTGCAAGCGCTTCAGGATGTCACCCTCGACATCAAGCCCGGCGAAATCATGAGCGTCCTTGGACCCTCGGGCTGTGGCAAAACCACGCTTTTGAACATCGTGGCAGGGTTTCTGGCACCGACCGAAGGCGAAACCCGCGTCAACGATCACGTGGTCGAAGGCCCCGACGCCGAACGCGGGATGGTGTTCCAGCAAGGCGCGCTGTTTGAATGGATGTCCGTACGCGACAATGTGAGTTTTGGCCCCCGCATGGCCGGCAAGAAAAAAGCCGATTATATGCCCAATGTGGACCGCCTGTTGGACATCGTAGGTCTGCAGGACTTCAAGGAAAAGATGGTGTACGAGCTGTCGGGCGGGATGCAGCAACGTGTGGCTTTGGCCCGTTGTCTGGCCAATGACCCCGACGTGATCTTGATGGACGAACCGCTGGGCGCGCTGGATGCGTTGACCCGCGAAAAGATGCAATCGCTTGTCCTCAAACTCTGGAAAGAGACGGGCAAGACGATTATTCTGATCACCCACTCGATTGACGAGGCGCTCTTGCTGGGCGAACGCGTGCTGGTCATGGCCCCGCGCCCCGGTCGCATCCACAAGGAATACCGCCTGCCGTTTGCGGAAATGGGCGTGAACGCCGACCTGCGTGAGGTCAAGGAACACCCCCAATACGCCCCCACCCGTGAAGAGATCCTGACGATGATCTGGGACATGGAAGAGGAAATCATGGGCCGAACCGAGGAAGGGGCATAATCATGGCTGATACCGTCAACCTTATGTGTACCTTCGAACGTCTGGGTGAAACCCGCACGGAATTGCGTGCCTCCCCCGTGGCCGAAGGCCAGACCGTCGGAGAAAACTTCACCCCGCCGGAGGGCTGCGAAGTCGCGACCGGATGGGAGGTCTTCTCTGGCCAGATGGGTGTCCTCGGGTCCGAACTTTGGACAGAGACCCAGAACGTCTTTATCGCCGCACTTGGCGCCATCCCGTCCATTGCACTTTATGTGGGGATTATCCTTGCGTTCATGTTTGCATGGCGCGCGCTGAAAACCTTTCTGACGCCGACGCGGGATTACACGTCGCTCAAAACAGTGACCTTCGGGGATGAAAGCGCCGTGCGGTCGATGTTGTCAGCCTCGATCATCTCGATTGTATTGATCTTCGTGATCTGGGGGTCCTTCACCGGATCGTCCCTGATCCCGCGTTTCTTGCACTTGCCTGGCCCCTTCACTGGCGAGGCGTCCTTTACCTATACCGTCGAAGATGCCGCCGGAAACCGCGATGACGCCGAAGTCTTCGTGCGGGTCCTGCCCGTGGGCGAAGACCCCGCCGAACAGCAGATTCCCGAGGGCGAGGGCACCGCCAAGAACGACGCGACTGATATTTCCGTCTACCGGTCCGGCATTGTGCGTTGGGACCGCAACGATGAGGTCGACCGCGATGCGGGGGCCCGTGTTGTGGCGATCAACGGTCAGGAATTCCAGTTCGACGCAGAAAACCGCGATGCGGACGGCAACCTGATCGACACCGCGCCGTCGTTTGATCTGGACTTTGGCCGTGTTGCGATCACCGACCGCGGCACGATCAATGTGGTGCCCGATCAGGGCTGGCAGATGCAGCCCCTTTACCTGCCTGCGCCAGAGGTTGTCTGGTCGTCCTTCATCGAGATCGCCAAATACGGCTACCAGAACGTCTATCTGACGGTTCATCTTGGCTTTTCGCTCTTCCGCGTTGTCGTGGGCTTCTTGCTGGGCGCTTTGGTGGGCATCCCGCTGGGCTATGCCATGGGACTGTCCAACTGGTTCCGTGGCTGGTTTGACCCAATCGTGGAATTCATGCGCCCTGTGCCGCCACTGGCCCTGATCCCGCTGGTCATCATCTGGTTCGGCATCGGGGAGGTGGGCAAAATCTTCCTGTTGTTCCTTGCTGCCCTTTGGATCATGGCCATCGCCGCACGGTCTGGGGTGTCCGGCGTGCGGATCACCAAGGTTCACGCCGCCTATTCACTGGGCGCGTCGAAATGGCAAATCCTGCGTCATGTGATTATCCCCAACTCCTTGCCGGAGATTTTCACCGGCGCGCGGGTCGCCATGGGTGTCTGCTGGGGCACGGTTGTGGCCGCTGAACTGGTCGCCGCCGAAGAAGGCATTGGCAAGATGATCACCACAGCGTCCAAATTCCAATCGACGGACATCATCCTGTTGGGCGTGATCATCATCGGCATCGTGGGCTTTGGCATCGACATGCTGATGCGCATGGC
>NZ_JAHDGE010000038.1 GCF_020627745.1 Pseudooctadecabacter sp.
GAAGCTGCCGACACAGAGGAAGCCATCGAAGACGCAGCCGCTGCCGAAGCCGCCGAGGCGGTCGAGCAGGGCGAGGCCACGACGTCCGAAGCAGCCGATGTCGCGACCGAGTTGGCCAGTGACGCGGTTGAAGAGGGCAATTCCGCACAAGAGGCGATCAATGATGTGACCGAGGCTGCGGACGGCATGGACCTTGGCACGCTGCTGACAGTGGACGGGTTCGATTTCGACGCGCTGGCCGAGGCGATTGACGCATCCGACATGGATGATCAGACCAAGGCGGTGTCTCGCGCAGCCCTGATCGGCGCACAGCGCAACCCCGACCTTCTGGAAGGCACGTTGCAACGTCTGGGCGAACGTCTGGGCCAGTAAGCCATTGGCACAAAACGAAAAGGGCCGCTCGATTGAGCGGCCCTTTTGCATTCAGCGACGCGATTCCTAGTCGAGGAACGCCTTTTCAACCACGTAATGGGCGGGCTTCGAATTTGCGCCTTCCTCCAGCCCGTAGTCTTCGAACATGGCCTTCAGTTCCAGATTGAACGCCATGTTGCCACAGATCATCGCGCGGTCCGTGTCCTTGTTCAGGGGCGGCACGCCCAGATCGGCAAAGGCCTCACCGGATTTCATCAGGTCCGTGATGCGGCCCATCTTGGGGCTCTCTTCGCGGGTGGTGGTCGGGTAGTATTTGATCTTTTTCCAGAAGCCGTCGCCGATCACTTCGTTGAGCAATTCATCCTGCTTCAGGCCTTCGATCAGATCGCGGCCATAGGTCAGTTCGCCCACTTCGCGGCAGGTGTGCGTGATGATGACCTCATCATAATCCTCATAGGTCTGCGGCTCGCGCAGCAGCGACGCAAAGGGCGCAAAGCCCGTGCCGGTCGCGAAAAACCACAACCGTTTGCCGGGCAGCAGCGCGTCATGCACCAGCGTGCCCACGGGCTTGGGGCGCAGGATCACCTCATCGCCCACCTTGATGTGCTGCAATTTGGAGGTCAGCGGGCCGTCGGGCACCTTGATGGAATAAAACTCCATCTCCTCATCCCACGACGGCGAGGCGATGGAATAGGCGCGCAACAGGGGCTTCACCTTGCCGGTCTCGGGGTGCGGGTCGCCCATCAGGCCGATCATCACGAACTCGCCGGACCGGAACCGCAAGGATGCAGGCCGCGTGCAGCGAAAGCTGAACAGACGGTCGGTGTAATGTTTGACCTCCGTCACGGTTTGCGCGTCGGGCAGGGCGGGAACGGCTTTGGTCTTGTCTTGGGTCACGGGTGTCATTTCTGTCATGTGCATCTGGCGCGGGGTGTCGCCCCACGCTCCTCTGTTACGCTGTGATCTGTGTCTAGAAAAGGGGGCTTAGCCGCGCAGGCGGGCCTGATAGTTGTGGGCCTGCCAATCGGCACGGCGCAGCCACTGGTCCTCGGGCTGGCGCGCGGCCAGTGCCTCGTCAATCTCGACCTCGTCGAAACCGGACCGGCGTGCCATGGCATATTGATCGGCAATTACATGGCCCCGCGCGCGCAACCGGCCCTGAAACCCCATGCGCCGCAGTTGCGCGGCGATGGTGAACCCGCGCCCGTCGGCAAAGCTGGGGAAATCCACGCGGATCATATCAATGGTGTCCAACCGGTCCGCCAGACGGCCAGGTTCCGCGTCAGAGGCCAGATCAACCGCCACCGCGCCCCCGTCATTGGCCGCCAGCGCGTCCAGTGCCACAATCGGGGCCGTCCAGTCATCAGACGCAAAGCCCGCGTCATTTACCACTACTGTCATCGTCTTGTCCTTTCGGTCCGGCAAACGCGCCCTTTTGGTTTCGTTTTGCCAAAAATACTCAAAAATCAGGTGCTGCGGCCCACGCCGTCCGCGCCAAAATGAATGCCACATTCCGTCTTGCCCTGATCCCGCCACCGGCCCGCGCGCACATCTTCGCCGTGGCCCACGGGGGAGGTGCAGGGCACGCAGCCGATGCTGGGATAACCCTTGGCTACCAGCGGATGGCGCGGCAGGCTGTGCGCTTCGATGTACCCCCGCAGATCGTCGCTGTCCCAATGGGCCAGCGGGTTCACCTTGATGCGGGGCAGCTGGCCCAAGGGGCGGTCCACCTCAAACAGATCAAGTGCGGCGCGTGCGCCCCCTTGATGACGTTTGCGCCCTGTGATCCACGCATCTACCCCGCGTAATGCACGGTCCAGCGGTTCGGTTTTGCGCAGATGGCAGCAGGCGTCGGGGTCGTGCAAATGCAGCAGGTTTTCGTTGTCGCGTTCAAACACGGCAGCCCGCGGCGCGCGGATGATGTCCACATTGGTCAGGCCAAGGGTGTCTGCCACTTGGGTCTGATAGGCCAGCGTTTCGGGGAACAACATCTCCGTGTCGATGAACACCACACGGGCGTTCCGGTCAACTTGGGCGGCCATGTGCAACAGCACGACAGAGTCCGCCCCGAAGGAGCTGACCATGGCGACCTCGCCCAGCTGCGTCAGGGCGTGATCCACCACATCCAAAGCCTCACGGTCCTTGAACAGGCGGTTTAGGGTTTGGGTGCGTCCGTCAAGCGGCATCACGGGCCTCCTGTGGGTAAAGAATGGCCTTGAACGGGGCCGCACCAAGACGGCGGTAGGCCTCGATGAAGGTCTCGTCTTCGTGCTCCCGCAGGGCGAGGTAGCCTGTGATCAGCCGTTCAATCGCGGGCACGATTTCATCATAGGCAAAGCCGGGGCCAGCGCGTTCACCGATGGCCGCATGCTGCGTGCCGTCGCCGCCCAGCGTGATCTGGTAGTTTTCGACGCCCGCACGGTCCAGACCGAGGATGCCGATGTGGCCCACATGGTGATGCCCGCAGGCGTTGATGCAGCCGGAGATTTTGATCTTCAGATGGCCGACCTCATGTTCGATCTTCAGCTCTTCGACCCGTTCGGCAATCTGCTGGGCGATGGGAATGGACCGCGCTGTGGCCAGCGCACAGTAATCCATGCCCGGGCAGGCGATGATGTCGGACGCGAGGCCGATGTTCGCCGTCGCCAGATCGGCGCTGCGCAGGGCGGCGTAAAGGTCGGGCAGGTCGGATTTGTGGACATGGGGCAGGATGATGTTCTGCTCATGGCTGACGCGCAATTCATCATGGCCGTAGGTGCGCGCAAGGTCCGCCATGACACGCATCTGGTCGGCGGTGGCGTCGCCCGGCGTGGCCCCGTGTTTTTTCAGTGAAATGCTGACGATCGCATAGCCCTCGGCGCGGTGCGCGGTCAGGTTCGTGTCGGCCCAGGACCGGAACAGGGGGTCGGCGGCATAGGCCGCATCATAGGCATCGGTGGGGGCGTTGCGGAACGCGGGTGGGGCGAACTGGGTCTCAATTTCTCGCAAAATCTCCTGATCGACGCCGGAAAAGCCGGGTTTGATCGCCGTGAAACGGTCCTCGACAAGGCGGGAAATTTCTTCGATCCCGTGCTCATGCACGGTGATCTTGATGCGCGCTTTGTATTTGTTGTCACGACGGCCCAGACGGTTCCAGACGGAGACGACGGCCTCCGTATAGGGCAGCAGATCCTCCAGCGGCAGGAAGTCCCGCAGGACCTTGCCAATCATCGGCGTCCGGCCAAGGCCGCCGCCCACGATGACGCGCACGCCAAGGGTGCCGTCCACGCGGCGCAGTTGCAGGCCAATATCATGGGCCTTGATCACGGCGCGGTCGTCTTCGGCGCCGGTGATGGCGATCTTGAACTTGCGCGGCAGGAACTGGAATTCGGGGTGGTCCGTGGACCACTGACGCAGCAGTTCCGCCACGGGGCGCGGGTCCGCCACCTCATCCGCGGCGGCACCGGCGAAATGGTCGGCGGTTACGTTGCGGATCGTGTTGCCGGAGGTCTGGATGGCGTGCATGCCCACGTCCGCCAGATCGGACAGCATATCAGGCACGTCCTTCAGCTCCGGCCAGTTGTACTGGATGTTCTGACGGGTGGTGAAATGGCCGTAGCCTTTGTCATAGGTTTCGGCCAAGTGGGCGAGGCGGTCCATCTGCGCGCTGCTGAGCGTGCCATAAGGCACGGCCACACGCAGCATGTAGGCGTGCAGTTGCAGGTAGAGACCGTTCATCAGACGCAGCGGCTTGAATTCATCCTCGGTCAGCGATCCGTCAATGCGGCGTTCCACCTGACCACGGAACTGTGCCACACGTTCACGCACGAAAGCCTCATCGAAGTCATTGTATTTATACATGATTTTGCTCCTGCTTGCCGTGCGGATAGTTGGAGGGGCCGCGGGTGCGGAACGCCTCTCTGAAATGGGTGGGTTCGGGACCGTTGTCGCCTTGTTTGGCGTCGGCCAGATAGGCACCGGCGATGACATGGGCCTGCGCCTGTGCTTCCAGCAGGCGCAGATCGGCGTGGGCTTCGTCGGTCAGAAATTCGGCGTCATGGATGTTGCCGGACCATGTGTCCTGCGTGGTGAACCAGACAGCGTCGCCTTCCAGCAGGCGATTGGCGGTGATGACTTTGGGGGTGAATTGACGGGGCATGTTACAGGGCCTCCTGCAGGGATGGTGCGGATCGGGCGGCGGTGACGGCTTCGCGCGGGGCGAGGCCAAGGAAGGTCAGCGCGGGACCGGTGAGGTTGGCATCGGTCATCGTGGGTTCCAGATCACCCAAGGTGGTGGCGATGACCCGTTGGTCGGTGCGGCTGACGTTTTCGATGATGGTGACAGGCGTCAGGGGATCGGCGCCGTGCATCAGCAGGCGGCCCTGAATGAAGCGGGCGGATTTCTTGCCCATGTAGATGGCCGCCACTTGGCCGTCTTCGGCCAGCGCGCGCCAGTCGTGATCGGCGTAGCCTTTGGTGTCGTGACCGGTGATGAACCGCACGGAGGAGTTGCGCCCCCGTTTGGTCAGGCTTTGCCCGATGTTGGCCACCGCCGCAGAGGCTGCGGTGATGCCGGGCACGATGGCATAGCTGAGGTTTGCGGCTTCAATGGCGTCGATTTCTTCGTCCAGACGACCAAAGACCGTCGGGTCACCGGCCTTCAGGCGCACCACATGGTGCCCGTCCCGCCCGTGCTGGACGATCAGCGCGTTGATGTCGTCTTGTGCCATGGCGGGGCCAAAGCCGGTTTTACCCGCGTCGATCATGATCGCCTCACGCCGCGCCAGTTCGAGGATTTCGGGGGTGACCAGACGGTCGTAGATGACGACGTCGGCTTTATCGAGGGCGCGGCGGGCCTTGAGCGTCAACAGGTCAGGATCACCGGGACCCGCGCCGACCAGATCGACATGGCCGGGCTTGGCGTCGGCGTTCAGATGGTCGGCCAGCAGGGCGTGCAGGGCGGGTTCCACGGCGTCTTCGCCCGCCGCGATGGCGCGGGGGCCTGCGTTGAAATAGTAATCCGACCAGAAGTTGCGGCGGGCCACGCCAAAGGGCAAGGCCTCCGCCATTTTGCGGAACCCCTTGCCGATGCGGGCGAGGGTGCCGAGCGATGCGGGGAGCTTTTCTTCGAGGTCTTTTTTGATGGCGCGCGCCAGAACGGGGGCCGCGCCTTCGGTGCCGATGGCGATGGTGACGGGGTCACGATCAACGATGGCGGGGGTGATGAACTGGCTGTCGCCCAGATTGTCGACGATATTGACCAGTGCGCCGTCGCGGTGGGCGAGGGCGGCGGTGCGCGCATCCTCGGCCTCGTCCTCATGGGCGGCGTAGAAGAGGGCCGCGCACATGGCGTCGCCGGGTTCCATCGCGCGGCGGATCAGGGTGAGGCGACCCTCGGCAGCCCAGCTTTCGATCTCAGGCGCGGCATCTGCGGCGATGACGGTGATGTTTGCCTGCGTCTTGAGGATCAGCCGCAGCTTGGCCAATGCTGCATCACCACCGCCTGCAAGGACGATGCGGCGGCCTTCGACGGCCAGAAAAATTGGAAAGTGCTTCATGTGTCACCTCTTCTCTTGGGGTGAATATAGAATAATGTTCCGCGAATTGCCCCCTGTTTGGCCTTGAAAGGGACGTATGTCCCGCGTAACCCTGAGGTCAGTCAGGTTGTTTTCCAAATGGGGTGAAAAGCGGATGGATGTTCGGATTGACGATTTGGACCGGAAAATCCTACGGGCGTTGCAGGCGGATGCGTCACGCAGCTTGGACGAAATCGCACGTGAGGTGGGGTCGTCCAAGACGCCGGTCTGGAACCGGATTCGCAAGCTGCGCGAGGCCGGTGTGGTGGGCCAGCAGACGGTCATGCTGGATGCCGAAGCCCTGGGGTTCGAGGCGTGCTTTTTCGTGCTGATCCGCACGTCGGAACATGAGGCCGATTGGCAGGCCAAGTTCCTGAAAGCATTGATGGACCGCGAGGAGGTGCAGGAGGCGCACAGGCTGGCGGGGGATATTGATTATATCCTCAAAGTGCGGGTCAAAAACGCGCGCGCCTATGATGTGTTCTATCAGGCGCTGATCTCGGAGGTGCGGGTGTTCAATGTCACGGCCTTGCTGAGCATGGAAGAGATCAAATCAACCGTGGCGCTGCCGCTTTAGGCGCTGGTGCGTGGGCGGCGTCATCCGAAGATGCGCGACACCTCGCGCAGGATTTTTTCGCGGATCGCGCGGGGGTAGTCGCGGTGGCGCTGTGCGGTGATCACGAAGCCGTCGCGGGTGACGACCTGACGGGTGAAAAAGTTGGTGATGGCCAGCCCCATGCTTTCGATGGCGATGCCATTGATGGTGACGCCGCGGCGTTCAGCCTCACGCGCGGCGGTGCGGGTGTCCGAGCCGGAGTTCGGCGTGCCGTCGCCCGAGATATCAATGACCTCGCGGCCGCATTGCGGTGCCTGCTGCATGTAGTCGAGGGCAAAGAGGATCGCATCACCGGGGGCTGTGTCGGACATCACGAAGGCGCGGGGCATCAGGCGCGCATCGGCGGCGAATGTCTGGACATCAGGCAAGGAGCGGATTTGCCGCCAGGGGATCGACACCTCCTGCCGGTCGACTCCGGACCATTGAATCACAGCCACGGCGACCTGCCCCTGAATGAGGGCTTCGGCCACTTCGTCGTCCAGCACGGCGTCGGCCATGCCATCTGTCTGGAGGCGGTATTCGGCCACGTCGATGGAGTTGGACACGTCAATGGTCAGGAGCAACGCCGTGTCACAGGCCAAGGCGGGATGTGCGCAGAGCATGAGGGGGAGGGCGAGTGATCTCATATCGCAATGGTGGCGCAAATCCGGGGGATGTAAAGTGCAGGCTTCTGTTGCCTCGGGGGTTTGCGGAGCAAACACCTGCGACGGACTTGAGCGTCGAGAGGATTGTTCAAGATGCAGGGGAATTAGTGCAGGCTTCTGTTGCCAGGTGCCTGCGAACCCCGCCTAAAGCTGCTAGGCCTTAGGGCTTAATTTTCGGTGTTACGCACAGCTTACGCTGCGAGTGCGACCGGAGCATTGTTGTCATTTGCAACTAGCTTGAATGTACCGATAACGGTGGTAACTCACCGAAACAAAGCTAACCCCTTTAGACGTTCGTCGATCCTGTTTCGTCCCCATGTCCGTCAAATGAACGGTGTTTGGTGGAGACGCCGGGTACCGCCCCCGGGTCCGATCCGCTTATTACGAGCGCGTTTATGTTCATAGTCCCGAAGGACATCCCATATATAGGGGCGGGGGCGCGTGGTGCAAAGGGGGCGTTTGAGTATTTTTGGCAAAACGAAACGGGGACGGGGGGTCAGACGGGCCAGTTGTACCAGATCAGAAAGGCGGCGGGGGGCCATTCAAAGGCAAGGAACACCAGTGCCTTCTTGATCGGCGGGCTGTCGAGGGCGATGGAGAGCGCACGGCCTGCGCCCGCGCCCACATACATCACACCCAGCATGAAATAGGCGTAATCCGCGCCGGTGATCAGACACCACAGGCCGGTGGAGACAAACAGACCACCCGATCCTGCGCGCAATTCGCTCAGACCCATGGTGGATTTTGTCGGCTCCATGTCCAGAGCGCTGGCCGTGTAGCGGGGGGCGAGAAAGCCGAAGGCGCCGAAGGCGATGGTCAAGAGGGCGATCGCGATATTGATATAGTCCATGGGGTGTCCTTGCTGGGTGCTGTCAAGTCTACGCAAGGCGGGGCGGATCAGTTCCCTTTTGGGGTGTCTTTTCTTTTGGCGGCCACGGATTGGCCCAATTCGGCGGTGTAATCGGCCAATGTATCCAGCAGCGCCACGGTCTGGTCCGCATCGCGCGCCTCCAGCGCGTCGGCGATCCGGGTGTGCAGGCCCACGATGCGGTCGCGGGACCGCGCGGTGAAGGTGATCATGTTCATCAGGGGTTCAATCGCCTCAACAGCGCCGGCCAGCTGGTAGGACAGCACCGGATTGCCCGCGCCATCGACCAGCGCGCGGTGAAAGGCCACGTCGGAGGCGCAGAAGCTTTCGTCGCTTAGCCCAGGTTGCGCCTGACGGGTGATTTCGGCGCGCATGGTGGCCAGATGGTCGGCGCTGCGCCGCTGGGCCGACAGCGGCGCGCAGGCGCGTTCGAGGGCAAAGCGGGCCTCACACGCGGTGGTGAAATCGACGGCGTTCATCGACAGGAGCAGCGCAGAGGTGGTGATCTGCTGGCCGTAGGCGTCTTCGAACCGCAGCTTGTTGACAAAGGCCCCGCCGGTGGCGCCGCGTTGGGTGCGGATCAGCGATTGGGCGGCGAGGCGTTTCAACGCCTCACGCACGGTGGAGCGGGAGACATCGAACTGATCGCTGAGCTCGGCCTCGCTCGGCAGACGCTCGCCCACGTCCAGATCGCCCGACACGATGGCGTCGCGGATGGATTTGGCGATTTGGGCGGAGAGATCAGGTGCATTTTTCATTTGTCAGACATTTAAACGTCTGACATTTAGAAAGGCAACATCCGAGTCGCTTGGGAGGGCGCATTTCGTGGGAGCCATGTTCAACATCCGGTCCGTGCTGTGGGTGGCGTTTTTCGCGCTGATCCTGCTGGCGTGGGCGGTGATGTACATGATGGCCGCGATGTCGGGTGTTGATCTGGTGGGCCGCCCCGTGGGGGCCAACATGATGCCCATGGTCGGCTTTGGTGCGCTGTTTCCCATGTGGGCCATCATGATGGCCGCGATGATGTTGCCAACGTTGGTGCCCACCCTGCGCGCCTATGAGGACCTGATGGTCAGCGCCAACGGCACGCGCGCCGGATGGGGCGGCGTTTTGCTGGGCTATTTTGTGATCTGGGTCGCCTTTGCGGCGCTGATTTCTGTGGTGCAGGTGGGGCTGATCGCGCTGGGGGCTGTCGATGCCCTCGGGATCGCATCCTCTTCGATCTTCGCGGGCGCCTTGCTGGTGATCGTGGGGCTGTTTCAGTTCACGCGTGCGAAAGAGGTCTGCCACGGCGTATGTCATTCCCCGATGATGTATTTCATCGGCCACTGGAAGACCGGCTTTGCCGGTGGGCTGCGCATGGGGCTGGGGCTGGGCGCGTTTTGCGTGGGCTGCTGCTGGGGCTTTATGGCGCTTGGCTTTGTCGGTGGCGTCATGAGCCTGCTTTGGATGGGGCTGGCCACGCTGTTTATGATTTTGGAAAAACTGCCCAGCGTCGGGCATATCGTCACGAAACCGGCGGGGGTCGTTTTGATCGCCGCGGGCCTTATCTTGCCCGTTTGGGCCAACCTGTAGGAGGTCACCATGGCCAAAACACGTCCCCCCGCCGACCGGCTGCCGATTTCGCAGCGCATCGACAGCAAGATGGACAGCAACCCGTTGCGCCGCAAGATGAAGCCCACGGAATGGGCCATCAAGGGGGAGCTGTTTTTGAACTGCTCCTGCACCGTGTTTTGCCCCTGTGTTGTATCCTTGGGCGCGCATCCGCCCACCGAAGGACATTGTCATGCGTGGATGGCCATCGCCATTGATGAGGGCCATTTCGAGGGTGAGGATCTGGCCGGGCTGAATGTCGGTCTGCTGGTCGATATTCCGGGCCGCATGGGGGAAGGCAACTGGCGCGTGGCCGCTTATGTGGATGAGCGGTCGACCCAGAAGGCCTACAACGGGTTGCTCAAGATTTTCAGCGGGGCGGCGGGTGGCACGACGGGCCTGTTTACCTTCCTTGTGTCCGAGATCATCGGGGCCGAGCGTGAGAAGGTCGAAATCGTGCGCGATGGCAAGAAACGCGGGCTTTATATCGGGCGCAAGATCGCCGGTGAGATCGAGATGATTGACGGCGCGTCTCCTGATCATCCGGTGATGATCTCAAATTCGAAATACTGGATGGGGCCGGATATCATCGCGGCCAAGGGCCTGAAATCGAAGGTGCGCGACTATGGCCGCGTCTGGGATTTTGGCGGCATGTCGGCAGAGATTTGCCCGATTGACTGGAAAGGCCCCAAGCCATGATCACGGCTGAGTACTGCCGGACGATGGCGCGGTACAATCAATGGCAAAACAACAGCTTGCGTGATCATGTTAAGGCGATGGATGAAGATGCGTTGCGCGCTGATCGCGGGGCGTTCTTCGGGTCGATCTTTGAAACTCTGGTGCATGTGCTGTGGGCCGATCTGTTGTGGTTGAACCGGTTGGACGCGACAATCGCGGTGCGGGAGGCCGATGTGGCGACGCCAGCGGAGTGGCTGGCGGAACGGTTCCGTGTGGACGGGGTGATCCGCGAATGGGCGCGTGGTTTGAAGACGGTTGATCTGACGGGCGATGTTGTTTGGACATCAAAGATTTACGGCAAGACCTTCACCCATCCGCGACAGCTGTGCATCGCACATATGTTCAACCATCAGACCCACCACCGTGGGCAAATCCATGCGATGTTGACGGCGGCGGGATGCACGACCATCGACAGCGATCTTATTTTTATGACGGAGGCCTGACATGGCGGTCATCGCAGGGTCACGGCGCGTGCGCCGGACGCCGTTTTCGGACGGGGTAGAAGCGGCTGGGGTCAAGGGATATACGGTCTATAACCGTATGTTATTGCCCACTGTTTTTCGCAGTGTGGTGGAGGATTACAAACATCTGAAGTCGGCTGTGCAGGTCTGGGATGTGTCGGTCGAACGGCAGGTGGAAATCCGCGGGCCCGATGCGGGACGTCTGATGCAGATGCTGACCCCGCGTGATCTGCGCGGGATGCTGCCGGGGATGTGTTATTACGTGCCGATGGTGGATGAAACCGGCGGGATGCTGAACGATCCGGTGGCGGTGAAACTGGCCGAAGACCGCTATTGGGTGTCCATTGCCGATAGTGATTTGTTGTTGTGGGTCAAGGGTTTGGCCTACGGTCTTCGCATGGATGTTCTGGTGGACGAGCCGGATGTGTCGCCTTTGGCGATCCAGGGACCGAAGGCGGATGAACTTGCCGCACGGGTGTTTGGCGACAAGGTCAAGGACCTTAAATTCTTCCGGTTCGGGATGTTCGAATTTGGGGGCAGGAGCCATGTTGTGGCGCGGTCCGGCTATTCAAAGCAGGGCGGGTTCGAGGTTTATGTGGATGGCTCTGAACACGGGATGCCGTTGTGGAATGCCTTGATGGAGGCGGGACGCGATCTGGATGTCCACGCGGGGTGCCCCAATCTGATTGAACGGATCGAGGGCGGGTTGCTGTCCTATGGCAACGACATGACCCGCGAGAACACGCCGCATGAGGCCGGATTGGGGCGGTTCTGTTCGACCCAGACGGCGATTGGCTGTGTGGGGCGCGATGCGCTGTTGCGGGTCAGCAAGGAAGGGCCGGTCAAACAGATCCGCGCCTTGCGGATCGAGGGGGATTTGCCGCCCTGTGATCGTGAATGGGCCCTGATGGATGGCCAGCGGCAGGTGGGGTCGGTCACGTCATCGGCGTTCTCCCCCGATTTTGAACACAACGTCGCCATTGGCATGGTGCGGATGACCCATTGGGATCAAGGGACCGACCTGGACGTTATCACACAAAGCGGTGTCTTTCCGGCCATCGTGCACGAGACGTTTTGGATTTAGGGCATTCTGAAATTCTGCGAATTTTAGGGCGCCGAGCGCAATAAAGGAGAACGATATGTTTAACGCTTTGGTGGTTGAGAAGAACGATGAGGGCAAGACGAGCGCCTCTGTCCAGCAGATGGACATGGACCGTCTGCCCGACGGCGAGGTGACGGTTGCGGTGGAATATTCCACTGTGAACTACAAGGACGGGCTGTGCATCGGGCCGGGCGGCGGTCTGGTGCGCAATTACCCCCACATTCCTGGCATTGATTTTGCAGGCACGGTCGAGGCATCGGACGATGACCGCTACAAACCCGGCGACAAGGTTGTGCTGACCGGCTGGCGCGTGGGCGAGGCCCATTGGGGCGGATATTCCCAAAAGGCGCGCGTCAAGGCCGACTGGCTGGTGCCGCTGCCGGAGGGCCTTGATACGCGTCAGGCGATGGCCGTGGGCACGGCGGGCTTTACGGCGATGCTGGCGGTCATGGCGTTGGAAGATCACGGCATCAAGGATGGGCCGGTCTTGGTTACAGGGGCTGCCGGTGGCGTGGGGTCGGTGGCGACGGCCATTCTGGCGAACCTCGGCCATGAGGTGGCGGGCGTGACAGGGCGGCCCGAGACGGCTGATTATCTGACATCGCTGGGGGCCACGCAGATTGTGCCCCGCGAGGAGCTGAACGAGACGACCAAGCGGCCCTTGGAGGGCGAGACATGGGCCGGGTGTGTGGATGCTGTGGGTGGTGAGATGCTGGCGCGGCTTTTGGGGCAGATGAAATACGGGGCCTCTGTCGCGGCTGTAGGTCTGGCCGGGGGGGCGGCGCTGCCGGCGACGGTCATTCCGTTTTTGCTGCGCGGTGTGAACCTGCTGGGCATCGACAGTGTGATGCAACCCTATGACAACCGGGTCCGGGCCTGGGCGCGGATTGCCAAGGACCTGCCCATGGACAAGCTGGAGGCCATGGTGCAGCCCGCAGGTCTGTCGGATTTGCCCGCACTGGGGCGGGACATCCTGAAGGGTCAGGTCAAGGGCCGTGTCGTGGTCGATGTGAACGCGTGAGGGTCAGGGATGGGGTGACGCGCGGCTGCGCCGACGCCCCACCCGCCATCCCACGAGCCTCCGGCGGGAGTTTTTTGGCCAGGTGAAGCCTTGGCGTTGTGCCCTGTCGGGTTAGGTTGCGCCCAAAGACTGGGGAGGGCGGCATGAAGCCTGTGATCTATTGGGTGCGGCGGGATTTGCGGCTGAGCGACAATGCGGCGTTAAGCGAGGCCTGTGCGTCGGGGCGGCCTGTCATTCCGGTCTTTATCTGTGACGAGGTGGTCGAGGGCCACGGGGCTGCGCCGAAGTTCCGGCTGGGCGAGGGTGTGCGCGTGTTCGGGCAGGCTTTGGCTGAGGCGGGATCGCGGTTGATCCTGCGGCGGGGTGCCGCGCTGGACGTGTTGCGCGCGTTGATCGAGGAGACGGGCGCGGAGGCAGTGGTTTGGAACCGTCTTTATGACCCGCAGACCAAGGCGCGGGACACGTCGGTGAAGGCGGCGTTGAAGGACGACGGCATCGAAGTGGCGTCCCACGCGGGGCATCTGCTGTTTGAACCCTGGACGGTGGAGACCAAGACAGGCGGATTTTACAAGGTCTTCACGCCTATGTGGAAATCCGTGCGGGGGCGCGATGTGGCGACCCCCTTGAAAGCGCCGTCGGATCTGGCGGCACCTGACAGCTGGCCTGCGTCCGATGATCTGGACGATTGGGGGCTGGCCGATGCCATGGAGCGGGGGGCGGCTGTGGTGGCGCGCCACATTTGTGTGGGCGAAGAGGCCGCGCGGGGGCGGCTGGGGGCGTTTTTGTCCCACAAGGTCGACGATTATGACACCAACCGGGATTTGCCGGCCGTGGATGGCACGTCTCGGCTGTCGGAAAACCTGACCTATGGGGAGATCAGCCCGGCCACCTGTTGGCACGCGGGGCGGCGGCAGATGGAGGAGGGCAGCAAGGGCGCCGAGACGTTTTGCAAGGAACTTGTCTGGCGCGAGTTTGCCTACCATCTGGCCCATCACACCCCGCGCATCGTGGACCGGAACTGGCGCGAGGACTGGGATGCCTTCCCGTGGAACGAGGACGAACGGCTGGCCGAGGTAAAGGCGTGGAAACAGGGACGCACGGGGCTGGCTTTTGTCGATGCCGCCCTGCGGGAGATGTATGTGACCGGCACCATGCACAACCGCGGGCGGATGATCGTGGCGTCCTATCTGACGAAACATCTGATGTGTCACTGGCGGATCGGGCAAAAGTGGTTTGAGGACTGCCTGATCGACTGGGACCCCGCCAGCAACGCCATGGGCTGGCAGTGGTCGGCGGGATCAGGCCCCGATGCGACGCCCTATTTCCGCGTGTTCAACCCCGAAACACAGGTGGAGAAGTTCGACCGCGACGGGGCCTACAGGCGGGCGTGGATTGCGGAAGGCTATGGCGATCCGTCGGACACGGCGCTGTCCTATTTCGATGCGATCCCCGAAAGCTGGCCGATGTCACCGGATGACGCCTATCCTGACCCCATCGTCGAGGCGTCCGAGGGACGCAAGCGGGCCCTGTCGGCCTATGAGAACCGCGACTTTTGAGGTGTCACGCGGACGTGACACTTGGCCCGTGACACCCCCTTGGGCATTGGTTAACATCTTTCGAAACCAATTTGGGGTGCGCGCCGTACCTTAAGCAACGCAAAACAAAGACTTGGAACCCCGTTCATGATCCTTACCACCACCCAAGGGCAGGCCAATCTGCCCCGCTATTTCAGCAATGTCTTTGCGATGTCGAAATCGCTGAAACGGGGGCGGGTGGATTTTATCTTGCCGGACGGGCGGACCTTTCGGGCCGAAGCGCCCGAGCCGGGTTATGTGGCGGTGATCGAGGTTCACAATGTGGATTTGTTTGCGCGGCTGATCCGTGAGGGGGATCTGGGCTTTTCGGAGGCTTACATGGACGGCTGGTGGTCCACGCCTGACCTGATGGCCTTTATGGATCTGGTGAGCGACGACGCCGAAGACATCTATGACGGCTTTCCAGGCCAGGGTCTGGTGCGCGCCTATGAAAAGCTGCGGTTCTGGTTGCAGAGCAATTCCAAGCGGCAGGCCAAGAAGAACATCAGCTACCACTATGATCTGGGCAATGATTTCTACGGGCTGTGGCTGGACGATACGATGACCTATTCGTCGGCCAAATATGTCACGGGGCAGGAGGATCTGGAAAAGGCGCAGACGCAAAAGTACGCCTCCATGGTAGATGAAATGGGCGCGAAGGCGGGTGATCACGTGCTTGAGATCGGCTGCGGCTGGGGCGGGTTTGCGGAATATGCCGCCAAGGAGCGGGGGTTGCGTGTGACCTGTCTGACGATCAGTCAGGAACAGTATAAGTACGCCGTAGATCGCATTGAAAAGGCCGGACTTTCCGACATGGTCGAATTCAAGCTACAGGACTACCGCGACGAGACGGGCCAATATGACGGCATTGCCAGCATCGAGATGTTCGAGGCCGTGGGCGAGAAATACTGGCCGGTGTACTTTGATACGGTGCGCGAGCGGCTCAAGCCCGGTGCGCGGGGCACGTTCCAGATCATTCTGGTGCAGGACCGCCGGTGGCATGTCTACAAACGCGGCGTGGATTTCATTCAGAAATACATCTTTCCGGGCGGCATGTTGCCCGCGCCGACGATCCTGCGGGAGACAATCGCAAAGTCCGGTCTGGAGGTCAGCGGGTCCGTGGAATTCGGACAGAGCTATTCCGAAACCCTGCGCCGCTGGTATGAGACGTTCAACGAAAAATGGGACGAGGTCGAGGCGTTGGGCTTTGACGACCGGTTCCGGCGGATGTGGAACTTTTACCTGACCTCTTGCGCGGGCGCGTTCCGCGGGGGTATCTGCGATGTAACGCAAATTACGGTGACAAAGCCCGCAGCCTAGGCCCCCGTTCCAAGGGGGCGCAGCAGAGGCCACCAGAGACGGAGAGCAGGGACATGCCAACATTCGGACGATTGGTCGGGGCCATCTGGTTCGGGGCGCTGGCGTGGTATGTGTCGTTGCTGATCATTCCGCTGTTTCCCGAAGGCACCGATCTGGGCTGGTTTCAGGAACTCAATACGGGACTGGGTCTTTTTGCAGGCTGGAAGATTGCAGGGCCACGGGCCGGGACGGGCTATGTGGCCGCGATCAGTTACGGGCTGACGACGCTGGTGGCGCTTGTGGTGATGGGGCTGTTTTTCAATTCGTTCTTTGTGATGATCGAATTTTCGCTGCGCAAACGGTATGACGGACCGGGCGAGGCTGTGACCCATATCTTCGAGTTGTTTATCGAACATGCGGTGATGATGGCCACGCCGGACATCATCACGACCTTGCTTGTGGGCGGGGTGCTTGGCGGGTTGGTGACCGAATTTTTCGGACGTCGGTTCAGCTGATGGATCTGTTCTTGTTTGGCACCCTGCTGCACCTGCCCTTGCTGGAGGTGGTCAGCGGCGATGCGGACGTCCGCGACAAGGTCCGGTTCGCGGTGCGAAAGGGGTTCCGTGTCAGTCGCGTCAGCGGGCAGGTCTTTCCCATGATGCACGAGGATGCGGATGCTGTGGCCGAGGGCATCATCGTGGAGGGGTTAAGCGATGACGCGGTGGCGCGGCTGGATTATTACGAAAAGGCCTTTGGCTATGACAGGGTGGGGTTTGTCGTGCTGGACGCGCATGAGCAGCCCCGCCATGTGACCTGTTACGTGGGCGAGCAGGGGCGCTGGACCCCGGCGGAGCCGTGGGACCGCGAGGGCTGGATCGCGGCCTTGGGGGAGGTGACAACCATGACCGCGCGCGAGGCGATGGCCCTCTACGGCGAGGTGCCGGCGCCGGTCATGGGGGGCCGCTATCCGCAGATGATGGCCCGCGCCGCATCGCGCCAGCGGGCCGCACGAGAGGCCGCGGGCCGGGGCATGGGCCGCGCCGACGTGCAGCTGATTGAGGCGCGCAAGGCCTATTCGGGGTTTTTCACGGTCGAGGAACTGGACGTGGCGTTCCGCCGGTTTGACGGCACGATGTCCGATCCGGTGAACCGTGTGGTGTTTGTGGGCGTCGATTGTTCCATCGTGCTGCCCTATGACCCCGTGCGCGACCGCGTTATGGTGGTCGAACAATTCCGCCCCGGTGCCTATCTGCGCGGCGATCCGAACCCCTGGACGGTTGAGCCGATCGCGGGCCGCATCGACCCCGGAGAGGGGCCCGAAGAGGCCGCGCGCCGAGAGGCGTCGGAAGAGGCGGGTGTTGATCTGCGGGATCTGCATTGCGTGTCGGCGGCCTATCCCAGCCCGGGCACGACGACGGAACATTTCTTTGTTTATGTGGGGCTGTGCGATTTGCCTGATGGCTCCGCCGGTGCGGGGGGCCTTCCGTCCGAGGCTGAAGACATCCGGTCCCACGTGATGGATTGGGCCGAATTTGATGCAGGGCTGAACGCGGGGCGGTTCAATCTGCTGCCGCTTTTGGTGGCGGGGCACTGGCTGGCGCGCAATCGCGACCGCTTGCGCGCGCCAACGGCTTGAACGATGGGGGCGGACCCCATACACCCTTAGGGGAAGAATGAAAGGCCCGATCCCATGACCATCCGCAAAGACCTTGCCGCCGCAGTGGGCAACACCCCCCTGATCCGTCTGAATGCCGCGTCCGAGGCCACGGGCTGCGAGATTTTGGGCAAGGCCGAATTCATGAACCCCGGCCAGTCGGTCAAGGACCGTGCGGCCTTGTTCATCATCCGCGACGCGGTGGAACAGGGCCTGCTGAAACCGGGCGGTACGATTGTCGAGGGCACGGCGGGCAATACGGGCATCGGCCTCGCGCTTGTGGGGGCGTCCATGGGATTCAAGACGGTCATTGTCATCCCCGAGACACAATCCGAAGAAAAGAAAGAGATGTTGCGGCTGGCCGGTGCCGAACTGGTGCAGGTGCCAGCGGCCCCGTACCGCAATCCCAACAATTTCGTGCGCTATTCCGAACGCCTTGCCAAGGAACTGGCGCGCACCACCAATGAAGGCGTGATCTGGGCCAACCAGTTTGACAATGTCGCCAACAGGCAGGCCCATATCGAAACCACGGCCCCCGAAATCTGGGACCAGACAGGCGGCAAGGTGGATGGATTTATCTGTGCCGTAGGCTCCGGCGGGACGCTGGCGGGCGTGGCCATGGCGTTGCAGCCAAAGGGCGTGAAGATTGGTCTGGCGGACCCTGACGGGGCGGCTTTGTTCAATTACTACACCAAGGGTGAGCTGACGATGACCGAGGGCGGGTCGATCAACGAAGGCATCGGACAGGTGCGGATCACCGAGAACCTGAAGGGCCTGACGCCCGATTACGCCTACAACATCCATGACAGCGAAGCGCTGCCCTATGTCTTTGATCTGCTGGCGGACGAGGGGCTGTGTCTGGGCGGGTCCAGCGGTGTGAACATCGCCGGTGCCGTGCGCATGGCGCGCGATATGGGGCCGGGCCATACGATTGTAACGATCCTGTGCGACTACGGCACGCGGTATCAATCCAAGCTTTATAACCCTGACTTCCTGCGAGAAAAGGGCCTTCCCGTGCCGGACTGGCTGGACCGGCCCGCGGCCGAGATTCCATCGGTGATGGAAGACGTATGATCCGGTTGGTCGCACGGCTGGCGGCCCTGTGGCTGGTTTTGTCGGCCAGCGCTGTCTTGGCGCAGGGCACAGGTGTGTTGCCGGACCTGACAGGCGATGCAGCACCACAGGAACAGACCCCCGATCCGGGCGCGGTAGAACTGACCGAGGAACAGGCGCAAGAGGCGGAGGCGCTGCCTGCGGTCTTTGACGATCTGGACGCGTGGAACGGATTCAGCGAAAGGGCGGGGGACGCGATCCAGACCGGTCGCGCATCAAACGCGGCGCTGGCCGAGTTGCGCGACCAGCTGGTGGACTGGCGCGGGGTGTTTTTGTCCCGACAAAGCACCAACAGCGCCCGCATTGCCACTGTGCAGGACCAGATCGACGCCTTGGGTCCCGCCCCCGAGGTGGGCGAAGAGGACCCCCGCGTGATTGCCCGTCGCGCCGAGCTGACCGAACGGTTGCAGCTGTTGCGGGCGCCGTCGCGGCTGGCGGATGAGGCCTATTCGCGGGCTGACGGCCTGATCGGAGAGATCGACAGCATCGTGCGCGACAGGCAGGCCCAGCGGTTCACCGAACGCACCACATCGCCGCTGAACCCCACGGTCTGGCCTGCGACCTTCGATGCGGTTCTGCGCGCCGTCCTGTCCACACGGGGGGAGGTCGCGACCCAGATGCAAAGCCCGAACAGACGTGCGGAATTCGCGCAACAACTGCCGGCCATTCTGGCACTTCTGGCGGTGGCGCTGGTTCTGGTGGTCCGTGGACGGGTCTGGTTCGGGCATCTGTCCGGCCTGCTTGAGGCGCGCACGCGGCGCGGGCAGGGTGTTGTGCGCTTTGTGCTGTCTTTGGGGCAGATCATCATTCCGTTTGTGGGTCTGGTGGCGCTGTCGCAAGCGCTTGACCTGACGTCGATGCTGGGCCGGCGGACGGAAAATCTGGTGCGTGCGCTGCCGCTCTACGGGCTGTTTCCGATCCTTGCACACTGGCTGTCGGGCCTGTTGATGCCGCAGGGCCGCACGGCGGAGGATCATCCGCTGAAGCTGGACGAGGAGGCGTCGGCCCGTGCGGCGCGACGGTTTGTCTGGCTGGGCTACGCGTTGATGGCTTTTGCCTATGCGGGTCTTTTCGCGCGGGTCAACAGTTTCGAGGCCGCGCCCACCGCTGTGTTGATGTTTCCTGTGGGCTTTGTCCTGTGCTGGACGCTGTACTGGCTGGGCCACAAGCTGCGCCGTGACACCGCGAGCGAAGACGCCGATGCTGCACGGTCGTTCCGGCAGTCGTTGCGCGGCATGGTCAGCCGCGGCATGATGCTGGCCGCCGTCGTGGCGGTGGTGCTGGCCGCATTGGGATATGACAGCGCCTTTGAGGCGATCCCCTTTCCGGCAGGCATGACCCTCTATGTGCTGGGTATCCTGCTGATCCTGCAGCGGCTGTCGGTGGATGCCTACACGCTGTTGTCCAATTCCGAGAACAGCGCGCAGGATGCGTTGATCCCTGTGTTGATCGGATTTGCCCTGATCGTGATTGCGCTGCCGGTGCTGGCGATCATCTGGGGCGCGCAACTGACCGACCTGACCGAACTTTGGGCGCGCTTCCGCGAAGGATTTGCCATCGGGGCGACGCGGATTTCGCCCACGTCCTTCCTGACCTTTGTGGTGATTTTCATTGTCGGCTACACGGTGACGCGGCTGGTGCAGGCCGCATTGCGCACGACCGTGCTGCCGCGCACGAAACTTGATATCGGGGGTCAGAACGCGATTGTGGCGGGGATGGGCTACGTCGGGATTTTTCTGGCTGCCCTCATCGCCATCACCACAGCCGGTATCGACCTGAGCGGGCTTGCGATTGTGGCGGGGGCCCTGTCCGTGGGCATCGGCTTTGGCCTGCAAAACATCGTCAGCAACTTTGTCGCCGGTATTATCCTGCTGATCGAACGGCCTATCAGCGAAGGCGACTGGATCGAGGTGGGCGGCCAGATGGGATATGTGCGCGACATCTCCGTCCGGTCCACACGGATCGAGACGTTTGACAAAACCGATGTGATTGTGCCCAACGCCGATCTGGTGGCGGGACAGGTGACCAACTGGACCCGAGGCAACAATGTCGGTCGGGTTATCGTCCCCGTGGGCGTGGCCTATGGCACGGATACCAAGCAGGTGACGGACATCCTGAAAGACATCGCCGAAAACCATCCCATGGTCATTGCCAATCCGCCCGCGTCGGTGCTGTTCCGCGGCTTTGGCGCGGACAGTCTGGATTTCGAGATCCGCGCCTATTTGCGCGATGTGAACTGGGTTATGGCCGTACATTCCGACATGAACCATTCCATCAACGCGCGTTTCGCCGAAGCCGGCATAGAAATTCCCTTCGCCCAACGGGATCTGTGGCTGCGCAACCCAGAAAGCCTGCAGCGCGGCCAGAGCGATGTTCCTGATCCGGCCCGACCCAGCGATTTGACGAAAGACGACGGCGACGGGGAGGCCGCCACATGACACGGTCACGGTTTATCGAAGACGCCTACCTCAGGGACGCCGCAGCGGATGTGTTTGCCGTCACCGACGAAGGCGGCATCATACTGGATGCCACGATTTTTTATGCCACCAGCGGCGGCCAGCCCGGCGACAGCGGCACGCTGACGTGGGAGGGGGGCCGCATCGACATTGCCACGACTGTGAAGGGTGAGGGCGGCAGCATCATTTTGGTCCCCGCAGAGCCAAATCCGTTGCCGCCTGTGGGTGCGCGGGTGATGCAATCGCTGGATTGGGAACGCAGGCACCGGCATATGCGGGTTCATACCGCGCTGCACCTGTTGTCAGTGGTCATTCCGCTGCCCGTCACCGGCGGGTCGATCGGGACGGACAAGGGGCGTCTGGATTTCGACATGCCGGATGCGCCGGACGACAAAGCCGCCCTTGAAGAGACGTTGAACAAGTTGATCGACTGCGATTTCGAGGTGACCGACGAATGGATCACCGAAGCCGCGCTTGAGGCCAACCCCGGCCTCGTCAAAACCATGTCGGTGGCCCCGCCCAAGGGGGCCGGAAAAATCCGGCTGGTGCGGATCGGGGAGGGTGAGAACACCGCCGATCTTCAGCCCTGTGGCGGCACCCATGTGCGCTATACCTCCGAAATCGGCGCGGTGCGTCTGGGCAAGATCGAAAAGAAGGGCAAGCAGAACCGCCGTGTCTACCTGCATCTGGTGCCATGATGTTCCGTGCGTTGTTCACGGTCACGGGCCTGTTTGCGTTGATCCTCGGGGCGATCCTGCTGGCGGCCCCACAGGTCTATCTGTCGCTTTATGTGCCGCAGTACGACCCTGACACCATGCCCTTTGCGGCGCAGCGGCTGTCACCGGCGATCATGGGGTTGGGGGCGTTGTTGCTGCTGGCCAGTCCGCTGCCGCCGGGCCCGTTTGCCAGCCGGTTCGCGGCGCTTACCGCGCTGGTCTGGTTCGGCGTGGCGGCGACCGGCGTGTTCCACTATCTGGCAGGCACCGCGACCTTTGCCATCCTTGTCGCGGCGGTCAGTGAAATCGTATTGGGACTCCTCTTCGGGATTGCCGCACGCAACCATCGCACGCCTTGACGTCAGCTGGCCCGACGAGCGCCCGCCGGAGGGACGGTTCGCCGCACCACCGCGCTTGAAGACGGGTGCATCAACCCCCTTGCCCCCGACCGATGGCGCCTGTCGGTCGGGACGCACGTAATTTGCAAAGAATCCTCAATTTGGGCCTTGCCCCCCGGGGTGGTTTTTGGGTAGACCGCGCCCACGGACAGGTGGCCGAGTGGTCGAAGGCGCACGCCTGGAAAGTGTGTAGGCGGGAGACCGTCTCCAGGGTTCGAATCCCTGTCTGTCCGCCACTTCCCCCCA
>NZ_JAHDGE010000039.1:0-18283 GCF_020627745.1 Pseudooctadecabacter sp.
ACAGCACCATGATCTACGTGACCCACGATCAGGTCGAGGCGATGACGCTGGCCACGCGGATCGTTGTCCTCGATGCGTTGAAAGACAATGGCTACAGCCACTCCATCGCGCAGGTCGGCACCCCGCTGGAACTCTATGAAACGCCTGAAAACGAATTTGTTGCGCGGTTCATCGGATCGCCTGCGATGAACCTGATGCCCGGGGAAATCGTGGAAACCGGCGACCGCACCGGCGTCAAAATCGACGAGGGATCGGGGATCACCTATTCCAACATCAAAACGACCGACGCGGACAAAGGCATGCGCGTCAATGTGGGCATCCGGCCTGAGGATTTCGTCGCAGCGGACGGGGCCGACTACGCCTTTGCCGGCACGGTCGAGATCGCGGAAGCCTTGGGTGAGGTCACATTGCTGTACTTCGAGACACCCAAGTCGGACGAGGACACCAACGCAGTCATCGCCAAAATGCCCGGTATCCACAAATCCATGCGCGGGCAGGCGGCTCAACTGACGGCGGACCCCGCCAAGGTGCATCTATTTGCCAACGGCAAGTCGCTTTACTACCGCTAGGGCGGCGGGTAATCGGGGGGCATGGTAAAAAAACCTTCCTCAGGGCCCAAATCGCGCGCGGGCAAAAACTCATCAGGTCGCGGACAACGCGACCTGACGGTGAAAGTGAAAACCGCCCGCGGGCGCAAAATGTCGTCGACCAAGTGGCTGCAACGTCAGTTGAATGATCCCTATGTTCAGCGGGCCAAGGCCGATGGGTATCGTGGACGTGCGGCCTATAAGATTCTGGAACTGAACGAGAAATTCAATTTCTTCACGCCCGGAAAACGGGTCGTTGATCTGGGCGCTGCCCCCGGCGGGTGGTGTCAGGTCGCTGTGCCACGCATCAACGCTTTGGGCGAAAAGGCAGGCAAGCCCGTGGGTACGATCCTGGGCATTGACCTGCAAGAGATGGAGCCGATCGCAGGCGCCGATCTTTACCAGCTGGATTTTATGGAAGACGACGCCGATCTGAAGGTCAAAGACTGGCTGGGCGGCAAAGCGGATATTGTGATGTCCGACATGGCGGCCTCAGCCTCCGGTCACAAACAGACGGACCACCTGCGCATCATCGCCCTGTGTGAGGCTGCGGCTTACTTTGCCTTCGACGTTCTCGAAGACGGCGGAACCTTCATCGCCAAGGTTCTGGCGGGCGGGGCCGAGGGGGATTTGCAGAAAATCCTCAAACAGAAATTCAACAAGGTGCTGAACGTCAAGCCGCCCAGTTCGCGGTCGGACAGTTCGGAAAAATTCGTGGTGGCCACAGGCTATCGCGGCAAGACAGAGGACGACGAATGACCCACATTTTGGCGATTGACCAAGGCACGACAAGCAGCCGTGCGATCCTGTTTGATGACAAAATGGCGGTGGGTCACATCGCACAGCAAGAATTCCGTCAGATTTATCCGCAGTCCGGCTGGGTCGAACATGACGTCGAAGAAATCTGGGACAGCGTCGTCGCCGTCTGCCGCGATGTGGTGGCCAAGGCGGATGACATTGCCGCCATCGGCATCACCAACCAGCGCGAAACCACCATCGTCTGGGACCGTGAGACCGGCAAACCCATCCACAACGCCATCGTCTGGCAGGACCGTCGCACTGCTGCCTTTTGTGAGGAACTCAAGGCCGAAGGGTTTGAGGACACGATTACCGCCAAAACCGGCCTGTTGGCCGATCCGTATTTCAGCGCCACCAAGGTGAGGTATATCCTGCAAGCCGTTGAAGGTGCGCAAGAAAAGGCCGAGGCAGGTAAGCTGGCCTTCGGCACGGTTGACAGTTTTCTGATCTGGCGCATGACGGGCGGCAAACGCCACGTGACGGACGCGACGAATGCGGCGCGCACGATGCTTTATGATATCCGTGAAGGCCGGTGGAGCAGCACCATCTGCGACCGCTTCGGCATCCCCATGTCGATGTTGCCCGAGGTTCTGGATTGTGCCGCAGACTTCGGCACGACGGACATGTTCGGGCCTGAGTTGCCGATCTTAGGCGTCGCAGGCGACCAACAGGCCGCAACCATCGGGCAAGCGTGTTTTGAACCCGGCATGTTGAAATCCACCTACGGCACAGGCTGTTTTGCACTGCTGAACACGGGCGATGAATTGGTGACGTCGCAGAACCGTCTGCTGGGCACCATTGCCTATCAGCTGGATGGCAAGCCCACCTATGCCCTTGAAGGGTCGATCTTTATTGCCGGTGCCGTGGTGCAATGGCTGCGCGACGGGCTGGGGATTATCGCCAAGGCCGCCGACACGCATCCCTTGGCCGAAAAGGCCGATCCGTCGGTTGAACTCTATCTGGTGCCCGCCTTCACCGGCCTTGGCGCACCTTATTGGGACGCGGAGGCGCGCGGCGCGATCTTTGGTTTGACCCGCAACGCTGGACCCGAGGAATTCGCCCGCGCTGCATTGGAAAGCGTGGGCTTTCAGACCCGCGATCTGTTGGAAGCCATGCATGCGGACTGGTCCGGCGGAGAAGAGGCGACCTTGCGCGTGGACGGTGGCATGTCCGCGTCCGATTGGGCGATGCAATTCCTCAGCGATATCATCGGCGCGCCGGTGGACAGACCCAAAGTGCTGGAAACCACGGCGCTGGGGGCTGCTTGGCTGGCAGGCATGCGCGCAGGGGTGTACCCCGCGCAGGCGGATTTCGCGGCCACATGGGCGCTGGACCGGCAGTTCACACCAAAAATGGCGGAGGCCGACAAAGACCGGCGGTATTCAGGTTGGAAAGATGCAATTTCACGGACACGGAGCACGCGATGAAATTAGGTATTCTGGCCCTCGGTCTTATCGCGGCCATGCCCGTGACGGCTGCGGCGCAGCAGCTGGGGCTGTTGTTCGAAGAGGACCTCGGCGGGGTCTATAAGCAATGGTGGACAGGCGCCGTGATCGGCGCGGATCCTGCGTCAGGTGTCCTGGTCTTCGTGCGCGGTGACGGAAAGTCAGGTGATTTCTATGGCGTGCTGTCCGTGGACTGCGTGACGCCGGAATTTTCCGCATGGGTGGCCGAGGGCGGCGTGATATCCACCGACGCAATCCCCGGCCCGGCAATTGATGCCGTGCGGGCAGAAGCCTGCGGATCACCGTAAGCGGTCAGTCCAGCGTGCAGACATCCACGCCGTGGGGCAGGGTGGACACCACGTGTCCCGCATCCGTGTGGCGCACGTCATATCCATAGCCGCGCAGGCGGAACTTCCATTCACGGTCGGACAGGCAAGTGGCGCGCTCGTTCATGACAAATGTGCGGACCTCCGACACGATGGTCGCTGTGTTGCTGGTGAAATGCATTGTTCGTTCTCCGTTACCAATACGTCTGTGTTGATGTGATTGTTGACGCGATTGGTGGCGGGAATGGGGCAAGGTCAGGGTTTTGTTGCGACTGCGGGACGATCTGCGATCGGCGCTTGCAGCGGGCGGGGGGCGGCCGACAGCCCTTCGGCCTGCGGGGAAACGGCATTGTCGGGGGCAAGGTCACTGGCGGAGAGACAGGGATTCGAACCCTGGGTGGGCTTGCACCCACAACGGTTTTCGAGACCGCCCCGTTCGACCACTCCGGCACCTCTCCGCACCTATGGGTGCGTGGCACCCGTTTGTGATCGGCGCGGGTTTACTGGTGAGGGCGCGGGCGTGCAAGCGGAATACAAAGGGCGCCGCAGAATTCAGGAAGGCTTAATGCCATATATGACATATCCGTCAGGCCGGGGCGCTGACCCTTGGAAAGCGGCGCGCCGCGCCCTATTCCTATAGATGAGCAGAATAAAGGACGCCAAAGATGTTTCTTCGCCCCATGATTGTTGCCTGTGGTCTTGTCGCAAACCTTGCCGGCCCCGTGCAGGCGCAAGACAGTGAAACGGATGTCCTGTTCGATCTGCTGATGTTGCCCGATATTATCGAGATCATGCGCGAAGAGGGTCTGTCTTACGGCGATACCATCGGTCAGGACCTGTTTGCGGGCGAACCCAGTGCCGAATGGGCAGGCGTTGTGGAACAGATTTACGATTACGACAGGATGACGGCCGTGGTTCGTGAGGACTTCGAGGCATCGCTGGCGGATGTGGATCTTGCGCCGATGGTTGATTTTTTCGGATCGGATCAGGGACAGATGATTGTCGGGCTTGAGGTCTCCGCGCGGCGTGCATTTCTTGACGAAGCGGTGGAGGCTGCCAGCGAAGATGCGGCGACGCAGGCCCGCGCCGGTGATGATCCGCGTATGGAACTGGTCGAGGAGTTTGTGGAGGTCAACAATCTTATCGAAACGAATGTTGCGGCCTCTTTGAACTCCAACCTGGCATTTTATGGCGGCCTTGTGGACGGCGGCGCCTTTGGCGGTGCCCTGTCGGAGGAACAGATATTAACGGATGTCTGGGGACAGGAGGGCGAGATACGCGACAATACGACCGAATGGATACACGCGTTCCTTTTTCTGGCCTACGCCCCCTTGGACGAGGCAGATTTGCAAGCCTACATCGCCTTTTCCGAAACCGAAGCGGGAGAGGATATCAACCGCGCGATGTTTGTCAGTTTCGAGCGTTTGTTCAACGGGATCAGCCGGTCCCTCGGGCGCGCTGCTGCAACACAAATGACATCGCAGGAGCTATAAACCGGTCTTTACGGGTCGGATACGACCATGATCGCGGTGATCAGGGCCGCGATGTTCGTTTCATAAAGCGACAGATCGGACTGCATCTGCAATGTATGTGGCCCGCGCACGGGCTGCGGCGTTTGCGCGATGTCGAAGGCCTGCGTCAGGGCAGGGCCGCCGCCGGCACGCAGATCGGCCACGAGGGCGGGGTGGTTGGTTTTGACGAACACCTCAACCTTGCCGCGGGTGGCGGCGTAATTGGCGTTGCCGAAGGCGTTCGACACTGCGTTCACCGGCCAAAGCAGCGGATTGCCGAGGTGATTGGGCTGTGACGAACAGGCGGACAGCACGACCAGAAAAAGAACAGCTAATTTGCGCATGTGACGGCCTTACAATGGGTTGACTTGCGGGGGATTTGGCCAGATAAGCCGCCATCCGAGCAAGGCATTTGTTCGGGCTTAAGCGAAAACTCGCCCCAGACGGGCGCGCTGTCCACGGGTCGCAGATGCGATGAACGCCTTATGATTAAGGGACCCCAGAGACGCGATGGAAAAGGAAAACGATATGTTTGCGGTTCTCAAAACCGGTGGCAAGCAGTACCGAGTCGCCTCTGGTGACGTTCTGCGTGTCGAAAAGATCGCTGCCGAAGCAGGCGATAAAATCCAATTCAACGACGTTCTGATGGTTGGCAACACGGTGGGCGCGCCCCTCGTGGAAGATGCCGGCGTTCAGGCCGAAGTCATCGACCAGATCAAAGGCGAAAAGACGATCAACTTCGTCAAGCGTCGCCGGAAGCACTCTTCCAAGCGCACCAAAGGTCACCGTCAGCAACTGACGCTGGTCCGGATCACCGACATCCTTGAAAAAGGTGCAGGCAAGTCCGGCGTAAAGGCTGCCTTGGCCGGTGCCGGTTTCGTGTCTGCTGCACAAGCGGATGCGGGCAAAGGCGCGCCGACCTCCAAGAAAGCGGCTGCTGCTGCTGAACGTGCGTCCCAGCCCAAAAAGGCTGCGGTCAAAACCAAAGACGCAAGTGCCGCCCCGAAGGCCGAGGCAAAAGCCAAGGTTGAGGAAAAAGCAGCCCCTAAAAAGGCAGCTCCGAAAAAGGCCGCTAAGGCCGATGGCGCGGACGATCTGACACGCATCAGCGGCGTTGGCCCCGTCATCGTCGGCAAACTGCACGACCTTGGCGTCACAACCTTCGCCCAGATCGCGGCATGGACCCCAGAGGACGTTGCTGCTATGGACGACAAACTGAATTTCAAAGGTCGCATCGACCGCGATGAGTGGCTGAAGCAAGCCGCTGAATTCGCCAGCGAATAAGGAGACTTACCAATGGCACATAAAAAAGCAGGCGGTTCATCCCGTAACGGTCGCGACTCCGCTGGTCGCCGCCTTGGCATCAAAAAGTTCGGCGGCGAAGCCGTGATCCCCGGCAACATCATTGCACGTCAGCGTGGCAACAAGTGGTGGCCAGGTGAGGGCGTGGGCGAAGGCAAGGATCACACGATCTTTGCAACCGTCGAAGGCGCCGTGTCCTTCCGCAAGGGCTTCAAGGGCCGCACCTTTATTTCCGTGACCCCGGTGGCCGAAGCCGCCGAGTAACCGAACCTCAAGGTTTTCAAATTTGAAAGGGGGTCGGTGCAAACCGGCCCCCTTTTTCGTATCCGCAACCTTCAGGAGGAGGGGTAGGATGACCAAGACACTCACACCCCCCGTTCTGCTCGACGGCGCCGTGCGGCTGCGTGCGGTGCAAGAGGCCGACGTTACCGCGCGGCTGGCCCTTGGCCGGTCGGCTGAAATCCTGCGCGGATATGGTGTCGATGCGAGCGAAATGGGCCCCTATACGCAAAGCGATGCTGAGGCGTGGGTCGCGGCCCATATCGCCAAAGACCATGCCTTTGCCATTGATCACGATGGCGCGCTGACCGGCGTTGTTTTCCTCCATTCCTTTGATGACACCGACAAACGGGCCATCATGGCCGTGGGGCTGCTGGATGAGGGCAAGTTGGGCCAAGGCATCGGCGCTGCGGCCATCGGGTTGATCCTGACCCATGCGTTCACGACCCTCGGGCTGCACCGCGTGTCCTTGCGTGTCCTCGATGACAACGCCCGCGCCATCGCGTGCTACCGCAAGCTGGGCTTCGTCGAAGAAGGCCGCTTGCGCGAAAACGCTTGGGTCGGCGGACGCTGGCAGGACGACATTATCATGGGAATTCTGGCTCAGGAGTGGTGCGGATGAGCGTTGCGATCTTACCCTTCCTGACCTTCGCCGCGTCCCAAGTGGGCACGCCGGGGCCTGCGAATATGGTGCTGCTGACGACCGGCGCGCGCTTTGGCCTGCGCCGTGCGTTGCCCTTTGTGGCTGGTGTGGCCCTTGGCAAACAGTTGATCATCTGGCCGCTGGGGCTGGGTCTGATGGCCATTCAGGACGACTATCCGCTGGCGTTTGAGGTTCTGAAATGGGTGTCCGTGGCCTATATCCTGTATCTGGCCTACCGCGTGGCGGGCATGACGTTAAAGGTGGGCGACGGCCCGGACACGCCGCCCGGATTTCTGGCGGGCCTCATCGTGCACCCCCTGAACCCCAAGGCGTGGGGCATGATCACGACCGGCTTCACGGTCTACGTGAGTGCAGGCACGCCCCCCTTGCAGGCCACGGCCACCATCGCCATCTGTCTTTTGGGACTGCAAATTCTGCTGCATCCGATCTGGACCTTTGCGGGCCAGACGATCGCGGCGGGTTTGGCCGGAAAACCGGGGGAAAAGTATCTGATGTGGACACTGGCGGCCCTGACCGTGGCCTCGGTGATCTATGCATTGTTCGCAGGAGGAGCGTCATGAACGCGGAAACCACCGTCACCGGCCAGGCCGTTATCGCAGCCGACAGATTTATCCTGCGCCCGCTGAAGGCATCTGATGCGGGCCTTTTGGGCATGTATCTGGGCGATTTGCGCGTGGCTGAGATGACCCGCCAGATCCCCCATCCTTTGCCGCCCGATTACGTGACGAACATGATCGCGCGGGCCAATGCGGACGACCGGTCTGAGGATTTCTGGGCCATGGACGGATCCGCCACCGGCCATGCTGAGGTTATGGGGGTCATGAAAATGAACCGTCTGGATCGCAACCAGTCCGAAATCCGCTATTGGGTGGCCCCGGCGTTTTGGAACGCGGGCATCGCGTCAGAGGCCGTGCAGGCAGCGCTGGCTGCCAATCCGCAAGGGGCCTGCGATATCTATGCCGAGGTCTTTCAGGACAACCCGCGTTCTGCCCGTATCCTGACCAACGCCGGTTTCGCCTATCTGGGGGACGCCGAAACCTTCAATGTGGCGCGCAACGCCGTCATCCCGACGTGGACCTATGTGCGAAAAATGGGCACCGCTTGAGGCGCGCGCCGCTTTCGCGTATCGCGGGGCTGAACCCTTAGAAAGACCGAACCGATGAAATTCCTCGACCTGTGCAAAGTCTACATCCGCTCCGGCAGCGGCGGGGGCGGGTGCATTTCGTTCCGACGTGAGAAATATATCGAATACGGCGGCCCCAACGGCGGGGACGGTGGCAAGGGCGGCGATGTGATTGTTGAGGCTGTTGATAACCTCAACACGTTGATTGATTTTCGCTACCAGCAGCACTTTTTCGCCAAAAACGGTGAGGCGGGCAAAGGCCAGCAGCGCACCGGCGCGGATGGCGATGACATCGTCCTTAAGGTCCCGACAGGGACCGAGATCATGGACGAAGATCAGGAAACGGTGCTGGTCGATCTGGCTGAAACCGGCCAGCGCGTGGTGCTGGCCAAGGGCGGCAACGGCGGCTGGGGCAACCTGCATTTCAAATCCGCCACGAACCAAGCGCCGCGTCGGGCAAACCCCGGTCAGGACGGTATTGAACGCACCATCTGGCTGCGCCTGAAACTGATCGCGGATGCGGGTCTGCTGGGTCTGCCCAATGCGGGCAAATCCACCTTTCTGGCCGCCACGTCCAACGCGCGGCCCAAGATCGCGGATTATCCGTTCACCACGCTGGTGCCCAACTTGGGCGTTGTGGGTGTCGACGGGTCCGAATTTGTGATCGCCGACATCCCCGGCCTGATCGAAGGCGCATCCGAGGGCAAAGGCCTTGGCGATTTGTTTTTGGGCCATGTGGAGCGCTGTTCGGTGCTGTTGCACCTGATTGACGGGACCTCCGGTGATCCGGTGGGCGACTACAAAACCATCATTGGTGAGCTTGAGAATTACGACGGCCCGCTGGCCGACAAGCCGCGCGTGACGGTGTTGAACAAGGTCGACACGCTGGACGAAGAAGAACGCCAGTTCATCGTGGATGAGATTAAGGCAGGGACCGGTGTGGATGTGATGCAGATGTCGGGCGCCACAGGCGAAGGCACGGTCGAGGTCTTGCGCGCCCTGAAGGCCGAGATCGCGGAAGATAAATTGCGCCAGAAGAAGGCCGAGGAGGGTGAGGAGGCCGCCCCGTGGCAACCTTAACCGACGCCAAACGCCTTGTTGTCAAAATCGGATCGGCCCTGCTGGTTGAGGCCGGCGTGGGCCTGCGGTCTGCGTGGCTCACGTCACTGGCCGCTGACGTGGCCGCGTTGCGCGCCCGTGGGACGGATGTGATTTTGGTGTCGTCGGGGTCCATCGCTTTGGGCCGCGGTGTCTTGGGGCTGCCGGATGGGGAATTGCCGCTGGAACAGGCACAGGCCTCCGCCGCAGTGGGGCAAATCCGCCTTGCCCGCGCCTATGAGGAGGCGCTGGCCCCCCACGGGATCACAACCGCACAGGTGCTGGTGACCTTGGAAGACAGCGAAGACCGGCGGCGGTATCTGAACTCCCGCGCGACGATGGAAACGCTGGTGTCGTTGGGGGTGACGCCCATCGTGAATGAAAACGACACCGTGGCGACAGACGAAATCCGCTATGGCGACAACGACCGGCTGGCCGCCCAAGTGGCCGTGACCGTCGGGGCCGATTGTCTGGTGTTGCTGTCGGATGTGGACGGGCTTTATACCGACAATCCACAGGTGAACCCCGCCGCGCAACATTATGATATCGTGCGTGAAATCACGCCAGAGATTGAGGCGCAGGCAGGGGATGCCGGATCGGGCCTGTCCAAGGGCGGCATGAAGACCAAGATCATGGCCGCCAAACTTGCGACCGATGCGGGCTGTTCCATGGCGATTACTTTAGGAACGCATCTGAACCCCTTGAAAACGCTGGAAGATGGCGGGCGCTGCACGTGGTTCACCGCGCAAACCAACCCACAGGCCGCGCGCAAACGCTGGATCGCGGCGATGAAGCCCCATGGACGGGTGACGGTCGACGCTGGCGCGCAAAGCGCACTTGGTCTGGGCAAATCGCTGCTGCCCATTGGGATCACGGCGGTGTCCGGCGATTTCGGGCGCGGTGACGCCGTGGCGATTGTGGGCGCGGATGGCGCGCAGCTTGGCGTCGGCCTCACGCGGTATGACGCAGGCGAGGCGCAGGCCGTCAAAGGCAAACGCAGCCAAGACATTGCCCAGGCCTTGGGCTATGAAGGGCGCAACGTATTTATCCATCGCGACGATATGGTGATCTAGATGAAAGACCTCGACAACATCCCCGCCTTGATGGCCGACATCGGCGCGCGCGCCAAAGCCGCCAGTGCCCAGTTGGCCGAAGCCAGCGCTGAGCGCAAACATGCGGCCCTGATCGGTGCGGCAGAGGCGGTCTGGAAGAACCGTCAGGCCATTGTTGACGCCAACGCCGAAGACCTTGTTTTCGGGGAAGAAAAGGGGCTTTCAGCGGCGATGATGGACCGTCTGATGCTGGATGAAGACCGCATTCGCGGGATCGTGGACGCCCTGCGCGCCGTGGCCGAACAGCCCGATCCTGTGGGCGCCGTTATGGATGAATGGACCCAGCCCACGGGGCTGAACATCCGCCGTGTCCGCACGCCCTTGGGTGTGATCGGTGTGATCTACGAAAGCCGCCCCAATGTGACGGCGGATGCCGGTGCGCTCTGTCTGAAGGCTGGCAACGCCGTGATCCTGCGCGGCGGGTCGGAAAGCTTTCAGTCCAGCCGTGCGATCCACGCCTGCCTGCAGCAAGGCCTGCGTGAGGCTGGCCTGCCTGAGGATGCCGTGCAGCTTGTGCCGACCCGCGACCGCGCGGCGGTGCAGGAAATGTTGACCATGACGGACACGATTGACGTGATTGTGCCCCGTGGCGGCAAGGGCCTTGTGGGGCTGGTGCAGCGCGAAGCACGGGTGCCGGTCTTTGCCCATCTGGAAGGGATTTGCCATATCTACGTGGGCAAAACCGCTGTGAAGGACATGGCGGAAGCCATTGTGATCAATGCAAAAACCCGTCGCACGGGGATTTGCGGCGCGATGGAATGTCTACTGATTGACTGGCAGTATTACACCGAACACGGGCCGCATCTGGTCCAAGCGCTGCTGGACAAGGGGGTTGAGGTCCGCACCACAGGGAAACTGCTTGAGGTTGATGGCACGGTTGAAGCCGCAGCCGATGATTTCGGGCGCGAATTTCTTGATATGATTGTCGCGGTAAAGTTGGTCGACGGGCTGGATGAGGCGATCGACCATATTCGCACCTATGGGTCCAACCATACGGATGCGATCATCTCAGAAGACCCCGTAGCGGTCCAAAGCTTCTTCAACCGGTTGGACAGCGCCATTTTGATGCACAATGCCTCCACCCAGTTTGCGGATGGCGGTGAATTTGGCATGGGTGGTGAAATCGGCATTGCCACCGGCAAAATGCACGCACGTGGCCCCGTGGGGGCCGCCCAGCTGACCAGCTTTAAGTACCTCGTTGAAGGACATGGTGCAACGCGCAGTTAGGGCGCATTATCAATGCCCTAGAAGGTGATCTTCACCCAGTCTGTGCCGTGGCTTAACGTCAGCGTCCGCTGTGCCTCTGCCGACATTTCGGGCAACAGCCCGAAATGAACCTGCGCGGCGGTCAGTTCTTCGGGGCAGATGTTCTTGCTCAATGGTGCCCACAAATCCGGGTCGAGGTTCAGCCGGTCATGGCGGGCATAGATCGTCCATTTGGCCCCGTCATGACTGATTTCGATATCCCCGCCCACGGGCAATGCCGTTTCGACGCACATCATCGACAGCAAAGCCACGCGCACCTCGATGCGGCGCGGATCACCCGGCACGTTCCACGAATAGCTGAGCCTGCCACCACGGGCGATCGCCTGCAACGTCGCAAGGATTTCGGACCGCGACACGACTTGATCGGGCGACGCCGCGCCAAAGGCCAGTCGCAGAAATTTGACACGCGCGGTGGCATTTTCCACGCTGTCACCAACCAGATCCATTTCGGGGCCTTGGGCGATACCGGACATGGAAAGCAATTCAAATCCATTGCTGATTGCGCCCAAAGGGTTAATTAGGTCATGACAGATGCGCGAACCTATAAGGGCGTTCAGGTTGGGCAAAGGAGGCTCCGTTCAAAATGCAGCAATCGTTGTTCGAACCGGGGATGATCGTAAAGCATCCGCAGCAGGACGATTGGGGTTTGGGTCAAGTTCAATCGTCGGCAGGCGGCAAAGTGACCGTCAATTTTCAGAATGCGGGCAAAGTCGTCATTGATGAACATCGCGTTCCGCTGACGGTTGTGTCGCTGTCCTGAATACACGTCTGACTCTAGGATCGGTATGGTTAACAATCAAGTAATTACGAAGCAATATTGCGCACCATGAAAGATACGCTGCGGCATACGCCCGTGTTTGAGGCGCGTCTGGCGCGCTCCGACGCTGAGGTCGAAGGGGCGCAAAGGCTGCGTTATGACGTCTTTATAGACGAGTTGGGCGGCGATGGTGCACTGGTTGATCACGCCACACGGCAGGAGGCGGACAGGTTTGACGCGGTGTCCGACCAGATCGTCCTGCTGGATCATGCGCGTCCTCGGGCCGATCAGGTGGTGGGTGTCTATCGCCTGATGGACCAGCATCAGGCACAGGCGGCGGGACAGTTTTATTCGGAGGACGAGTTCGATCTTTCGGTCCTGAAATCCTCCGGCCGGTCTATGCTCGAACTGGGGCGCACCTGTCTGCACCGCGACTATCGCGGCGGTGCTGCGATGTTTCACCTTTGGCAGGCGCTGGCTGCCGAGATCGAAGCACGGAAAGTAAACTTATTATTCGGGGTCGCCAGTTTTCACGGCACCGATCTGGATGCGCTGGCGGCCCCGCTGGCCTTGCTGATGCGGGATCACTTGGCACCGCCGTTCTTGCGGGTGACGGCCAAGGGCAAGGATAAGGTACCGCCGGTGACGCAGATCGACAGGATTGCGGCCCTGAAACAGGTGCCAAGCCTGATCAAGGCGTATTTGCGTCTTGGCGGGCGCGTGGGGCAGGGGGTTTATGTGGATCACGCGTTCAATACCACCGATGTCTGTCTGGTGCTGGACACAGACGCCATGACCGCGCGGCAGCGGTCGATTTACGGCGGTGCGCGATGACCTGGACGTCTGAGGACCTGCCGCCAAGCCATAAGGTTACCGGTTTGGGCTGGCTGCGGGTGGTCGTGCGCGGGGCCGCGACCGCCACGTTGACCTTTGGCTGTTTGATCCTGCTGCTGTTGGTGCGGCTGGTCGAAAGGCCCTTGTTCGGGCAAGGCCGGCCCGTGACGCCCTATATTACCCAATTTGTCTGCCGGTCGGCCTTTGTGTTGATGGGCATGAAATATCGCCGCGTGGGGAAACCGATGACCGGCGCCGGCGCCGTGGTGGCGAACCATTCATCGTGGCTTGATATTTTCGCGTTGAATGCTGCGAAGCGGATTTATTTCGTGTCCAAGGCCGAAGTGGCAGCATGGCCGGGCATCGGCTGGCTGGCCCGCGCCACAGGCACGGTCTTTATCGCGCGTGACCGGCGCGAGGCGGCCAAACAGGTCGATGTCTTCCGCACGCGTCTGGGCCACGGGCACAAGCTGTTGTTTTTCCCCGAAGGCACCAGCACCGATGGCCAGCAGGTGCTGGCATTCAAGCCCACGTTGTTTGCGGCCTTCTTTGACGACGCGCTGCGCGAGGATCTGTCGATCCAAGCGGTGTCGGTCATCTACACAGCGCCCAAGGGTGCGGATGTGCGTCACTACGGCTGGTGGGGGGACATGGATTTTGCGACCCATCTGTTGGCGACCTTGGCGCAATCCCCGCAAGGGTCGGTGACGGTGGTCTATCACCCACCTGTGCGGGTGGCTGATTTCGCCAGTCGCAAAACGCTTGCTGCGCATCTTGAGGCGCAGGTGCGGGCAGGGCACGCCAGCCAGATTGCGGCCTAGGCTTACACCATCGCCGCAGTGAAAGTTTTGAGCGTTTCGGCAGGTGCCTCGGTGGACCAAATCTCTTCGCCCAGACCAAAGAAATCCGTGTGCGGTGCGATCTGACGGATCAGTGCCTCATCCAGCACGCCTTCGGCCACGACGGGCACTTCGATCATCATCGACCACCACTGGAACAGCTCCAATTCGGCCTGACGACCGTCGCCCAAGGGCGATTGGCCCACGGGACCGAAGGACACGTAATCCGCGCCAAGTTCCCCCGCAGTCATCCCGTCATGGCGGGAGTTGTGGCAGAAGGTGCCGACAATCGCATCCTCGCCCAGATCCTTGCGGACCTTTTTGACCGACCGCGCCGCATCTGTCAGATGCACCCCGTCAAGGCCCAGCCGTTCGACCAGCAACATATGGGTGTCCATGACCAGCGCCACGTCGCGGTCATGGGTGACCATACGCAGCGCGTCTGCGGCGCGCGCGATGCGGTCTTCGTCCTTCGTGGCAAGGCTGAGGCGGACGCAGGCGACCTCGGTCGCGTCCAGACAGGCGGCCAGCTGGTCGGGAAAGCTGCTGAGTTCGAAATCGGGCGGGGTAATCAGATAGATCTGGGGATGATCGGGGGGGGTGGCATCGTCAGTCATGGTGTCATCCTATCGTCACTTTGGCTGGCTATAGCGCTGAAATTGCCCTTTGAATAGGGGGCTGCTAAGGGGGCGTCAGATTTCAAGGAGACAGCCCATGCCCACCGACCGATCCCAGCCTGCCTTTGTGCTGATCCGCCCGCAGATGGGCGAAAACATCGGTGCGGCTGCGCGGGCGATGTGGAATTTCGGGCTGGACCGGATGCGGATCGTGGCCCCGCGTGATGGTTGGCCGAACCCGTCTGCGGTGGCCATGGCGTCGGGTGCGGGGCGTCTGTTGGATGAGGCCGAGGTGGCCCCGGATGTGGCCACAGGGCTGGCCGACCGGACCTATGTCTATGCCACCACAGCGCGCCCGCGTGAGCTGACCAAGCCCGTCTTTTCCCCCGAGGCCGCCATGCGCGATGCCGCCCGGCGGGTCGCACGGGGTGAAAAGGTTGCCGTGATGTTCGGGCCGGAACGGTCGGGCATGGAAAACGCCGATATCGCCCATGCGCAGGCGATCATCACCGTGCCCGTGAACCCGGACTTTCCGTCGTTGAATCTTGCGCAATGTGTGCTGCTGGTGGGCTACGAATGGCGCCGCGCCTCTGAGGCGGTGGAGGACGTGGTGGTGCAGGGCCAACGCACCGACGTGGCCGAGCACCGCGATATCGAGGCACTGGCCCGCCATTATGAGGACCGGCTTGAGGAAGCGGGGTTCTTTTATCCCGACCACAAGGCCGAGAGCATGAAGATCAACCTGCGCAACCTGTGGGCGCGCATGCCGATGACCCGCGCGGATGTGCAGATGTTGCATGGGATGCTGCGTCAATTGTTGCGTGGAAAATCGGACGAGTGACGATCTGACGATCGGGCCCGGACGGACGGCGGGGGGCCGCCGCTGTGCGGCGGGTCGGGTGGTGGGTCTTCGGATTTTCTGTTGGAGCCTCCGGCGGGAGTTTTTCGGGCCAGATGAAGACGGGGTGCGGCGCTTTGGCGGCGCGGACCGGTCTGGCTTGCCCAAGGGGATGGTCAGGCATAGGTTGCGGGCAACACAGGACGTGAGGATCACAGATGGCGACCAAGCCGCGCAGTATTTTCGAAGAGGTCAGCGAGACGCAAAAGCCCGTGGCGGCCCCCGGTGGGATTGACGCCAAATCCAAGGGTGCGCGCGGGGCGATCCGGGTCTGGTTGATGATGTTGTTTGCGCTGGTGGTTGTGATGATCACCGTGGGCGGTTTGACACGGTTGACGGATTCAGGGTTGTCGATCACCGAATGGGCGCCTTTGTCGGGGTCTGTTCCGCCACTCAATGCGGCGCAATGGGAGGCCGAATTTGCCGCCTATAAGCTGATCCCCGAATATCAAGAGCAGAACCGCGGCATGTCTATGGCCGAGTTCAAGGTGATCTATTGGTGGGAATGGGGGCACCGGCAGTTGGGCCGTGTCATCGGTTTGGTTTGGGCTTTGGGCTTTGGCTATTTTCTGCTGCGCCGTCAAATCCCCGTGGGCTGGACAGGTCGTTTGCTGTTTCTGGGGGCCCTTGGCGGACTTCAGGGGGCCATCGGGTGGTGGATGGTCAGTTCCGGCCTGCGCGAGGGGATGCTGGATGTGGCGTCCTACCGGTTGGCCACCCATCTGGGGCTGGCCTTTGTCATCCTTGGGTTCATCGCATGGTACGTGTTTTTGCTGGGCCGCCGCGAGGCGGATTTGATGCAGGCGCGGCGTGCGGGGGACGCGGGGCTGTTCCGGTTGGCGGGTGTTCTGGTGGGCTTTGCCTTGGTGCAGATCCTGCTGGGCGCGCTGGTGGCGGGCATTGATGCGGGGCGCAATTTCCCGAACTGGCCGTTGATGACATCCGGTACCGGGGCGTCGTTCTTTCCCCCCGATCCCTTTCAGTTGACACCGCTGTGGCGCAATTTCTTTGAGGACGCAGGGCTGGTTCAATTTGTGCATCGCACATCGGGCTATCTGTTGATGGGCTTTGCCGTCTTCGTGTGGTGGCGCGCGCGGCGTCAGCCCAATCTGCAGACGCGGTTTGCGTTCAATGTGATGTTGGCGTTGATGTTTGTGCAAATGGTCATCGGGATCGTGACGGTTTTGTATTCGGCACCGGTGCAGATCGCGATTGTGCATCAGTTTACGGCGGTCCTGCTTTGGATCGCGATTTTGCGGGCGCGGTATCTGGCGCGGTATCCGCTGACGCAATCCATAAGGGGATAAGACATGGCGGCCTATGATGACTTGATGGCGTTTCAGCGCGAGACGGAAGCCTTGGCACAGGTGGCGGGCCGTTTGGGCTGGGATCAGGAGACGATGATGCCCCGCGAGGCGGCCCCCCAACGCGGTGAAGAAATGGCCGCTATGGAGGGCGTGCTGCATGCGCGCCGCATGGATCCACGGGTGGCGGACTGGCTGGCGGCAGCGGAAACCTCTGGAGAGGTTGAGGTGGCCCAGCTGCGTGAAATCCGCAGGTCTTATGAGCGGGCCAGCAAGGTTCCGGCCAAGCTCTCCGCTGAAATTGCGCGGGTGACGTCAGAGGCGCAGGGCGCTTGGGCTGCGGCCCGTGAGGCGGATGATTTCGCAGCCTTTGCGCCGGTGCTGCGCGAAGTCGTGTCGCTGAAACGGGAGGAGGGCGCGGCCCTGTCTGCCGGTGGCGATGTCTATGACGCCATGCTGGACGATTATGAGCCCGGCGCCACGGCGGCCGAACTGTCGGCCATGTTTGACGCGTTGCGTCCACGGTTGGTGGCGTTGCGTGCGGCGGTTCTGGATGCGCCTGCGCCGCCTGCTTTGCAGGGTCGCTTTGATGAGGGCGCGCAGATGAAGCTGGCGCGCCAGATCGCCAAGGCCTTTGGCTACGACATGTCCATGGGGCGCGTCGATAAGGCCGTGCATCCGTTTTCAAGCGGGTCGGGGTTGGACGTGCGGATCACCACGCGCACATCCGAAGACGACCCGTTCAACTGCATCTATTCGACCATCCACGAGGTCGGCCATGCGGCCTATGAACAGGGCGTGGACCGGCGGTATCTGCTGACCCCGTTGGGTCAGGGCGTGTCCATGGGCGTGCACGAAAGCCAGAGCCGGATTTATGAAAACCAGATCGGGCGGGGCCGCGCGTTCACCGGCTGGCTGTATGGTCAGATGCGCGATGCCTTCGGAGATTTCGGCATCGCCGATGAGGAGGCGTTTTACGCCTGTGTGAACCGGGTCGAGAACGGATTTATTCGCACGGAGGCCGATGAGGTCCAGTACAACCTGCATGTGTTGTTGCGGTTCGATCTGGAACGCGCCCTGATCGCGCGGGATATCGAAGTCGATGATCTGGAGGCCGCTTGGAACGAGAGGTTCGAGGCCGACTTTGGCTATGCTGTGGATCGCGCCAGCAACGGGGTGTTGCAGGACGTGCATTGGTCGGTTGGCCTTTTTGGCTATTTCCCCACCTACACTTTGGGAAATGTCTATGCGGGTTGTCTGAATGAGGCGATGCGCGCGGCGGTACCGGATCTGGATGCCGCTTTGGCGCAGGGAAATACCACAGCGGCGACAGATTGGCTGCGCGAGAACGTGCAGCGGCACGGGGGGCTTTATGCGCCGCGTGAGGTGATTGAACGCGCGTGCGGGCAAGCCCCGTCGGAGGCGCCGTTGCTTGGATATCTGGAAGAGAAATTCCGCGGGATTTACGGGCTGTAGTTTCGAATGGGCTGCGCCCATCCGACCCGCGCCGCTGCGCGGCGCGT
>NZ_JAHDGE010000039.1:18383-22201 GCF_020627745.1 Pseudooctadecabacter sp.
TTGGGGGCCAGCCCCCAAACCCCCGGGATATTTATGAGACAAAGACAAAGGCGCGGACAACGGGTGTTGGGGCGCAGGTGGAGCTTGCGCGTCAGGTGTCCCAGTTCGGGGTGCGTTTTTCCAGAAAGGCGCTGATGCCCTCGTTGGTTTGGGCATGATCCATGTTTTCGGCCATGACCTGACCGGTGTAGACGTAGGCGTCAGCGGTGGTCATCTGGGATTGGGTGTAGAAGGCCTGTTTGCCGATCTTGACCGCGAGGGGCAGTTTTTCGGCGACGGTCAGGGCAAGTGTGCGCGTCTCGCCCGCCAGTTCGGCGTCTGGGACCGCATGGTTGATCAGGCCGATGTCACGCGCCTCGGACGCCTGAAGGAACCGTCCCGTCGTCAGCATCTCGAACGCCTGTTTGCGCGGGACATTGCGGGTCAGCGCGACCATAGGGGTGGAGCAGAACAGGCCGATGTTCACGCCGTTGACGCCAAAGCGTGTGGTATCTGCCGCCACGGCCATGTCACAGGTCGCCACCAGCTGGCAGCCCGCCGCCGTGGCAATCCCGTGCACTTGGGCGATGACCGGCTGGGGCAGCGATTGGATCGTCTGCATCATGGCCGAACAGCGTGCAAAAAGATCACCCCAGGCTGCGGTGCCGCCATCCTCGTCCTGTCGGGCAGCTTGCATTTCCTTCAGATCGTGGCCTGCGCAAAAGGCCTTGCCCGCGCCCGAAAGAATAACGGCCCGGACCGATCTGTCGTCCTTGAGCCTGTCAAGTTCCGCCTGCAGGGCTGCAATCATCGCGTCGCTGAGCGCATTGAGGTTATGCGGGCTGTTGAGTTCAATATGCGCAATATGATCGGCGTCGGTGCGGGTCAGCAGGGTCATGGCTTGTCCTTTGGCGTGTCTTGCGCAAGCTTAGGCAGACACCGGGAGAATTGCCATGGATATGAAGATGAACGCCGCGGATTTGCAGGCCTTTCTGGCGCGGGATTTCCCACAGGTCGCCGCAGACTTTGAATTTGTTGAGGTGGCGCCACCGTTCGTGACCATGGCGCTGGTGGCCTCGGACAGACACCTCAGGCCCGGTGGCACGGTGTCGGGACCCTCCATGTTCGGTTTGGCCGATGTCTGCGCCTACTTTTGTATTCTGAGCGTCTTGGGACCTGTGGCTTTGGCGGTCACCACGAACTGCTCCATTGATTTCATGCGCAAACCGCGACCGGGACGGCTGTTGTGCCGGATGGAACTGTTGAAGCTGGGCCGTGCGCTGGCCGTGTGCGAGGGGCGGCTGTTTGGCGAAGGGGCCGAGGACAAACCCGTGGCCCGCGCATCGCTGACCTATTCCATTCCCCCGAAGGGCACGTCACACAGATGATCCCATGGCCCGCCCCGATAGGCCCAAAGCGAAAGTCCGGGACAGGGAATGTCGAACGGCGCGAAATCCTTGCGCAAGGTGGTAAGGGTTTTCAACGCCGTGTTGCGGTCAACCTTGTTTTGCACCGTCACATGGGGCCGGAAGCCGCGCGCATCCTGTGGCGTCAGCCCGTCGCGCCACAGATCGGCCAGAACCGCGCGCCGCGCTTCGAGGTCGGGGTTTTCGATGGCAAAGGCACAGCCGCCCCCGAAATCCAGAACGTCGGTCGCGGTCAGCGTCAGGGGGGACCAAAGCGCACAGTGATGCCGGAGGGTTTGGACAATATCCGGACGTTGGCCTGCTTGCAGATGATGAAACAGGGTCAGATGCGCCGGAAGACGGTAGCCCCGATCGGGAAAATACTGCAGACGCAAGGCGTCAAGATATGCGCCGGATTGTCCGGCAAGTTGCGCGGTCAGGATGATTGGGGCGTTCATGGCAGCCTAGATAAACCGGTCCCTGGCCGCGCCAAGATATCTTTGCGCAAAGATTGGGGTAAAATGATACCGTTTTTTTAAGCTATTGATACTGAACGTTTTTTACTGTTTGGCGGCTGTTGACGCCCCCCGCTGCTCCGCCTAAAAGACCCCATCGAATGTCGGGCCCCTTGCGGGGTCCTTTTCCATTAGGACCAAAACCATGAAAACCTTCTCTGCTACTCCGGCGGATATCGAAAAGAAGTGGATCCTGATCGACGCCGAGGGCGTTGTTCTGGGCCGTCTTGCCTCGATCATCGCCATGCGGCTGCGTGGTAAGCACAAAGCCACCTTCACCCCCCATATGGACATGGGCGACAACGTCATCGTCATCAACGCCGACAAGGTGCAGCTGACAGGCAACAAGCGCGAAAAGCCGAACTATTGGCACACCGGCACTGTGGGCGGCATCAAATCCCGCACCACCGGTGAGATCCTTGAGGGGGACCACCCCGAGCGTGTCGTCATGCAGGCCGTCAAGCGCATGCTGCCCGGCAACCGCCTGTCCCGTCAGCAAATGACACACCTGCGTGTCTTCGCAGGCACCGAACATGGCATGGACGCCCAGAAGCCCGAAGTTCTCGACGTGAAAGCGATGAACAAAAAGAACACGAGGACCGCATAATGGCCGATCAAGTGAACTCCCTCGAAGAATTGGGTGCCGTCGCTGAAGGCGTAGAAGCGCCTGCTGCAACGATCGAAATCAACCGCGAGCCTGTCAAGGACGACCTCGGCCGGTCCTATGCCACAGGCAAGCGTAAAGACGCTGTTGCCCGTGTCTGGATCAAGCCCGGTTCCGGCAAGGTCACCGTCAATGGCAAAGACCAGGACGTGTATTTCGCGCGCCCCGTTCTGCAGATGATCCTGCGCCAGCCGTTCGACGTGGCCGGTGTTGCCGGTCAGTTTGATGTGGTGGCCACGGTCAAAGGTGGCGGTCTGTCTGGTCAGGCTGGTGCGGTCAAGCACGGCATCTCCAAGGCGCTGCAGTTGTTTGATCCATCCTTGCGCGCAGCCCTGAAGGCCGCAGGCTTCCTCACACGCGACAGCCGCGTGGTGGAACGGAAGAAATACGGTAAAGCCAAAGCCCGTAAGAGCTTCCAGTTCTCCAAGCGTTAAGCGATCCGAAAATTGCTTCGAAAGGGCGGTCCTGTTGGGCCGCCCTTTTGCGTCGGGGCATCCCCGTGGAACAGCTATGCGCCTCAGGCGTTTTGTCCGCAAAGAAGGATTTACGTTATGCCCCACGACATCACCCTACGCCAGATAGACCCTGTGACACCGGACACCTACCAGCTGGTCTTTGACAAACCGGACGGGTTCACGTTCACCGCAGGTCAGGCCACCGATATGGCCCTTCTCAAGGAGGGATGGGAGGCGGAGAAACGCCCCTTCACCTTCACCTCGTTGCCAGACGATCCACATTTGGAATTTGTCATCAAATCCTATCCCGATCATGACGGGGTGACCGAACAAATTGCCAAAATGGCCGCAGGCGACCGTGTGCGCATCACGGAGCCGTGGGGCGCCATCGCCGATAAGGGACACGGTGTCTTCTTTGCCGGCGGCACCGGTGTGACCCCCTTCATCCCCATTCTGCGGGCCCGCGCCCGCGAAGGCACTCTTGCCGGATGTACCCTCGTTCTGGCCGCCCGAACCGAAGAAGAACTGATCCTCAAATCCGAATGGGACCAGATGCAGGGGCTTGAGACGCTTTATGTCCTGAGCGATGAAAACAAGGCCCCGTTTGATCACGGTCGCATCTGTCTGGAAGTGGCCAATGAATTTGTCGCAGGACAAGGCGAAGGTGACCATATGTTCTACATCTGCGGACCCGAAGGTATGGTCGAAAACGTGCGCAACAATCTCACGTATATGGGGGTCTCGAACGACCGCATCGTCACCGAAGGCTGACCGCCGTTTCTCTGGTTCAAAAATACCT
>NZ_JAHDGE010000040.1 GCF_020627745.1 Pseudooctadecabacter sp.
GCGCTGACGGGCTTTCGCACGTGGGGGCCTGCGGCGCATACCGTCGATTTGACCAGCGCGGGGGATGTGCAAACCCACCGTGTCACGCTCCTTGGGTCGAACAGGTTTGATGTGGATGGAACCATGTTGACCATTGCGCCACAGCCAAGCGGTTGGCGTGTCACGACGCAAGGCCAGACGTCTATGGCCCATGTCGTGCGCTATGCCAAAAACCTTGCGGTGTTCCGCGACGGGCGTTGCGATGTTTTCAGCCTCCCAGACCCCTTGGCGCAGGACACGGCAGAGGCTGGAGGCAGCGATGCGGTCACGGCGCCCATGCCCGGTCTGGTCAGTCAGGTCATTGCGGCCGCCGGGGACGAGGTTGCCAAGGGCGATGCCTTGCTGATCCTTGAGGCGATGAAGATGGAACACACCCTGCGCGCGCCCCGCGACGGGACAGTGGCCGAGGTCATGTGTGCCGCAGGGGATCAGGTCAGCGATGGTATGATCCTGCTGCAGATGGAGCCTGTGGATGGCTGACCACGTCACCCTGTTTGAAATGTCCCCCCGCGACGGGTTGCAAAACGAAGCCCGCCAGATTGCGACCACCGACAAGGTGCGGCTGGTGGACATGCTCAGCACCTGCGGCTTTCGCAAGATTGAGGTCACAAGCTTTGTCAGCCCCAAATGGGTGCCGCAAATGGCCGATGCGGCTGAGGTTTTGGGCAGGATCAGCCGTGCGGACGGGGTGGCCTATACCGCCCTCACCCCCAATCTGCGCGGGTTGGAGGGTGCGATGGCGGCCCGAGCGGATGAGGTCGCGGTCTTTGCCTCTGCCTCCGAAGGGTTCAGCCGCAAGAACATCAACTGTTCGATTGCCGAAAGCCTTGAAAGGTTTGCGCCGGTTGTCGCGGCCGCAACGGTGCCGGTCCGCGGCTACGTATCCTGCGTCACCGATTGCCCCTATGACGGGCCGACGCCGCCAGCCTCCGTCGCGCGGGTGGCGCAGGCGTTGATCGACATGGGCTGTTATGAGGTCAGCCTTGGCGACACCATCGGGCACGGAACACCGCAAAGCGTGGCCGCGATGTTGGATGCGGTGCTGGACGTCGTGCCCGCAATGAGGCTGGCCGGGCATTTCCACGACACCAAAGGCCGCGCGTTGGACAACATCGAGGTCAGTCTGGATCACGGGTTACGCACCTTTGACAGCTCCGTCGCGGGTCTGGGGGGCTGTCCCTATGCGCCCGGTGCCAAGGGCAACGTGGCAACCGAAGCCGTGGTGGACCTGCTAGAGGCACGGGGTTTCCAGACAGGGATCGACCGCGACAGATTGGAAAAGGCCGCAGCCTTTGCCGCAACGCTAAGGAGCGATGGATGAGTTACGAGACACTAGACGTCAACATGGACGCGCGTGGGGTGGCCACCGTCACGCTGAACCGCCCCGACAAACGCAACGCCCTATCGGCCCAGATGATGGATGAGTTGACCGATATGGCCCAGACACTGGGCGCGGATATCGCCACGCGGGCGATTGTGCTGCGTGGGGCGGGGTCCGTGTTTTGCGCGGGCGGTGATCTGGCGTGGATGCGTGACCAGATCACCGCCAACCGCGCCACACGCAAGGTCGAGGCCGCGCGGCTGGCCGATATGCTGACAGCGTTGAATGAAATGCCGACGCCGCTGATCGGGCGCATCCATGGCGCGGCTTTGGGCGGCGGTGTAGGTATGGCCTGCATTTGCGATGTGGCCATTGCGGAAACCAGCGCGAAATTCGGTTTGACGGAAACGCGGCTGGGTCTGATCCCCGCCACCATCGGGCCATACGTGATCGCCCGCATGGGTGAAGGCCGCGCGCGAAGGGTGTTCATGTCAAGCCGTGTGTTCGACGCCCCCGAAGCGCGGGATTTGGGGATCATCGCCAAACACGTCCCCGCCGGTGATCTGGACGCCGCGATAGAAGCAGAAGTCGCCCCCTATCTGTCCGTCGCACCCGGTGCGGTCGGCGCGGCCAAGGCCTTGGCACGGTCCCTTGGGCCGGTCATCGACCGCGCCACAATCGACGAAACGGTCGACCGCCTGACCCACATCTGGGAGGGCGAAGAGGCCGCCCACGGGCTGGACGCCTTCCTGACAAAGACGCCACCCCGCTGGGCGAAAGACGACTAGGTCGGCGCGTCGCGCAGGTCGGACACCAGCACGCCATCACGGGGCAAGCTGCCCACGTCCACGACCGTCACGGTGCTGCGCAGTTTCAACATGTCGTGGACCATAGCCTCAAACACGGAGGTGTCGGTGGTTGCGCTTTCCAACTTCACTTCAATCAGGTCACCCTTGCCGTTGCTTGAAACCTCAACCCGTGCGCGGGCGATGTCGGGGGAACTCTCAACAAGGGATGAGACCTGTTCAGGCCGGATGAACATACCCTTCACCTTGGTGGCCTGATCAGCGCGACCGCGCCAGCCCACGATGCGGGGGCGGGTTTCGCCAGACGGGTCGTCATCGGTGGCAAAGGCGCTCAGATCACCCACCGAAAACCGGATGATCGGATGGGCGGGGTTGAGGACCGTCACCACGACCTCCCCGATTTCGCCATGGGGAACAGGCGTGCCCGTCCCCGGTGAGACGATTTCGACGATCACATCGTCATCAATCACCATGCCATTGGTGCAGGTCGCCGTTTCAAAGGCAATCATGCCCACGTCGGCAGTGCCATAGGTTTGACGACACAGGATGCCCTGATCGGCGTAGGCTTGGCGCAACTGCGGGAACAAGGGCCCCGCGCTGACGGCGGCAAATTTGATCGCGCTGAGATCGCGGCCATCTTCTTCGGCGCGGTCCAGGATCAGCTGCAAAAAGTCAGGCGTGCCCGCGTAGGCGGTGACACCTGTGGCTGCGGCCACTTCGGCCTGCTGACGGGTGTTGCCCGGACCCGTTGGCACGACGACAGCGCCAACCGCACGCGCCGCGCTTTCAAACATCGCACCGGCGGGGGTGAAGTGGTACGAAAACGTATTCATCACCACATCACCGGCGCCCATCCCGATCTCTGTCAGAAAGCGGCCAAACCGCCAAAAATCGCCATGGCCGATCTTGGCCTCATAGATGGGACCGGGGGATTGGAAGATATGGGTCACGCCTACGGGGGCGGTGCCACCAAAGGGCGGGGCCTCGGCCTGTTGGGTCAGCAGTTCATCCTTGCGGGTCACCGGCAGCGACGCCAGATCGTCCAGCGCGGCGAGCGCGCGGTCCGACCCGAGGATCGCGTTAAGACGGTCAAGTTTCGACATAGTCATGACAGCCACCTTTTGCGACGCCGGTAGGACCGCACATCGCGGTAGGATTTGCGCCCCTCATCCGACAGGCCCAGATAAAATTCGCGCACGTCTGGGTTTTCACGCAGCTCAGCCGCCGTGCCCTCCATCACGACGCGACCGGATTCGAGGATGTATCCCGTATGGGCAAACCGCAGCGCGACGTTGGTGTTCTGTTCGGCCAGAAGAAAGGACACGCCTTCGTTTTCGTTCACGGATTTCACAATCTCGAAAATCTGTTCGACCAGTTGCGGGGCCAACCCCATGGAGGGTTCATCCAGCAGGATGGTTTCCGGGTTCGACATCAGCGCGCGGCCAATGGCGCACATCTGCTGTTCCCCGCCCGATGTATAGCCCGCCTGCGATTTGCGGCGTTCCTTGAGGCGGGGGAAATAATGATAGACCTTTTCAAGCTCTGCCGCGATGGCGGCGGCCCCGTCGGTGCGCGTGTAGGCACCGGTCAAAAGGTTTTCTTCGACGGTCAGGTGTTCAAAACAATGGCGGCCTTCCATGACCTGCACGACGCCCATTTTCACAAGCGTTTCTGGGTCCATGTCCTGCACCCGTTGGCCACGGTATTCGATGGTGCCTTTGGTGACCTCACCGCGTTCGGAATGCAGCAGGTTCGACACCGCCTTCAGCGTCGTTGTCTTGCCCGCACCATTGCCGCCCAGCAGCGCCGTGATGCCGCCTTTGGGCACGCTCAGGCTGACGCCCTTCAGCACAAGGATCACGTGATTGTAGATCACCTCGATGTTGTTGACGTCCAAAAGCGTCTCAACCTTGGGGTCTGTGGTGTCCAGCATGGCAGCGTTCCGTTTCAGATCAGGGGGTGCGGGGGCGACCACGCGGGCCGCCCCTGCGATGGATGCCTTAAAGGCAGCCGGGTTCGATGTTGTTCTCAGCGGCAAAGGCCATCGAATCTTCCGAGATCAGCGGATCAATGACCGCGTTGTCAGGCTCGATATAATCCGTCAGCGGTGTCCATGTGCCCGAAGACGCATTCCACTGCTGAACGATGCCCAGACCGGACCCGCCGTGGTTTTCACAAGAGACCGAAAACTCGGGCCCGATGTTGGCCATGCCGAGTTCATCCATACGTGCGGATGTAATCTCAAGCGCTTCCATGCCGTCGCGGACCATGGCTGCGGTCACATCGGAAACACCGTGGATTTCCTGCGCCTTGGCAATCGCCTCAGCCGCCAACATGGCGGCATACATGCCACGGGTGTACAGAACCGACCCGATGTTGGACCCGTCACCGGCGGCATTGCCCGCCTCATGGACCATCGTTTCGATCTCCCCAAACACAGGCAGATCACCGATGCGGTTCATGTTCAGCGACAGATATCCGTCCGCTGCGGCACCTGCGGGCGTCACGTCATGTTCGGCACCGGCCCACCAGTTGCCGATGAACTGATCCATCGGATAGTTGATGTTCGCGGCTTCCTGCACGGCGACCTGGTTCATCACACCCCAGCCCCACATCAGCACGTAATCGGGACGTTCACGGCGGATTTGCAGCCATTGGGATTTCTGCTCCTGACCGGGGTGGTCAACGGCGATCTGTGTCAGTTCGAACCCCATATCGGCAGACAGCGTTTCCAGCGTGCGGATCGGCTCCTTCCCGTAGGCGGAATTGTGGTAAAGCAACGCGATGGTTTTCCCTTCAAGCGACCCGCCGTTCTGTTCGGTCAGGTAGTTGATCATCACCGACGCCGCGTCCCAGTAGTTCGCGGGGTAGTTAAAGACCCAGTTGAAAACCTCACCATTGGCGGCAGACGTCCGGCCATAGCCCATCGTGTGGATCGGGATTTCGTCAACGGTTGCTTTGGGGATCAACTGATAGGTGATGCCGGTGGACAGCGGTTGATAGATCAACGCGCCTTCGCCCTTTGTGGCCTCATAGCATTCGACGCCTTTTTCCGTGTTATAACCGGTTTCACATTCCAGAATGCGGACTTCCTCGCCGCCAATGCCGCCGTCGCGGGCGTTGAGCAGGTTGAAGTAATCCTGATACCCGTCCGAGAACGGCGTGCCGCCTGCCGCGTAGGGGCCGGTGCGGTAGCTGAGGTCTGGAATGACCAGATCCGCGGCGGCCATGCCTGCGGTCAGGGCGCCGGTCAGGGCCAGCGTGCTAAGGGTCTTCATTTTCATCGGTATATCCTCCCATGGTTGCCGATGGTTTCAGTTGGGCGGGGCTCCTCCTCCCCGCCGGTCGTTAGTGCGGGAAGGGCCAAAGGCGGAGCTTTTCCTTCGCCAACCGCCATAACTGGGCAAGGCCATGCGGCTCCTTCACCAAAAAGAACATGATCAGAAGGCCCACGATCACCAGCTGGAAATGCGCCACAAGGTCCGTGGGCCAGCCCAGCAGATCAACGCCAATCAGTTTGAGGACCACAGGCAGACACACAAGAAACGCAGCCCCCGCGAAGGCCCCGAAGATCGACCCGAGGCCGCCAATGATGATCATGAACAAAACAAGGAATGATTTGTTGATGCCGAAGGCTTCCCCGACCTCAACCGCGCCCAGATACACCGCAAAGAACAGCGCCCCCGAGATGCCGACAAAGAACGACGACACGGCAAAGGCGGTCAGTTTCGCCTTGAGGGGGTTCACGCCGATGATCTCGGCCGCGATGTCCATATCGCGGATCGCCATCCACTGCCGCCCCAGCGCCCCGCGTGTCAGGTTGCGCGCGATCAACGCGCAGGCCGTGACGAAGACCAGACAGACCAGATAGCTGGCCCATGCGGGTGTGTTCGGGCCGGTCACGGCCACACCCAGCACCGTGCGTTCCGGCGCGTTGATCTGACCCGAGGCGGAGTAGTTGTAGAACCACGACACTTTGTTGAACAGCCAAACAAGAAAGAACTGCGCGGCCAGAGTTGCCACCGCCAGATAGAACCCTTTGATCCGCAAGGACGGCAGGCCAAAGGCCGTGCCCACGGCGGCTGTGATGCCCCCGGCAAGGATGACGTGGATAAGGATGTTCACATCCGGAAACGCCGTCATCAACTTGTAGCAGGCATAGGCGCCCACGGCCATGAACCCGCCTGTGCCAAGGCTCACCTGTCCGGCATAGCCCGTCAGGATGTTCAGCCCGATGGCCGCGATGGAATAGATCAGGAAGGGCAGCAGCAAGGCGTTCGCCGTGTAGTCGGTGATAAAGAACGGCACGACCAGAAACGCCACCGCAAGCACCACCCAATAGCGGTAGCGATCAAAGGCGATGGGAAAGGTCTGGCTGTCGGCCACGTAGGAGGTCTTGAAATCCCCCGCTTCACGATAAAGCATCAAAAGCCTCCCACAGGGTTAAACGCGTTCAATGATCTTCTCCCCGAACAAACCTTGCGGACGGAAGACGAGGAACAGCAGCGCAAGCACATAGGCGAACCAGTTTTCGGTGGCACCACCGACCATGGGCCCGATGAGGTATTCGAACAGCTTCTCCCCCACCCCGATGATCAACCCGCCGACAATCGCACCGGGGATGGACGTGAACCCGCCCAGCATGAGCACCGGCAACGCCTTGAGCGCAATCAGCGACAGTGAAAACTGCACACCGGATTTCGCGCCCCACATGATGCCCGCAACCAAGGCGACGAAACCCGCCAGCGACCACACCAAAATCCAGATGAAGTTGAGGGATATGCCCACCGAAAGTGCCGCTTGGTGGTCATCGGCCACAGCGCGCATGGCGCGTCCGTGTTTGGTGTATTGGCTGAACAGGATCAGCCCCGTCACCAGCACAATCGCCACACCCGTGGCCACGATATCCAGCTTGTCGATGAAGAACCCGTAGAAGTCATCACCGCCCAAACCGGCGGTCGCATCCTCGATCCAGCGGGCACCGCCTTGGGGCAGGCCCAGCGCCAGCGTCTTGATGTCGGACCCCCACATAAGGTCGCCCACGCCTTCCAGAAAATAGGCCAAACCGATGGTCGCCATGAACAAGATGATCGGTTCCTGCCCGACCAGATGACGGAACAGGAACCGCTGCACGGCCCATGCAAACAGCACCATCACACCCACAGTCATCGCAATCGCCAGCAGTGCAGGCACATGCCAGCCGAAGTGGTGGATTTCCGTCCCGAAGGTCGCGTTGATCAGGTGGGCGAAGGGAATCTGCCCTTCCATGATCCCCACCAAGGTCAAAGCCGCAAAAAGGGCCATGACCCCTTGGGCAAAATTGAAGATGCCGGACGCCTTGAAAATCAGAACAAACCCCAGCGCCACCAGCGCATACATCACCCCGGCCATCAGCCCGTTGATGACGACTTCGATGCCATAAAGAAAATCAGCGGACATGGGTGCCTCCTGCGGTTTTAGTCGTCATGGGCCACCCCCAGATAAGCGTCGATAACAGCCTGATTGTTGCGCACGTCATCCGGCGTGCCGTCGCCGATTTTCTTGCCGTAATCCATCACGACGACGCGGTCGCTCAGATCCATGACCACGCCCATGTCATGTTCAATAAGCGCAATCGTGGTGCCGAATTCGTCATTCACGTCGAGAATGAAGCGGCTCATGTCTTCTTTTTCTTCGACGTTCATGCCGGCCATCGGTTCATCGAGCAGCAGAAGCTTGGGGTCCGCCGCCAATGCGCGGGCCAGTTCGACGCGTTTCTTCAAACCGTAAGGCAGGCGGCCGACAGGCGTTTTGCGGATCGCCTGAATTTCCAGAAAATCAATGACCCGTTCCACCTTCTCGCGGTTCTCGGTCTCTTCGCGTTCGGCTTTGCCTTTCCAGATCGCCTGCGCCAGCATCCCCGATTTTGTGTAGTTCAGGCGGCCCGTCATAATGTTGTCCAGCACGGTCATCCCTTCGAACAGGGCGATGTTCTGGAACGTCCGCGCGATGCCTTGGCGGGCGACTTGATAGGGTTTCATCTGGGGCCGCTTGCGCCCGTGAAACCAGACCTCACCCTCCTGCGGGATATAGAAGCCTGAGATCACGTTCAGCATGGAGGATTTACCGGCCCCGTTCGGCCCGATAATGGCACGGATTTCGCCCTCCCGGATGTCGAAACTGATGTCCTTGATCGCCTCAACCCCGCCAAATCGCAGGGTGATATTGCGCAAATCCAGCATCACATCGCCAATGGTGCGTCCGTCTTCTGTGACGTAGCTTTCTGTCATGTCTTTCATTCTGCGGCCACCGTCATCGGGGTCAGAACCTTGGCATCACGGATGTCCAACGTCGCTTTGATCCGGCCCTTGCGGCCGTCTTCATAGGTGACCTCGGTTTCGGTGTAGATCGTGGGTGCGTCGGAATAGAGGGCGGTGATCAGGTCATCGAATTTCTCCGCAATCACACCGCGGCGCACCTTGCGGGTGCGGGTCATTTCACCGTCGTCGGCATCCAGTTCCTTGTGCAGCACCAGAAAGCGGTGAATCTGGCAGTTGGCCAGCATTTCATCCTGCGCGATCGAGGCGTTGACGGTTTCCACATGGCTCTGAATCGTGTCCAGCACCTGCTGGTTCTGGGACAATTCCTGATAGGAGGAATAGGCGATGTTGTTTCGCTCCGCCCAATTGCCCACCGCCGTCAGGTCGATGTTGATAAAGGCGGTGCAGCGGTCGCGGCCCGCGCCAAAGACCACGGCCTCAAGGATGTCGGGATAGAACTTCAATTTGTTCTCGACGTATTTGGGCGCGAACATGGACCCGTCAGCCATTTTGCCCACGTCCTTGACGCGGTCGATGATGCGCAAATGGCCGGAGGTTTCTTCGATAAATCCGGCGTCCCCCGTGGCGACCCAGCCGTCAGCGTCCTTGGTGTCCGCCGTGCTGTCGGGGTTGTTGAAGTATTCGACAAACACACCGGGGGACCGATAGAAGACCTCCCCACTGTCAGAGATTTTCAGTTCCACACCGGGCGACGCGACACCCACCGTATCGGACCGCACCTGCCCGTTGGGCTGTTGGGTGATGAACACCGTCGCCTCGGTCTGGCCGTAAAGCTGTTTGAGGTTGATCCCGAGGGACCGGTAGAACGAAAACAGCTCCGGCCCGATGGCCTCACCCGCCGTATAGCCGACCTTCACGCGGCCAAGGCCCAGCGTGTCCTTCAAGGGCGCATAGACAAAGTAATTGCCAAGCCGGTACGCGATCCGGTCTTTCAAAGACACCGCTTCGCCGTCCAGCAGTTTTGGTCCGACCCGTTTGGCGACGTCCATGTAGTGGTGGAACATACGCTGCTTGAGAGGGCTTGCGTCCTCCATCCGGATCATAACTTGCGTCAGTTGGCGTTCGAACACCTGCGGCGGGGCAAAGAAATAGGACGGTCCGATTTCGCGCAGATCATGCTGCATGGTGTCGGCGCTTTCAGGGCAGTTCACGCAGAACCCCGACCAAAGCGCCTGCCCCATGGAAAAGATGAAATCCCCGACCCACGCCATGGGCAAATAGGCGAGGATTTCCTCGTCCGATTTCAGGCTGTCAAAGTCGCAGGAATTTTTGGCGGTCTCAATCACGTTGCGGTTCGACAGCACCACCCCCTTGGGGCGGCTGGTGGTGCCGGACGTGTACAGCATGACACAGGTGTGGTCGTAGGTCAGCGCAGCGGTGCGGCGGTCAAGTTCAGCCTCGTTGCCGGCTGCACGGCCAGCCGCCTGCACCTCGGCATAGGATGTCAGATCACTGTGGTCGTATTTGCGCAGACCACGACCATCAAGATAGACGATGTGCCTCAATCCGGGCAGCTGGTCCCGCACGTCCGCGATTTTGTCGACCTGTTCCTGATCGCCGACAATGGCGAACTTTGCCCCGCAGTGATCCAGCGCGTAGGCGATCTCTTCGGCGGCGGCATCCTGATACAGGGGCACCGGAACGGCCCCCACCGATTGCGTCGCCAGCATCGCCCAGTAAAGGGCCGGACGGTTCCGTCCGGAAATGGCAACAAGATCACCTTCTGCGACACCCAGTGTCAGCAGGCCCTTGGCCAGATCAGCGACCTGAACAGCGGCGTCGGCCCAGCTCCACGTCTGCCAGATGCCGTATTCCTTTTCACGATAGGCGGTCTTTGCCCCCATCGTGCGCGCATTGCGTGCAAGCAGCGCTGGCAAAGATGCCACGCCCGTTTCAACCGGTCCAGCCGACATGTATGTCCTCCCGCGCCGCACCTCCCCGTGCAGCGATATAGGAACGCTAGCCAAAGACTCCTTCGGCAGTTTTTCCCAATCCTAACCAATTGTTGCATGTTCAGGTTGTGCCCTGTCCAGTACAGAATTCACGCATATGGTGAAATGATGAGAACACGCAGCCCTCAACTTGTCGGGATGATCCGGTCCGGCCTGAACCTGATCTCCCAAGCGATTTCGATTCACGATCAGGACCTGAAACTGGTCCACGCAAACCGCCGCTTCCAGATCATGTTCGGCCTGCCCGATGCCCTGATGGAACCCGGCACAGGGTTTGAGGAAACCCTGACCTATGTGGCCGAACGCGGTGAATACGGACCGGTCGATGACATACCGGCCTTCGTCGCGGACAAAATGGCCCTCGCCCGTCAGTTCGAACCGCATTATTTCGAACGCACCCGCGCCAATGGCACGTCGATTTCGGTGGATGGCAGCCCACTGGAAGAAGGCGGCTGGATCACCGTCTACACCGACATCACGGCCATCAAGCGGCAGGATGAACGTGTCCGGTCCCGCGCAGAAAGCCTGTCAGAGGAATTGATCGAACGGTCCGCCGCTCTGGCAGAAACAAATCGCGCGCTCACAGCGACCGTGCGCGCGCTTGAAGCCGCAAAAGAAGACCTGCGCGCCAGTCGGGAACGGCTCGATCTGATCAACCGGATGACACCGGCACATATCGCGCATGTGGATGAAACCGGCCATTACACCCATTCCAACGGTCGGCTTCATTCCATTCTGCCTGAAACGGGCCACAACATCATCGGACAGCACATGCGGGATGTGCTGGGCGATCATATCTGGATGCACGTCGACCCGCGTCTGGCCGATGTCATGACAGGAACATCGGATGTGTCGGAATTTCGGGACGACCAGTCGGGGCGGTTCATCCGGCTGGCCATGACCCCCGACTTCGGGCCCGAAAACACCGTGCGCGGGGCCTATATCCTGTCCACCGATGTCACGGACGAGGTGACCGCCCGCAACGCGCTGACTTTTGCGCGACGGCGCGAACTGGCGACACAGCTGACGTCGGCCATGGCGCATGACTTCTCGAACCTGCTGACCATCATCATGGGGGAACAATCCCGTCTGGATGCCGTCGGCGGACTGGACCCGAACGTGCGCGAAATCTCGGACACGATCAGAACAGCCGCGCGTCGCGGGGCGGATCTGGTGGGGCGGCTGAACAGTGTCTCTCCACGCCAGTCGCTTGACCCGACAGCGGTTAACCTGCCCGCGTTCCTCAAGGCTTTCGAACCGCTGGCACGGGCGGCGCTGTCTGACGGGCTCACGTTTTCGCTGACGTCCGATCTGCCCGATGACAGTCTGATCTTTGACGCGGGTTTCGCACAGGATGCTTTGCTGAACCTGATCATCAACGCAGGTGAGGCATGTGGCGGACGGGGGGCCATTGCCCTGACGGTCCGCAAGACACCCGACCGTCAGTTGCAGTTCCGTGTGACCGACGACGGGCCGGGTTTTGCGCCGACTGCCCTCGATGAGGCTGTGAACCCGTTTTATTCCACAAAAGGGGGCAAGGTCGGTCGGGGGCTGGGCCTGACATCCGCCTATGATTTTGCCAAGTCATCCGGCGGGATCCTTCATTTCGGCAACAGACCTCACGGCGGGGCAGAAGTGGAATTGCGCATCCCTTATCTGCTGTCCGCCACCCATGAAACCGGTCTGGTGTTGCTGGTCGATGACGAAGATCACGTGCGCCGCACCGTGCGCAACCATCTGCGGGCCTGCGGGCACGACGTGATCGAAGCCGCTTCGGTGGAGGAGGCCAGTCACCTGATGGGTGTCAGCGGCCTGACCCTGATCGTGACCGATCTGGATATTGGCGGTCAGGGCACGGGTCTCGATGTGGCTGCAGGCGCCCCCCCCGATGTGCCGGTTGTCATCATCACCGGCCTGCCGCCCGACGACCCCTTGCGGATCAAGGCCCGGACAGCGCATCTTGTCATGCAAAAGCCGTTCGGCTTTGACGATCTCAAACGCCAGTTGGACAAGATTTCCCGATGAATGCTGCCCGCATTTCCATCCTCGAAGACACGCTGGAACTGCAGCGACTGATTGGTGACGCGCTGACCGGCGTGGGCTACGACGTGCGGACCTATGGGCGCGCGCAGGATTTCGAACGTGATCTGGACGAGTTCCAGCCCAAGGTTTGCATCATTGACCTGGGCCTGCCGGATCAGGACGGACTGGGGTTGTTGCAGAAGGTGTCCGTCGGGCGCGACACCGCCATTCTGGTCATTTCAGGACGCTCCAGCCTGACCGACAAAATAGCAGGGTTCGAACTGGGGGCGGATGATTATCTGGCCAAACCTTTTGAAATGCCCGAACTTGTGGTGCGTGTACGGGCCCTTTTACGCCGGTCCAGAACCGCGTCCGCCCCGCAGGCCAAGACCCTGCACCGGGTGGCTGACATGACGGTCGATCTGTCGCGCTTTACCCTGACCGATGCCGCAGGCCGCGAAGAACGCCTCTCGGCAAGCGAGGTTGCGATCCTCACCGTTTTCCTGACCAATCCCAACCGCCTGATCACCCGTGAGAAGCTGCGCGAGGAACTGCAGGACCGCAGCGACGAACACTCCTTTGATCGCGCCATCGACGTGCGGGTATCGCGGTTGCGATCCAAGCTGCGGGATACGCCAAAAGACCCCAAAATCATCAAAACGGTTTACGGGGCCGGCTATATCCTGATTTCGGACGCCGATTAGTCGCGGGATTTGGCCGCAAGCCACGGCAAGACGCCGGAAAAATCCGTGCCCCGCCCACCTTCATCATTCACGAAGGTCGCATAAAGCTGCTGGGCCAGCGCGCCCATGGGCGTGGCAGCGTCAGAGGCTTGGGCCGCATCCTGACTAAGCCCAAGGTCCTTCAGCATCAGTTCTGCCGCGAAGCCGGGGGTGTAGTTGTTGTCCGCAGGGCTTTGCGGGCCGACCCCCGGTGCGGGGCAATAGGCATTCATCGACCAGCTGTAGCCCGACGACGTGCTGACCACATCAAACATCGCCTGACGATCAAGGCCGAGCTTATCGGCCAGCGCGAAGGCTTCACAGGTGCCCAGCATCGTGATGCCAAGGATCATGTTGTTGCAGATTTTCGCGGCCTGCCCGGCCCCTGAGGCCCCGCAATACACGGCCTTCTGACCCATAATGTCGAAAAGGGGTTTCGCAGTTTCAAACGCAGCCTCACCTCCGCCCACCATAAAGGTCAGCGTCCCGTCTGCCGCCCCTTTGATCCCGCCAGACACCGGCGCATCCAGCGCGCCAAGACCTGCCGCAGCCGCGTCACCCGCCACGGCGCGCGCGCTGTCCACATCGACTGTCGAACAATCCAGAAAGACGCCGCCTTGCGGCAAAGCGGGAATAACCTCTGCCGCGACGGTGCGCAAAATCTCCCCGTTGGGCAGCATGGTGATGGCAACGTCGGCGCCCCCGCACGCCTCGGCGACAGAGGACGCCATGGGCAGACCCTCGGGAGCCACAACAGGATCGACGCCCATGACATCATGACCGGCGGCGACCAGATTGGCCGCCATCGGCGCGCCCATATTGCCCAGCCCGATAAATGCGATTTTCATGTGTGGTCCTCCGCCATGGTCCAGTCGTCGGCACCCAAGGGGGCCATCATGTTGTCGATGTCCGCTTGCGGGACGTCTTTGGTAGTATGCTGCCATTCTGGCGCGAAATCACGGTCAATGATCTGGGCGCGGATGCCTTCAAGGAAATCGCCCTGTTGCGTTGCACGCGACGTGAACCGGTACTCGCGTTGTAAGGCCGCCGCAACGTTGCCCCCTTTCGCCGCACGAATGGCCTGCAACCCGCAGGCCTGCGCAAGGGGGGATCCTTTGGCCAGACGTTTGATCGTTGAGGCCGCAAAGGCGCTGTCCGTGGCATCAAGTCCGGTCGCGATTTGGCCCAAATCCGAATGGTCGAAATGGGTGTCGATCTGGTCTTGCAACCCCGCCAAAGTGCCCCCGTCTGCCCGCGCTTTGGCCGCATCAATGGCCGCAAGATCAGCAGTGTCGATCAATCCGGTTTTCAGGGCGTCCCATGCAGCCTCGGGCACCATGACATCCGCAAAGGTCGCATAAATGGCGTCCGCCGCGTTCATCCGCGTGCCGGTCAGGCCAAGGTAGGCCCCGACCGCGCCGGGGCCACGGGCCAACAGGAACGTCCCCCCCACATCGGGGATCAGACCAATGCCGCATTCGGGCATGGCGACCTGTGACGTCTCCCCCACAATCCGGTGGGACGCGTGGCAGGCCAACCCGACACCGCCGCCCATAGTGAACCCCTGCATGAACACAACGACCGGTTTGGGATAGGTGGCGACCTTCAGGTTGAGGCGATATTCCTGCCGCCAGAAATCGCGCCCGAACTGGTGGTTCCCTGCGATGCCCTGCGCATAAAGATCGGCAATATCACCGCCCGCGCAGAACGCCTTTTCGCCCACCGCATCAATGATGACGACCTCAACCGTATCGTCCTTGCGCCACGCATCCAGCGCCTGTTCGGCGACCACCAACATATCCGCCGTCAGCGCATTCAACGCCTTGGGCCGGTTCAACGTCATGCGCCCGGCGCGGCCTTCAGTGCGGATCACAATATCCATGGATCAGCCCGCAGCCTCCGCCATGACGGCGCGGCCGATGACAAGACGCTGGATTTCGCTGGTGCCTTCGTAAATCTGGCAAATGCGCACATCGCGGTAGATGCGTTCCACAGGGTGATCGGCCAGAAACCCGTACCCCCCGAGGATCTGTATCGCTTGCGAACAGACCTTTTCCGCGATCTCTGAGGTGAACAGTTTCGCCATGGACGCCTCTTTCAGACAGGGCAGTCCGGCGTCCTTCAGGGCGGCGGCGTGAAACACCATCTGCCGCCCGGCCTCAAGCTGGGTGTCCATGTCGGCCAGTTGAAACGATATGCCTTGATTGGCAGCAATGGGCTGGCCGAACGCCGTCCGATCCGCCGCGTAGTCCCGTGCATATTCAAAAGCAGACCGCGCCATGCCCACGGCCTGTGCAGCGATCCCGATGCGCCCGCTTTCAAGATTGGCGAGCGCGATTTTATATCCCTGCCCTTCCTCACCCAGCAGGTTTTCGGCGGGCACGCGCATGTTTTCAAACGCGATCTGACATGTGTCGGACGAATGGATGCCCAGCTTGCGTTCGACCCGCACGACTTCATACCCCGGTGTGTCGGTCTCAACAATAAACGCAGAAATGCCCCGCTTGCCGGCTGCCTTGTCGGTGACTGCAAAGACAATAATCATGCTGGCAGACGACCCGCCGGTGATGAACTGTTTGGCGCCGTTCAGCACGTAATGATCCCCGTCACGGGTGGCTGTCGTCCGAAGGTTTGATGCGTCCGACCCCGCCTGTGGTTCCGTCAGGGCAAAGCCGCCGATCCATTCACCGGAGGCCAGTTTCGGCAGGTACTTTTCCTTCTGCGCATCGGTGCCATAGTCACGGATCGGGCCACACCCGACCGAACTGTGAACGGACATGATGGTCGAACAGGCCCCGTCCCCTGCGGCGATTTCTTCGACCGCGCTGGCGTAGCTCACGAAATCCGCGTCAAAGCCGCCGTAGCGTTCGGGCACCTGCATGCCGAGAAAGCCAAGCTCCCCCATCTTGGCGAGTTCCTCTTTTGGAAAGCGCGCCTCACGGTCCCGCGCTTCGGCACCCGGCCAGAGTTCCGCTTTGGCGAACTGTCGGGCCATATCGCGGATGGCGGTTTGTGTCTCGTCCAGGATCATGATCCCTCCATCAGTTCGAGCGCGATGGCGGTGCCTTCGCCGCCGCCAATACAGATCGCGGCCATGCCGCGTTGGACCCCACGGGCGCGCATGGCGTGCAACAGCGTCACCATGATCCGCGCACCCGACGCGCCAATGGGATGGCCCAGCGCGCAGGCGCCGCCATTCACGTTGACCTTGTCATGGGGCAGGCCCAGTGAATGCATGGCGGCCATGGCGACCACCGCAAAGGCTTCGTTCACTTCGAACAGACCGTAGTCATCCAAGGTGGTGTTGGTTTTCGCCAACAGCTTTTCCACCGCACCGATAGGCGCAATGGGGAATTGATCGGGGGCGACCCCATGGCTCGCGTGGCCGGTGATGCGGGCGATCGGGGTCAGGCCCTTGGCCTTGGCGACGGAGGCACGGGTCAGCACCAACGCTGCCGCCCCGTCTGAGATGGACGAGGCATTGGCCGCCGTTACGGTGCCGTCTTTGGCAAAGGCCGGACGCAGGGTGGGGATTTTCTCGGGCCGAGCGGATTTGGGCTGTTCGTCGCGGATGATGGTGTGGGTCGCTTTGCGGGTCGTAACCTCAACCGGTGCAATCTCTGCATCAAACGCGCCAGCGGCGTCTGCCGCCAAAGTCCGTTCCAGCGACGCGATAGCGTATTCATCCTGCGCTTGCCGGGTGAACTGATAATCCGATGCGCAGCGTTCGGCAAAAACACCCATCAGCGTGCCGCGTTCATAGGCGTCTTCGAGGCCATCAAGGAACATATGATCCTGCGTGACCCCGTGCCCCATCCGCAAACCATCACGGACCTTGGGCAACAGATAGGGCGCATTCGACATGCTTTCCGTGCCGCCTGCCAACGCCATGTCGATCGACCCTGCGGCCAACAGGTCATGGGCCAGCATCGCGGCCTTCATGCCCGATCCGCACATCTTGTTGATGGTGGTGGAAACCGCATCGTGGCCCAATCCGGCGCCCAAAGCGACCTGCCGCGCGGGGGCCTGACCCTGCCCCGCGCTCAGCACGTTGCCGAAAATAACTTCGTTGATGTCAGTGGGGATGATACCGGCCTCAGCGACAGCGGCCTTGACCGCGACGGCGCCCAGCTCGGCGGCGGTCATCGGGCTTAATTCGCCGCCCAAGCCGCCCATGGGGGTGCGTTTGGCAGACAGGATCACAATTGGGTCTGTCATCGGTCTCTCCTATTTGGCCGCCATGCGCAGGGCACCGTCCAGACGGATCACCTCCCCGTTCAGGGTGGTGTTTGTCAGGATGTGTTCCACAAGCGCTGCGAAATCATCAGGGTCGCCCAACCGGGGCGGGAAGGGAATGGTCGCCCCGATGGAGGTCTGAACCTCCTCCGGCATGGCCTGCATCATCGGCGTGTCAAACACCCCCGGCGCGATGGAGGCGACGCGGATGCCATCACGGGCCAGTTCACGGGCGGCTGGCAAGGTCATCGCGGCAACGGCCCCTTTGGAGGCCGCGTAGGCGATCTGGCCGATTTGCCCTTCGAAGGCCGCGACAGAGGACGTGGTGACAATCACGCCGCGCTGCCCTTTGTCGTTGGGCGCGTTGCGCTGCATCGCCGCCGCGCACGTCGACATCAGATGAAATGTCCCCATAACATTGACCGCCATGACCTTGGCAAACAGGTCAGCGTCGTGCGGGCCGGATTTGCCGACAAGCTTGGCCCCCGGCGCGATTCCGGCGCAGGTCACAAGGGCTGAGATCGGGCCAATCCGGTCGATCACATCCTGCACGGCCTTGGCGTCCGTGACGTCGCAGGCATGGGCCGTACATTCGTCGGGCAGGTCCGTCGCATGAATATTCGCCACGTCCACTGCAGCGACCCGTGCGCCTTTTGCTGCAAGACGCCGCATCACGGCGTGTCCCAGACCGGATGCAGCCCCCGATACGACAACGGTATGTTCAAACATTGTCTTCCTCCATCCCGCGACGATAGCACTTGCGCCCCTTGCACACAGTGTCACAGTGTTCTCAAATGTTGACACATAAAGACAGTGAGACCGACGCCCCCGCCGTGGCTCCGATTTTCGTGCAAGAGGCGCTGGCCTGCGCGCGCAAGGGCGGCGTGAACATGGACAGGTTGCTGGCAGATGCGGGACTTGTTCCATCTGATCTGGCAGATTTGAACACACGCCAGTTTGGCCGTATCTGGCTGCACCTGTCCTATCACATGCAGGACGAATTCTTCGGCCTCGGGATGCGGCCCATGCGCCCGGGCAGCACCACCCTTCTGGGCCACGCCATTCGCGGCGCACCAACCGTCGGGGCCGCATTGAACCGCGCCTTGCGGTTCCTGCAGGTGGTGCTGGACGATCCCCACGCCACAACCCGCATGGACGGCCGGTCCTGCTGCGTCGAACTGCACCAGACAGCGCCCCTCAGCGCCTTTGCCTATCGAACCTTCTTTCTGATCGTCCACGGCTTTACCTGTTGGACGGCAAGGGAACGCATCCCCTTGAGCGCGGTGGATTTCCCCTGCCCCGAACCGCAGGCGCAAAACGACTACGGGGATTTCTTCGGGGTGCCTGTCCGGTTCAACGCCCCGTCGGCGCGGATGGTGTTCGACCGCAAATACCTGACCCGCAGCGCCAACCGGTCCGAGGCGGACCTCAAGCGGTTCCTGCGGTCCCTGCCAGAGGCTTTCCTGCGCGGATATCGCGATACAGAGGGCCTCAAACATGTGATCATCAAAACCTGTCTCAACGGACCGGCGACCGATTGGCCCGATGCCAGCGCCGTCGCGGAACGTCTTGGCATGTCACGGTCCACCCTGCACAGATTGCTCAAATCATCAGGCCACTCCCTGACTGACCTGAAGGACGAACAGCGCCGGAACCGCGCCACCGCCCTGCTGTCACGAACATCCCTGACAGTGACAGAGGTGTCCGCCGCTGTCGGCTATGCAGACGAGGCCGCGTTCTATCGGGCGTTCCAGCGATGGTACGGCACGACGCCCCGCCATTTGCGCATGGCCAGACGCCCCGACCCGCCAAACCCTAACCGGCCAGACTGATCCGGCTGCTGCCCTTTTCATCCGATGCCTCCGCCGCATCCAGAACGGCCTGCAGTCTGGCACCTGTTTTGAAATCGGGCTGTTGTTGTCGTCGGGTCCGGACGCCCGTAACAAAAAGATCAAACAGGTCATACCCCGCGCCCGCCGTCCGGTCGCGCCATATCTGCGTTTCAAGATCATCCCCTGTGCAGGTCCGCAACCGTCCAGCCCCCTGTTCAAAGGCCACCTCAAGCCCGCCCTTGTCGCCGTAAAGCCGCACCCGCAAATCATTATGGTGACCGGAGGCAAAGCGGCTGGCGCTGACAACGCCCATGGCTCCGTTGTGCAGCCCTACCGTCAGCGCGCAACTGTCGTTGGCATCAAGATGATAGTCCCCGATCCGGTTGCCCGGCGCCTTGTCGAACGTCTGCAACCGGCAGGACACCTCGGCCACATCGCTGCCGGCCACATGGGTCACAAAGTCAAGGATATGGATGCCCACATCACCCAGAACACCCTTCGATCCGTGCGCCTGGGACAGTCGCCACAACCATTCCGTCCCCGTTCGCCAGTCGCCCCACGCAGGCTGCGTCAGCCAGCTTTGCAGATAGGACGCCTCGAAATGACGGCAGGCGCCGATCTCTCCGGCGGCGACAAGGCGTGCGGCGGCTTGAACAACGGGGACATTCCGGTAGCTCAGGTTGACCATATTGATGATGCCCGCAGCACCGGCCAGATTGGCCAGGTCTTCCGCATGAGCATGGGACGTCGCCAAAGGTTTTTCGCACAACACATGCTTGCCCGCCGCAATCACTGTTTTTGTCGTGGGATAATGGGCCGCATCCGGCGTGACGTTGGACACTGCGTCAAATTCCCCCCAAGCAATCGCGTCCTCAAGTGAGGTGAAGGACCGGTCAATGCCATGCGTCCCGCAAAAGTCCTGCACGCGGGTTTCGTCCAGATCGACCGCCCCGACGATCTGCGCATCGGGATGCGCCGCATAGGCCTTTGCATGGGTGTTCGCCATATTGCCCGTTCCAAGGATCAAAACGCGGACCTGCGGCCTAGCGGAACCCATCTTCACCGTCCTTGTGCAAACGCGCGCCTTTCTGGGTTAACGGCTCCAGCGCCTTTTCAACCGGAATATTGGGGGCCTCGTGGATCCCGCTCATGCGCGGCTGCGGCCTATGTGCCCAGCGCACAGCATTGACCAGAACCTGCTGGATCAGGGGCTGGTGGTAGGTTGGATAGGTTTCATGTCCGGGGCGGAAATAAAACACATTGCCTGCCCCGCGCCGATACACCAGACCGGATCGGAACGCCTCCCCACCCTCGAACCAGCTGAGGAACACAGTCTCGAGGGGTTCCGGCACACCGAAGGGCTCTCCATACATTTCCTCGTTCTCAAGATCGAAATGGGCGGGCAGCCCTGCGGCAATGGGATGACCCGGTGTCGTGACCCAGATGCGTTCCCTCTCTCCGGCCTCGCGCCACGTCAGATTGCAGGATGTCCCCATCAGTTTCTTGAACGGTTTCGCAAAATGGGAAGAGTGCAGAAAAATGATGCCCATGCCCGACAACACCGCATCACACACCCTGTCGCAGACAGCATCGGACACGTCACCATGGGCCGCATGGCCCCACCAGATCAGCACATCGGTGTCGTCAAGGCGGCTTTGTGACAGGCCGTGATCGGGCTCCTGCAACGTGGCCGTGGTCGCGGTGATCCCGTCATGGCTGTTCAACGCCTGTGCAATGCAGCCGTGTATCCCGTCAGGGTAAACACCGCGCACAACATCGTTTTCCTGTTCGTGAATATTCTCGTTCCAAACCACAACCCGGATCATTGCCGTCCTCCCCCTGCATCAGCCGACACAACCGCCCCACCGCGCACAATGCAAGCACCTTGGCGACCCCGGCAGGATTCGAACCTGCAACCTGCCCCTTAGGAGGGAACCGTTCATAG
>NZ_JAHDGE010000041.1 GCF_020627745.1 Pseudooctadecabacter sp.
GATTGGTGACAAAGTAGGGGGACAGGTAGCCGCGGTCGAACTGCATGCCTTCGACGACGTCTGTTTCTGTTTCCAGACCTTTGTTTTCCTCAACGGTGATCACACCGTCGTTGCCCACACGCTGCATGGCGTCTGCGATCTGCTGACCGATGGCTTCTTCGCCGTTGGCAGAGATGGTGCCGACCTTGGCCACTTCCGCGCTGTCTGCAACCGGACGGGCCGCTGCAACAATCGCTTCAACCACGGTGGTTGTCGCCAGATCAATGCCACGCTTGAGGTCCATTGGGTTCATGCCAGCGGCAACGGCTTTCATGCCTTCTTTGACGATGGCCTGGGCCAGAACCGTTGCGGTTGTTGTACCGTCACCGGCTTCGTCGTTGGTGCGGGAAGCAACTTCCTTGACCATCTGCGCGCCCATGTTTTCGAACTTGTCTTCCAGTTCGATCTCTTTGGCGACAGACACACCGTCTTTCGTGATGCGCGGCGCGCCGAAAGACTTTTCCAGAACCACGTTGCGGCCTTTGGGGCCCAGTGTCACCTTTACCGCATCGGCAAGGATGTTGACGCCGCGCAGCATTTTGTTGCGGGCATCGGTATCGAATTTGACGTCCTTAGCAGCCATATTCTTTCTCCAGTTTTATTAAATTTCGAATGACGAAAGGGCGTCCGCTTAGGACAGCGTGCCCAGAATGTCGCCTTCTTTCATGATCAGCATCTCTTCACCGTCGACGGTGATTTCCGTGCCGGACCACTTGCCGAACAAGATGCGGTCGCCTGCTTTGACGGACATCGCGATCAGCTCGCCGCTGTCTTTGCGTGCGCCTTCGCCCACAGCAACGACTTCACCCTCGGAGGGCTTTTCTTTTGCAGTGTCGGGGATGATCAGGCCGCCAGCGGTCTTTTCTTCGCCTTCTACGCGGCGAACCAGCACGCGGTCATGAAGCGGTGTAAAAGCCATGTCAGGAGCTCCTTAGCTTATAATTTCAAAATGACCCCGCGTTTCGCAAGGCCGTTATCACTCACTCGGGTCGAGTGCTAACGGCGGATAGTTAGGCAAGCATTTTGAGGCTGTCAACAACCGATCCGAAAAGAATTGTCATCCCGATGCCAAGTGTCGGCCCACGCGCCGCCGGGGTCCCTGATTGGCGGTCCCGTCCGGTCGCCTGTCAGCCCGCGATACGCTCTGCCATTCGTTGGGCGCCATCCATAAGATGCGGATCAAGCAGCGGCTTGTTGTTCTTCCGGCTGCGCGCAAGCAACCGGTCAAACTTGCCCCGTCCCATAAGAGGAAAGACGGGGCGGCGACTGACCGCGACGTGCCCCGATTGTTCGATCAACGGCAAACGCAGCCGCGTGGACAGCGGCAATGCAGCCCGCGCCATCGGCGCCAGCAGCAGGCTTTCGACCGGTGCATCATTGGCAAACACAACCTGATGGCGCGCAAACAGCACATGCCAATAGGTCACGTGGCCGCCGTCACTGCGTTGCGTCACCCCCTCCAGCCCCAAGAACCGTTTTGCAGGTACCAGCACCCGCGTGCTGTCCGCCATGCGCCCTGCGATCTTTGATGAGACCAGCATCCGGTGATTGGGCGACACCTCAAGCGGATGGCGCGGCAGGCCCGCACCAAGGCTTCCTGCCTCGAACCTTATGGGACCGATCCGGTCCCGCGCGGCGCGCCGCTGTTTCCCGATGAGCAGAACAGGCTGCACCCCGTCCGTCAGGGTCTGCACCAGATCCCCCTCCCGCAGATCCTCCACCGCGACCTCTTTGCCGTCACACAAAATCTGTGTGCCTGTCGTCAGACAGACCGTGTTGATGTCATGCCGCCGATCCTGCGCCGCGATCCCCCCGAAATCCGATCTGATCACCGACGTCAGTTCGATGGATTGCACGTTCTCACCGTCCAGAATGTTGCCCAGCAAAAACACATCGCCATTGTCCATCTGAAACACCGTCGCGGTCGCGGTATAGGTCGTGCCATCGCCCCGCAGGATCAACGCTTCATACTGAAGCGTCGAATCCAGCTGCACCAGAACAGGGCCCGCGCCCGCATCGTAACTGACCGAGTCGGTTGAGGCGTTTTCATTGTCAAAAATCGCCCCGTCATCGTTGGCGTCATCCACCGTCAACTGAACCTCGGGCGTGTTGGCATAGGGCCCCAAAAGGGAGGCAGCCTGTTCGGAATCCTGGTTGGTTTCATCAGGGTCCACGTCGGGGCGGTTGCCCAAAAAGACAGTGTCAAAAAGATATGTGGTCATGTGATCCCGCTGGTTTTCTGTGCGCGACGGGTCTAGCCACCGAATCCCAAAAACCGGTTAACCGGCGATTCAATATGAATCAGCGGTCATGCCATCATCAAAAATGTCCCAGACGCCCCCGTCTGCGCAGCATCTTTCAACCTGCGCGGGCGTCCTCGCAACATTCTGTTTTTCTGCAAGTGGGCGGAAAATAATCCTTGATTGGACATTTTGTCGCGTCCTATGACACAGCCACCCAAGAAGGAGAGCGACATGACGAAAGGATATTTTACCCGAGCCTGCTGATGCAGCCCCGTCGGTCGCGTGCGCCCTCAGGCGCCTTTTCTGCCCCTCAAACCTCACCCGTTTTTGGACTCCTTCTTCAGGAATACTGTTATGCAAAATCTGTTCTACGTCCCGCCGCACCAGCCGCGTGACATTCACCCGCGCCCCGCTGGCGTGCGCCAGGTCGTCAAACGCAATGCGCCGACGCGCCTCGATCTGGGCGTGTCCCATCCTGCCATTGATCCCGCGGCCTATAACGCTGGCCTCGTGACGGTTGGCGACATCGCCGCAGAACCCGGCCTCAGCCCTGCAACCGTCCCGGTGGCCCGGCGCGGACTTCGGGTGCGGCTTGGCGGATGGCTCACACGGTTGGGCCAGAGAATCGCAGGCGACATGCCGCAGCCCCTAGGCCAACCTGTCTGACCGGACGGGTTGGCCGCCCTCATTTTGGGGGCGGTGATCTTTGTGGTTGCTCAAAGGGCGCACTCACCTACCCTCAGGGACACCTTCATTGCGGGATGACGCCATGTTCAGACTGATCGCCCTTTTCTGTGTCCTGCCATTCATGGCGGCGGCCCAATGTGTCGGCCCCAGCTTTGTCGATCAACTGTCCTTGGCAGACCGCGCAGCGCTGGACGCCCGCGCCGCAAGCACGCCCTATGGCACCGGTCTTGAATGGACCGCGCGGCGGGGCGATACTGTGCTGACCCTCGTGGGCACAATGCATCTTCCCGACCCCCGTCATGACGTCCTGCGTTTCGCCGTGCAGGGCGCACTCTCTCAGGCCGATCTGCTGCTGGTTGAGGCCACACTGGACGACCAGACCGCCCTGCAGCGCCATATGGCGGACAACCCCGATCTGCTGGCCATCACCGACGGCCCGACCCTGCCCGAACGTCTGGATGACGCAACCTGGCAGAGTATCCGCACAGCCGCCGCCGACCGCTCCATCCCCGGCTTTATGGCCGCCAAAATGCAGCCGTGGTTCCTGTCCATGTCCCTCGCCCTGCCGCCCTGTGCCATGCAGGCGATGGTGCAGGGGGAGGCCGGGCTGGACACGCTGCTGATGCAGGACGCGGCCCGCCTGGGCGTGCCCACCGCCCCGCTTGAGCCTTGGCAGGATACCTTCGCGCTGCTGTCGGGCGGCACATTTGACGAACAGCTGGCCGCATTGCAGCTGGCCGTCATGGACGGCGACGACCAGAACGCGCTGATTGTGGCGCTGACGGAGTTCTATTTCGCCGGAATGACCGCCCACAGCTGGCACATCGCGGGGTTCACGCACCAGCTGTTGCCCAACATCGACCAAGCCACCTTTGATGCGCAGATGGCCCAGATGGAACAGGACCTGCTGGTCAGCCGCAACCGCAACTGGATCCCCGTGATCGAAGAGGCCGCCGCCAAACATGACCGCATCGTTCTGGCCTTTGGTGCGGCACATCTGATCGGGCAGGACGGCGTGCTGGCGCTCCTGGACCGCAACGGCTGGGTGGTCACCCCCCGCGACAGTTTCTAAAGTCAGGGCCCTAGATGTCGCCCCAGTCGGCCAAAGCCGCCCGGCCCGCGGCACTTAACCCATAAACGCCCTTTTCGACCTTTTCGAACCAGCCATAGTGGTTTTCACGCATGATCCGTGTGGCCACCGGAACTTCGGCCCATTCGGCCACCTTGGCGCCCTTGCTGGCGCCATGCACGGCCAGAAATCGTGCGCATTTCAACGCGTCCTGACGATAGCCCGTGACGATCCCGTGGCGCGTGGCACCCCCTGCGTTGGGGTCCCCCTCAAGACGGTCAAAGGCACGCAACAGCTGGGTCTTTTTCTTTTTCAGCCGTTTGGCCGCATAGGGCCCCGGATCGGCCAGTGCCTCAACAAAACCATCACGCAACCGCACGGTCAGAACGCCCAGCCCCAGCCGCCGCGCCAGTTTGACGTTGTTGCGCAGCGCCTTGGTCTTGCCGCCTGCAGGCACGGCCACATAAACGTCTTCGGTCACGGCCAGCCGGTCTATTCCCTGATGAAACAGCGCCAGCGAAAACCCCAGCTTCAGCTCGACAATCACCACATCATCGCCACGCCGCCCGACCACATCAGCGGCCCCGACCTCGCCTTTCACATCATACCCCTGACGTTGCAAATAGGCCTTCACGGGCGGGTAAAGATCGGCTTCCTTCATGGGGGCACATTGCGCCAGCCCCGTGATCACGGCAAGAGTGATGGAACCCACCCGCAGGCACAGGCGTAGGCCGTTATGGATTTGCTCATTGTCATCGCCGTCGTCTCCGCCGCCCTCTTGGGCGGGGCACTTTGGGGGGCCTATGGCACCCTGCCCCGCAGGCTTGAAGGTTTCCTGATCGCCATGGCAGGCGGTGCATTGATCGTCGCGGTTGTGGATGAACTGATCAAACCCGCCAGCATGCATGTCGAACTTCACTGGCTGGTTCCGGCCGTTCTGGCCGGTGCCGTCACGTTCACGACCCTGGACAAATGGGTTGACGCGCGATTTGGCGATGACAACGGCGGCGGGCTGCTGTTGGCCATCACACTGGACGGCATTCCCGAAAATCTCGCCCTCGGCGTAGCCTTGATTTCTGCCTCCGCGCCTGAGGTCGCGGCACTTGCAGGCTCCATCATGCTGTCGAACCTGCCCGAGGCCGCAGGCGGCGCACAGGCCATGCGCAAGGCGGGGCTGACGCGATGGCGCGTTGTAGGCATCTGGGCGGCCACGGCCCTGCTGCTGGCGGGTGCGGCATGGGCAGGCCACGCATTGCTGCAGGACACCCCGCAAGAGGTTCTCTCCCTCATCCGCGCCTTTGCCGCCGGCGCCGTGGTCGCCTCCCTCGCTGTTGAAATCTTTCCCAAAGCCTACCGCGAAGACAGCTATCAGGCGGGCATTGCCGTGACCGTCGGCCTGATGCTGGCCTTTTGTCTGGGCACTCTGGGTGGTGCATAGCTGCCCTGCATCTGCTGCCCCGTGACAAGGGCCACGCCCCCTCCTATAAGGCGCGCAAACGCTAACCCCATAGGTGATTTGCATGACCACACTCGTTTTCGGCCACACGGCCCCCGACACCGACAGCCTCGGATCCGCCCTTATCTGGGACTGGTTCCTGAACCACACCGGCACACCCGCCGCCGCCCGCCTGTTGGGCACACCGAACACCGAAGCCGCCTTCGTCGCCAAACGCTGGGGCTTTGAGGAACCCGCCATCATCGCGGACGTCGAAGACGACCAGCCCTGCGTGATTGTCGACACCAACAATCCCGCCGAATTGCCGGCCAACATCAACAACGCCAATGTCACCGCCATCATCGACCACCACCGTCTGGTGGGTGGCATTGAAACCAAAGGTCCCATCGACATCACCATCCGTCCGCTGGCCTGCACCGCGACGCTGATGTATGACCTGATGGGCGATCACGCCGCCCATATGCCCGACGCGATCAAGGGCCTGATGCTCAGCTGTATCCTGTCCGACACGCTCGAATTCCGCTCCCCCACCACCACCGACCGTGACCGTGATCTGGCCGTCGCCCTGGCCGGTCAACTGGGCGTTGCCATTCCCGACTATGCTGCCGAAATGTTCGCGGCAAAATCCGATGTCTCCGCCTTTTCGGACGCCGAACTGCTGCGCATGGACAGCAAGGAATTCGAAACCGAAGGCACGAAATTTCGCGTCTCCGTTCTGGAAACCACAGCGCCCGCAATCGTTCTGGACCGCAAGGCATCCCTGATGCAGACGATGACCACTGTCGCGGCTGAAGACGGTGTGGATCAGGTCCTGCTGTTTGTCGTGGATATCCTTAATGAGGAAGCCACCCTGCTGGTCCCCAATGACCTGACGAAAACCGTGGCCGAAAAATCCTTTGGCGCCGCCGTTTCCGGCGACGCGGTTGTCCTGCCCGGCATCATGAGCCGCAAGAAACAGATCATTCCGGCCCTCAAGGTTTGATTAAACATCGCTCCGTGCGCCTTCCCTGACGGGGCGGCGGGCGGGGCGTCTTGGCCAACGGCCAAGAGCGTCGACCCGTCCGTCCCCGAAGGAATGCCCCATGCCCCAGATCATCACCGCCTTCTCTGAAATCTCCACTCAATACGACGTGGCGTTCGTTGATCTGTGGGGCTGTATCCACAACGGCCTGACACCGTTTGACGACGCCGTCGCCGCAATGAAAACCTACCGCGCCGCAGGGGGCACTGTGGTGCTCGTGACCAACTCGCCCCGCCCGTGGGACAGCGTGGCCAAACAGATCACCGACATGGGCGTGGACCCTGACAGTTGGGATGCCATCGCCACCTCCGGCGACAGCGCGCGCGCGGCCATGTATCGCGGCATCGTCGGCCAAAAGGTGTGGTTCATGGGGGAGGAGCCTCGTGACGACGACTTCTTCAAACCCCTGTCCATCATCGAAAACCCGGTCGACATCCAAAAGGTCCCGCTGGAGGAGGCCGAGGGCATCGTCTGCTGCGGCCCCTTCGACACGCAGGCCGATCCGGCCATCAATCGTCCCGAATTTCTCTATGCCAAGACCAAGGGGCTGAAACTGCTCTGCGCCAACCCCGACATCATTGTTGATCGGGGTGAGACGCGCGAATGGTGCGCGGGCGCGCTGGCCGCACTTTATACCGAGATGGGCGGCGAAAGCCTGTACTTCGGCAAACCCCATCCGCCGATCTATGATCTCGCGCGCCGTCGCTATGCCGCCCTGCCCCAGTCCATGAACGATCCGCGCATCATCGCCATCGGTGACGGGATTCGCACTGACATTCTGGGCGGTCAGATGGAAGACATCGACACGCTTTTCATCACCGGCGGCCTTGCGGCGGCGGAAACAAAGACCGACAGCCATCCGGATGAAGCCGCGCTAAACGCCTATATCGAAACGGAAAAAGTGACGCCGACCTATTCCATCGGCTTCCTGCGCTAGGGCAATCCGTCCTTGACAGATGCTGCATCCGCAAAGTAATAAAATTTCAACCTACGCAGTGTAGGTGATTTTTTGTTACCTAAAGGATCACATCATGCTCGACAATCAAGGCAATGACCCCCGCGGCACCATCTGCATTGAAGACATCGAAATCGGCATGTCGCGGTCCCTGCGCAAGATCATCACCGACCGTGACATCGAACTCTTTGCCGAAGTGTCCACCGACCACAATCCAGTGCACCTTGATGATGAATACGCCCAGGACACCATCTTTGAAGGGCGCATCGCCCATGGTATGCTCACCGCTGGCCTGATCTCTGCGGTGATCGGGGAACAGCTGCCCGGCCATGGCACGGTCTATCTGGGCCAGAACCTCAAATTCCTTGCCCCCGTGCGCCCCGGCGACATGGTTGAGGCCATCGTAACCGTCACCGACATGGACATCGCCAAACGCCGCGTGACCATGGACACCCATTGCGAAATTGACGGCAAAAAGGTCCTGAAGGGTGAGGCTGTGGTGCTGGCCCCCTCGCGCAAATTCGACTGACTTGCGCCCCTTGCGGGACCGCGCTAGGCCTTGCCCATGCGCATCATCCGTGACCCAGCGTTCATCGCACAAACCGACCGTGGCGCAGCTGCGGCCATTGGCAATTTCGACGGTGTGCATCTGGGCCACCAGGCGGTCATCGACCTGACGCGCAACGCTGCAAACGGCGCGCCTGTGGGCATTGTCACGTTTGAACCGCACCCACGCGAGTATTTCGCCCCCGACGCCCCGCCCTTTCGTCTGATGAACGCGGCGGCCAAGGCCAATCGCCTTGAGAAACTGGGGCTGGACGTCCTGTTTCAGGTGCCGTTCAACGACGCGCTGGCCGCCCTTACCCCGCGGGAATTTGCGCAGAATATCCTGTCCGACATGCTCGGCCTGACCCATGTGGTCGTGGGTGAGGATTTCTGTTTCGGCAAGGACCGTGCGGGCAATGCCGATGATCTTCGGGCCTTCGGGGCGCAGATGGGCTTTGATGTGACCATCGCACCGATGCTGGCCACCTCAGCAGGCAACGTGTCCTCGACCGCGATCCGCCAAGCGCTGACTGACGGGCAGCCGCGTATTGCCGCACAAATGCTGGGCCATTGGCACCGCATCGACGGGCCGGTGATCACTGGCGAACAGCGGGGCCGCGAATTGGGCTACCCCACGGCGAATATGTCCATCGACGGGCTGCATCCGCCCAAATTCGGGGTCTATGCGGTGAAGGTCGATGTCCTCGAAGGGCCGCACGCGGGCAGCTACAACGGCGCGGCCTCGATCGGGGTGCGGCCCATGTTCGGGGTGAACACCCCGAATTGTGAGACGTTTGTCTTTGATTTCTCAGGCGATCTTTATGGCACGCAACTCAGCGTGGCCTTGGTCGATTACCTGCGTGGTGAGGAAAAGTTTGACGGGCTGGACGCGCTGATCACCCAGATGGACGCCGATTGCGCCCGCGCGCGGGACATTCTGGCCGATGTCTGATCCCATCGACAGAACCGGCCTGCGCCCTGATTTCTGGGCCAATATCCCCATGGACAAAATGACCCGGCCAGAATGGGAAGCGCTGTGCGATGGCTGCGGCAAATGTTGCCTCAACAAGCTTGAGGATGAGGACAGCGGCGACGTCGCCCTGACCCGCGTGGCGTGCAAATTGCTCGATGACAGCAGCTGCCGCTGTGCCGCCTACACCAACCGTCATGACTTCGTGCCCGAATGCATCGTGCTGACGCCCGCGACGATCCAGAACCATATGTATTGGCTGCCGCAAACCTGCGCCTACCGTCTGATCAGCGAAGGCCGCCCGCTGCTGCATTGGCACCCGCTTTTGACCGGCACGGCGCAGTCTGTTCACGATGCCGGTGTCTCCGTCCAAGGGTTGACGGTGTCCGAGGCCAACACCCCCGACGACGATTGGGAAGATCACATCATTGAGGAGCCTGTGTAAATGTTTTTCGCGTCAGACAATTCCGGTCCCGCCCACCCGAAGGTGATGGAGGCCATGATCCGCGCCAACGACGGCTACCGCTTTGGCTACGGGGCGGACGACGAAATGGACCGCGTGCGCCAAGGAATTCGTGATCTGTTTGAGGCCCCCGAGGCCGCCGTCTATCTGGTCGCCACAGGCACGGCGGCCAATTCGATTGCCCTCGGCACCTTGTCAAATCCGTGGGAGACGATCTTTTGCACCAAGCTGTCACACATCAACGAAGACGAATGCAACGCGCCTGAATTCTACTCAGGCGCCAAGCTGACCTGCGTGCCCGATGAAAACGCCAAGATGACCCCCGCGACCTTGCGCGCCACGATTGAAGGCGAGGAAACCCGCGGCGTTCACGGCCCCCAGCGCGGGCCGGTGTCGATCACGCAGGTGACGGAAAAAGGCACCGTTTACACCCTGGATGAGATCGCGGCGCTGACCGAAGTGGCCCGCGAATTCGGCCTCGCCACCCATCTGGACGGCGCGCGCTTTGCCAATGCCATCGTCACCTTGGGCTGCACCCCCGCTGAGATGACGTGGAAGGCGGGCATTGATTGCGTGTGCTTTGGCGGCACGAAAAACGGGCTCATGGGGGTTGAGGCTGTCGTGTTCTTTGACCCCAAACACGCGTGGGAATTCGAACTGCGTCGCAAGCGCGGCGCGCATCTGTTCTCGAAGCATCGCTATCTGTCTGCCCAGATGGAGGCTTACTTAGAGGGCGATCTTTGGCACGATCTGGCGACCAAAGCCAACGATGCTGGCCAGCATCTGGCGGACGGGTTGCGCGGGATGAATGCGGTGACGTTCCCTTACGACCCGGAGGCGAACCTGATGTTCTTTGAGATGCCCCGCAGCCTGCACCAAAAGGTCCGCGCCGCGGGCGCCCAGTATTATCTGATGGGCGCTGAGGACGGCGACGGGGACGAAATGGTCATGGGCCGTCTGGTCTGCGACTGGTCCGTAGGCCGCGAGGGCGTGGACGCGTTTCTGGCAGCGTTGAAGGCCTAAACGGCTGTCATGGCGTGGGCGACCTGGATGGGGTGGGTCAGCGGCACCATGTGATCGGCCCCGTCGATCACCGCGCGACGGGCCTGCGGGATACCCCGCTCCAGCCCGTCCAGAATGGCCGGAATGACCGGCTGGGTGCTGCTGCCTTCGATCAGATCCACCGGGCAGTGCACCTGATCCAAGCGGTCCAACATGCCATGGACATCCTCCTCAATCGCGGGGGCTGCGGCAGGGATCAGATGAATCTGGTCGCGGATACGGGCGCGGTTCTTGTCGGGCAGATCGGCCCACGCAGGGCCGGTGCCCCACATGGAGGTAAAGACCGCAGATGCGGTGTCACGATCCTGCGCCGTCATGGCCGCCACAAAAGGCGCGAATGCGGTTTGGTGGGCGTCATAGGCCGCAGAGCCACGGGCTGCGGCAAACATCACCGGTTCGATCAAGGTCAGACGGCTGACTTTTTCCGGCGCGTCTAGGGCCAAACGCAGGGCCACGGTCGCCCCGAAGGAATGGCCGATCACGTGGGCGGGCGCGTCGGTCAGCGCGCTGGCGACGGCCAAACTGTCGCTGTGGTAATCCTGTCCGGCCCACGCGCCCGATTTGCCGTGCCCCGGAAGATCGAAGAATGTGTTGGCGGCGTCAGGCAAAGCCTCCGCCAGCGGCATCAGGGACAGCCCGCGCCCCAGCGAACAGTGGACAAACAAACGGGGCATCCCCTGCCCCGTCTGCATCACCCAGATGTCTTGGCCCGCGATGTGCCGCAGCACCTAGAATTCGCCGGACAGGTGGCGATCCAGATCGTCGATGCGGTCCTGCCCCCAGAACCGTTCATCCTTGTCGGAGATAAAGAACGGCGCGCCGAAGACGCCTTTGGCCACGGCTTCTTCCAGATTGCGGGCGTAGGTGTCCGCGCCCTCCAACATGCCGCTGTCGGCCAGTGCGGGATCAAAACCGGTTTCCTCAAGACAGGCGCGGATCACGTCGTCGTCTGCGATGTTCTTGTCGTCTGCCCAACAACTGCGCGTCAGGGCCTGCACCAGCGCGCCCACGTTGCCGCCTGCGTTTTGCGCAGCGATGATCGCATAGGACGACGGGGCCATATTGGTGGGCCAGTGCGCGGGTTTCATGGTGAAGGGCAGACCGGTGACAATAGCGCGACGGCGCATGTCTTGCAGGCGGTATTCCTGCCGGTTCGGGTGCCGGTCCTTGGGGGGAATGCCGCCCGTGGCGCCGAACAGGCCCATGATGTCCAGCGGCTTGTAGGTCACGGTTGCGCCGTGCTTTTTGACGACCGCCTCAAACTCCGGTCCGGCCAGATAGGTGAAGGGGGAAATGGTCGCGAAGTAGTAATCAATATGTGGCATTTGGCTCTCCTAATTCGCCCCGAGTTTTGTTGGTGGCAGGTTAGTTACGTGCTAGGCGGTGTCAACGTCACGAATCTGTCATCATTGGACCTGCCCCCATGCCAAACCTGATCGAACCGAAGCTGATTTCCGGCAACGCGAACCAACCCCTTGCCAAAGCCGTGGCCAAGCGGATGTCCATGCACCGTGGCATCAATGTGGGGCTGGTGGATGCGCGGGTTGAACGGTTCAACGACGGCGAGATTTTCGTCGAGGTGTTCGAAAACGTCCGTGGGGAGGACATGTTCATCATCCAGTCCACATCGAACCCCGCCAACGACAACCTGATGGAATTGTTGATCATCGCGGACGCCCTGCGCCGGTCTTCGGCTGCGCGCATCACCGCTGTGATCCCCTATTTCGGCTATGCGCGGCAGGACCGCCGGTCCAAGGCCCGCACGCCCATCACCGCCAAGCTGGTTGCGAATATGTTGGTTGAGGCCGGGATCGAACGGATTCTGACCCTTGATTTGCATGCCACGCAGATTCAGGGGTTCTTCGATATTCCCGTGGACAACCTTTATGCCGCGCCGGTCTTTGCGCTGGATGCGATGCACCACTTCAAGGGGCGCGATGATGTGATGGTCGTGTCACCGGATGTGGGTGGCGTCGCCCGTGCCCGCGATCTGGCCCAACGGATCGGCGCGCCTTTGTCCATTGTCGACAAGCGCCGTGGCAAGCCCGGTGAAGTGGCTGAAATGACGGTGATCGGCGACGTCAAGGACCGCACCTGTCTGATCGTGGACGATATTGTCGATACCGCAGGCACCCTGTGCAAAGCAGCCGAGGTGTTGATGGATCACGGTGCCAAGGAAGTGCATTCCTACATCACCCACGGCGTGCTGTCCGGCCCTGCCATCGACCGCATCGGCAAATCCGTGATGAAACATCTGGTCATCACCGACACGATCGTGCCGACCGAGGCGGTGAAAGGCTGCGACAAAATCCGCATTGTCCCCACGGCCCCGATGTTCGCACAGGCGATCATGAACACATGGAACGGCACATCCGTGTCGTCCCTGTTTGACCACAACACGTTGCAGCCGATCTACGAGGGCATGTATTCCGCCGGTTAACTGCGGGTTAGTACAGGTCCCATTCGTCGGCCTGCCGCAATTCCCCGATGGCCTGCCACGCGACACGGACGCGTGCGATCTTGCTGTCGCCCCATGTGCGGAACACGATGGCGAAGCCGTCGCTGGTGACATCCTCGGCCTGCACATCGGCGCGTGAATTTGACCCGTTGGACATATCGAACATGGACAGGGTTGCCATGACCACAGGCGGCGCACGGAAGCTTTCGGAAAATTCCACATAGGCCCGCACCTGTCGCGCGCCGTCGCCCGCCCACATGACACCGTCATGTTCGAAATCGGAAAACATGACCATGTCCCCGTGATCGACCCCGATCAGATGATTGCGCATTCGCTTCATGTTATTTCCGCACCGAAAGGCGGCCTTCCCCTATCCATCGGACACGATAGCGACAAATTCGGGCACATATAAGATAAATCTGGTTCAGGATTGCGCCAAAGGCCGCAGCCGCACCAACAACGGCACGATAACAACCAGCAGTACCGCTGACATCAGGAATGGCGCACCCGGCAGATAAATTCCGCTGTCGTCAACGAAAGCCTCGAACGTGCCGGTGACGACCAATGGCGCTAGGAACGCCGCAATAGACGCAAGGGATGCGATCACCCCCTGAACCAGCCCCTGCTTGTCCTCCTCGACCGTATTGGACGCCATAGCGGTGATCATCGGGGGGGTGAGATCGGACAGGGCCGCCAACAGAAGAAAGATAACAAGACCCGTCACCGTGCTGATGACCCCGAACCCGACCATCCCGATGATGGCTGATGCAAGGCCCAGTTGCAGCGTCCTGTATTCCCCGAACCGTTTGATAAAGACCGGCAACAAGCCGCCCTGCACGATCGCCAACAAAATCCCGTAGCCCGCCAGAGACACCCCGATATAGAGCGTCGACCAGCCAAACAGTTCACGTGTGAAAAACGCCCATAGGGTCGGATAGACCATGTTGGCGAATTCAAACAGAAAAAGACAGACAAGAGGTACAGCAAGGCCCGGAATGCGGAACGCCTCAAGAATGGTTTTGAACGGGTTAAGGTCACGGCGGCCGAAGGACCGTCGTTTCTCGGGGGGCAGGCTTTCAGGAAGAACAAACAGCCCGAAGACCACATTCAGTCCTGAGATTGCCGCTGCGATCCAGAACGGCGCGGTGATATGCCATTCGGCGGCGATCCCCCCGATGGCGGGTCCCAGAACGAAGCCAATGCCAAACGCGGCCCCGATCATGCCAAAGCGCGCCGACCGTTCCGTGGGTGACGAAATGTCCGCAATATAAGCCGTGGCCGTGGTGTAGGTCGCCCCCGCAATGCCGGCCAGAATGCGCCCAACCAGCAAGACCCAGAACACATCTGCCAGCGCCATAATCACATAATCCACAGCCAGAACGAACAGCGCCAGCAGCAACACAGGTTTGCGCCCGAACGCATCGGACAGGCTGCCAATAACCGGCGCGAACAAAAACAGCGCCCCCGCGTAGGACGCCATAAGGATCCCGCCCCAGAACGCGCCTTCGCCGGTGTTGCCGGCACCCACACGGTCCATCAGGTCGGGCATGATCGGAAAGACGATGCCGATGCCGATGGCATCAATCATCAGGGTGATCAGAATGAAGATATAGGCGCGATTTTTCATGGTCCGAGATGACGCGGACAGGGCGATAGGGGCAAGCGAAATCGCGCGTTTTGCTGACATCAGTTGTCAGCAGACTGCCTGCGGTTGCGGCCAGCCCGACATTTGAACACCGCTGACGCGGCCCGTGATCAGCCTTCAGCGTCCGGCAAGATGTCTTGCGTTACGGTCAATTCAGCCGCGATGCGGTCTTCGCCGATGACATAGTAGGAATGGTCATTGGTGCTTAGATTGACCGTCACAACATGATCCCCCAACGGCAGGTCGGGAATATGAAAATGAGGGCCGTACATCCGCGCCACCTTTATGTCGTCGATATAGAGATGGGCGTGGCCTTCGTTTGGCACGTGGGGTCCATTCACGCCCGCGGGAGAGAATGTAAAATTCTCGGTCAGAAGGGTCAGGTTCCACCCTGTCTTCGGGTCCTTGTCCACCTCGATCCGGATTTGCGGGGCTGTATCGGGATCAACTTGCAGGGTGCCATGCGCCATCTCATGGGCCAGCATGTCAACCGTGGGTTCCTGCAAGGGCATGTCGCGAAACACGGGCGCAATGATCGCACCTACCAGAATTGACGCGATACACAGGTAGATGAGGTATGGAAACCGCAGGGAAAAATCACGCATCACTTGGTACCCGAATAGTCTTGAGGTTGGTGTTCTTGCGCCGCGCAGGCAAAACCGCACGCAAACGCCAGCGTTGCCCCGCACCCAGCAACATAAGGATAAGCGCGACGCCAATGACAGGCATATGTCCCACAAATTCAACCAATGCCGCTTCGTTGTTGCCTTCGATCAGGAACAGGACATTGGACGCCAGAAGGACGACAGACAGGGCCAGCACATTCAGGCGTGTCGTGGTCCCCAAAACGAGGATGACGCCAAAGATCACCTCGACAAATCCGGCTGACAGCGCGAACAGGCGGTCGGTGAAAAAATCAAAGCCGATGGCCGGCAGGAAATTCCAGGTGTTCGCGGCCAGAAAACTTTCTGCCAGCACCGCCCCGAACAGCTTTTCCGCAAGCCCCAGCACGATAAGGGAGATACCGGCGCAGATGCGCAGGATCGCGACGGAAAACGGTTTATACCTTTCACGCAATTCTTCGGTCGGAAGATTGTTGATCAGCAGGAATATTCCGATCCCCACCATGATGAAATATTCAAGTGCCGCCAGAAGACCGAACTTCACCGTCAGACCCAGATGCAGGATCAACAGCAGGATCGCGGCGTGGCGGATAAACCGGTTGGCGATAAACAATATGCCGATGATCGCCTGAAGAAAAATCAGCACGGTCCCGAATTCCCCGAACGCGATAAGATGCGGCGCGATGATCGCCCCTTCATATGCTGTCAGCAGCATCGACATGCCGGTAAAGATGCGCAGGATTTCGATGAAGTCATGTCGGGTTTCGCTGCCGACAATCCGGACGTTTGGCAGCAATGCATCCAGCACGACAGAAGCCGCAACAATGACAACTGAAATCGCAATCCAGATCAGGACTTCGGGGCTGGTCAGGGTGTAGGATTCAAAATCCTCGATCGTGACATTGGCATCTACAAACCAGCGGACATGGGAAAAGGCGGTGGTCGCTGTCACCAGGTAGACCAGCATCGCAATACCTGTCAGTTTCACTGCGGTGCCAAAGGTTGTGCCGGATGACTGAAAGTTCATGACGCGCCTTACCATTACATCTTGTGTAATAACTTAGGATGCGGCGACGGTTTTTCCACTTGGGGGGGCTGCGACACTTTTGGTCGCTGTCATGGGTGCGGGGGCGTCCGCCACAAACTTAGCGCGCTGTCGACATCAACGCGGGTGTGGCACCGGATAACAGGGATCGTTGCAGCCGCCACAGTGTCGTGGATCGTACGGCGAAAAAGTGCATCCGCCCGCAGGCTGCGCCAGCCGAACCGCCACTGCGAAATCAGGTGGTCAGGATTGTCGTCGGGAAGTTCCGGTCGTGTCCGGTTCCGAAACGTCACGGGCCGCACAAACAGCCGCAGCGCACGGAGGGATAACGGAGGATCAAGCCATACGACCGCATCGGCGTACGGCAAAGCCACCGGCAGACATGATGGCCCCCCTTCGACAATCCAGCACGGGGTCTTCAGGGCCGATGCAAGGTCGTGCGAGACGACGTCCTTGGGCCGACGTTCCCAGTTTCTGGTCAGTTTCAGGGCGTCATAATGAACCAATGGGACATCCGGCCGCGCGTCGGACATACGGCGCGCCAGATGGGTTTTGCCCGATCCGTTGGCGCCGGTGATGATGACACGGTCCATCGGTTTCTACGAAAAAGGGCGCCCCGTCGGGACGCCCTTCGTCAAATAGTTTGGGTGCAGATCAGACACCAACAGCGCGCATCGCATCGACAAGCGTGTTGCGGACCATATCGGCCTCGTCCACGCCCTGCCCGCTTTGCTTGGCGGCCTCGAAGGCCGCGTCGGCGTCGGCGATCAGGCCATCCATATACTCGCGGGTCACGTCGCCCTTGGGCAACGCTTTCTCGGCAAGAACGGAAACGGCATTGCCCGTAATTTCCGCAAACCCGCCGGACACGAAGTAGTCATCGGTGCCCTTGGCATGCGTCACGGACAGGATGCCGGGCCGCAGGGTGGTGATGGTGGGGGCATGATCGGCCATCGCCGTCATATCCCCGTCCGCACCCGGGATCTGAACCTCGGTCGCGTCGAGAGCCGCCAAACGGCGCTCAGGGCTGACAAGGTCGAATTTGAAGTCTGCCATGTGTGTGGCTCCTACTTCTCAATTAAGCTGCGTCAGCAGCCATTTTCTCGGCTTTGGCTTTCACTTCGTCGATACCGCCGACCATGTAGAACGCACCTTCGGGAAGGTGGTCATACTCGCCTGCGACAACGGCTTTGAAGGACGAAATCGTGTCTTCAAGTGGAACCTGCACGCCGTCAGAACCGGTGAAGACCTTCGCCACGTCGAACGGCTGGCTGAGGAAACGTTCGATCTTACGGGCACGTGCCACGGCCAGTTTGTCGTCCTCAGAGAGTTCGTCCATGCCCAGAATGGCGATGATGTCCTGCAAGGATTTGTAACGCTGCAGGATTTGCTGAACGTCGGTTGCAACCTTGTAGTGCTCATCCCCGATGATCAGCGGGTCCAGCAGACGGGACGTGGAACCCAGCGGGTCCACAGCCGGATAGATGCCTTTTTCCGAGATCGAACGGTCCAGAACGGTCGTCGCATCAAGGTGGGCAAAGGACGTGGCCGGCGCAGGGTCGGTCAAGTCATCCGCAGGCACGTAGACGGCCTGTACGGAGGTGATCGAGCCACCTTTCGTCGACGCAATACGTTCCTGCATGGCACCCATGTCGGTGGCCAGTGTTGGCTGGTAGCCCACAGCAGAAGGGATACGACCCAGAAGCGCGGACACCTCGGAACCGGCCTGTGTGAAGCGGAAGATGTTGTCCACGAAGAACAACACGTCCGAACCGGTGTCGTCGCGGAACTGTTCCGCAAGGGACAGACCGGTCAGAGCGATCCGCATACGCGCTCCCGGAGGCTCGTTCATCTGGCCGTAGACCAGTGCGATTTTGGACTCTGGCAGGTTATCGGGAACGATAACGCCGGATTCGATCATCTCGTGGTAAAGGTCGTTGCCTTCACGGGTCCGCTCACCCACACCGGCGAACACGGACACACCGGAGTGCACCTTCGCGATGTTGTTGATCAGTTCCATGATGAGAACGGTTTTGCCCACGCCGGCACCGCCGAACAGACCAATTTTACCACCCTTCGTGTAAGGCGCCAGAAGGTCGATGACCTTGATGCCTGTCACAAGGATTTCAGTCTCGGTGGACTGGTCTTCGAACTTGGGCGCTTCGCCGTGGATCGAACGGCGGGCGTCGGTGTTCACAGGGCCCTGCTCGTCAACGGGATCACCGGTGACGTTCATGATGCGGCCCAGTGTGGCGTTGCCCACGGGAATGGAGATCGGTGCGCCGGTGTCGGCTACAGCCTGACCGCGGACCAAGCCCTCGGTTGCGTCCATCGCGATGGCACGAACGGTGTTTTCACCCAAGTGCTGCGCCACTTCCAGCGTCAGTTCCTTGCCATTGTTGTCTGTTGTCAGCGCGTTCAAAATCGCTGGCAGATCGCCATCGAACTGAACGTCCACAACGGCGCCGATCACCTGAGTGATTTTGCCATTTGCTTTTGCCATTTTCGTTTCTCCGGTTTCTTACAGCGCTTCCGCGCCGGAAATGATTTCAATCAGCTCGTTGGTGATGACGGCCTGACGGGATCGGTTGAATTCGATTGTCAGCTTGTCGATCATCTCGCCAGCGTTTCGTGTCGCGTTGTCCATGGCGGACATCCGTGCACCTTGCTCGGATGCGCCGTTCTCCAGCAGGGCAGAGAAGATCGCCGTGGCGACGCCGCGCGGCAGCAGATCGGCCAAGATGGCCTCTTCGCTGGGCTCGTAGTCGTAAAGCGTGCCTTCGTCCGCTTCGGTGCCTTCGGGCACGGAGAAGGGGATGATCTGCTGGGCTGTCGGGATCTGTGTCACAACGTTCTGGAACTTCGCATAGAAGATCGTGGCGACGTCGAATTCACCCGCATCAAAGCGGTTCAGCACGTCGCGGGCGATGTCCTGTGCGTTGTCGTAGCCCACGCGCTTGACCTCGGAGAGGTCCACGTGACCGACAAAGCTGTCTTCCAGATCGCGGCGGATCGCGTCGCGGCCTTTCTTGCCAACAGTCAGAACCTTTACGGTCTTGCCCTGCGCCTTCAACTCAGCCGCGTGAGAGCGGGCGAGTTTGGCGATATTGCCGTTAAAGCCACCGCACAGACCACGTTCGGCTGTCATGACCACCAACAGGTGCACTTGATCGGAGCCTGTCCCGCTGAGGAGTTTGGGCGCGCCCTCACCCCCAGCAGCCGCTGCCAGGCCCGCCATCACTGCGTTGAACCGCTCCGTATAGGGGCGGGACATCTCAGCCGCATCCTGTGCCCGCCGCAGTTTTGCGGCGGCCACCATTTGCATGGCCTTGGTGATCTTGCGGGTCGACTTGACCGACTCGATCCGGTTTTTAAGGTCTTTAAGGTTAGGCATGTGCCTGTATCCTTTCCCTTATGCGTAATCGGCGGCGAATGCGTCGAGAGCTGCTTTCACCTTGTCAGCCGCGTCGCCTTTGATCTTTGGATCTTCGTTGGTGATCCAATCCAGAACATCGGCGTTGTTGGCGTGCATATGTGCCAGCATTGCGTCTTCCCACTTGCCCACATCCGCCACATCGACTTTGTCGAGGTAGCCGTTGGTGCCAGCAAAAATGATCACAACGATTTCGGCGTTGGTCAGTGGCGAATACTGCTTTTGCTTCATCAGCTCTGTCAGACGGGCACCACGGGCCAGCAGGCGCTGGGTGGCGGCGTCCAGATCGGAACCGAACTGCGCAAAGGCAGCCATTTCGCGGTACTGGGCCAGCGACAGTTTCACGGGACCCGCAACCGAAGACATCGCCTTCGTCTGTGCGGAGGACCCAACGCGGGACACGGACAGACCGGTGTTCACAGCAGGACGGATACCCTGATAGAACAGTTCGGTTTCCAAGAAGATCTGACCGTCGGTGATCGAAATCACGTTTGTCGGAATAAACGCGGACACGTCACCACCTTGGGTTTCGATGACCGGCAGAGCCGTCAAGGAACCGGAGCCGTTGTCTTCGTTCAGCTTCGCAGACCGCTCAAGCAGACGGGAATGGAGGTAGAACACGTCACCAGGATAGGCTTCACGGCCCGGTGGGCGACGCAGAAGCAGGGACATCTGGCGGTAGGCCACGGCCTGCTTGGACAGGTCATCATAGATGATCAGCGCGTGACGGCCGTTGTCGCGGAAGTGTTCCGCCATGGCTGTCGCGGCATAAGGTGCAAGGAACTGCAGCGGGGCCGGGTCGGATGCCGTCGCGGCCACAACGATGGAATACTCCATAGCGCCGTTTTCTTCGAGCTTCTTGACCAGCTGTGCCACTGTGGAGCGTTTCTGGCCGACAGCCACGTAGACGCAGTACAGTTTCTTGCCTTCGTCGTCACCAGCGGCTTCGTTGTAGGACTTCTGGTTCAGGATCGTGTCCAGCGCGATGGCTGTTTTACCTGTCTGACGGTCGCCAATGATCAGCTCTCGCTGGCCACGGCCAACAGGGATCATCGCGTCCACGGACTTCAGGCCGGTGGCCATTGGCTCGTGCACAGACTTACGCGGGATAATGCCCGGCGCCTTCACTTCGGCCACGCCGCGCTTTTTCGCGCCGATGGGGCCTTTGCCGTCCAGCGGGTTGCCCAGACCGTCAACAACGCGGCCCAGCAGTTCGTCACCGATTGGCACGTCCACGATGG
>NZ_JAHDGE010000042.1:0-17099 GCF_020627745.1 Pseudooctadecabacter sp.
TACCCCTGCAACGCCCGCACCTTCACATCCCCTGACACCTTCGCGCGGATGGCCAATGCCGCCGCGTGGGAGCCGGACAGCGTTGTGTAATACGGGATGCGGTCGGCAAGGGCGATGGCGCGGATGGAGCGGCTGTCTTCGACCGCCGCCGTGCCTTCGGTGGAGTTCATGACGAGTGCGATTTCGCCGTCTTTCAAAAGGTCCGCCACGGTGCGGCCGCCTTCGTAGACCTTGTTCACGACCGTGGCCTCAATCCCTTGATCCTGCAGCCATTTTGCCGTGCCTTTGGTGGCACAGAGCGTCATGCCAAGGTCGCGCAGGATGGTGGCGGTTTCCAACAGTTGGTCGGTTTTGTCCGCGTCCTTGATGGACAGGAAGACGGTGCCTTTGGTGGGCAGGTCCACGCCCGCGCCCATCTGTGCCTTGAGGAAGGCGCGGTCGAAACTGCGCGCCCAGCCCATGACCTCACCTGTGGAGCGCATTTCGGGGCCGAGGATCGTGTCGACGCCGGGAAAACGGTTGAAGGGCAGGACCGCCTCTTTCACGGAGAACCACGGGGTTTTGGGGTCGGCCAGCGTGAAGGCGTCGCCCAGCGGCATGACGTCCATCGGGTCGTCAGCGGGGGCGTAGGGTTCACGCAGGGGGAAGTTCGACAGCGGCTCACCGGCCATGAGGCGGGCGGCGATGGAGGCGACGGCGCTGTCCGTGGCTTTGGCCACAAAGGGGACGGTGCGCGAGGCGCGGGGGTTGACCTCGATCAGGTAGACGTCACCGTCCTTGACCGCGAATTGGACGTTCATCAGGCCGACGACTTTCAATGCCAGCGCCAGTTCGCGGGTCTGGCGTTTGATCTCATTCACGATGTCTTCGGACAGGGTGTGGGGGGGCAGGCAGCAGGCTGAGTCGCCGGAGTGGACGCCCGCCTCTTCGATGTGCTGCATGATGCCTGCGACGTGGGTGTCGGTGCCGTCGGAGAGGCAATCGACGTCGACTTCGACCGCGCCCGAGAGGTAGCTGTCGAGGAGGACGGGGCTGTCGCCGGAGACCACGACGGCCTCAGCGATGTAGCGTTCCAGTTGCGCCATGTCGCGGACGATTTCCATGGCGCGGCCGCCCAGCACGTAGGAGGGGCGGATCACCAGTGGGAAGCCGATGTCTTTTGCGATTTCAAGGGCTTCGGCGTCGGTGGAGGCGATGCCGTTCTTGGGTTGCAGCAGGTTCAGGTCATTGACGAGCGCTTGGAACCGTTCGCGGTCCTCGGCCCAGTCGATGCTGTCGGGTGAGGTGCCAAGGATCGGGATGCCTTCGTCGGCCAGCGCTTGCGCGATCTTAAGCGGGGTCTGCCCGCCGAACTGGACGATGACGCCGTGCAGCGTGCCGTTGTCCTGTTCCACGCGCAGGATTTCCATGACGTGTTCAAAGGTCAGCGGTTCGAAATAGAGCCGGTCGGAGGTGTCGTAGTCGGTGCTGACCGTTTCGGGGTTGCAGTTGACCATGATCGTTTCATAGCCCTGATCGGTCAGGGCGAAACAGGCGTGACAGCAGCAATAATCGAACTCGATCCCCTGCCCGATGCGGTTGGGGCCGCCGCCCAGGATGACGACCTTTTTGCGGTCGGAGGGGCGGGCCTCGCATTCGACGTCGCCCATCATGGGGGCTTCGTAGGTGGAATACATGTAGGGGGTCTGGGCCTCGAATTCGGCGGCACAGGTGTCGATGCGTTTGAAGACGGCGGTGACGCCGCTGGTGTGGCGGGCCTTGCGGATGTCCTTTTCGGACTGGCCCGTGAGGGTCGCGAGGCGGGCATCGGTGAAGCCCAGCATCTTGAGCGCGCGCAGGTCTGCGGGGTCGGTCGGAAGACCGGATTCGCGGACGGCTTCTTCGGCGTCGATGATTTCGCGGAACCGGTCGAGGAACCATGGATCAAAGGAGGTGACGGCCTGAATGTCGTCGTTGGTCAGACCGTGGCGCATGGCCTGCGCGATGACGCGGATACGGTCGGGGGTTTGTTTGGCCAGCGCCTTGGTGATGGCGGCTTTGGCGGCTACGTCATCCCGGGCCTGACCCGGGATCTCTTTGCCGTCAGAGGTCCTCGGGTCAAGCCCGAGGATGACGTCGGAAGCGACACCTTCGATGACGATGTCATCGAACCCCGTCAGGCCGTTTTCCATGGAGGCCAGCGCCTTTTGCATGGATTCGTGGAAGGTGCGGCCGATGGCCATGACTTCGCCCACGGATTTCATCGCCGTTGTCAGATAGGGTTCTGATCCGGGGAATTTTTCGAAGGCAAAACGCGGGATTTTGGTGACGACGTAGTCGATGGAGGGTTCAAACGACGCAGGCGTGACACCGGTGATGTCGTTGTCGAGTTCATCCAGCGTGAAGCCCACAGCGAGTTTGGCGGCGATTTTCGCAATCGGGAAACCCGTGGCTTTGGAGGCCAGCGCGGAGGAGCGCGACACGCGGGGGTTCATTTCGATGACGACCATGCGCCCGTCGGCGGGGTTCACGGCCCATTGCACGTTGGACCCGCCGGTTTCCACGCCGATTTCGCGCAGCACGTTGATGGAGTGCGTCCGCATCAGTTGGTATTCTTTGTCCGTGAGCGTGAGCGCAGGGGCCACGGTGATGCTGTCGCCGGTGTGCACGCCCATGGGGTCCACGTTTTCGATGGAACAGACGATGATGGCGTTGTCGGCGGTGTCGCGCACGACCTCCATCTCGTATTCCTTCCAGCCCAGCAGGGACTGGTCCACAAGGATTTGCGCCATGGGGGAGGCTTCCATCCCCGTGCGGCAGAAATGTTCGTATTCTTCGCGGTTGTAGGCCACGCCACCGCCGGTGCCGCCAAGGGTAAAGGCGGGGCGGATGATGGCGGGCAGGCCGATCTCTTCCAGCGCCTCAAGGGCGATTTTCAGACCGGCGTTGATGTCGAATTTGTCGGTGACGCGGGCGGCGTCCTTGTCGATGGTGGGGGCGGTGACGATGGTGGCTTTCGGGTTTTCGATGCCCAACCGGTCCATGGCTTCGCGAAAGAGGTGCCGGTCCTCGGCCATTTCGATGGCTTCGCGTTTGGCGCCGATCATTTCAACGCCGAATTCCTCAAGCACGCCCATATCCGCCAGCGCCAGCGAGGTGTTCAGGCCGGTCTGCCCGCCCATGGTGGGCAGCAGGGCGTCGGGGCGTTCTTTTTCGATGATTTTGGCGACAGTTTCGGGTGTGATGGGTTCGATGTAGGTGGCATCGGCCAGACCGGGGTCGGTCATGATCGTGGCAGGGTTGGAATTGACCAGAATGACGCGGTAGCCTTCTTCGCGCAGGGCCTTGCAGGCTTGCGCGCCGGAATAGTCGAATTCGCAGGCCTGACCGATCACAATGGGTCCCGCGCCGATGATCATGATCGACTTGATGTCGGTTCTTTTTGGCATGGCAGCGCCCCCGCTTGGAATTTTTCAAATTGTCCGCGTTATAGGGATGGGGGGGCAGGGCGCAAGGGGGAATGGCGGCATGGGCGCGACTAATCTTCACCGGTGAGGCGCGATGCGGGGGAACCGAACCGACAGTCGGGGCGTATTGATGCATAGCTTGCCACCATCAGGAGATCGCCATGACATTCACCGCTTTGATTTTCGGGTCCATCGGGGCCATTGCCGAAACATCGGACATCCAGCGCCGCGCCTTTAACGCGGCCTTCAAGGAGGCCGGTCTGGATTGGGAATGGACAGGGTCCGCCTACAAGGAGATGTTGCAGAAACCGGGTGGTCGCAACCGTATTGCGGAGTATGCCGCATCACGCGGGCAGCAGGTTGATGCCGCCGCCCTGCACGAGGCCAAGGTCGAAACATTCGAGGCAATGGTCAAGGACGAAGGGATTGTCGCACGTCCCGGCGTGATTGAAACGATCACCGCGGCCCGTGACGCGGGGTTGAAACTGGGCTGGGCCACGTCGACCACGCCCCGCACTGTCGATCTGATGCTGGGCGGACTGTTTCCCGCGCTGCCCCGGTCCGTTTTCGATTTTATCGGCAACAGCACGATGGTCGACAACAGCAAGCCCGCCCCCGACATCTATCACCATGCGCTGGACGAACTGGGCGTTGCGGCGGATCAGGCGATTGCCGTCGAGGACACCCCCGAGGCCGCCGAAGCCGCAGTGGCGGCGGGGATTTACACGCTGGGCTATCCCAACGAGATGGCATCCGGCCGGTCGTTCCCCGCAAAGGTGCGCGTGATCGACATGCTTCGCGTTGAAGATGTGCTGGCGCAGAAATCCGCAGCCTAGGCGCGGATACCCCTTGTAAAACAGGTGGCATATGCGCCATAGCCGGTCTTTGAAACGGTGCATATGCTGCGATGCGGCAAAACCTGACAGTGGATGTGTAAACTTTAGTTGACAGTTTAAGTGTCACTTTAAGTTTGCAGTCCTGTGGTTCCCCCCTATTTTTCATAGCATTACCAACCTGTCGCCCATGGGCGACCGGACCGCATTGCTAGGTGGATATATGGCAGAACCCCTCGTCGCCCCACTGCGCCGTCCCAACCGGCCCGGATTTATGGCCCCGTTTCTTTTGCTTGAAATGGCGGCCGCGATTGAAGCTGTGCGCGGTGAGGACGATCTGGAGGTGGCGTTGAAGGACGCGCAGGTTTACCGGCTGCCCGACCCCGACGAGCCGGTGCGCGAGGACAAGGTGGCGCGGGTGCATCAGGCCGTGCGCCGGTTGTGGCCCGACCAGTCCGAAGAGATCGGGATGCGGGCGGGTGCGGGGGCTGCGCGGCGGATCATGGAAACCCAGATCACCGTCAAGGCGCAGGGAATGCTGGCCAAGATGCCGCGTGCTACGGGGGCATGGTTGCTGGCGAAGACCGCGCGGCAGAACGCGTGGACGTTTTCGGGATCGGGTGAATTTGTGGTCGAAAGCGAGACACGGTTTATCCTGCGCGAAAACCCGATCGTCCTGGGCGAGGAGGCGGAAACGACGGTCTGTCATTTCCATGCCAGCCTGTTCGAGGTGCTGTTCAGCACGCTGATCCATCCACGACTGGTCTGCAACGAGGTGTCGTGCCATGCCCAAGGTGACGAAGCCTGTGTTTTCGAATTCACCATGGCGGCGGCCTGAACGCCCGAAGACGCGCGGCGGGGCGGGATATGCGCCGTCGACAAGGGGCACACGGTCTGGTTGAATGGTCGCGGGAGCGCAGCGGAAGGAGACCGCCATGACCCGCCTGCCTCTTCTTGCCCTGACGGCTTTGCTTGCCCAGCCGGCCATTGCCGTCGCGCAATCGAGCGTGAGTGAGCTGTGCGGGTATGAAAGCGGGGCCTATAATGCCTCTGCCTTGCATGCGCAGATCGGCGGACGCTGGAACCAGTATGCCAATGGCGTCGGATTTACGCGCGGGCAGAACATCGACCCCTTCGATATCGTGATCGACCCCACCGGCAACCAGTTGTTCATGGGGATCGAGGGGTTTCAGGGCCTGCCGCTGAACCCGTTGGCACAGGCGGAACTGGCCAAGGTGCCTGTGGGGCATGGCAATATCCGTGATGCGCAGGTCAGTTTTCCCAGCGCGGAGGATCCGTCGAAGACGCTGACGATGTCGGGGGCGGATATGGCCCTGTTGGCCGGATGCGATGTGACGTCCCTGCCACGGCTGTTCTATTTCTATGACGGGGGCAATGTGTCGGCCTATGGCGTCTATACCTTCATCAACGCCAACACCGGCATCGGGATCATCGGCAACAGTGCAGGTGGCCAGCGTGTGGTGCGTTTGCTGCGCTGATCGGGGGCAACCGGCCCTGTAAAACGGGCGCTATGTGTTGACTTCTCAGGCGGCAGGGTATGTATCGGCGCGACGAGATTGCCGATGCCCGAAGGAAACGCCATGCACGCCTACCGAAGCCACACCTGCGCCGATCTGACCAAGGACAATGTCGGTGACACTGTCCGCCTGTCGGGCTGGGTCCACCGCGTGCGCGACCACGGTGGTGTGTTGTTCATCGACCTGCGCGACCACTACGGCATGACGCAGGTTCTGTGCGACCCCGACAGCCCCGTCTTTGCCGAGGTGGAAAAGGTCCGGTCCGAATGGTGCATCCGCATCGACGGCACGGTCAAGGCGCGCGACGAAGCGCTGGTGAACCCCAAGCTGCCCACCGGCGAGATTGAGGTGTTCATCCGCGACATCGAGGTGCTGGGTGCGGCCAAGGAACTGCCGCTGATGGTCTTTGGCGATCAGGAATACCCCGAGGAAACCCGCCTGAAGTACCGCTATCTGGACCTGCGCCGTGAGGCGATGCAGGACAACATGAAACTGCGGTCCGATGTTGTGGCCTCCATGCGCAAACGGATGTGGGACAAGGGGTTCCGCGAATACCAGACGCCGATCATCACCGCATCGTCCCCTGAAGGCGCGCGCGACTTTCTGGTGCCCAGCCGTCTGCATCCGGGCAAGTTTTACGCGCTGCCGCAGGCCCCGCAGCAGTTCAAACAGCTGATCATGGTGTCGGGCTACGACAAGTATTTCCAGATCGCACCCTGTTTCCGCGACGAAGACCCGCGTGCGGACCGGTCGCCCACCGATTTCTACCAGCTGGACCTTGAGATGTCCTTTGTCGAACAGCAGGACGTGTTCGACACGATCCAGCCGGTTCTGGCAGGCGTGTTCGAAGAATTCGGCAAGGGCCGCAAGGTTGACCAGACGTGGGAGCAGATCAGCTACCGTGATGCGGCCAAGTGGTATGGCACCGACAAGCCCGATTTGCGCAACCCGATCAAGATGCAGGATTGTTCCGAACATTTCCGTGGTTCCGGCTTTGCGATTTTTGCCAAGCTGCTGGAACAGGAGGGCACCGAGGTTCGCGCCATTCCCGCCCCCACAGGCGGCAGCCGCAAGTTCTGCGACCGGATGAACGCCTTTGCGCAGAAAGAGGGCCTGCCCGGCATGGGGTATATCTTCTGGCGCAAGGAAAGCCCCGACAGCATCGCGCAGGAACGTGGCATTACCGTCAAAGAGGTGAACGCGCTGATCAAATCCGGTGAGATCACTTTGGGCGAAGAGGCCGCAGGCCCGCTGGCCAAGAACATCGGCCCGGACCGCACGGAGGCCATCCGCCAACAGCTGGGCCTGGGCGTGGGCGATGCGGCGTTTTTCCTGGGCGGCAAGCCCAAGGCGTTCGAAACCGTCGCGGGCAAGGCGCGTCAGGTCATCGGGGACGAGTTGGGCCTGACCGACACGAACCGGTTTGCCTTTGCGTGGATCGTCGATTTCCCGATCTACGAACGCGATGAGGAAACCGGCAAGATTGATTTTGAACACAACCCGTTTTCCATGCCGCAAGGCGGGATGGACGCGTTGGAGGGCGACCCCGAGGACGTGCTGGGCTATCAATATGATCTGGCCTGCAACGGCTACGAACTGGTGTCCGGTGCGATCCGGAACCACCGCCCCGAGATCATGTTCAAGGCGTTTGAAATTGCGGGCTATGGCAAGGATGAGGTCGAAAAACGGTTCGGCGGGATGGTCAATGCGTTCCAATACGGCGCACCGCCCCATGGCGGCTGTGCAGCCGGTATCGACCGGATCGTGATGCTGCTGGCCGATGCGGACAACCTGCGCGACGTGATGATGTTCCCCATGAACCAGCGCGCCGAAGACCTGATGATGAACGCCCCCAGCGCGCCACAGAACGAACAGCTGCGCGAATTGCGTCTGCGGGTGCTGCCGCCCGAAGACTAGGGCAGGGCCGGCGTTTGCCCCGTCGGGGGCCGTTTTGACGGGCGGGGGAGACAATTCCCCGCCCATTTTGTTGCGAATTGAGGATATCCCTTGTCTGCACGGTCGCTGGTCCACACATTGATCCCGAGACAGGAGTGCCCTGATGACGTTTGACCCGATCCTTGCCGCCGTCCGTTTTGGCAATGGGCTGTCGCCTGATGTGACGGCCCCTGCGTCGGTTGCGGATATGCTGACGCTGCTGGCGGGGCCTGATCTGGCGGCCGCGGCCTATCCGATTGGCCTGTTTGATGACATCCGTCCGTCACAATGGGATTTCAGGCTGGTGTCTTCGGACATTCAGGCGGCCGAAACCGATGCAGACCGCGAAGCCGCCATGCAACGGCGGGCCGACATGCGGGCGGCATCGAACGAATTGTGGGCCCGCAACACCACCATGCAGCTGTCGCGCGATGTGACGACGCGCGACGGGATGCGCGAACGTCTGGTGCGGTTCTGGGCGGATCATTTCACCGCCCCGCCCACCAATGGCGCGTGGCGCTATCATGTCTACCCGATGATCGAACAGCGCATCCGTCCGCACATTGCCGGACGGTTTTCCGACATGCTGCGCGCGGCGGTGATGAACCCGCTGCTGATCCAGTATTTGAGCCAGACCCAATCTATCGGTCCGCAAAGCGAGGTTGGCCAGCGGACCGGTCGGGGCCTGAACGAGAATATGGCCCGCGAGGTTCTTGAACTGCACACTTTGGGCACCGGTGGCGGATACAGCCAGACCGATGTGCGCGAGTTTGCGGAACTTCTGACCGGTCTGACCTACAGCGCACGGCGCGGGCTGTCCTATCAGACGAACAAGGCCGAACCGGGGGCCGAGGTGGTTCTGGGCCGGTCCTATGGCGGGGGCGAGGCGTCGCTGGATCAGGTTTTGCAGGCCCTTGACGATCTGGCGCTGCATCCTGATACGGCCCGTCATCTGGCGCGCAAGCTGGCGGTGCATTTCATCGGGCCAGAGGTCGATGCGGACCTCGTGACGGGGATGGCGGCGCGGTATCTGGACAGCGGTGGCGCGTTGATGGCGCTTTACGAGGCGATGCTGGATCACCCGGCGGCGTGGGGGGCGGACTTGCGGCGGGTCAAACGCCCTGTGGATTTTGTTGCCGCGTCCTTGCGCGCCCTTGCGGTGGCGCCTGCGGAATTGAACGACTGGCCCTACCGCACCGTGGCGCGCCGGATTTTCAGGCCCCTGTCGGCCATGGGCCAGACCCTGCACCAGCCGTTGGGGCCGGACGGCTGGTCCGAGGATGATGCGGCGTGGATCACGCCGCAGGGCATGGCCGGACGGATCACATGGGCCATGCAGATGCCCGAACGGATGCTGGACCGGCTGCCCGACCCGCGCGATTTTGTCTTTCACGCCCTTGGCCCCACCCCGCCCGAGGCGGTGGTCTTTGCCGCCCATGCCGCCGAAACCGTGCCGGACGGGATCGGGCTGGTGCTGGCCTCATCGGCCTTTCAAAGGAGATAATGATGGATCGCAGACGCTTTTTGACGGGTGCGACCGCCCTTGGATGTTCGGCTGCGGCCTCTCCCTGGATCACGCCGGTGGCGATGGCGGCGGCCCCGTGGGACACGCGGCTGGTTGTCATCATCCTGCGCGGGGGGGTGGACGGGCTGGATGTGATCCAGCCTTACGGCGATCCGCATCTGGCGGCCTTGCGGCCCGGTCTGCCGGTGGGCGAGGCCGGTGGCGCGTTTGATCTGGACGGGTTTTACGGGCTGAACCCCGCGTTCGGCGCCCTGAAGCCGCTCTATGATGCGGGTGAATTCGGGGCGGTGCACGCGGTGTCGACGCCCTATCGCAGCATGCGCAGCCATTTCGACGGGCAGGACATCCTTGAAGCCGGTTTGCCCGGTCTGACGGGCGGGGGGTTGCGCGACGGCTGGCTGAACCGGCTTTTGCAAACCACACCGGGGCTGGAGCCGGAGATTGCCTATGCCATCGGGCCGGAACAGATGCTTGTCCTGTCCGGTGAGGCCCGCGCCGCGCGCTGGTCGCCCGATGCGGAACTGCGGATATCGGCCAATGCGCGGGCGCTGTTGAATGTGGTCCATCACGATGATCCGCTGTTTCGGGATGCGTCCGAAGACGCCATCGAGATCGTGGAGCAGATCGCCGCCGAAGCCGCCGCCGCCGAGGCTGCGGCCACGGGCGATGGCGGGGAGGATGGCGCCGAGATGATGATGATGGCGGGGTCCACAAGCCGCACGAGCGACACGACCGCCCTGGCGCGGTTCGCCGCATCGCGGCTGCGGCGGGATACGCGGATTGCGTCTTTTTCGGTCAATGGCTGGGACACCCATTCGCGGCAGGGCCGTATCATGGGACGCCGCGGGCAGGCTTTGGCGGATGTTTTGCTGACGTTGAAGGCCGATCTGGGCCCTGTCTGGGACAAGACGGCGGTGCTGTGCATGACGGAATTCGGGCGCACGGCTGCGGAAAACGGCAGCGGCGGGACGGATCACGGCACGGGGGGCGCGCTGTTTTATGCAGGCGGCGCATTGCGCGGCGGGCAGGTGATGGGCGACTGGCCGGGCCTTGGGCCGGGCGATCTGTTCGAAGGGCGCGACCTGCTGCCCACCCGCGATGTGCGCGCCTATGCGGCCTGGGCCATGCGCGGGTTGATCGGGCTTGAGACGCGCGTTCTGGAACGTGACATCTTTCCCGGGCTGGACATGGGGGCCGCGCCGCGACTGGTGCTTTAGACCCCTGTAGAGGGTTCGATCTGTTCGATCACGGCATTGGTGTCATCGGCCAGATCCTGCGCCGGAGCACCCACCGTGGCCATGACAGCTGCACCCAGCAAAACCAGACCGGCGGTCAGAACCATCCAGTCGATGGTGGTGTTGCCGTCTTCTTCTGTCCAGAATCGTTTAACGAATTTTTCCATGGCTGAAATCCTTGTGCCGGGTAACTTTACAGGGTTTGTATGGTGTCGAATTGGGGCGGTATTTTGCCGGAGCCGCGGCAAAGGTCGGGGCATTTGGGGGTTTGTTGATGAAGCCTGATGCGCGGCCTGTGGGGCCAAAGGTGGAGTTCGCGGGGGCGGCGTGGCCGGAAAACGCGCCGTTTGACGGGCGGTTTGCGCGGCTTGAGCCGATGGTGCCTGCCCATCATGGCCCCGCGATTTGGGAGCATGTGAAGGACCACCCCCAAGTTTGGGATTACCTTTACGAAGCGCCGCCCGCCGACGAAGCGGCGTTTGTCGAGACCCTGACCGTATCCTGTGCCAAGGACGGCTGGTTCGGCTATGCGGTCTGCCTGCCCGATGCGGGGCCGGTGGGATATGCGTTCTACCTCAACACCGTGCCGGCCATGGGCACGATTGAAGTCGGCAATATCAATTTTCCGCCCCGTCTGCAGCGCACACCTGCGGCGACCGAGGCGATGTATCTGATGATGCGCGCGGCCTTCGAGGGGGGCTACCGGCGCTATGAGTGGAAATGCAACGCGTTGAACCTGCCGTCACGCCGCGCGGCACAACGCCTCGGGTTTTCGTACGAAGGCGTCTTTCGCCAGCATCTGATCGTCAAGGGCCGCAACCGTGATACGGCGTGGTTTGCCATGACCGACAGCGACTGGCCCGCCCTGGATGCCGCGTTTCAGGCCTGGTTCGACCCCGGTAATTTTGACGCGCAGGGGCGGCAGCACCGGTCCCTGTCGGCGCTGACCGCGCCGCACCGCGTGGCCGACGATCCGCGCCTGTAGCCGCATCCTGCCGCGATGTCCTACAGGGCTGCGGTGCGGGCGATGCGGTCATGAACCATGGCCGCGATGCGCGCGACCTGACCCTGCACCGCGTTGCCATTTGTCTGCAAGGTGGCCAGTGTGCGCGTTTCAGCCTCAAGATTGGTGTCGCCCGCGCTGCGGGCGATCCCGCCCAGAAACTGCGTCAGATACCGCAAGGTCCGCGCATCTGTGGGGTCTTCCAACGCGACGGCGGCGGCGGCCAGATCGTCGCGCAAGGCGACCTCATCGGGGATGACGGTTTCATCCGACATGACGCGCAGGCCCTTTGGCTGACGGTCCGCCGGCAGATGTTCGAGGATTTTGGACTGGAAGAACCCGATGCTGCTGATGGGTTTTTCAAGGAAGCCGTCTGCCCCCGCCTTGAGCGCCTGAGCCTCCCCGTCGGGATCGCCGGAGGTGCCAAGCACCACGTCGACACGCGGGCGGGCCTGCGTCAGATCGCGGATCAGGTCCACGCCCGACCCGTCGGGCAGGCCGATGTCCACAACCACCACCGACGGGCGGTAGACCGCGAGATGGCGCTGGGCGCTGAACAGGCTGTCCGCCCGTCTGATCCGCGCACCGGAGCGCAGGCACAAAAGGCGCATCGCCTCGGACGCGAAGCGGCTGTCTTCGACGACAAGCACGGTCAGACCCAGAAGCGGGCGGTTGGCTGTCGGCGGGCGGGTTTGCATAAAGTCGTCAAGGCTGTCCATGATCATCCCCCAGGGGTTTGCTGCATGCGACTCACTAGACAGCATTGTAGTGAATCTTCGGTTAACGACGATCACGCCTGTGCGTGCCGCCACGTTTGGGGGGGCTGCGACAGGCTGGTCGTTGCGCCGGATCGTGAGGTGGTCGATAACGGGGGCAAATCGTTAAAGGAGATCCGGACATGATCGGACGTCTGAACCATGTGGCCATTGCCGTGCCCGACCTTGAGGCCGCCTGCGCCCAGTACCGCGGGGCGCTGGGCGCCACGGTTGGCGCGCCGCAGGATGAACCTGATCACGGGGTGACGGTGGTGTTCATCGAGCTGCCCAACACCAAGATCGAGTTTTTGTACCCGCTGGGCGAGGACAGCCCGATCAAGGGGTTTCTGGAGAAGAATCCCGCAGGCGGGATTCATCACATCTGTTACGAGGTGGCGGATATTCTGGCCGCGCGGGACAAACTGCAGGCCGAGGGCGCGCGGGTGCTGGGCACCGGCGAGCCGAAGATCGGCGCGCACGGAAAGCCGGTGTTGTTTTTGCACCCCAAAGATTTCAACGGCTGCTTGATTGAGCTGGAAGAAGTCTAAGTTCTGAGGGGTATTTGGTGCGGACCGACCCTCCGGGGGGAGTTTTTCGGGCCAGATGAAGACAGGGCGGTGCGTTTTGCCACAGGCGGGGCGCGTTAAGGTTCATTCAGGAGGGTCAAGCGATGGGGATTACGTCAGCGATTGTGCTGTTTGCGGTGGTCTGGTTCATGACGTTTTTCATCGTCCTGCCGTTGCGGCTGACCACCCAAGGGGAAGACGGCAGTGTGGTGCCCGGCACCCACAAATCCGCGCCTGCGGATGCGCAGATCGGGCGCAAGGCGCGGATCACGACCTATTGGGCGGTGCCCATCTGGGCGGTGCTGGCGGTGGTGATCCTGTCGGGTTGGATATCGGTGCGCGACATCGACTGGTTTGACCGGATGTCGACACCGCAGGGGGCTGTGTCTACGTCCTGACCGCGATGCGGTGGTAGAGGTGTGTGAATGTGGCGGCCCCCAGGATTGGGACCAGCAGATTGAGCACCGGAATGGTCAGCGGGATCGCCATCAGGGTGCCTGCGAACCAGATTTCCCCCATGTGGCGACGCCGCAGGGCCTTGGCCTGCACACGGCCTTCGCGGCGCAGGGCGGCGACGGTGAAGTATTCGCGCCCCAGCAGAAACCCGTTGATAAGATAGAACACCAGCGGGGCCGCAAACCAGTAGAGCGGCAGGAACAGCAGCGCCACAAGGTTCACACCGATCAGAAGCCCCAGAAACGACAGCGTGTCGCGGATGGCGTCCCCCCAGCTGACGCGCGGGGCGGGGGGCAGGTGGGGATAGTGGCGGACTTCGACCGCGTCTGCCACGTCCTCGAGGAACAGGGATGTGATGGCCGAGGCCACGGGGATCATCAGGAAAATCGACAGAACCAGCATCAGCACGATGCTGCCCCAGCTGAGCAATCCGCCGACAAAGGCGTTCGGCCCCAGAAACGGCAGATCAAAGGAGGCGGGGTCGATCCAAGTCAGCAGGCCCAGAAACGCCGCATAGGCGGCCACAAGCAAGGCCAACGTCAGGCCGATCCCCAAAAACAGCACGCGGCGAAACCGCGGGTCCCCGATCTGGCCGATGGCCTTGGCGATGTCCGAAAAGATCATTCCGCGACCCATGTGGTTTTTTGCGCCAGATCGGGGCGCGGGCGTTCGGGCGGGGCGTTTGTTTCAGTGCCGATGTGGATCAATCCCGCGATGCGTTCATGGGCGGCGAGGCCGAGATTTTCCGTCACGAATGTCCGGTCATGGGAGGCCCAGCCGCTCAGCCAGTTGGCCCCCCAGCCCGCCGCCAGCGCGGCGTTGAGCAGTGACAAACAGACAGCACCCGCCGAATAGGTCTGTTCAATCGCGGGAATTTTTGCGGAGGCCACAGGGCTTTCGACCACGGCCACAGCAAGGTCCGCATCGGCATATTGCGACACCGCCTTGGGCAATGTGTCGGGGTCAATGTTCAGCGCTGCGGCGCGGGCGGGGATGGCCTGTGCCAGCCGTGTCAGCGCCTGCTTTTCCAGCACGATAAACCGCCACGGTTCCAGTTTGCCATGATCCGGCGTGCGCGCGGCGGCGGTCAGGATTTGTTCAAGCGCCGCGCGGTCCGGCACCGGCGCGCGCAGGGTCTTGGCAGGCCGCGACCGGCGGGTGAGCAGGAAATCGAGGGCGGCTTGATTGCGGTCTGGCATGCGTTGGGTCCTTTGCGTCTGGCCCCCGACATAAGAGGTCGCCCCCCCGGTTTCCAGAGTGTCAGGGCGTGCCAAAGAAGGCGATCAGCGCAGCGGCCGTGTCCTCGGGGCGTTCTTCGGGCAGGAAATGACCGCCGGGGACAGCGTGTCCCTGCACCCGAGCGGCCTTGGCGCGCCAGACGTCCAAGACGTCATAGAGCCGCCCCACAAGGCCGTCTTGCCCCCACAGCACCAACAGCGGGCAGGTGATGCGTGCGGTTGCATCATCCGCATCATGGGCCAGATCAATCGTGGCGGAGGCGCGGTAATCTTCGCAGGTGGCGGCGATGCAGGCGGGATCTTCGAAGGCTTCGATGTATTCTGTCACGGCGCGAGGGTCGTAGACCTCCATCCCGCTTTTGCCCCAGGCGCCCAGTTTTGTGCGCAGATAGAATGCAGGGTCCGCCGCAATCAGGGTTTCGGGCAGGGGGGCAGGTTGGATCAGGAAGAACCAGTGGTAATAGCCTGTGGCAAAGTCGCGATCCGTGCGGGCGTACATGGTGGCCGTTGGTGCGATATCCAGAACAGCGCCTTTGCGCACCCGCGCGGGGTGATCCAGCATCAACCGATGCGCCACACGCCCGCCGCGATCGTGGCCTGCCAGATAGAATGTGTCATGTCCCAGCAGGGTCATCAGATCGCTGATGTCCTCGGCCATCTGGCGTTTGGAATAGGGGGAATGGTCGGAGCGGCTGGCCGGTTTGTCCGACCCGCCGTAGCCGCGCAGATCGGGCAGGATCACGCGGAAGCCTGCCGCGATGATGCGGGGCGCGACGCGGTGCCAACAGGCCGAGGTTTGGGGATACCCGTGCAGCAGAACAACGGCGGGGCCCTGACCCGCCTGCCGCACCCGCAAGGCAATGCCGGACGGCAGAGTGATGCGCGTATCTTCGAACCCTGCAAAGAGAGGGGCGGTCACAACGCCGCCCGCATGGCATCAATCTGGGTCTGCACGAAGGCATCAAAGGCCGGCCCCGGCTGGCGCAGGGGGAAGACCTCGCCAAAGGGGTCGGGGGCGGTGATGGCGCTGCCGGACATGTGTTGCAAAACATGGTGGCCGCAAAAGGGGACGTAAACCTCGGAATAGCCGCCCTCATGGGCCATCATCAGCCGCCCGTCACACAGATCATCGGCGAGCGTCATGACCTGCTGCGTCATCACCTGAAACGTTTCCGCCGTGGCCAACATGCGGCCCAGCGGGTCAATGGCGGCGGCGTCAAACCCGCAGGCGATGACGATGACATCGGGGGCAAAGGCGCTGATCTGATCTGCCACGATCTGGTCCATGACCGCCAGATAGCCTGCGTGGCCGACACCCGCAGGCAACGGAATATTAAGGTTAACGCCCTCACCGGCGCCGGTGCCGCGATCGGCGAAGGCGCCTGTGTCCATGGGGTAATTGCGGTCCTGATGGATCGAAATGGTCAGGACATCGGGGTCTTCGTAGAAAATCGCCTCGGTCCCGTTGCCGTGATGTACGTCCCAATCCAGCACCACAATGCGGTCTGCCAGCCCTTTGGCCCGCGCAGCCTTAATCGCGATCGCCAGATTGGCCATCAGACAAAATCCGTTGGGATAGTCGGGCAGACAATGATGGCCGGGCGGGCGGCTCAGCGCATAGGCGTTGCGCAGTTCGCCGCGCAACACGGCCTCCAACGCAGCGACGGACAAGCCCGCCGATAGGGCCGCCAGTTCATAGCCGCCGGGGCCAAAGGGCGTGCGGCGGCCCATTTCGCCCCCGCCTGCGTCCGACATCGCCTTGAACGCATCGAGATAAGACGCCGGATGCACCCGCAACAAATCCTCGCGCGCAGCCTCATCCCCGCCCCGCATATCCAGATCCTGCGCCAAGCCGGTCACGTCGATCAGGTTCTTCAAACGGCGCTTGCTTTCGGGGCTTTCAGGCAGGCCGCCATCCATCGGCTGCACCAATCCGCCCACTGGCAACATGCCGGCGTAATTGCCGCCGCCGTGCCAAAAGCACCTCTCGTCAAAGAAAAACCCCGTGGTCATGGGCGCGCCTTTCGGTTCTCTGGTTCAAAAATACCTGAAATCAGGTCTCTCCCCCCTCGCGGCGCAGCCGGTAGGATCCTTCGGGCAGGTCGAGTGCCATCGACAGATCGCGCAGCTGGCTCATGGACAGGGTGACGGTCAGGGGCATGTCCGTGCGGGGATCGACCTGGGTGACGGTGACGCAGTCTTCAAAGGCGTTGATGATGACGTCTTCCCTGAGGGGGGCGTCATCCTCGCCCTCGTCAACCAATGTCACCACGGTCGCGTCAAAATCATGTTCGATGGTAAACATCCACGCCCCTTTCGTTTGCATCCAGCTTGCGGGGGGCGCGGCGCGGCGTCAACCGTACAGGTCGTCTGACAATCCTGTGAAGGCGGCCGCCCCAGGGCGGGCATCCCTTGTCACGGGGCTGGCTGGCCGGAACCGGCGCGCTATATGTGGGCAAGATCGAACGCAGGACCTTTATCATGAAGCAGTTTATTGCAGCCACCCTGACCTGTTTGGGCCTTGCCGCCTGTGAGGTGGTGCCCGTGGCCCTTCCCGCCCCGCAACCCG
>NZ_JAHDGE010000042.1:17199-20430 GCF_020627745.1 Pseudooctadecabacter sp.
GTTGACCGTGTCGCCACCCCGCGTGAGGCCGCGCGCGCCTTTGTGCAGGTTGTCAATCAGGTCGAACCGGTGGCCGAACGCGAATGCCGCCGCCGCGCCCCGCGCCTGAATTGCGATTTCCTGATCGTGGTGGATGACCGCCCCGGTGTGCCTGCGAACGCCTTTCAAACGGTGGACGAACAGGGCCGCCCGATCATCGCCTTTACCCTGCCGCTGATCGCGGAGGCCCGCAACCGCGATGAAATCGCCTTTATTCTGGCGCATGAGGCGGCCCACCATATCGAGGATCATCTGTCGCAGCAGCGGCGCAACGCCAATATCGGGGCCGTGGTCTTCGGCCAGCTGGCGGGTGAATTCGGCGTCGCAGGCGATGCGATCCGCTCGGCGCAGGAACTGGGCGCGGTCGTGGGGGCACGCACCTATTCGCGCGATTTCGAACTCGAGGCGGACCGTCTGGGCACCATCATCGCCGCGCGGGCCGGGTTCGATCCGGTGCGCGGGGCGGAGTTCTTTTTCCGCATTCCCGATCCGGGCGACCAGTTCCTGGGCACCCATCCGCCCAATGCCCAGCGGGTGCAGGTCGTTCTGGACACCGCGTCGCAGCTTTAGGCTGCGGGGTGGTCCACCGGACGCAGTCGCACCACGATGGCCGCCAGTGACAGGGCGATCCAGAACAGCTGGATCAGGACAGAGGCAAGGTTGAACGCCTGTGTCAGGCTGACCAGAACAAGGCTGGCTGCCGCAAGGTTCAGCCAGAAATAAAGATGTGATTGCGACGTGATTTTGTTGAAGGTCAGCAGCGCGTAATTGACGACGTAAAGGGCAAAGCCCAGAACGCCGATCACGTCGAATACCACGCCGGACGTAGGTGTCAAAGACCAGTCCATATCAATTCCAGTTCCAAAAAGGGCCCTTTGTGCCGGTCGTGAATACTGACCGGCGGGGCGGCGGGGGCGCGCAAAATCGCGCCGTCGGAACAAGGATAGATCGGGTCGGGCCTGACGTCAGGTCAGCTTTTCCATACGGTCGGGAAACCCTGACCTTTGCCCGTGCGGGGTCAGGCCACGGGCGTGACGCCCATGGCGATGGCGACGAAAAAGCACACAGAAGCGCAAAGGACAAACCCGTGCCAGATCGCGTTCTGGAACCGCAAGCCGTCAATGCTGAAAATAACGGCGCCCACCGAATAGATCAGCCCACCGGCGATCAACAGGCCCAGTCCCCATGCGGGCAGGATCGGGAACAGTGATGTGAGCAGGGCCACGCTGAGCCAGCCCATCCCTACGTAAAGCGCCGTGCCCCAGTGGCCCGGTTTGCCCCAAAAGAACAGTTTTGTGACCGCACCCACCGCCGCCAGTCCCCAGACCAGCGCCAGCACGCCATAGGCAAAGGCCGATCCGATCAGGATCACCAGCGGTGTATAGGTGCCCGCGATTTTCAGGTAGATGGCCGCGTGATCAATCCGCCGCAGCGCGGGACGCAGCCGTTCCCATGGTGTGAAATGATAACAGGCCGAGGCGACAAAGGACGCAATCAGCGCCGCCCCGTAGATCGAGGCACCGGCAATCGTGCCTGCGTCCATCGTGGCCACGGACCACAGGACCAACAGTACGGTGCCGACAACGGCAAAGCCCACACCGGCGATGTGCATTGCCCCGTCGGCGATGCGTTCACCACGGGTGAACAGGGGGTAGGGGTCTGTGTGTGTCATGCCCCCAACCTAAGCGCTAATCGTTACAGAACCCTTGTGCCGTTGCGTCACGGGGGCACGGGGCGTCCTCACGCCTGTGTCACCCGCGGGGTTTTTGAAACCCGCGCGGTCCGCGCTACGTGTCTGCCACACGAGACATCAACAGGAGACCTCCCCCATGCGTCTGACACTTGCCGCGACCCTGCTGGCCGCGACCCCCATGCTGGCCTTCGCCGCCGGTTCCGGCAGTTCCAACCCGCCTGAACCCACCGAGACGACAGAGGACTGTGCCGAAGGATTGGTTTTCGATCTTGCGACCCAGACCTGCATGACGCCCGAACAATCCACAAACGACGACAGCGCCATGATGGATGCGGTGCGTGAACTGGCCTATGCAGGCCGCTACGCCGATGCACGCAGGGTGCTGGACCAGTTGGACCCGGCAGATAGCATGGTGCAGACCTATTACGGCTTCACCGCGCGCAAGACGGGCGATGTGGAGGGGGCGATGTCCTTCTATCAGGCCGCCTTGACGATTGACCCCGACAACATTCTGGCGCGGTCCTATATGGGCCAGGGCATGGTGGCGATGGGCGATCTGGTCGGCGCGCAGGCGCAACTGTCCGAAATCCGCGCCCGTGACGGGCGTCAGACATGGGCGGAAGTGGCGTTGCGTATGGCGATCGACACCGGTGCTGGTCCGTCCTACTAAGTCGGGTGACATGGTTTAAGGGCCTCGCCTTGGCGGGGCCTTTTTCGTCTGTTGCCTCCGTTGCGGGGTCACGGCAGGGTGCGGCCATGCTGATCCTTGATGGAATTTTCACCGACCGTGGGTCGAAATATGCAGTCTCCGGCGGGCCTTGCGGCAGTGCGGAGGCCGCCAAGGCGTTTGTCAAACAGCTGTGCCGGAAAAAGAAATTCGCCAAGGCGACCCACAACACCTATGCCGTGATCCTGCCCGACGGCACGCCCCTGAAAAACGACGACGGGGAGGCAGGGGCCGGTATGGTGATCCTGCGGATGCTGGAACGTGAGGGGGTCGTGGGCGAAATCGTTGTCGTCACCCGCTGGTTCGGCGGCACGCATCTGGGCGGGGACCGGTTTCGCCGCGTGCAAGACGCCGTGCGGGTCTATCTGGACGCGCGCGCCTGAGCCTTCGCCTGCCGCCGCCGGTGCCAGCGGTAGATCAGCGGCGCGAGGATTTTGTCGTAGGTAAAGACCGTCACCGGCCGCACAACCGGCCAGCCCGTGACCCGCGCCAACCAATGATACCTTGGCATCTGCGCCCAAAGCACGCGAAACGCGGGCATACCGGACAGCAATTCACCGTCATGGGCCACATACAACCGCCGCGCGGCCTGATCCTCGGTCAGGTCCCACTGGGCCAAAGCGTCGGAATTGAGGTCGTCAAACCGGATGGGCAGCCCGCTTTGGTTCGAATACGCCTCGTAATGGCGGATCTCGAAATTGCAGACGGGACATTCGCCGTTGAACAGGACGCGGGTATCGGTGCTATCAGTCATGAGGTGTAGATAGGCGGC
>NZ_JAHDGE010000043.1:0-16725 GCF_020627745.1 Pseudooctadecabacter sp.
GAGAACCACGTGTCGAGGACGTCGGGATCGCGACGCAGAATAATGACGCGATTTTCGCCGTTTTTGATCCTCTTTTTTATTTTGGGAGACTGCCGCAGATTGTCTCTTGTTCCATCCATCCCGACCGATTTGAGAAGTGGAACGTTAATTTTATCAGCGAATGCAAGGAGGCCCCGAGACATTTCGTCAGAAAAGGGGTCCGTATCAAGTGCTGAATTGTCGACTTCAATCTTATAGTCGGCCCCGTAATACTCTTTGGCTTGCTTTATGACATCCCTTTCAGATGGTGCGCAAAACGGCCGCATTCTGCCAACCTGCGAGTTGCCAACCTTATTAATAACTTGCCCATACCAAACCGGAATCTGATGCCCCCACCACAGCTGGCGCGAGATGCACCAGGGTTCGATATTCTCAAGCCAGTGGTAATAGGTCTTCTCACCGCTTTCGGGCAGAATTTTAACGGTCCCATCCTTCACCGCGTCCAGTGCGGGCCCGACGATCTGGTCAGTGTCCACGAACCATTGATCCGTCAACGCAGGCTCGATGACGACCTTTGAGCGGTCGCCGAAAGGCTGCATAATCTTCTTGGGCTCGACCAGCGGGACCTCCTGATCCTCGCGCGCCTCGCCGCCTTCTTCGGGGGCGACGGGTTTGATGGCGTTCTTGCCCAGCCGGGGATCGTGGGCGGGGACCATCACGGCGAGACCTTCGGCGGTGATGTCCGCGACAACGGCCTTCCGCGCCTCGAACCGGTCGAGGCCGCGGTAGGCTTCGGGCACAAGGTTCATGGCGGCGATCATCGCCTCATCAAAGTCCTGTTCGCCATTGGCGATTTTCTGGGCGATGGCGGCTTCTTCCGCGTAGGGTTTGCCATCGGCGCGCATCGCCCCCTTGGTGTCCATCAGCGCATACATCGGCAGCTTGGCGCGCTTGGCGACCATGTAGTCGTTGAAGTCGTGGGCGCCGGTGATTTTCACCGCGCCGGAGCCGAACTCCATATCCGGATAGTCATCGACAATGATCGGAATCAGACGACGCTGGTCTTTAGGACCAACAGGAATTTCACAGAGTTTTCCGATGATGGGCGCGTAACGTTCATCTTTCGGATTAACCGCAATCGCCCCGTCGCCCAGCATGGTTTCGGGCCGCGTGGTCGCGATGGAGATATAGTTACGCTCCTCGCTAAGTATGACATTCCCGTCCTCGTCCTTTTCGACGTAGGTGTAGGTCGCGCCGCCTTCCAACGGGTATTTGAAATGCCACATGTGACCGTCGACTTCGATGTTTTCGACTTCGAGGTCCGAGATTGCGGTCTCAAAATGGGGGTCCCAGTTGACCAGCCGTTTGCCGCGGTAGATCAGACCCTTGTTGTACATTTCGACAAAGACCTTGATGACGGCGTCGTGGAAGTTGCCGTCGTTGCCCGTGGGCGCACCAGGGGCACCGGACATGGTGAACGCCTCGCGCGACCAATCACAGGATGCGCCCAGACGTTTAAGCTGGTTGATGATGGTGCCGCCCGAGGTCTCTTTCCAGTCCCACACCTTTTGCAAGAACGCCTCGCGCCCCAGTTCGGTGCGCTTGGGCTGCTGGGTTTCGGCCAGTTGACGTTCGACCACCATTTGAGTGGCGATGCCAGCGTGATCTGTGCCCGGCTGCCACAGGGTGTCAAAGCCGCGCATCCGGTGCCAGCGGACCAGAATATCCTGAAGCGTGTTGTTAAAAGCATGGCCCATGTGCAGCACGCCGGTGACGTTGGGGGGCGGGATCATGACGCAGTAAGTGTCCGGGCGGGACGCGTTCGCGCCTGCCTTAAAGGCATTTTCTGACAGCCAGCGATCTGTGATCCGGGCCTCGGCCTGCGCGGCGTCGAATTTCTTTTCCAGTGCCATAGGGCGATCCTTTGATCCGTGTTTGCCCGTGAGATAGCCAAACCAGCGCCCAAGGGCCAGAGGATATCAAATTGTTGATTTGGCGGAATTTGAGTATTTGAGGCAAAACGAAACAGCGCGCGGGGTTTGACCGGTAAAGACACCCCCCGGACAGGCGTAAGCTTGGGCTTGCCGGACACGAGGGGTGGCTTCGTCTTGCACGGCCATCGGCTCTCCAGCCTGTACCGCGCCTTAAGGCTAGCGCGCCTGTGGTTAAAGAAGCGTTACTCTGGTTTCGTTTTGCCAAAAATACTCAAAAAGACGTCCGTTCCACCGGTCGCGCCGGTGCATGGTTCGGGCTGGACGTGCCTGTGCGACAGGCTAGGGTCGTCATCGGATTGTTGGAAAGGCTTCGCATGGACAAATTTGGCAAATCCCAGTCGGTCAAACGGGTGGAGGACCTTCGGTTTTTGACGGGACACGGGCGGTATGTGGATGACATCGCGCCGAAGGGGTCCTTGCGCGGGTATGTTCTGCGGTCCAGTGTTGCACATGGCGTGATCACGGAGCTGGACGTGTCAGAGGCGCGGGCGGCGGAGGGTGTCCATCTGGTTCTGACCCTCGCCGATCTGGAGGCTGCGGGGCTGGATGTGGCGATGGGGGCCACGGTGGTGACGAACCGAGACGGCACCAAAGGGGCTGCCCCGGAACGCCCGATCCTTGCGCGCGACCGTGTGCGGTTCGTGGGGGAGCCGGTGGCCTTCGTGGTGGCAGACACGCTGGCACAGGCCCGCGATGCGGCAGAGTTGATCGGACTTGATACAGATGATCTGGCCGCGCACACCGCGCTGGCCGCTGGCGGGTGTGTTCTTCACGATGAGGCGCCGGACAACATCGCGTTTGATTTCGGTCTTGGCGACGAGGCGGCGGTCGCCACAGCGCTGGAGACCGCAGCACATGTCGTCACTGTGCCCGTCGAAGACAACCGCGTCATCGTCAATTCGATGGAACCCCGCGGCTGCTATGCCGAACCCGAAGGCTCTGACAGGTTGCATGTGTCGGTCAATGGGCAGGGGGTCTGGGGCACACGGGACAACATGGCGCGGTTCCTCAAGCTGGACAAAACGCAGGTGCGCGCAACGAATCCCGATGTGGGCGGCGGTTTTGGCATGAAGGCCATGGAATACCCTGAGACCTTTTTGGTGTCTTATGCAGCGCGCACATTAAATCGTCCTGTGGCGTGGATGTCGGACCGGTCCGAGGCCATGCAGAGCGATAATGCGGGCCGTGATCTGACCTCCACCGCGACCTTGGGGTTTGATGCGGATCACAGGCTGGTCGCCTACCGCGTGGATACGGTGGCCAATATGGGAGCCTATAATTCCGAATATGCCCAGCCCATCCAGACGGAGCTGTTTTCCAAGGTTCTGCCCGGCGTTTACGACATTCAGACCGTCTATATGCGCACCCTTGGGGTCTACACAAACACCACGCAGGTTGATGCCTACCGAGGGGCCGGCCGGCCTGAGGCAATCTATGTGCTTGAGCGCGCGATGGATGCCGCCGCACGTCAGATGGGGGTTGATCCGTTCGAATTGCGGCGGCGCAATTTCATTCGCCCGGACCAGTTTCCCTATATGTCCGCCACGGGCCAACCCTATGATGTGGGCGATTTTGACCGGGTGCTGACCCGTGTCATGGCGCAGGCGGATGTAGCTGGGTTTGCCGCCCGTCGGGCTGACAGTGTTGCGCGGGGCGCGTTGCGCGGGATCGGTCTGTGTTACTATATCGAAAGTATTTTGGGTGACCCTGCTGAAACGTCTCGTGTGGATTTCAACAAGGATGGCAGCGTGTCGATATTTGTGGGCACCCAAAGCAACGGTCAGGGCCATGAGACGGTCTTTGCGCAGTTTCTGGCGGACCAGACGGGCATTCCAGCCGACCGGATAGCCGTGGTCCAAGGCGACAGCGATCTGATTGCCACTGGCGGTGGCACCGGCGGATCGCGGTCTGTGACGGTGCAGAACACGGCGACCTTGGCTGCTGTTGAGGTTATGATCGACGGCTTCACCGCATTTCTGGCCGAGGTTGAGGGCGTGCCTGCCGCTGAGGTCTCCTTCGATGACGAACGGTTCCGCATTGCCGGGTCAAACCTGACGCCCACGATGCTTGAGGTCGCTGATATGGCCCGCGATGCGGGCCGTGATGATTTGTTGAGCATCTCGAAACGGATCAAACTGGACCAGCGCAGCTTTCCGAACGGGGCCCATGTTTCAGAGGTGGAAATCGACCCCCAGACCGGTGTTGTCACCGTCGAGCGCTATACGGTCATTGATGATTTTGGCAATCTTATCAACCCGATGCTGGCCGAAGGACAAGTCCATGGCGGCGTGGTTCAGGGCATTGGTCAGGCGCTGACGGAACGGGTTGTTTACGATGAGGATGGCCAGCTGCTCACTGCATCGTTCATGGACTATGCCATGCCGCGCGCGGATGATGTGCCCATGATGTATTTTGATACAGAAGCCACGCCGAGCCTTTATAACCCTATGGGCATGAAGGGTTGTGGGGAGGCCGGAACCGTTGGCGCGCTGGCCGCGATCACCAACGCTGTGCAGGACGCGGTGTGGGACATGGGCGTGCGGGACGTGCAGATGCCGTTTACGCCGCACCGGGTCTGGCAGATGCTGAATGCTGCGAAAGGGGGCACCGCTGCTTAAGTGGCTGCGATCCCTGCTGGGGCGGCAGCCCCGGCCCGAAGGGGGGGCGGGCCGCAAACGCGGGGCTGCGACCCATGTGGTCATTCTGGACGGCACCATGTCGACCTTGGCGGCAGGGTGCGAAACCCATGCAGGACAGCTGTACAAGCTGCTGCTTGAGGCCGGGCGGCGTGAAAACCTGACCATCTACTATGAGCCGGGCATCCAATGGCATACATGGGGTGCGACGCTGGATGTGATGCAGGGCCGGGGGATCAACCGCCAGATCAAGAGGGCCTACGGGGCGCTTGCGTCGCGGTACCGACCGGGTGACGAAATTGTGCTGGCAGGTTATTCGCGCGGGGCCTATGCGGTGCGGTCGCTTGCGGGGGTGATTGATCAGGTGGGTCTTGTGCACCCGGATTATGCCACGGAACGCAACGTGCAACTGGCCTATCGGCACTATCGCCGGGGTGGTCGCGGCCCCGCGGCGGCGGCGTTTCGCCGGAAATTCTGTCATCCGTCCGTCGAAATCGAGGCCGTGGCCGTTTGGGACACGGTCAAGGCCCTTGGACTGCGGTTGCCGGTGATCTGGCGGTGGAGTCAGGTTGAACATGCGTTTCACAACCACGCACTTGGGGCGTCGGTGCGCAACGGGTTTCATGCGCTGGCTTTGGATGAGATGCGCGATGCCTATGCCCCCGTTCTGTGGTCCTGCCCGCCCGGCTGGGCGGGGCATATGGAACAGGTCTGGTTTGCCGGTACCCACGGGGATGTGGGTGGACAGCTTAACGGGTTCGAACCCGCCCGCCCGTTGGCAAACCTGTCGATGGTCTGGATGCTGGAACGTCTGACCGCCTGTGGGCTGCCCCTGCCGGAGGGGTGCATGTCGCGGTTCGACACCGACCCCACAGCCCCGTCTACAGGCAAGTGGCGCGGCTGGTCAAAACTGTTCCTGACCCGCAGCCCCCGCAGGGTGGGCCGCGACCCGTCCGAACGCGTTCACGACAGCGTCGAGGTGCGCAGGCGCGCAGGCCAACACCATGCACCCGGCGTAAAGCAGACCTGATTGAACGACCCTGAGAGAGGGGTCGGGGACGGGTCAGGACGTGACCTGTGTCACGCGACGTTCTGCAGGCTGAGTTTGGGTGATATGCCCAGAGCGTGGCACACATCACGCGTCAATTCCGGTTTGTTCAACGTATAGAAATGCAGATGGTCCACGCCTTCGTCGCACAGGATATCGCACAGTTCGGTCGCGTGGGCCGTCGCCATCAGATCGGCGGACTCTGTCCCGTCGGCCTTGTCAAAGGCGTCGCGCAACAGCGGCGGAATATGCGCACCGCAGGATTTTGCAAATTTCTGCACCCCGGACCAGTTTTCAACCGGCAACACGCCCGGCACGATCGGCGCGCTGATACCTGAATTGGCACAAGCGTCACGAAACCTCAAAAACGTCTCGGCTTCGAAGAAAAACTGAGTGATGGCGCGGCTGGCACCGGCATCTATTTTGGCCTTGAGGTGGTCGATGCAGGCCTGCGGGCTGGAGGCGTCGGGATGGGTTTCGGGGTAGGCCCCCACGGTCACATCAAATCCGCGATCTGCCAGCGCGCGGGTCAGTTCGATAGACCCGGCAAAACCGTCAGGGTTGGGCTGGAATCCGACCGTGCCTTCGGGCGGATCCCCCCGCAAGGCCACGATATGCGACACACCCGCTGCCTTGTATGTCTTCGCAATCTCGAGGGTTTGTGCGCGGGTCGCATCCACGCAGGTCAGATGTGCAGCGACGGGCAGATCGGTGGTCTTTGTAATCGCCTCGACAGCTTCATGGGTCAGCTTGCGGGTCGTTCCACCCGCCCCGTAGGTCACTGAGACGAACGCGGGATCAAGCGGGGCCAGCGTTTGCACGCAATCCCAAAGGCGAAACGACGCTGGAAGGGATTTTGGGGGGAAAAATTCAAAGGATAAGGACGGCACAGGCATGGGTCAGGTCTCCGATAGGTTGCCCCTTTATCCAAGTTCGTCATATATGAGGCAAATTCATAACTCTCACGATCATCATGAGGTTCCTCTCACATGCATATCGAGTTCCGTCATCTGCGCACGATCAAGGCCATTCACGATACAGGTGGTCTGGCGCGTGCGGCCGACATGCTGGGGATCACGCAATCCGCGCTGAGCCATCAGATCAAAGGGATCGAGGATCAGGCGGGGGTTGAGCTGTTTGTGCGCAGGTCCAAACCCCTCAAGCTGTCGGCGGCAGGGCAACGTCTGCTGGCCGCAGCCAATCGCATCCTGCCCGAGGTCGCAGCCCTTGAGGCCGAATTTGACGGTCTGGTTCAAGGCAGCGCGGGACGGATGCACATTGCCATCGAATGCCATGCCTGTTTCGAATGGCTGTTTCCCGTGCTGGAGGATTTTCGCAAGACGTGGCCCGATGTGGATGTGGATATCCGCCCCGGTCTGGCCTTTGACGCGCTGCCGGCGCTGCGCAAGGAGGCCGTTGATTTGGTGGTCTCTTCGGACCCGGAAGATGCGCCCGGCACCACTTTTATCCCGCTTTTTGATTATGAACCCGTTTTTGTCGCCTCCGCCCAGCATCCGCTGGCGCAAAAACCATTCATCACAGCCGAGGATTTCCGGGAAGAGACCTTGATTACCTATCCGGTGGATCAGGCGCGGCTGGATGTGTTTTCGCAGCTTTTGATACCTGCGAAGGTCCAGCCGAAGGACGTGCGCAAGGTCGAATTGACGGCGGTGATCTTGTTGTTGGTCGCATCAAACCGGGGGGTGTCGGTGCTGCCCGATTGGGTGGTGCGACAGACATCTTATGGATCGGATTACGTGACCCGCCCCCTTACGGAAAACGGGTTGACCCGTCGACTTTATGCCGCCGTGCGCGATGAGGACGTGGATTTGCCCTATGTGTCGCATCTGGTGCGCAAGGCCCGACAGGAAGCGGTGAAATTGCAGCGCAGCTAGGCCGCCTGCTGGTCTTTGAGTTGTTCGGCGGCCTGATCCAGTGGAATGGCCGGACTGAACAGATACCCTTGGGCGATCACGCAGCCCATGTTGATCAGATCACGGCTTTGACTTTCAGTTTCCACCCCTTCCGCGATCACACTGACACCCAGACCTGATGCAATGTTCAAAAAGCCCCGCACCAGAACGTCGGCTGTCGGATCCTGCCCCAGTCCGGCGACAAAACTGGTGTCGATCTTCATCTCGTCCAGATCAAGTTGGCTGAGGTGGTGAAACGACGCAAAGCCTGTACCGAAATCATCCAGCGACACCCGAACCCCCAATGCGCGAAAGGCCGCAATGGAGGTTTGTATCGCCTCTGCGGCGCGGGCGATAAAGACGTCCTCCGTAATCTCGAACGTGAGGTGTCTTGCGGTGCCTGCGTGGCGTGTGACGATGCGTTCAAGGTCCTGTCGTCCGGTCAGTGTCGCGAGGGCTATTTCCGGGACGTTGAAGGACACGTGCCCCGGATCAAGCCCGCGGTCCAGAAGGGTTTGCACATCATCGACCACCTGACTGGCCATATGGGTCATGAAATCCCCCTGCAGCCCCAATTCGTTGATCTGTTTGATAAAATCATCCGGTCGTCGCAGGCTGCCGTCGGGATGACGCCAGCGGGCCAGTGCCTCGAACCCGATGATCCGCCCGCTGGGAAGGTGGATTTTCGGCTGGTAGAAGGGCTGGATCGCATTGGTCGACAGCGCCTCGATCAGGGCCTGCTTGTCCTGTGGCGACATAAGCGGCGCAAAGCTGTCTGCATCAAAGAAGACCGGATTGCTGTTGGGTGAGGATTTGGCCGCAAACATGGCCTGATCTGCTGCGGAACACAGGCTTTGAACGCTGTCCAGACTGGTGGGGTCGTCCGATGTCATGGCGACGCCGATGCTTGCATTGATCTTGAGCGTGCGGTCGTTCCAGTCAATCGGCCGCCGGATGGCCGTATCCATTGCCCAAGCCAGATCAAGGGCCGCATCCGGGCCGGGCAGGTCCTGTACCGCGCAGATAAATTCGTCCCCGCCCAGACGTCCCACGATGCCGTTGTCCGCAACCAATGTGCGAATGCGACGGGCGGTTTCGGTCAAAAGCCGGTCGCCGGCTTCGTGACTGTAGGTGTCGTTGATCGGTTTGAAACTGTCCAGATCGACCAGCAGTACCGCAATGTCACCCCCCATTAGGCCCCGATCGGTCAGCATCACATGCAGGGCCGCATCAAAGGCAGGGCGGTTCAGCAATCCTGTCAAAGGATCGAGACGATGATTTTCCTCAAGCTGGTTCAAACGGCGCGCAGATTCGGCCTGAGCGGCGAACAGGGCCCGTTCAGTGGCCAGATGATGCCTGAGGCTGTCGATGGTGGCGTAGATGAACAAAAAGACAAACGTGAAGGTGACGGACCATTCCGTCAAGGTCGATACGGTCGGTGCGGTGGTGGAAAATTCAAACACCGTCAGGACAGTCATCATCATGGACGGCACCAGCAAAGCGAACAGAAACACCGGATGGCGTGACCACATGTTGACGGTATAGACCTGAATGCCCAGCACCCATAGCAATGCGACGACCTTTATGGCCAGCGATGGCACCATCGCCATGTAAAGCGCAGGCATCAGGTAGAAAACGTTGTTGACGCAGGCCAGACCCAGCGCGGTCAGCAGGATTTTGTCCTTGGTCCAGTGGTTAAACGGGGCTTTGCGGTGAAACAGGCGTATGACCGTCATTTCAGACACGACCAGCCAGCCGATAATGACCAATGCAGGAATGAGATACCCCTGCCAGACGATGATCGCGCAGACGCACAGGCCAGAGAACAGCTGCATGGGGATGTCGCGCGTGCACAAGGTTCCGATTGCCGCAAAATGCGGCCGAATTGCCAGTGCAATACGGTCGATCATCGATTCCCCATTTAGTCTTAATCGTTCCTTGCGACCACTATGCCCTTTGGGTTGCTGAATTATGAAGCGGTTTTTTGACATAGGTGCCGGTATAAGCTGCCCCTTGTCGGTCAATCGTGCCTCCCCTATACGCGCCACGAACAAGAGGCGCGGCATTCCGGCCCGCCTGAAGGAGATGACCATGGTGACCAGCGCGAACCTGAACGTGATGATGAAGACAGCCCGTCGTGCCGGGCGTGCGCTGCTGAAGGATTTCACCGAGGTCGAGAACCTGCAGGTGTCCAAGAAGGGCCCCGGCGACTTTGTGACCCGTGCCGACCGCAACGCCGAAACCATCATCCGCGAAGCCCTGATGGAAGCCCGCCCGACTTACGGGTTTCTGGGCGAAGAGGGCGGCGCGATTGAGGGCGAGGACCCGACCCGTCGCTGGATCGTGGACCCCCTTGATGGCACCACGAATTTTCTGCACGGCATGCCCCATTGGGCAGTATCCATTGCGCTTGAACACAAAGGCAAAATCGTCGCTGGCGTGGTCTATGACGCGGCCAAGGACGAACTTTTCTTTGCCGAAAAAGGCGAAGGCGCGTGGATGAATGAAACCCGCATCCGCGTGTCAGGCCGCAACCGTTTGGCCGATGCGGTCTTTGCCGCCGGTCTGCCACCGGATGGGGGCCGTTACCTGCCCGAAATGCTGCGCGATCTGGGCCGTTTGATGCCCGCGTGTTCCGGCATGCGCCGCAACGGTGCGGCTGCGCTGGATCTGTGCTGGGTGGCCGCTGGCCGGTTCGAAGGGTTCTGGGAATACAACCTGAAATCCTGGGACATCGCCGCTGGCATCATCATCGCCCAAGAGGCAGGGGCCTTTGTCGAGCCGCTGATGCCTGAGGGTGATTTGCTGGGTGATGGTCACATCATCGCAGGCGCGGAGCCGATCTTTGAACAATTCGCCCGCGTTCTGCGCAAGGGCTGATCACTTATCGGACGGGTGGTTCACGCCGTCATGCCACGGGATATCGCCGTGGTCTGGCAGATGCACGCCCTCAATTCCGGCCATGTTGACCCCGTATTCATCGGGGTTGGATCGCCGCTGATGGTGGGTGTAGACGCCGCAGATTTTGCAAAAGTGGTGTTTTGCCGTATGGGTGCCAAAGCTGTAGACCGACAGGCTGTCGGCGCCCTTGACGACCTCAAGATCGGGCAGCATGACAGTCGCCGCAGGCACGCCGCGACGGCGGCAGAAGGAACAGTCGCATCGCCGCGCCTGCGACAAGGGTTCGGCCAAGGTCACGCGCAGCTCCACCGCGCCGCAATGGCAGGCCACGCGGGTCATGACCGCACCTTGGAAAAGTCGGCTGGTTGATAGTTTCGCCCGTCCAGCCACGGCATCGGGTCGTGGTCGGCGGGGTTCACGCCCTCGATCGCGCCAAGGTTCACGGCATAGCCTTCGCGAGGATCAGCATGTTGATGGTGAGTGTAGATGCCGCAGTGCGAACAGAAGAAATGTTCCTCTTGCCCCGTGTTCCATTGATAGAGCGTGAGGTCCTTTTTGCCTTGCACAATTTCGAGGTCACCGGCCCCCACGAAGACCACGGCAGGGCCTCTTTTTGCACAAAACGAACAATCGCACCGTCGCGCGTTTGATACGGGTTCTTTAAGCGTTACGCGCAGTTCGACAGCACCGCAATGACAGGTGACGCGGGTCATTTTCGCCTCCGGATCAGGGGCACGTTCGACGTGGGATAACGTGTTTCGGGGTGGGGCGGATGCCCGTCTGTACGGTCCCAATAGGCCGCCGCCCCACGCCGCAGCCACAGCGGGATCGTCATCAAGAACCCAGCGATAAAGCCTCCAACATGGGCCCAGTAGGCAGTGCCGCCCCCGTTGAGGTCACTGCCCAAACCGTTGAACACCTGCAGCGCCATCCAGACGCCCAATACGATGAATGACGGGATCGGGAAGATGCGGAAAAAGATGATGAAAAACAGGAAAATGTCGACCTTGGCTTTGGGAAACAGCAACAGATAGCCGCCCATGACGCCTGCAATCGCCCCCGATGCACCGACCATGGGGATTTGCGACAGGGTGTCTGGCAAATACTGGATGTAGGCTGCGGCAAAGCCGGACAGAACGTAGAAAATGGCAAATGGGATGTGCCCCATCTCATCTTCCATATTGTCGCCAAAAATCCACAAAAACAGCATGTTACCGGCCAGATGCATAAAGCCGCCGTGCAAAAACATATGGGTGAAAAAGCCGGTAAACCCTTCGCCGTTGGCAAAGAGGATCGGCCAGAAGGCGTAATCATAAAGGAATTGATTGGAGGCCCGCACGTCTTGCAGGGCGCCGTATTGCCACGCAAACACCGCCACGTTGATCGCGATCAACAGGTAGGTGACGTAGGGAATGCGGGTGGACGGGTTGTGGTCGCGGATTGGAAACATGGGGCAACCGTCCGCCAAGGGCGGCGGACGGTCAAGCGGTTAATCGCGGCTGCCGCCCACGTCCGCCAAAAGCGCGGCGTTGCCGCCCGCCGCTGTGGTGTCGACGCAGACGTGACGTTCGTGCAGCACATGCCCCGCATCCAGCGGGCCGGTGATCAGCGGCACGATCGGGCCCGTGCGACGGGCCAGCGCCTGTTCATAGCTGCGTGCGATGGACGTGTCGCCGTCAAAGACCACCGCCGCACAGGTGAGGACCTCAAGCGCCTCGGGCGTGTCCACTTTGGGTATAATGGCAATGCCGCCAAGGGCGCGCACGGCCTCTGCCTGCGCGCGTGCGTCAGGGCCAAGGCAGGCGATGGGGCCACGCGGGTGGGTGGCCAGACGGTTGGATTCACCGGTAGGGCCGGGCAGATCGACGGGCTGCGGCTGCGCGGCGGGCCGGTCGCAGGTCCGCGCAAAGCGCGGCATATACATCGGCCCGCCAGCCTTGGGGCCCGTGCCGGACAGGCCTTCGCCCCCGAAGGGCTGGCTGCCCACAACGGCCCCGATCTGGTTGCGATTGACGTAGATGTTGCCCGCATCAATCCGGTCGATCACATGCTGGACGCGGTCATCAATGCGGGTGTGCAGCCCGAATGTCAGCCCATAGCCCGTGGCATTGATGTCCTCGATCACCTGATCAAGTTGTGCGGCCTTGTAGGTTGCGATGTGCAAGACGGGGCCGAAGATTTCCCGTTTCAGGTCCGCGATCCCGTTCACCTGAAGCGCCGTTGGCGCCACATAGGTGCCCGCATCGGGCGTGTTGAGGGCGTGGATCACGCGGCCTTCGGCGCGGGCGGTGTCGATATGGTCCTGAATGGTTTTGCGCGCGGCCTCATCAATCACGGGGCCTACATCGGTGCTCAGATCCCACGGATTGCCCAACCGAAGCGCATCCATCGCCCCTTTGAGCATGGGGATGACCGTATCGGCGATGTCCTCTTGCAAATACAAACACCGCAGGGCGGAACAGCGCTGTCCTGCGGACTGGAACGCCGATTGCACGATATCACGAACGGCGTGTTCGGGCAGGGCTGTGCTGTCCACGATCATGGCATTCAGCCCGCCGGTTTCCGCAATCAGAGGCGTGCCGGGCGCGCAGTGTGCGGCCATGGCTTCGCGGATTTTGAGGGCCGTCGCGGTGGAGCCGGTGAAGGCCACACCGTTGATGCGATCGGAGCGGGTGAGGGCCGCACCAACATCGCCGCCGCCCGGCAACAGGTGCAGCGTTTCGGCGGGCACACCTGCGGCGTGCATCAGCTGCACCGCGCGGTGCGCGATGAGGCCGGTTTGTTCGGCCGGTTTGGCCAGCACCGCATTGCCCGCCGCAAGGGCTGCGGCGATCTGGCCGGTGAAAATCGCCAATGGAAAGTTCCACGGGCTGATGCAGGTCCATGTTCCGCGCGGGGTGGGGTGGCGGACCTCGGCCTCGGCCGCGTAGTAATGGAGGAAGTCGACAGCCTCACGCAGTTCGCCTACGGCATCGAGCATGGTTTTTCCTGCCTCACGGTGCAGCATCGCGAAGAGTTCTTCGGCGTGGTCTTCATAGGTTTGAGCGACCCGCCGCAACACGGCGGCGCGGGCCGTGGCGTCCGTGTTCCACGGGCGGGCCGCCGTCAGTGCTGCTGCCACGTCTTGGGGCGTGGCAGGGGTCACGTGGCCCACGATATCGCCCGGCTGGCTGGGGTTTGTGACCGGTTGCGCGGCCGGATTTGAGTTTTTTGGGCCAGATGAAGACAGGGGACCTGCGTGCCATTGATGGGCCTTGTACGCGTTGCGGGTCTGGTCAATCGCGTCCAGCGTCGGGCGGTGCGTGATATCCCACCCCTTTGCATTGGCGCGGTGGGGGGCAAACAGATCAGGACCCTTGGGCAGGTCGGGCAGGGTGCCGATCTGGTCGAAGGGGTCGGCGGCTACGATCGCAGCGGGCACGTCTTCGTCCACGATCTGGTTGACGAAGCTGGAATTCGCGCCGTTTTCCAGCAAACGCCGCACGAGGTAGGCCAGAAGGTCTTCGTGTGCGCCCACGGGGGCGTAAATGCGGCAGCGGGTGCCGTTGTCTTTCAGCACGATTTTATGGAGTGCTTCGCCCATGCCGTGCAGGCGCTGGAATTCGAAGCTGTCCTTGGGACAGCCGCGCGCCATGTGCAGGATGGCCGCCACCGTGTGGGCGTTGTGGGTGGCAAATTGCGGGTAAAGGACGTCCCTGAGGCCAAGCAATTTGCGCGCATTGGCGATGTAGCTGACGTCTGTGTGGGCCTTGGCGGTGAAGACGGGAAAGCCGGGCAAGCCAAGGACCTGTGCGCGTTTGATTTCGGCGTCCCAATAGGCGCCCTTCACCAGTCGTACCATGATGCGGCGGCCCGTGCGGCGGGCAAGGTCCGCCAGCCAGTCGATGACGGCCCCGGCGCGCGGCCCGAAGGCTTGCACGACCACGCCAAAGCCGTCCCAGCCGTCCAGTGCAGGGTCTGAGACAACGGCTTCGATCACGTCGAGGGACAGGGACAGGCGGTCGGCCTCCTCTGCGTCGATGTTGAACCCTTGGCCTGCGGATTTCGCCAGCATCGCCAAAGACCGCAGGCGCGGCACGAGGGTGGCCAGAACGTCAGCGCGCTGCCCCTCTTCGTAGCGGGGATGCAGCGCCGAAAGTTTGACCGAGATGCCGGGGTTTTCCGCGACCGTGCCGTGGGTGCAGCTGGCCGCAATGGCCGAGATCGCGCGGCTATAGGCGAGGTGATAGGCGCGCGCGTCCGCGTCCGTGCGCGCGGCCTCCCCCAGCATGTCGTAGCTGTAGGTGAAGCCCAGTTTTTCCATGCCCGCCGCCCGCGTCATGGCTTTGTCGATGTCTTCGCCCAGCACAAATTGACGGCCCATTTCGCGCATCGCGCGGGCCACGGCGGATCGGATGACAGGCTCGCCCAGACGTTTGACCGCACGGCGCAGGGGCTGGGCGAGGCCGCGGTCATCGTCCAAAACGCGGCCCGTGAACATCAGCGCCCAAGTGGAGGCGTTGACCAGCGATGACGAGGATTTGCCAAGGTGCGTGCCCCAATCGGAGGGGGCGATTTTGTCTTCGATCAGCGCATCGATGGTGGGGGCGTCGGGCACGCGCAAGAGGGCCTCTGCCAGACACATCAGGGCCACGCCTTCGTCGGTGCTGAGGCCATATTCGGCCAAGAAGACCTCCATCAGGCCGGGATCGGACTGGGTGCGGATGCGGGTCACAAGATGGGCGCCAGCGGCGGCGATCATGCGCCGGTCCGTTTGGGTCAGCGCCGCGCGGTCGGCGAGGATGCGGATGGTGTCCATTTCATCGGCCAGATAGGCGGTGTCGATGGCATGGCGCAGCGGGAAAGTTGTGTCTTTGGGCATGGGGCACCGGTTCCAAAAGGGTTGCAGAGTGGGCAGGAGGTGTGGTCAGTATATCGCAAATAAAGGTGTATGATCTTCCGTCAGATGAAGGCGGCGCGGTCATATTGACTAAATTGGAGGGTATTTCATGGTCGATCAGACTTCTGAGCTGGACGTATTTGATCGCAAGATACTGGATGTGATCGCGGTCGATGGTCGAATCACGGTGACCGAGCTTGCGCAGCGCATCGGGCTGTCCAAATCGCCAACGCAGGCGCGGTTGCGCCGGTTGGAGGAAACGGGCGTGGTGCGTGGCTATCGCGCGCAGTTTGATCCCATTCAGCTGGGCCGTGATCATGTGGCCTTTGTCGAGGTGAAGTTGAGCGATACAAGAGAGGCGGCACTGGCCGCCTTTAACCGTGAGGTCACGCGCATTCCAGAGATTGAGCAATGTCATCTGATCGCAGGCGCATTCGATTATCTGCTGAAAGTGCGGACGAGCGGGATGACATCCTACAGGCTTGTTTTAGCGGAACGAATTTCCACTCTGCCCCATGTGGCGAACACGTCGACCTATGTGGCGATGCAGGCGGTGAAAGAGGATGTCGTGGCCCCGCAACCCAGCGCAGGTTGACGCAAGCCGCCTGCGGGCCATCCTTAGGCCCATGAGATATGCAACCCTGATCACACTAACCGCCACGTCTGTGGCGGCGGAATGCCCCGAGGGGCAGGATTATACCGCACAGCTTGCGGCCCTTGTGGCGCAAATGCAGGTGGCCCCTGATGAGGGTGCTGCACGGGCTTTGTCAGGCCAGATGTGGGAAATCTGGCTTGATGCGCCGGACGCATTGGCGCAGGGCATGTTGCAAGAAGGTGTCGCGCTGTTGCGAATGGGCGATACCAACGCCAGCCGCGCGGCGTTGTCGGAATTGATCGACTACTGCCCCGACTACGCCGAAGGCTACAACCAGCGCGCGTTTGCTGCGTTTTTGTCGGGCGATTTTGAGGGGGCCTTAGTCGATCTGGACCGCGCGATCGGGTTGCGGCCCCAGCATTTGGGCGCGTTGACCGGCAAGGCGTTGACGCTGATTGAATTGGACCGGAACGAGGAGGCGCAAGAGGTCTTGCGCGCGGCACTTCGGATCAATCCCTGGCTGGCGGAGCGCGCGTTGCTGGACGGCCCCCTCGACCGCGATATCTGACTGGACGCCGTCTGCGAATTCCCTATGGTCGGGCGCGTTGCCCGCGTGGTGGAATGGTAGACACTGGAGACTTAAAATCTCTTGGCCTTTTGGCCGTACCGGTTCGAGTCCGGTCGCGGGTACCACGTTGCTTTTGCACAGCAAAAGCAACGGCAGCATCGCACCACCGCAAGCGGCAGTCGTTCTGCAAGAACGATGAGAGCTTGCCGGGC
>NZ_JAHDGE010000043.1:16825-19779 GCF_020627745.1 Pseudooctadecabacter sp.
GCAAGCGGCAGTCGTTCTGCAAGAACGATGAGAGCTTGCCGGGCCAAGCCATGCCAACCTGACCGCAGGGCGCTTTGTTTCATGGGCTTTTCTATCCCAAAAACGCATCCGCCAGAGGCTTTTGTCGGAGCCTCCGGCGGGGATATTTTTGAGACAAAGAAGAGCCGCGCCGCGCTTTATTGCAGGCGGGCGGCGCTGAGGGCGATGGCTTGCTGGTACACGGTTGCGGCATTCCACTCATTCAACACGCGGAAGTTGGCGGTCCCCTCCTGGAACGGCTGACCGGGCTGCCAGCCTTTCTGGCGCAGGAAGTTCGCGGTGGAGGCGAGGCTGTCGGCCACCCCGTAGAGGTCAACACGACCGTTGCCATCGGCATCGACACCGTAGCGCAGGGCATTGCCGGGCAGGAACTGGGTGTGACCCATCTCTCCGTGGGCGGCACCGCGCTGGTTGGGGGACAGCCCGCCGCGGTCGACCAGAACAAGGGCTGCGATCGCGTGGGGCGTGAAGAATGCGGACCGGCGGCAGTCGTAGGCCACGGTCGTGATGCTGTCGACCACGGGCGTGTTGCCCATGGTGCGGCCAAATCCGGTTTCCATCCCGTGAATGGCCAGCAAAATGCCCGCAGGTACGCCGTAGGCGCGTTCGAGGTTGGCGAAGAAGCTGGCATTCTGGTCCCGCTGACGGCGCATCTGGCCTGCAAAGCTGTCGAGCGATCCAAGGCGGATACGGATGAATTCGTTCAATTCATACCGCACGCCGGTCTGGTTGCGGTCGGCGTTGATGGTGGATTGGGAATACTGGGCATTGGCGAGGGCCTGCAACCCTGCGGAGCCGACACCGGCGGCGGCGGCTTCGGCGGCGAAGGCCTGTTTCCAGGCGGCAAAGCCCGAACTGTCGTTGCCACAGGGCGCGGCAAGGGCAGTCGAGGCGGTGAGGGCGAGGGTCGCGGCAGCAATAAGGGTACGCATGGAAAGCTCCGAAATTTGAGATTGAACCTAAAGTAGCACGATTGGGCCGACTGTTAAGTCAGGATTTGCCGACCCATTGGAACGGGTAGGAACCAGCGCGCAGGGCGGTGCAAATCTCGTCGATCTTTTTGGCGCGAGTTGCCGCGCGTTTGGCGTTGAAAAGGATTTCCAGCGCGCCCCGCCGGACCGAGCGTGGCAGCGCATCCCACGCGGGCCGCAGATCGTCTTGCTCCAGCGCTCGGGTCAGATCATCGGGCGTCACGCCGTTTTCCACATCATCAAGCGCGGTCCATGTCCCGCGGGCCTTGGCGCTGGCAATCATGGCACGCCCCGGTGCGCGCAGGCGGTCTGTGGCCTCAAGCCGGGCGATCTTGTCCTTGTTGACGCGGCTCCAGTTGCTGGCGGGGTTGCGCGGCGCGATGTAGTGCATCGTGCGCAGATCGTCCTTGCTGCGGCTCAGGCTGTCGATCCAGCCCCAGCAGAGCAATTCATCCACGATCTTGCCAAAGGGGATATAGTCGGGCGAGGCCTTTTTGGGGTGGATCAGCCAAACGCCCGTGCCTTGGGTGTGATGCGCGGACAGCCAGTCGGTCAGATCGGCCAGAGAGGTGATGGCAACCTGCGGCGCATCGCTGAGGGGACGTTTCGTCGTCATGGTGCAACATTAGGGCGCGGTTGCGGTACGGTCCAGAAATCGGGTGGAACATTCAGGGCAGGCTGTGGGTTGAGGTGACTAAGACAGAAAGGACCTACCATGAGTGCACCACAAACCAATCTTGAGAAACAGGAACGCCGCCATTGGGGCCCGATTGCGGGTATCTCTCTGGCGCTTGTCGCCGCTGCGTTTTATGCGGTTTTCTTCCTTGCGGCGGACGAGGTCGAAAACGATGCCGTTGAACCCGACGGGGCCATTCAGGCCGAAGGCGGGGACGCGGCTGTCGACCATATGAACGCCGAAGATGAGGTTCAGGCCGAAACCGAAGGCGATGCGCGCGTCACTTTGGGCGCGGATACAGGAACTGGCGACGCGGAAGTCGCTGAGGATTAATCCCGCGTTCCGGCGAACCGCGCGGCCCATTCGTCGCGTTGGTCGTCGGTGATTTTATCGAAAAGGTTGTCCGGTACGGAGAAGGGATGCCCCGCCTCCAGCGCCGCGACAGCCTTTTTCATGTCGGACGGCCAATCGGTGTCCAGGGTGTTCATCGCCGACAGCAATTTACCCGCAGCCGTGGGGATGAACGGTGCGGACAGAACCGCGTAAATGCGGATCAGGTTCAGGGCGAGGCGAATTTGCGCAGCCGCCTGATCGGGGTCTTCCTTGAACACAGCCCATGGCGCTGCGGCCTGCAGGTATTCATTGCCAGCGGCCCACATGGCGCGCAATTCGGCGGCGGCTTTGCGGATTTCGATGTTGTCCATCGCAGTCTCGTAGGCCGCCAGACGGGTTTGCAGATCTTCGATGAGGGTGGTTTCGGCATCGCCCCAAGTGCCGCCCGCAGGCACCTCTTCCGAGAATTTGGACCGGCAGAACTTGGTCACGCGGCTGACGAAGTTGCCCAGCACATCGGCCAGATCCTTGTTGCAGTCCGTCTGGAACTGGTCCCACGTGAATTCACTGTCAGACGTTTCCGGCGCACGGCTGAGAAGCCACCAACGCCAGTAGTCGGCAGGCAGAATGTCCAACGCCTGATCCATAAACACGCCGCGACCGCGCGATGTGCTGAACTGGCCGCCGTCATAGTTGAGGTAGTTGAAGGATTTAAGGTAATCGACGCGTTTCCAAGGCTCCCCCGATCCGATGATCGTGGCGGGGAAGGACAGAGTGTGAAACGGCACGTTATCCTTGCCCATGAACTGGGTATAGCGGACGTCGTCGGCGCCCTTGTCCGTGCGCCACCAGCGCGCCCAATCATCCCCTTTGCCGGCATCAACCCATTCTTGCGCGCAGGCGATGTATTCGATGGGGGCGTCAAACCAGACGTA
>NZ_JAHDGE010000044.1 GCF_020627745.1 Pseudooctadecabacter sp.
GATTGCGACCGCGTTCTTGTGGCATCGCCCAGCTACGTTGCGAAATACGGCAATCCCCTCGACGGGCAGGCCCTGGTCGAAGACCGGCACAACTGCCTGAACCTGCGCTATCCAGGCGCCACGGAATTTCAATGGCGGCTGCAAACGGCGCAAGGCCCCCAACGTTTCCGCGTGGCAGGGCGGTATGAATGTGACGACGGGGACGTGTTGACCGAATGGGCGCTGGGCGGTGAAGGGATCGCCATGAAGCCCGTGTTTGAGGTGGCCGATCACCTAAATTCAGGTGCTTTGGTCCCCGTGGCGGAGGAAACGCCCCCCGTGCCGGTGCAAATGGCCTGTCTTTACACCCACAGGCGGCGGCAGGACCCCAAAGCGCGTCTGTTTATGGAATTCATGACCGTCCGGATCGGCACCGCCGTTCGCGCGGCACAAGCCAGTGTTCAGCTGCCGCGGTAGGTCGAATACCCGTAGGGCGAAAGAAGCAGCGGCACGTGGTAATGGGCGGCTGGGTCATCCATGCCGAACCTGATCGGGATATCATCAAGAAACTTCAAATTTCCCCCGGTCAGCCCGTGGTTTTCGAGGTATTCACCGCAGAAAAAGACAAGCTCATATTGCCCGACTTCAAAGGCCTCGGCGGGCAAGATCGGGGCATTTGTCCGCCCGTCGCTGTTGGTCACGGTCTCGGCTATTTTCTGTCGTTCCCCGTTTTCGATTTTGAACAACGCGATGTTAATGCCTTCGGCGGGCAGGCCACGCGCTGTGTCGAGGATGTGGGTGGTGAGATATCCGGACATGAAGTGCCTCCGTTTTCTACAGTGTAACTGGGTGTGGCTGAACGACAAGGCAAACAAGGGTAATCAGACAGTCTTTCAAGAATTCCCTATAAATGCGACGGCCTCTTATGCATTAACCTTTCGACAGCCAACGGGATGAAACATGACACAGCCACCGCGCTACCCTCGCGATATGACCGGTTACGGGGCAACCCCTCCTGAGGCACAGTGGCCGGGCGGCGCGCGGATTGCTGTGCAAATTGTGCTGAATTATGAAGAGGGTGGCGAAAACAACGTCCTGCATGGTGATGCTGCATCAGAGGCATTTTTGTCAGAGATCGTGGGGGCCGCCGCTTGGCCCGGGCAGCGTCATGCGAATATGGAATCGATCTATGAATACGGTGCGCGCGCCGGGTTCTGGCGGTTGCACCGCATGTTGGCCCATCTGCCGATCACCGTGTACGGCGTGGCCACCGCACTGGCCCGCGCGCCCGAACAGGTGAAGGCGATGAAAGAGGCCGGATGGGAAATCGCATCCCACGGGCTGAAGTGGATCGAGCATAAGGACATGCCCGAGGCAGAGGAGCGCGCCCAGATCGCTGAGGCGTTGCGGCTGCATCAGGAGGTCGTCGGCAGCCCACCGCGCGGGTGGTATACGGGCCGGTCCTCTGAAAACACGATCCGGCTGGCCGCAGAAACGGGCGCGTTGAAATATGTGGCCGACAGCTATGCTGATGATTTGCCCTATTGGGTCGAATTCGGAGACCACGATCAGCTGATCGTACCCTACACATTGGATTGCAACGACATGCGCTTTGCCACGCCACAAGGGTTCAATGCAGGCGCGCAGTTCCTCGATTATCTGAAAGCCACCTTCGACGAACTTTATGCAGAGGGCGGGCGGATGATGTCTGTTGGTCTGCATTGTCGCCTTGTCGGACGCCCCGGTCGGGCGCAGGCCTTGCGCCAGTTTATCGAGTATGTTCAGGGTCATGACGACGTCTGGTTTGCCACCCGAGAAGAGATCGCCGATCATTGGGCGGCGACCCATCCCCATCAGCGCCGCCCGCGTCCATCTGACATGGATCGGTCCACATTCGTGGACACGTTTGGTGGCATATTCGAACATTCAGCATGGATTGCAGAGCGGGCTTTTGATCTGGAACTTGGGCCGACCCACGACACGGCGAGGGGCATTCACGCAGCCCTCAGCCGCGTGTTTCGAACCGCCAGCCATGATGAGCGATTGGGCGTTTTGCGCGCCCACCCAGATTTGGCCGGAAAACTCGCGACCGCCAAAAAGCTCACCGCAGAAAGCACCCATGAACAGGCCGGTGCGGGCCTGGATGCGCTGACAGACGACGAACGCGCAAGGTTCGAAACCCTCAATTCCGCATATGTCGCGAAGCACGGTTTCCCTTTTATCATTGCGGTGCGCGATCATACGAAATCCTCGATTGTTGAAAATTTTCAACGACGGATCGACCATTCCACCGAGGCCGAGTTCGCAGAAGCCTGCCGTCAGGTGGAACGGATCGCGGAATTCCGGCTGAAGGATCTATTGGGATGACGCAAATCCGCCCCCAACCTTTGACCGACGCTGGATTCGCAGCATTTGGGGATGTGTTGGATTGTTCGGGCACGCCGGATGTGATGATCAATCAGAACATGTGTGGCCGGTTTCATGATCGGGCACGGCTCGATTTTGGTGGGGGGCTTTCAGGGCTCAGCCTGTTTGACGCGACGCCCCGCAGCTTTCCCTACACCCTTGATTTGATGGAACGGCATCCCCTTGGATCGCAGGCCTTTGTGCCCATGCACCAGCATCCGTTTTTGGTCATCGTGGCCGATGATGTTGGCGGTGTGCCGGGCCAGCCGCAGGCGTTCATCACAGCAGCCGGCCAAGCGATCAACATTCACCGGAACACATGGCACGGGGTGCTGACCCCGCTCCATGCGCCGGGCCTGTTTGCGGTCATCGACCGGATCGGACCTGAACCCAACCTAGAAGAACATCGGTTCGATAAGCCATTCATCATCGCGCCGTAGACCAAGCCCGCGTCAGACGGGCACCACACCTTGAAGGGACACACTATGACTGACACCACCTATACGGATCCGAATGTAACGCCGCCCATTGGGCAGGCTATCCCATTAGGATTGCAGCATGTTTTGGCGATGTTCGCCTCGAATGTGACGCCATCTATCATCGTGGCAGGCGCTGCGGGATTGGCCTTCGGCGGCGAAGAACAGATCTATCTGATCCAGATGGCCATGCTGTTTGCGGGTATTGCGACGGTTTTCCAGACCGTGGGCATCGGCCCTATTGGCGCGCGGTTGCCGATCATGCAGGGCACGTCCTTTGCTTTTGTCGGCGTGCTGGCGGGGATCGCGGCGACCATGGGACTTGGCGTCGCGCTGACCGCGTGTATCATCGGTGGCACGATCCATTTTTTGCTGGGTGCGGTGATCAAGAACCTGCGCTGGCTGTTTCCGCCGCTGATCACAGGCCTCGTGATTTTGGCCATCGGTTTGTACCTTATTCCGGTCGCGATCAAATACGCCGCCGGTGGGGCTGCGGATTTCCAGATGGCGGCCGAAAGCTTTGGGTCGTTGAAACACTGGTCCGTGGCTTTGACCGTGATCGTCGTGGCGTTGGCGGTGAAGTTCTTCACCAAAGGCATTCTGTCGGCGTCGGGCATTTTGATTGGCCTTCTCGCCGGTTACGCTTTGGCGTTTGCGTTGGGCATGGTGAATTTCGCGCCTGTGGCCGGTGCGGCCTGGATCACAGCGATCCAGCCCTTGCCTTACGGTTTTGAATTCAACCTTGGCGCTGTGATTGCCGTGACTTTGGTGTCGATCGTCTCCGCGATTGAGACGGTGGGCGACGCCTCCGCCACAGCCAAAGCAGGTGCAAACCGCGACGCCACCGACGAAGAAATCGCCGGTGCGACCTATGCGGACGGTCTGGGCACGGCAGTGGCCGGTGTCTTTGGCGGCCTGCCCAACACGTCGTTCAGCCAGAACGTCGGCATCGTCGGCATGACGGGCATCATGTCCCGCCACGTGGTGACGATTGCGGGTCTGATCATGATCGTGTGTGGTCTGGTGCCCAAGGTCGGTGCGGTCATCGCATCCATGCCGTTGCCCGTTCTGGGCGGTGGTGTGATCGTGATGTTCGGCATGGTTGCGGCGGCTGGCCTCAACGTTTTGGCCGAAGAAAAGATGACACGCCGCACGATGATCATCATCGCGGTGTCGTTGGCCTTTGGTCTTGGTCTGAACCTTGTGCCGACGGCTGTTCAGTATTTGCCTGGCGTTGTGAAGACGCTGGCGACCTCCGCCGTGGCACCCACGGCGCTGATGGCGATCTTCCTGAACTTGGTTTTGCCAAAAGACATGGACGCCTGAACCGGTTGACATAAACGCGAAAAGCCCCCGTCCACGACGGGGGCTTTTTTGTTGGTTGTGACGGGCTAAGGCCTAAAGGCCCGGATGCCGGTTGACGTCTTTGTACAAAAGATACCGGAAGGGACCCGGCCCGCTGGCGTAGCAGGCTTGCGGGCAAAACGCGCGCAGCCACATGAAATCGCCGGCCTCAACCTCGACCCAGTCTTGGTTCAACCGGTAGGCGGCCTTGCCCTCGAGAACGTACAGACCGTGTTCCATCACATGGGTTTCCAGAAACGGGATGACGCCGCCCGGCTGGAACGTGACGATGGTCACGGCCATATCGTGGCGCATGTCACTGGGGTCTACAAAACGGGTGGTCGCCCAGACGCCGTTGGTATCCGGCATTTCGGTCGGGGCCACGTCTTGGTCAGATGTGACGAAGGCCGGTGGCACATCAATGCCTTCGACCCATTCATAGGCTTTGCGGATCCAATGGAAGGTGCAGTCCTCATCCGTTGTGTTCTGGATGGTCCATTGCGCACCCACGGGGATATAGGCGTAGCTGCCGGGTGACAGCGTATGCACAACACTATCAATCGTGAGGGTCGATTGGCCCGACACCACAAACAGCACAGCCTGCGCGTCTGCTTCGGTTTCCGGCCGGTTTGAACCGCCGCCGGGGGCCACTTCAACGATGTACTGGCTGAAGGTTTCGGCAAATCCGGACAAAGGACGCGCCAAAATCCAGGCGCGGGTCTTGTCCCAAAAGGGCAGGTTCGATGTCACGATGTCGCGCATCACGCCCTTGGGGATGACGGCGTAAGCATCTGTAAAGACGGCACGATCCGTCAACAACTGAGTCTGCGGCGGGTGGCCGCCGGTCGGGGTGTAATAAGGTGTATCCATCCTTTCAGTGTATCGGGTTCGGGCGGACGTCCAAGGCGAAAGCGCACGACAACTCTCACTCGAAAGAATTGAAAATTAGTTAAGCAGGCGCAGAATTTCTGCGCGCGTTTCATCAGGGCGCTCCAACGTCGGCAGATGGCCTGCATTTTCGATGACACTCAGGCGGGCTTGCGGCATTAATGCCGCCATGAGGGTATGACGGTGCAGCGGACACAGCCGATCGTCTGCCCCAGTGAGGATGAGCGTGGGTTTGTCCCACGATTTCAGAGTGTTCTTCTGATCCGGACGGGACATCAATGCACGGGATTGACGGGTAAAAACCTCAGGCCCAAGGTCCATGGCCATATCCATACACAGGTCCAAAACCGTGTCCCGTTGGGGGCCGTCGGAGAGGTAATTCGGCTTCATCTCGTCGCGCATCACGGCGCGCAGCCCGCCCGCCTCGGCCTTGGCGATTTGCGGGGCGCGCATGGCTTTGATCTTGTCCGCCTCCGCTTCGCAATTCGTGTCCATCAAGATCAGCTGTGTGACGCGTTCGGGGGCCTGTTTGATGACCTCCATGGCCACGATCCCGCCCATGGACAGCCCGCCCAAGGCAAAGGTTTCGGGGGCGTTTGACAAGACATCCGCGGCCAGTGCCTCAACCGTATCATGTTGAGAAATATCAAGACAGATGTGGGGTGGCATATGTTGGAACAGCCGCCCATCGCACATCATTCCGGGCAGTAAAACAAGGGTCATTTGACCTGAGATGCCCCCACAGCCAGCGCGGAAAGCTTGGCATAGGCGATTTCAGGGTCCACGGCGCCGAACCCGGCGAAGGTTCCAAAACCACAATCCGACCCCGCGATCACACGGTCGTGCCCCACGATATCAACGAACCGTTCGATGCGCTGTTGAACAAGGTCAGGGTGTTCCACAAAGTTGGTGGTCGTGTCGACAACGCCGGGGACCAGAATCTTATTGTCGGGAATATCTGCCTTACGGTCCTGAAAAACGGCCCATTCATGACCATGCCGTGGATTCGATGTTTCGAACAAGACGTAAGCGGCATTTGTCGCCATCAAGGTATCGAACATCTTTGACATGGGGATGTCACAGACATGGGGACCTTCGTAGTTTCCCCAACAAATATGGACCCTGACGCGCGCAGGATCGATCCCGTCGAGCGCATGGTTCAGGGCCTCAACATGGGAATTCGCGATTTTCAGGAATTCCTCATCGCTCAGGTCGTTGAACAGCATGTGCCGCGACAGGGCGAGGTCTGGACAATCGAGCTGCACATCAAGGCCCGCGTCCACAATCGTGCGATATTCATCACGCATGGCATCGGCCAAGGCCGCCAGATACTCGTCCCGTGAGGCGTAGAAATCATTTTGCAAAAACAATGAGATAACACCGGGCGAAGCGGCGTTCATGAACCCGCGTTCAATGCCGTTCGCGGCCATCGCTGCCTTGAGGTTGGCGATATCTTTCTCAAGCTCACCCTGACCTTTTGACTTTACCGGCCCCACGCACATGGGTCGCGCATATTGCGGAGTGCCACCATCGTCGGCCAAACGTTTAAGAAAGCTGGGAAATTTCTTCAGGTCCGCAGGCGCATTGCGCGGGCTGTCCCCGTCAAAACCGGTGTAGCGGTCCTTGACGTAGGTGGCGTAGCTGATCTTCGACGTCTCCCCATCGGACACGATATCAACACCTGCATCCTTTTGTTTTGCAACGGTTTCTCCGACGGCTTTGTTCATGCAGGCATCGAATGCAACTTGGTCATAGTCGCGGCCTTGCTCTCGGGCGAAGATGAAATCGACCACCTCTTGCGTGCGGGGAAGAGAGCCTACGTGAGAGGTGAGGATTTTAGTCATTTCGAAACCTTTCGAGGTTTATGGTCTTAAAGTATGTGCGCCTAGCCGGTCCAAGTATGGCCCGCCGGATCGCCTGTGGCCACAACATGATACAGGCTCGCCTCTCCGGTCATGGACGGGACCGCGGAATGGGGCATGTTCTGAGGCACCGACATCGTGTCTCCGGGGGCCAAGGTGGCCTCTCCGGCAGGATGTCCGCCCGACGCATCCCAGCGGATTTTCCAATGGCCCCGCATGGGCATCAAAACAGAGGGATAGGGGTGGCTGTGCTTGGCCTCGGTCGCAGACCCGCGGGTAATGAAATCAACCTCGAACCCCGGTTTGTCACGCAAAAGGCCATGTTCCCCGATCACGTTGACCGGTTTGCGATCCGCCAAGGCCATCATATCCCAATACCGTGCCACGTGGTTGGGCAGGACATCCGCCGTCGTGGGTTCCGGCCGCTTGGCCAGTTCCTCATCCGTCATCAGCGGCATGGGCTCCACGCCATCGGGCAGTTTTTGCTGGCGTTTCGTGTCGTAAAGCTTGCCATTCTCGCCCAAAATAAGCCCGTGATCTGCGGCGTCTTCGATGACCTGCGGCGCCCACATGACGCCGCCTCCGGCATCGTCTCCGCCAAGAATCGCCATGATCATCCCGTAATCTGTGCCGATATTTTCGAACCCGCGAAAAATGCCGGTGGGAATATTGAAGATGTCGCCCTCTTCCAGAACGACCTCGCCCGCGTCCCCCCAACGCCCCCAGAAAAACCGCCACTTGCCCTTGAGCACAAAGAAGACTTCGGCGGTGTGATGGTCATGCAAGGAATTGCGCACGCGGGGCGGCTGGCCTGCGGCCCCGATGTTGAACCCGTGGGGGAGGCCGATATGGACATGCTGGTCAGGGCTTTCGGACACGCCGCCGCCGATAATCGTAAAGTTTTCCTTTTGATCGCTGCCGGGGGTATGGGCGTCGATGAAGGCGGTTTTGCAGGGCTTCAGATCGCCGTAGCGAACGATGCGGGCTTCCATATCGGGGTGGGTCATGACGGATCCTCTGGGGGGGCGTGTGGTTTCGTTTTGCCAAAAATACTCAAAAAGCCGGGCTATCCAGCCTGCGCATACATCAGAATTTGTTTCCAGATGGCGATTTCGTCATAAAGCGCGCATTCGCGGCGGATGCTGGCATCCTGTGGGCCATCGGCGTTGACGAAGGGGCCGTATTCCGCGTGGCACATGCCCATGACATGGACAGGCGCACCGGTGGGTTCACCAAAGGTGCCCCAGCCGGAATGTGTTCCGTCCAGCGACCAGCGGATCGAGGCGCGCGGAGGCAGCATATCGCCATCCATCCCGATCTGGTGGTGGATCGTAAATGTCGCATCCGGGAAGGATGACCGCAAACCAAGCCAGAATTGGGTCACGCTGTCGTGGCTCAGAACGGACAGGCCGCCTGCGTATTCGCAATTCACCGACCGGTCATAGTCCTTTGGAATACAATGAAAATCCAGATCCATAATCTGTTGCAGGGTGTCGGCATACCGGCGCCCCCAGACGTTGTCATTGCCTTTGGAATTGTATCCGCCGTCGACATCCTGATCGGGGGTGAAGGGTTTGCGGGCCATCTGCGGGCCACCTTCCATGTTGATCATGGTGCTGGTGAACGTCTTGGGGTCGTGGCCCAGCTGCCGGACGATGCCACCGTAATCGCGGATCAACCATTCGTCGTAGATGGTGTTTTCTTTCGCGGCACAATCGGCAATAACCCGCACCGTCCACGGTTTGCCCGTGGCGGCACCGAATTGCCCGTCGCGGCTGTGGGTGGCGCGGGTGATCAGACGGTGGGACGACAACAGCCCGTAGTCCGGATCGTCCGACCAGATCACGTCATCGCCAAAGAGCTCCCGATCGGGGAATTCGTTGATCGTGGCCATGGTGGAGGCCATGACAGCCGCGTTGCCACGCTGGATGCCCATGGGCGAACGGACGACGATATCGGGGTGGTAATAGTCATGCAGCGTCCCCACGCCGCGGTCTTCCCAGATTTCTTTGGTGATTTTGATAATATAGTCTGGGAAGTCTTTGAATTTTTGGGAAAAACCCTTCATCTTCTTGGTCCTTTGGGCGGTCTTGAGGACCCGCGCTGGATCAGCGGGCCTTCGATTTCGATGGTCTGTGCGTAGGTGTCCGCGCCTGCGATGGCGGACATGAGGGTTGTAACCGTCGCTTCGACCATGCGGTTCACCGGCTGGCGCACGGTGGTCAGGTTGAAGCTGGGCCAGGCGGCCAGAGGTGTGTCGTCATAGCCGATGATCGACACATCGTCGGGGATGGCAAAGCCCAAGGCGGTGACCGCTTCGATGACCGCGAAGGCCATATGATCGTTGCCGACGAATATGGCGTCGGGGCGATGGGTGCCGGACAGCAACTGGCGGGCGGAGGTCGCGGCGATGTCTCGGTTGTACATGCCGTCCACGATGGCGAAGGGACGCAGGCCCGCGTCGGCCATCGCCTCTTCAAACCCTTGTTGGCGGTCACGGCCTGTCAGCGATCCTTCCCAGCCTGCGATATGGGCGATGCGCGTGTGGCCCGCGTCGATCAGGGCCTGCGTTGCCATGCGCCCGCCCTTGATGTTGGCCGAGGTCACCGACGACAGCCCGCTGCCGGGCTGGCCACGGTTGAAAAGCACAACGGGTATGCCGGATTTGGCGCAAAGATCAGTCAGCTGCGACGACATGGAAACGGAGGCCGCAATGATGCCCTCCACCTGATGATCCAGCATATCCTGCACCACAGTTTCAATTCCGTCCGAGGAATTCGGCAGCGTAAACAGCAAGATATGATAGCCATTTTGCTGCAGCGCATTGGACAGCCGTTCCAGCGCCTCGGGGTAGAACTGGTTGTCGAGGTAGGCCACAATCAGCCCGATGGTCCGCGATTTGCCGGTGATCATCGCACGGGCCAGCACGTTGGGGCGGTATCCCAAGGCTTCGGCGGCAGCGCGCACTTTCTTGGCCGTGGCCTCGGACGCGGAGGCACCGGAAAAGACGCGGCTGACCGCTGACTGGCTGACGCCTGCGGCCTTGGCAACCTGAAGGGATGTGACCTTGTTTGCCATCAGCCTGCGGTCCACCCCCCGTCAATCAGAAGCGATGTGCCGGTGATCAGCGCTGCGGCGTCGGAGGCCAGAAAGGTTGTGGCGCCCATGATGTCTTCAACCTCACCCACGCGGCCGAGTTTGATTTTGCTTTCGATCCAGGCGCGACGTTCGGGGATATCAAGGGTTTGCTGGCCCAAGGGCGTGCGGATGAACGTGGGGCATATGGTGTTGACGCGGATTTTATGGGGGCCCCATTCGATCGCCATGGATTTTGTCATCCCTTCAAGCGCGTGTTTGGTGGCACAATAGACCGCGCGGTCGATGCCGCCCACATGGGCCATCTGGCTGGAGATATTGATCAGGCTGCCCGATTTACCCGCCGCGATCAGCCCCTTGGCCACCGCGCGGGTCAGGAAATAGGCGGCTTTGACATTGAGGTCGGTGACGGTGTCATAATCGGACTCGGTGGTGTCTACGGCGGGCGCATGACGGGCGAGGCCGGCGGAGTTCACGAGGATGTCGAAGGGGCCGTGGTCGGCCACCGCGGCCTCCGTCGCGGCGATGTCGGAGATGTCGAGGGGCAGGGCCGTGGCAGCCCAGCCTTGCACCTGAAACGCCTCGACCTGTTTTTGAACCGCGTCCGCTGTCCGTGCCACAAGCGTGACATGGGCCCCGGCTTCGGCCAGTGCTACGGCGCAGGCTTCGCCGATGCCGGAGGTGGCACCGGTGACGAGCGCGCGTTTGCCGGTCAGCGAAAAGGAGGGGGTGCGGGGCAGGGTCATGGAGATATCCGTCCAAAGCGTGCTGTCCCTGCGGGGCGGGGGCGAAATTCTCTGCGAAAATTTCGCGGCAAATCCTGTGGCAGGATTTGCGCCTCCGGCGGGAGTATTTCGGGCAAAACGAAGATCATATGCGCCACGCCTCCGGTTGCGCAGGATAGGCGATGCCGCGCAAGGGGGGGAAGTCGGCGTAGCGTTTCGCGCGGGCCGTTGCATCTTCGTCGGGGTCGGCGCCTGCGGCCAGCAGTGTGCCTTTGGGGCTGACATAGCTGTGGATCGACCGGGCCGGGTTTTCGTGCCAGGTCAGGTTGAAGGCGGCGAGTTTGGGAAAGAAATACATGGCCGAATAGGGCAGGTGGTCGTGCACCCACCACGCCAGATCACGCCAGTCGCGGCCCTGTTCGAACTGGTCGGCAAACCACGGGACAACAACGCTGACGCAGGCCCCCATGTGGCCGTTTCTGTCGCGGATGTCCCAGATGTGGCCTGCGTGGTTTTTGTCATTGGCCGAACAACGCTGTGGTTTGGCTTGCGTGGCTCCGTAGTGATTGAGCGTGGGCGAGCGGTAGGCAGAGCGGATGTGCAACGGCCCGAAGGTGTCGGTAAGCGGGTCGAGCAGGTGTTCGCAGAGGGCGCGGCCTGCGGCGATCGCGAGGTCCGGATCTTCGGGGATGTTCGGGACGGCGTGGAAATTGCCGATTTCAGAATAGAGAAAATCGCGCATGAAATAATGCTGGCCCAGCCGCACACGACCCAGGGTTTCAAGCCCGGAGTATGAGGCAGGCACGCGCATCAGAACTGGCCTTCGGGCAGGCTGATGGGGCCAAGGTTGCGGGCTTTGTTGAATTCGGACATCCGGGCGAGGACATCGACGCCACATTGTGCATAGAGGTCCAGCAGATCAACCAGCACCCAGTTTTCGCGGATTTTGCCGCCGTCCATGCGCCAGAAATCAAGCGAGCGCAGCAGGACCTCGCGTCCTGCGGGGGCGATGCCCATCCAGCCGTCATCTGTCAGCGTCAGGCGCATATTCGGCCAGCCGGTTTCGCAGACGTAATCCCCTTGGGCGAACCAATGGGACATGAGGTCCCCCATGGCGTCCAGTTTGCGGTCCGGCATGGCACGCAGGAACGGGATTTGGTGCCAGTTTCTAAACCCCGCGATGCCGCGTGCGGTGCCGATACCTGCGGGGCCGTACCAGTTGAACCGGTCGTGCCAGTAGGTTTCGAGGTTCATCACCTCCGGCCCGCCTTGCGCGGGGTGTTTGCACAGGTCGGTCAACATGGCGACGACATGGTCCAAGGTGGCCTGTCCGTCGCCGGAGGCCGTCAGGCCGTCCTGCGTCATGGGCGCGGGGGTGCAGAGGTATTTGCCAAGTTGCGGCGCCATTGGCCAGGCGCGCGCCTGCATCATCAGTTCGGGGATGTCCCAGATGATCTGGGCCTCAACCACCTGATCCCCGTCCATGCGATAAAATTCGTGATACCGCATATGGGTCAGGTGGCCGGTCGGCGGGATGTGGTGGCCCTGGATTGTCCAAGGGGCCAGCATTGTGCCCATGTAATTGCCCATGCAGCCGACCCAGGTCTGACCTTGAGGTGTGGTGCCGTTCAGCACGATCATATCGCGGCGTTCGAGGTCGGGCATGGCCGCCAGCAGCGGTGCAAAGGCGGTGTCCCACAGGGCGGCGCCTTTTACGGTGCCGAAGGGGTGGCACAGGTGGATCGTCGCATCTGGCGCGATGGTCGCATCAACCGCCGCGCGGCTGTCTTGCGTAACGCAGTCAAGCGCCTTTTGAAACGGGGCGAGGGCCGGATGGGTGGTCATTCGGCGGCGTCCCGATAGGGCGCGCCTTCACCGTAGGGGACGTTGATGCCGCCGTAGCGGCGCACGCGGATGTTGCATTGTTCGGCGTGGCCGACGAACCCTTCGAGCATACACAGACGCGATCCGTATTCGCCGATCATGGTGGCGGCTTCGTCTGTCGTGATTTTTTGGTAGCTGTGGGTTTTCAAGTACTTGCCAACCCAAAGGCCGCCTGTATACCGCCCCGCTTTTTTGGTGGGCAGGGTGTGGTTGGTGCCGATGACCTTGTCGCCATTGGCCACATTGGTGCGGGGGCCGAGGAACAGCGCGCCATAGCAGGTCATGTGCTCGAGGAACCAGTCGTCGCGGTCGGTCATGACCTGAACATGTTCGGACGCGATGTCGTCGGCCACCTGCAACATTTCCTCATAGGTGTCGCAGACGATGACCTCTCCGTAATCCTCCCATGAGGTGCGGGCGGTGTCGGCGGTGGGGATAATCCCGAGCAGGCGGTCGATTTCGCGCAAGGTGTCCTGTGCCAGCTTTTCGGAGTTTGTCAGCAACACAGCGGGGGAGTTGTAGCCATGTTCGGCCTGCCCCAGAAGGTCGGTCGCGCAGAGTTCACCGTCAGCGGCGGTGTCATCCGCGATGACCATGGTTTCGGTGGGGCCTGCGAACAGATCAATGCCAACACGGCCAAAGAGCTGGCGTTTTGCCTCGGCCACGAAGGCATTGCCGGGACCGACGAGCATGTGTACCGGGTCAATGGTTTCTGTCCCGATGGCCATGGCGCCCACGGCCTGAATGCCGCCCATGACGTAGATTTCATGCGCACCGCCCAAATGCATGGCGGCGATGACCGCGGGGTTCGGTTCACCCTTGAACGGCGGGGTTGCGGCGATGATGCGCGGCACACCGGCAACGGAGGCTGTGGCCACCGACATATGCGCCGAAGCGACCATGGGGAACTTGCCGCCCGGCACGTAGCAGCCTACGGACTGAACGGGGATATTCTTGTGGCCGAGGATCACGCCCGGCATGGTTTCGATTTCGACATCCAGCATGCTGTCGCGCTGGGCCTGGGCGAAGTTGCGGACCTGTTCTTGTGCGAATTTGATATCGGCCATGTCCTGAGGGGAGACTTTGGCGATCAGAGCCTGAATTTCATCGTCCGACAACCGGTATGTGTCACGGTCGTATTTGTCAAAGTTAATGGACATTTCGCGGACCGCCACGTCGCCTTTTTGTTCGATTTGTGCAAGCGCGTCTTCGACGATTTTGCGCGTTTTGGCGTCGTCTTCGGCGCGGGCTTCTTCGGAACGGGCGGTTTTCAGATGACGAATGGTCATGGCGTTTCCTTCTTTAGGCAACGGGGCACATGTGACGGGGGGCGCAGGCGGCAGGGCGGCAAGTTGCGCGGATGCTACAGACGTTCACCGGAGGTGGCATCGAAGAGGTGGCACAGGGCGGCCGGAATTTCGGCCGAGACGACATCGCCGATTTCGGCGCGGAAATCCTTATCGGCCTTCACGGAGGCGATGGCGTCGCCCACGCGGAAGGTGACCATGGTCGCGTCACCCAGAAGTTCCAGTGAATAGACCGGCTTTTCGATGGTAGGATTGGGGCTGCCGACGATGCAGTCTTCGGCACGAAAGCCCAAGGTGACCTTGCCCGAATGGGCGCTGTCGAGGCCGCGGATCGTAACGCCGGGGCAGGTGAAGGTGCCGTTTTCGATCGTTCCGTCAATCAGGTTCATGGCAGGCGAGCCTATGAAGCTGGCCACGAAGGTGTTGGCGGGGTTGTCGTAAATATCGGTGGGGGTGCCCACCTGCTGGACCACGCCTGCGGACATGACAACAACGCGGTCGGCCAGCGTCATCGCCTCGATCTGGTCATGGGTCACATAGACGGTGGTTGTTTTAAGTTCATGGCTGAGGTTCTTGATCTGCGCGCGGGTGCTGACCCGCAGCTTGGCGTCCAGATTGGACAGCGGTTCGTCCATCAAGAACACGTTGGGTTCACGGACCACCGCACGGGCCAGCGCCACGCGCTGACGTTGACCGCCCGACAGTTCCGCCGGTTTGCGGTGCAGGAAATCCTTGAGTTCCACCATCTCGGCGGCGCGCATCACCCTTTCGTCGTGTTCGGCTTTTGGCACTTTGCGCATCCGCAACGGAAAACGGATGTTTTCGTAGACGTCCAGATTGGGATAGAGCGCGTAAGACTGGAACACCATTGCGCAGTCGCGGTCTTTGGGGTCCAGATCGTTGATACGTTTGCCATCGACCAGAATGTCGCCTTCGGTCACATCCTCAAGCCCCGCGATCATCCGCATGGTCGTGGTCTTGCCACAGCCCGACGGACCAAGCAGGACCAGAAACTCTTGATCTGCGATGGTAAGGTCGAAATTATCAACCCCGACGAAATTGCCCCACCGTTTCGAGATATTCTTGAGCTGGATTTCGGCCATTTCGCGACCCTTTCTTGCAAACGTATGCAACAGGTTTAGTGCCGATTCTGTTGTCGGCGCAAGATGTTTTTGCCAAGTGTAGTCAGGGAGAAATATAAATTCGTCTTTGTTGGGTAGTTTGTTCATTTTGTCTTGCAATGCCGGAAGTGACCGCGTTTCATTGCAATCGTATGCATGACGCTGCGACGATTCGCGGAATTGGCTGGCGTCGATCCTAAGCTGCACCAACGGGAGACCAAAATGACAAAAATGACGAAACTTATGGGCGCAACAGCCGCTGTTCTGACAATGGGCACAGCCGCCTACGCAGATGGCCACAGCTGTACCGCCGAAGGCCGGTTGAGCATCATCGGCAACGAATTTCCGGCGATCCAGTCGGTCGCGGCACTGGCGCAATCGTGCGAGGGCCTTGAAGCCGAAGCGAACCTGACTGCCGACCACCAGTCGCTGAACGTGCCTGGCATGACCGGCGATCCGGCGGAATACACCTCTGCGATTGTGGCAAACTCGTCCATCGTGGCATTGCTGAACGAAGACGTGATCCAGCCGCTTGACGATCTGGTCGCTGAATATGGTGCCGACATCCCCGACCACATGAAAATCTCCGTGAATGGGGAAATCATGGCGATTGCCTTCATGGCCAACGCGCAGCACCTTGTGTACCGCGCCGACATCCTTGAGGCCGCAGGTCTTGAGGTGCCAACATCCTACGAAGAGGTTCTGGCCGCGGCTGAAACCATTCGTGAACAGGGCCTGTTGGAAAACCCGCTGGGCGGTGCCTATGCCTCCGGTTGGAACCTCGCGCAGGAATTCAACAACATGTACATCGGCCACGGCGGCGAATTCTTCGAAGCCGGAACTGCGAACGTGTCCATCAACAACGAGGCCGGTGTGGCCACGCTTGAGATGATGAAAGCGCTGTCCGAGTATATGAACCCAGACTTCCTGACCCATGACAGCAACGCGACCTCCGCTGAATGGGAAGCCGGCAACGTGGCTTTGATGAACATGTGGGGCTCCCGTACGGGCGTTCTGATGGACGACGAAGGCTCCGCCGAAGAAGTCTATTCCAACACCATGGTCAGCGGTCCGCTGATGGTGGGTGACAGCGGTGTGCCTGCGACGACCTTGTGGTGGGACGGCTGGACTGTGGCCAAGAACATCTCTGACGAGGACGCAGCCGCGACCTTCCAGGCACTGGCCCATGCCGTATCGCCTGCTTTGCTGAACGACGAGACCATGTCGCAGGCTGTTTGGCTGATCGACGGGTTTGAACCCCAAGCGGTGAACGAGGGCGTTCTGGCCTCTGTTGCGGCAGGGTCCAAGCCTTACCCGATGGTGCCCTATCAGGGTCTGCTGCACACAGCGCTCGGCAATGAGCTGTCCGACTTCATGCAGGGCAACGAATCCGCCGAGCAGGCACTGGCCGACGTCGAAGCCGCCTACACGGCTGCGGCCACCGAAGCGGGCTTCATCCAGTAAGCACGATCTGGACCGGCGCGGTTTGCGTGCCGGTCCTCCCCCCCTCTCTTTTTTCGACCTTCCCAACGATCCAGACCTGAGGGTGCCGCGTGAGACACAAGACCTTCCTTTTATTTGTGGCCCCGTCGCTGATCGCCATGATCGCGCTGATCGTCTTTCCGGTGATTTCGGTGGTGATCCAGTCGTTTCATGCCCAGCATGAACAGGTGATCGAAGTCGTGGAAAACTGCGGCCCCTTCGGCTGCACCCAAACCACCGCGGTCAACCAAGAGGCCACGCAAGCCCTGCGAGAGGCCGAACCCTTGGGCCGGTGGGTCGGTATGGACAACTACATCAACCGCGGGCATCTGGCCTTTGCCGAACTGGCCGACGCGTGGTCGTCGTCTGACACATGGGGTGAATGGTGGACGAAGGTGATGAACCTGCCGTTCTATTCGGCCATCGTGTTCACCCTGACGTTCACCTTTATCGTCACCCCCCTGACCATCGCGCTGGGATTTGCCATTGCCGTGGCCGTGAATTCGGCGGCCAAGGCGATCCGTGGCCCGCTGATTTTCGTGTCACTGCTGCCGTTTATCATCAACCCCATCGTGGGGTCGCTGGTGCTGTTCTGGATGGTCGATGCGCGGGGTATTCTGGGTCAGGCGATCCAATGGTTGGCCGATGATCCTGATTTGTCCGTGAAGGCGTCAACGCCGATGATGTGGATCATGTTGATGGTCTATGGCATCTGGCACTCCGCCCCATTTGCCTTTGTGGTGTTCTATGCTGGTTTGCAAACCGTGAACCAGGACACCAATGAGGCCGCGATGATTGACGGCGCGAACCGCTGGCAGCGGGTGCGCTATGTGACGATCCCGCACATCATGCCGCTGGTGACCTTTGTCGCGCTGATCCAGTTGATGGACAATTTCCGCGTGTTCGAGCCGCTGATTTCCTTCAGCGCCGAGGCCCACGCCCAATCCCTGTCCACCTACATCCTGTCCGATCTGACGGGCGAAACGGTGCTGTTCAATTCCGCCGCCGCCACATCGGTGCTGACCGTGATCTGCGTCGGCATCCTGTTGTCCCCCGTCCTTGTGCGCACGTGGCGCGATTTCAAGAGAGCGTAAGCGATGTCCCACACCCCCACCCAACGCAAATTGCCGGGCTATCTGTCGGCGCTTTTGACCACCTTCCTTGTGGTCTGGCTGATCATGGCGGCGGTGCCGTTTCTGTGGACCCTTTGGGGGTCGTTCAAGGTTGAAGGCGACTTCTTCTCAAAGGCCGATTGGACAAATGCCCTGACAGGGGAACTGACCATTGCCGAAACGGGCGGCGCGTTCACGGGGCAGGGCTATTACGGCGCTTGGGTGCAGGAGGAGTTCTGGCGCGCTGTCATGAATTCCGCCATCGTGTGTTTCTTTGTGGTGACGATTTCGCTGACCTGTTCGACCTTGGCGGGCTATGCGCTGTCGCGGTCGACCTACAACTACGCCTTCTGGTTCCTGATTGCGGCCCTGATCTTTCGTGCGATGCCGCCGATCACATTGGTGTCGGGCTACCTTCTGCCGTTCTTTGAATGGAACCTCTGGGGGCATCTGTCGACGACGATCATCGTATTGGTGGCCATCAACCAGCCGTTCAGCCTGTGGATGATGACGTCGTTCTTCCGGAATATTCCCAAGGATCTGGATGAAAGCGCCATGGTTGACGGCTGCAACCGTATTCAGGCGTTCCGCCATGTGATCCTGCCAGTGATGTGGCCCGGCGTGATCACCACGGGGCTGTTTTCATTCCTGCTGGCCTACAACGATTTCGCCGTGACCGCGTTGTTGTTGGAAAAGGACAATCAGACGATGATCCCCAAAATCGCGTCTTTCCTTGGTACGACCCAGACAAAGGGCAACGTGATGTTTGCTGTGGCCGCTGTGATTTCAGCGACAGCACCGCTTTTTGTGCTGATCCTGTTCTTCCAGCGCCAGATTGTCAGCGGGTTGACCGCCGGTGCCGTGAAAGGCTGACCCATGTTCCAAAATGAAAAGTCCGTCGTCCGCGCCCATTACGCGGAACTGGATGGCGCGCGTGATGTGGCGGCGGCTTTGGCGGTACATACGGCGGACGACTGGCACTGGCGCGGGGTGCATCCGTTTTATGAACAGCGCGGGGCCGCAGATGTGGCGCGGGTGTTCTGGGGGCCACTGCGCACGTCTCTGACCCGCCTGCAACGGCGTGAGGATATTTTCTTCGCCGGTCAAAACTCCGTCGGGGAGGGCGTTTGGGTCGTCTCCATGGGGCACCTTATGGGGCTTTTTGATGCGCCTTGGCTGGGCATCCGCCCCAGCCGCAAATTGACCATGCTGCGCTACTGCGAATTCAACCGCGTTGCGGGCGGCAAGATCGTCGAGACGATGTTGCACATAGATATCCCCCATCTGATGGTGCAGGCAGGGCAAATGCCCTTCGGCCCGCAAACCGCCGCCAATCTGGTGCAGCCCGGCCCGCTGACCCATGATGGTCAGCTGTTTGACGCCCAGGACCCCGCCGAGGGGGAGGCCACTTTAACCGCCATCAACGCCATGATCGGCGATCTGGGCACATGGCAGCTTGGCCTGCCGCTGGAGGAGGAACTGGCGCGCACGTGGCACAATGACATGCTGTGGTGGGGCCCCACGGGGATTGGTGCGACCTATACGATTGAACGCTATGCCAAACAGCACTCCGGCCCGTTTCGTGCGGCCTTTTATGACCGGTCCGGCACTGGCCATGTGGCGCGCGTGGCGGAAGGCCACTACGGCGGATTTTTCGGCTGGCCCAATTTTACGGCCAAACAACGGGGCGGGTTCATGGGGCTGCCCGGCAACGACCTAGACGCCGAATTCCGCGTGATCGACATCTATCGCCGGGACGGCGACAAACTGGCCGAAAACTGGATCTTTATTGATCTGCTGCACTGGCTGGCCCAGCAGGGGGACATGGTGTTGGAACGCTGCGCCGCGATCGAGGGGCTGGACTATACGCCACCCGCCTAGGGGCACATACGCCGGTGCCTCAAACGACAAACGCCGCGGAAAACCGCGGCGTTTTGCGTTAGACCCAAGTGGTACTCCCTAGGGGAATCGAACCCCTCTTTCCAGGTTGAAAACCTGGCGTCCT
>NZ_JAHDGE010000045.1 GCF_020627745.1 Pseudooctadecabacter sp.
GCAGACACGTGCGGGCGTGCAACACTTTGAGGGCATCTGAAATAACCCTAGCGCGGCGGCGGGCGCGCCTGCTAAACACCTCATCAATCAATAGACGAGACGAGTGATGAGCAGTGATCCCCTTCTGACCGACGACGTTCGGTCAAAAATCATGTCCGACCCGCAGGCCGTTCTGGAAGACCAGGATATCATGCGCGCCCTTATCACGGCGAACGAGGCGACGATGGGCGGGAACATCGTTGATCTGCGCGGCATCGCCATGGACCGGCTTGAGGCGCGGCTGGACCGGCTCGAAGACACCCACCGCAACGTCATTGCGGCCGCCTACGAAAATCTGGCGGGCACCAACCAAATCCATCGTGCGATCCTGAGGATGATGGATGCCACACGGTTTGAGCCGTTCCTGCGCGATCTGCGTGGCGAGGTGGCCGATATTTTGCGGGTGGATGCGGTGCGTCTGGTCCTCGAATCCGCGTCGAACGAAGCGGACCCCGCGATCGCGCAGCTGAGTGATATTTTGTCTGTGGCAGAACCCGGCTTTGTGCAGGACTATATTTCACTGGGCCGGTCTGCACCTGCGCGACAGGTCACATTGCGTCAGGTCAGTACGGACGACACCGAGATTTTTGGCGACAAGGCATCCTACATCCGGTCGGAGGCCTGTTTGCGTCTTGATTTGGGCGTTGGTCGGCTTCCGGGAATGTTGATCCTCGGATCAGAGGACCCTCATCAGTTTACACCCCAACAAGGGACCGACCTGCTGACCTTCTTCACCGGCGTGTTCGAGAGGGTGATGCGGCGCTGGCTCAGCTGATGATCAGCGCGGCCCTGACGGATGCTTTGGCGGGATGGCTGGACCACCAGCGCGCCTTGAACGGGGCGGCTGACAACACGTTAAAAGCCTATCAGACCGATGTGCTGGGCTTTCTGGGATTCATGACGCAACACCATGGCGGCGCCCAAGGGCTTGGCCCCCTCAGCCGGATCACCGTCAGCGATATGCGTGCATGGATGGCCCATGAACGGGGACGCGGGGTCGCGGCACGGTCCCTTGCGCGCAGCCTGTCTGCGGTCAAGACCTTCTATGCATGGCTGGCGGAGCGGGAAGGGTTCGAACCCACCGCCGTGTTGTCCACCCGCTCCCCCAAGTTTCAAAAGAAGCTCCCCCGTCCACTGGCCCCCGATGCGGCACGCGCCATGATCGACACGGTGGAGATCCAAGCGCGAGACCCCTGGATCGCAGCGCGGGATACAGCCGTGGTGACGCTGCTTTACGGCTGCGGGCTGCGCATATCGGAGGCTTTGGCCCTCACCGGGCGCGATGTGCCCCTGCCCGACACGCTGCGCATAAAGGGCAAGGGTGGAAAGGAACGGCTGGTGCCTGTTCTGCCTGCGGCCCGCGCGGCCGTGGCGGCCTATCTGCGTGCCTGCCCCTATCCCGCAGAGCCCGACAGCCCGATCTTTCGCGGCACCCGTGGCGGGCCCCTTTACCCCCGTGCGATCCAGACGGTGATGGCGCAGGCCCGAATGCAACTGGGTCTGCCTGCCACGGCAACACCCCACGCCATGCGACACAGCTTTGCCACGCATCTGTTGAACGCAGGCGGCGATCTGCGCGCCATTCAGGAATTGCTGGGCCATGCGTCACTGTCAACCACGCAAGCCTACACCGCTGTGGACACCGCCCGTCTGATGGAAGTCTACGACGCAGCCCATCCCAAGGCCGGGTAGTCGGACTTGCCCCCTGCCCCCAAATCCGTCATGTAGCCCGCCATGACCGCCGCATATAAAGCCCTCGCCGTTCACTGGCTGACCGCCACCGGAGCCGTCTTCGCCATGCTCGCCATGTTGGAAGCGATCAACCGCGATTGGGCCGCGATGTTCGTCTGGCTCATTGTGGCCTTTGCCGTGGACGGGATCGACGGGCCGTTGGCGCGCAAATATGACGTCAAACAGCACGCGCCGCAGTTCGACGGGGTGCTGCTGGACCTGATCATCGACTATCTGACCTATGTGTTTATCCCCGCCTATGCGCTTTATGCGTCAGGGCTGATGGACGGATGGTCGGGCTGGGTGGCGATCATCGTGATTACCTTCACGTCGGCGCTTTACTTTGCAGACACCCGCATGAAGACCTCCGACTATTCGTTTTCGGGCTTTCCGGGATGTTGGAACATGTTGATCCTCGTGCTCTTTGCCCTGACGCCGCCTTGGTGGGCCTGCCTGATCCTGATTGCCGTGCTGTCGGCGGCCATGTTCGTGCCGGTCAAATTCATCCACCCGACGCGGACACAGCGGTGGCGGTGGCTGTCCCTGCCGATGGCCTTTGCATGGACCATGCTTGCAGGATTTGCGGCATGGGCCTCATTCGACCCCTCGCCTGTGGTCTTCTGGGGTCTGATGGTCACATCGGTCTATCTTCTGTTCGCCGGCGCGGCACAGCAACTGCTGCATGGACCTGAGGGTTGACCCCCCTTTCAGGACACCCACCCGGTCCCCCTTCATCTGGCCAGAAAAACTCAATATCCCGCCCGTCAGATCAAAAAGCCGCCCGCGCCTTCATGGCGCAACAGCGCCACTTTCGTCTCGACCCCGCCTTTGCCGGAAAACCCCGTCAAACCCTTCGCACCCATCACACGATGGCACGGGATAATGACCGGAACCGGATTGCCCCCGCAGGCAGACCCAACAGCCTGCGCCGGCGCACCCAGCGCCTTGGCAATGTCACCGTAGGTCACCGTCTCACCGTGGGGAATAGCCTGCATCTGCGCGCAGACCGCGCGTTGAAAATCTGACCCCGCCACACGCAGCGGCAGATCGAATAGAGTCAAACGGCCTGCATCATAAGCCCGCAACTGGGCTGCGGCCTCCGCCAGAAGGGGCGTGTCATCGCGGCCCTGTCCGTCCCAGTTCAGGCGCACAATCGCGCCGTCCTCCTCATGAACGGTCAATGGCCCGAATTGCGTGCTAACGGTCAAACTGAACATGGGCCATCCTCCCAGATCGCCCATGCCCCCTCAATCCGTTTCCTGCGCCATCGCCAAAATTCGGGAATTTTGGCCTAGCCGTCCGACAAGGCCTTGTCGCAGCGTCCGCAGACACCGGCATGATCATGCGTGCCCACGTCTGGCAGGATTTTCCAGCACCGCTGGCACTTCTGCCCCTCAGCCTTGTCAAAGACCACGCCCACACCGGGCACGTCATCCAGCATGAACGCGCCCTCAGGTGCGTCCCCTTCGATAAGGTCGATCTGGCTGGTGATGCACAGGTCCGCAAAGGTGTCGGGATTGGTGATGATCGCAGCCAGCTCATCCGACAGATAGACCTGTGGGGCCGCCTCCAACGACGACCCGATCACCTTGGCTGTCCGCTGACCCTCCAAGGCCCCTGTCACAACGCGGCGCACTGCGCGCACGGTTTCAGACCGCGCGGCCAACGCATCGTCGCGCCAGTCCGCTGGTGTTTCGGGGAAGTCCACCAGATGGACCGATGTGTCGGCGTCATTGCGTTCCAGCCAGACCTCTTCCATCGTAAAGGTCAGGATCGGGGCCAGCCACGTGGTCAACCGCGCATAGAGCGCATCCAGCACCGTCAGGGCCGCCAACCGCCGTGGGCTGTCACCATCACAATAAAGAGCATCCTTGCGGACATCGAAATAGAACGACGACAAATCCAGCGTCGCAAATTCAAAGATCGCACGGAACACGCCCTGGAAATCGTAAGCCGCATAGCCGTCACGCACCACGCCGTCCAACACGGCCAGCTTGTGCAGGATCAGCCGTTCCAACTCCGGCATATCCTCCATGGCCACCGCCTTGGACGGATCGTAGTCCGCCAAGGACCCCAGCATGAAACGGACGGTGTTGCGCAAGCGGCGATAGCTGTCGGCCACACCTTTGAGGATTTCATCCCCGATCCGCAGATCGACCGTATAATCCGCCTGCGCCACCCAAAGCCGCAAGATATCCGCGCCATATTGCTGAACGACCTTTTCAGGGGCCACGGTGTTGCCGATGGATTTGGACATCTTCATGCCCTTTTCATCCAGCGTGAACCCGTGGGTCAATACGCCACGATAGGGCGCGCGCCCGATGGTCCCGCAGCCCTGCAACATGGATGAATGGAACCAACCGCGGTGCTGGTCGGTGCCTTCCAGATAGAGATCGGCCAGACCGTCTTCGGACCCGTCCTCACGGTCGCGCAAGGTAAACGCATGGGTCGATCCGGAATCGAACCAGACATCCAGGATGTCCATGACCTGCACCCACTCTTCGGGGTCGTATTCATTGCCCAAGAACCGCGCCTTTGCCCCCGGTTTGTACCAGGCATCCGCGCCTTCTTCCTCAAACGCCTGCAAAATCCGCGCGTTCACAGCCTCGTCGCGCAGCAGATAATCCGCATCCGTGGGTTTGGCCCCTGCACGCACAAAACAGGTCAGCGGCACACCCCAAGCGCGTTGGCGCGACAACACCCAATCCGGCCGCGCCTCGATCATGGAATACAGTCGGTTGCGGCCCTTCTGCGGGGTCCACGTCACCAGCTCATCAATCGACCTGAGCGCCCGTTCGCGGATCGTGGTGCCATAATCGTCCTGCCCATCGCCTACGGCCTTATCCACGGCGGCAAACCACTGCGGCGTATTGCGATAGATCACCGGCGCTTTGGAGCGCCAGCTGTGGGGATAAGAGTGCTTGATCTTGCCGCGCGCCAACAGCCCGCCGACCTCAGCCAGCTTGGACATGATCGCGGCGTTGGCATCGCCCTCCCAGTTCCCCTTCTTGGCCTTCTCACGCAGGATGCGTTTGCCGCCAAAGAACGGCAGGTCCTCGCGGAAGGTGCCATCGTCCATCACGTTGTAGGTCAACACCTGATCGAGCATCCCAAGATCACGGTAAAGCTCGAATTCCTCCATCCCGTGGGACGGCGCACAATGCACAAAGCCCGTGCCTTCCTCGTCGGTGACAAAATCAGCGGCGCGGAAATCGCGCAGGTCGTCCCATTCGCCGTTCGATCCTTCAGTGCCCGCCAGCGGGTGCTTCAGCGACAGGCCAGACAGTTCATCGGCAGTGACATCGCGAACCCGCGTCCACATGCCCTCTTCCAGCCGCGCCTTTGTAAACACGTCGCCAGCCAGCTTGTCAGCCACCAAAAACCGTTCCCCAACCGAGACCCAGCTTTCTTCCGGCGTGCCGGTGATTTCATACAGGCCATAGGAATAGTCGGCCCCAAACACGACCGCCTTGTTGGACGGGATCGTCCAAGGTGTGGTGGTCCAGATGACGACCTTCGCCCCCTCCAGATCGCCCGCAGTCGCGACGGCAAACTTCACCCAGATCGTGAAACTTTCCTTGTCATGATACTCCACCTCGGCCTCGGCCAGCGCCGTTTGCTCCACCGGTGACCACATCACAGGCTTGGACCCTTGATACAGCGTGCCGGTCATCAGGAACTTCTGGAATTCCTCGGCGATGACCCGTTCGGCATGGAAATTCATCGTCAGATAGGGGTCATCCCAGTTGCCGGTGATGCCAAGGCGCTTGAATTCCTCACGCTGGATATCCACCCAGCCCGCGGCAAAATCGCGGCACTCCTGACGGAACTCCACCACATCCACGGCGTCCTTGTCCTGGCCCTTCTCGCGGTACTTTTCCTCGATCTTCCACTCGATCGGCAATCCGTGACAATCCCAACCGGGGATATAGCGCGCATCGCGTCCCATCATTTGCTGGGACCGGACCACCATGTCCTTCAGGATCTTGTTGAGCGCATGACCAATGTGCAGATGCCCGTTGGCATAGGGTGGCCCATCATGCAGCGTGAACGGCGCGCGGCTCTCGGCCTTCGCCTTCTGGCGCAGCTTGCCATAGACATCCATCTCCACCCAACGATCCAGCCACTCGGGCTCGCGTTTGGGCAGGCCCGCACGCATGGGAAACTCCGTGCGGGGCAGGTTCAGGGTGTCTTTGTATTCGTTCGTCTCAGCGGTCTTTTCGGCGCACATCTGGGGCGTCCTTCGGTTCGGAAAATGTCAAGGAAAGCGGCGGTGCGGATCGCTCATACACCTTTTCCCGGCGTCTGCTTTCACAGCGCCGGGGATGTAATTCGAATAATCTGGATCAGACGCATCATCATGGGGCGCGTTATACCAACAAAGCGCGCCACGACAACCCACCGCTGGGGCCCGGTGCTCGGCACGTGGCCCGGCACCCCGCCCTGTTTCTCTGGTTCAAAAATACCTAGAATCCCAAGGTCCACCACAGGCGACCACCCCAAACGACAAAGGGCCACCCAGCGGCAGCCCTTCCCCAATCAATAAAACAGCGCGGCGCAGCCGCTCCGCTTACTTGCCCTCAAGCGCTTCGATCCGCGCCAAAAGTGCCGCGTTCTCTTCACGCGCCTTTTGCGCCATAGTCCGCACCGCTTCGAATTCCTCGCGGGTGACGAAATCACGGTCGGCCAACCAGCGGTCCACCATGGACGACATCGCCGTCTGAGCCTCATCCTTGGCCCCTTGGGCCACGCCCATGGCGTTGGTCATAAGCTGGGATAAATCGTCAAAAACCTTGTTGCGCGTCTGCATGGCACATCTCCTGTCTGTTGGGGTCTATATGGGGCCAGACCTGCCCCGAAACAAGGCATGAGTGGTGTTGACATCGCCGCTTCACGGGGCACTAAAGGGGCCATGTTGGCCGCAATCCCCTTTCCCGATATCTCACCGGTGATCTTCCAGATCACGGTCTTTGGCTTTACCTTTGCACTGCGTTGGTATGCCATGGGCTATATCGTGGGCATCCTGATTGGCTGGTGGATCGCCACCCGCGCCATCAATCGCCCTGCCCTTTGGGCCAACGACACCCCGCCCCTGACCCGCGATCAGATCGAGGACCTGCTGACATGGGTGATCATCGGCGTGATCGCAGGCGGGCGTTTTGGTTACGTCTTGTTCTACGGCAACGGACAATACGCCGAAAATCCCCTCGACGTCTTTCGCATCTGGGACGGCGGCATGTCGTTTCATGGCGGCTTCATCGGGGTCTGCATTGCCGTCGTGGTCTGCGCGCGCCGCTATGGGGCGGCACTGGGCGATGTGGCCAATATCCTTGCCCTCACCGCGACGCCATCCATCCTGCTGGTCCGCTTGGCCAATTTCATCAACGCCGAACTTTACGGGCGCGCCACGGACGTGCCATGGGCCGTCACCTTTCCGCAAATGTGCGTGGATCCCGCCCGTCAGGCCTGTCAGGCGGCGGGCGAGTGGTTCTACACCGGCGCAGAGGTCCCCCGCCACCCCAGCCAGCTTTATGAGGCAGCGCTTGAGGGGCTGATCCTCGGCGCGGTGATCCTCACCCTCGCCTTTGTCTACGGATGGCTCAAACGGCGCTGGTCGCTGGTGGCGGTCTTCCTGCTGGGCTACGGGTTGTCGCGGTTCGCGGTGGAATTCGTACGCCAGCCCGACCAGCAGTTCCAAAGCGCGGACAACCCCATCGGCTGGGCCTATGATTTCGGCACATGGGGCCTGACCCAAGGACAGGCCCTGTCGATCCCGATGATCGTCGCCGGTTTGGCGCTTATCGTGATCACCCGCTCACGCGCATGACGCTGACCCAACACATGCTGGCCCGCATCGCGGCCCATGGGCCCATGTCGCTGGCCGACTATATGGCCGAGGCCTTGTTGCACCCGACCCTTGGCTATTATTCCACCCGCGACCCGTTGGGGGCCGAGGGGGATTTCACCACCGCACCTGAGATCAGCCAGATGTTTGGCGAAATGATCGGGTTGGCGCTGGCGCAGGCGTGGCTTGACCAAGGGGCGCCCGCCCCTTTTGCGCTGGTCGAACTTGGCCCCGGTCGCGGCACGCTCATGGCGGATATCCTGCGGGCCACAGCCCGCGTGGCGGGCTTTGCCGAGGCCGCGCAAATCCACCTTGTCGAAGCCTCGCCTACATTGCGGGCAGAACAGGCCAAGCGTGTGCCGCAGGCCCAGTGGCACGACGACATCACCAGTCTGCCCGACCTGCCACTGTTTCTTGTGGCCAATGAATTCCTTGATGCGCTGCCGATCCGCCAGTTCCACCGCGACGATGGCGGCTGGCGAGAGGTGATGATCGGCGGCGGTGAGGCCACCCTCACCGCCGGCCTTTCGGCCCCTGCGCCCATCGCGCTGCTGGATCACCGGCTGAAGGACACCAAAGCGGGGGACATCGTGGAACATTGCCCGGCCCTGCCCGGCCTTGTGCAGACCATCGCACAAACCATCGCCACCCATCGTGGCACTGCACTGTTTATCGACTACGGCGATTGGCGGTCCCTTGGGGACACATTGCAGGCCCTGCAAAACCACGCGCCCGTTGATCCCTTCGCGGCCCCCGGCACAGCGGACCTGACGGCCCATGTGGATTTTGAGGCGATTGCACAGAACGCCGCCCCCGCGCGCTACAGCCGCGTCACCCCGCAAGGCGTGTTTCTGGAACGGCTCGGGATCACGCAGCGTGCGCAGACCTTGGCCGCAAACCTCAGCGGTCCGGCGCTTGACGCGCATATCGCGGCCCACCGCCGCTTGACGCACCCCAGCGAAATGGGGACCCTGTTCAAAGTGATCGCGCTCTACCCCGAAGGCGCGGCCCCCCCACCGGGATTGGACCCATGACGCTTGAGATCATCACAGCCGACGCCCTCGCCCCGCTGCGCCACGGGTTCTTCACCCGACGTGGCGGCGCATCGTCTGGCGTGTTCGAGGGTCTGAATTGCGGCACCGGAAGCTCTGACCAGCATGAGGCGGTGACCATCAACCGCACCCGCGTGGCAGACGCCATGGGTGTGCCGCTGGACCATCTGATGGGCGTGCACCAGATCCATTCCGCCGACGTCATCACCGTGACGCAAGCCAGCACCGACAAACCAAAGGCGGACGGTCTGGTCACAGCAACCCGCGGCCTTGCGCTGTCGGTGTTGTCCGCTGATTGCCAACCCGTTCTCTTTGCCGATCATGACGCAGGCGTCATCGGCGCCACCCATGCGGGCTGGAAGGGCGCACTGTCGGGGGTGTTGGAATCGACCCTCGACGCGATGGAGGCTTTGGGCGCGACCCGCGCCAACACCCACGCGGTCATCGGCCCTTCGATCAGTCAACGCGCCTATGAGGTCGGGCCAGAGTTCTTCGACGACTTCATCGCCAAAGACCCCGCCTTTGCGCGGTTCTTTGTCCAAGGAACAGGCGACCGGATGTTGTTTGACCTGCCCGCCTTGGGCCTGCACCGCCTGCGGGAGGCTGGCGTGGGCCACGCCGAATGGACGCGCCATTGCACCTATTCCGACCCCGATCGATTCTACAGCTACCGGCGCACGACCCATAACAAAGAGGCTGATTACGGTCGCCTGATCGCGGCCATCACGCTTTAGGGTGCGGCTTTTCGACAAGAATGCGGCAGGGATCGCCACGGCGCTGCCCCAGTATTGGCGAAACAGTAAGGGGTCAACGGGCGACATTGTTCTCAAACCGCTATGAAATAACGCCACAATTGGCGCAACGGGCCTAGGCACGCTGGTCACATTTCCCGCAGCAATCGCACCAAATTTTCTTAAAAATTTACCCTTCGGCCCAACTGCTGCCCCTATCTCCCGTCATCTTACCCTTATCGAGCAGCACATCAGCAATAGGGATCAACCCGATGACAAAACACACCCGTTGGATCGCCTCCACCATCGCCGAGGCCGAAGCCTGCACCACCAAAATGCCGTGGGAACGCGGCCTGCGCCGTCAGGCGTTTATCGCCAGCCGCCGCGCGGTGGAACAACTGGCCCTGATGCCACAGCGCACGGCCCGTCCCGCCGCTTAAGGCCCCCCAACACATGCGCTGACCCCTCCCGTCAGCTTGCCAATCGCCGCCCCGTCGCATTCTCCGGGGCGGCGATTCGCGTCTGCAGGCCTGCCCCGTGTCTCCAAATGTGGCAGCCTCGTTTTCCAATCATGAACAATCCAGCCTCCAAAACCGCCATTGATCGCCCAACGGCGGGATTTTGCGGTTTTGTTTGACGCAAACCGGTCCGTCCGGCCACATTTGGGACAACTACAACGTTCCTCAGATGTTGTCGGTGGGGCCGACAGATGTGTGACCAACCCGTTTGGATGATCGCATGATACCGAAGACCCCACTCACCGCTGCACATGCGGTGACCGACATAAAAGCACCGGTGGCCTCCTCAGCCCGGTTCGCTCAGACAGACGGACGACCTCAGCGCAGCCAGCCTCTTATGCGCAGATACGAGGTCGTCCATCTTCTGCCCAACGGGGACATCGACGATTTCACCCGCCTTGCCCCCGCAACCCCCGCTTTCGAAAACAGCTTTGGCGCGATTGCCCGTGGCGGGCTGCTGAAAACCGATCGCGGAACAGTCGCGATCGAAGATATTCTGCCGGGTGATATGGTGCACACCGTCGCCAACGGGTTCCAGAAAGTGCTGTGGCGCGGTGGCATTTCAATCGTGCCCAACAGCGGCGACAAAGGCAGCCGTATGAACAGGTTGATCCGCATGTCTGCAGACAGTCTGGGCATCGCGCGGCCCTTGTCCGACCTGTTGCTGGGACCTGCGGCGCGATTGTTCCACCGGTCCCCGACCCTGCAACGGGTTACAGGACACGATGCGGCCTTTGTCCCGGCTGCTGATTTCATCGACGGTATCAACGTGGTCGCGGTCCAGCCTCCCACCGCCGTGCAGGCGTTCCAACTGGGCTTTGCCACCCATGAACGGATCGTCGTCGGGGGTGTCGAAATCGACAGCCAGAACCCCGGCGCGCGGCACGAACTGGGCCTGCGCGGCGATCTTCTTGCCGTCTATATGAGCCTGTTTCCCCACATGGACCGGATCGAGGATTTCGGGCTGTTGTCCCATCCGCGCCTGTCGCTGCACGATCTGGACTTCGGCGTCGTCGCCTAAGGGCAAGGCCTGCCCTGCCAGCCTAGTCGTCCAGCTTCAATCGTGCCTCAAGGACGTCAAACGGCACGCCGGGGTCATCTTTCGCACCCCGGATCACGAGCGACGTCTTGACCGAGGCCACGTTGTCCGCGCGCAGCAGATCCTCTGTCAGGAAATTCTGGAAGGTGCGCAAATCAGGCGCCACACATTTGAGGATAAAATCCACCTCGCCATTGAGCATGTGGCACTCTCGGACCAGCGGCCAGCCCTTGCAACGCGCCTCAAACGCGCTCAAATCCGCCTCGGCCTGACTGACAAGGCCGACCATGGCAAACACCTGAACCTCGAACCCCAGTTCACGCGCGTTGACGTCCGCATGATAGCCGCGAATGAACCCCTGTTCTTCCAAAGTGCGCACGCGCCGCAGACACGGCGGGGCGGAAATGCCAACCCGTTTGGCCAGTTCGACATTCGTCATCCGACCGTCGGCCTGCAATTCCGCAAGGATCATCCGGTCGATTTCATCAAGCTTTTGTCCAGGCATCGTTGCGTGCATCCCCTATTGGCTGTTGCAAAACATATGCGACACCGCTGTCATACGCAATAATCTTTCAACGCCTCGCAAGATGATTTCGCCTTATCACAGCGCTGCGATCCCCCCTTTCCCCCTGCACTGCCCCGCGTATATCTTGGGTCAGCAACTGGGGATTCTGACATGGCCGATACACGCAAAACCAAAGTTCTGATCGTGGGTTCCGGCCCCGCAGGCTATACCGCAGGCGTCTACGCCAGCCGCGCCATGCTGGACCCGATCCTCGTGCAAGGAATTGAACCGGGCGGCCAGCTGACCACCACCACGGAGGTCGAAAACTGGCCCGGCGACACCGAAGTCCAAGGCCCTGACCTGATGGTAAGGATGGAGGCCCACGCCCGCGCCATGGGCTGCGAGATTATCGGCGACATCATCTCCTCCGTCGACTTCTCCAAACGTCCCTTCGTGTGCCAATCCGACAGCGGCACCGTGTATGAGGCCGACGCAATCATCCTGGCGACCGGCGCACGCGCCAAATGGCTGGGCCTGCCGTCAGAGGAAAAATTCAAAGGCTTCGGCGTTTCCGCCTGTGCCACCTGCGACGGGTTCTTTTATCGCGGGCAGGAAATTGTCGTGGTCGGCGGCGGCAATACCGCGGTGGAAGAGGCGCTGTTCCTCACCAACTTCGCCTCCAAGGTCACGCTGGTGCACCGCCGCGATGAATTGCGTGCTGAAAAAATCCTGATCGACCGGCTGATGAAAAACCCCAAGATCGAACCGCTTTGGGATCACCAACTGGACGAAGTCTATGGCGGCGACAGCCCCTTGGGCGTCGAAGGCATCAAGGTCAAACACGTCAAAACCGGCGCCGTTACGGACATCCCTGCCAAGGGCGTGTTCATCGCCATCGGCCACGCGCCCGCCAATGAGCTGGTCAAGGACGTGCTTGAAACCCACATGGGCGGCTATGTAGTGACCAAACCGGACAGCACCGAAACCTCGATCCCCGGTGTCTTTGCCGCAGGCGATCTGACCGATCACAAATACCGCCAGGCCGTGACGAGCGCCGGAATGGGCTGCATGGCGGCGTTGGAAGCGGAGCGGTTCCTGGCCGAACACGGGGAAGATGCGGGACCGTCGGCGGATCATTCCGAACCGCTGGGCTACGGTGCCGAAAACGAACCGGCGGAATAGTCATGTCTGACCTCTACGGCCCGATCAAGAAATCCCCGATGTCCCTACTGCTTTTTGCGGTGCCGGCATTGGCCGTGGTGGGAATTGCCGTCGCGATTTCCGTGCCGGACGCCGAAACCTTCGGCGCGGCTTTCATGACGCCGACGGTGTTTCTGAGCGCTGTTCTTGCCATCGCGGCGTTGATCTGGGGCGGTATTTTCATCTCCCGCCCTGTGATCACGCTGACGCCCGAGGGTGTTGAATGGCCCGACGGGCGCAAACTGGCCTGGGCGCAGATCACAGCCGTCGACGCCGGGCAGGAAGTGACGAATGCCCCCTCCCAGAACGGCGGCAATCGTGAAACGGTCCATGAGGTGACGCGCCTGTTTCATGGCGACGGGGACCAGTCGAAGATCACGACCACTTGGGCCGAAATTGGCCCTGACGCCGCCAATGACCGCATCGCAGCCGCCTTTGCCCACAGCCGTCAGGCGCAATGACGGACACGGCAGCAGTCGTTGATCACTACCTGATGCTTACGCGCGAGACATTGCCGCAGGCGGCGCGGCACCGCGACTGGCCTGTCGTAAATGACCACTGTTTTCAGCGCATTATCCTCGATCATATCGCAGGCGGCGTCTGGTATGATCACATTGCCAGACCCGCCTATAAGAACCTGACCGAAGATCAGGCCCACCGCGCTGTGGCCTTGGCCGAGGATATTCTGACCGGCGATGCGGACCTTTGGGCGCTTGATGCCCAATCGCTGATCTTTCGCGGCAAAACCCCCAAACGCCGCCCATAATTGGTGCGCTTGGGCGACACCCCTTTACCATCCGCTAAGTTTGTTCTTTCCTGAACAAACTTTCTCCGCTAAATGCGTTCACGAATGAACAAACCCTGAGTCGATGTCGTGACCACACCGCGCCCTGCCCCTATGACCAACGAAGAAGAGGCCCTCTTTCGCCTGCTTCGTCAGGTCAATCTGACGCCCCGCGCCTCACAGCGCGACATGGCGCAGGCAGTGGGCGTGTCGTTGGGGCGCTTCAACGGCCTGCTAAAGACAGCCATGACCAACGGCCTCATTCAAACCAGCGATCTGGACGGCAGCGACCGCCGCAAACGGGTCGCTTATGTTCTGACCCACCGTGGGGCCACCGAACAGGCACGCCTTACCGATCATTTCCTCGCCCGAAAATTCGCCGAATACGACGCGCTTCATGCGGAACTCACCGGCACCTCCAGCGGCTATGTTCCGCCCAACAACAGGACCACTATGATGCAAAACAACCTGGCACCGATCCCTGAACTTTATGTTTCCTATGACAGCGCACAAAAGCTGAAGGTCGAGGCGGGCGATCTGACCTCCCATGACCTGACACCGCGCCAGATCTGCGATCTGGAACTGCTGATGAACGGCGGCTTCAACCCGCTAAAGGGCTTCCTGTCCGAGGACGATTACAATTCTGTCGTCGACACCATGCGCCTGACAACGGGCGAACTTTGGCCCATGCCAATCACCCTTGATGTCAGCGAAGATTTCGCTGCATCGCTTGAGATTGGTCAGGACATCGCCCTGCGCGACCAGGAAGGCGTGATCCTTGCGACCATGACCGTCACCGACCGTTGGACGCCGAACAAGGCGAAAGAGGCCGAAAAGGTCTTCGGCGCCGACGACGACGCACACCCTGCCGTGAACTACCTGCACAACCAAGCTGGCAAAATCTATCTGGGCGGTCCCGTCACCGGCATCCAGCAGCCCGTGCACTATGATTTCCGCGCCCGTCGCGACACGCCCAACGAATTGCGCGCCTATTTCCGCAAGATGGGCTGGCGCAAGGTCGTGGCCTTCCAAACCCGCAACCCCCTGCACCGCGCGCATCAGGAACTGACGTTCCGCGCAGCCCGCGAAGCGCAGGCCAACCTGTTGATCCACCCTGTTGTGGGCCTGACAAAGCCCGGCGATGTGGACCATTTCACCCGCGTGCGCTGCTATGAGGCGGTGCTGGACAAATACCCTGCCTCCACCACCTCCATGTCGCTGCTGAACCTTGCCATGCGCATGGCAGGCCCGCGTGAGGCTGTCTGGCACGGCCTGATCCGCAAAAACCACGGCTGCACGCATTTCATCGTCGGCCGCGACCACGCAGGCCCCGGTTCCAACTCCGCCGGTGAAGATTTCTACGGCCCCTATGATGCGCAGGACCTGTTCCGCGAACATCAGGAAGAAATGGGCATCGAAATGGTCGACTTCAAACATATGGTTTGGGTCGATGAGCGCGCCCAATACGAAGCGATCGACGAGATCGAGGACAAGGACAAGGTCACGATCCTCAACATCTCCGGCACCGAATTGCGCCGCCGTCTGGCCGAAGGTCTGGAGATTCCTGAATGGTTCTCCTTCCCCGAGGTCGTGAAGGAATTGCGCCGCACCAAACCGCCGCGTTCCAAGCAGGGCTTCACCGTGTTTTTCACCGGCTTCTCAGGCTCCGGAAAATCCACCATCGCCAACGCGCTGATGGTGAAACTGATGGAAATGGGCGGACGTCCGGTGACGCTGCTGGACGGGGACATCGTGCGCAAAAATCTGTCGTCCGAGTTGGGCTTTTCCAAAGAACACCGTGACCTGAACATTCGCCGCATCGGCTATGTCGCGTCCGAGATCACCAAAAACGGCGGCATCGCGATCTGTGCGCCTATCGCGCCCTATGCCACGACCCGCCGGGCCGTGCGCGAAGATATCGAAGCCTTCGGTGCCTTCGTCGAAGTCCACGTCGCGACCTCAATCGAGGAATGCGAACGCCGCGACCGCAAGGGTCTTTATAAATTGGCACGCGAAGGCAAGATCAAGGAATTCACAGGCATTTCAGACCCCTATGACGTGCCCGCCGATCCCGAACTGCGGGTCGAAACCGAAAACGTGGATGTCGACAACTGCGCCCATCAGGTCCTGCTGAAGCTGGAAAGCATGGGCCTGATCGCCGCCGAGTGATCCTGCGTCGTCGGACAAAACAGAGCGCCCCCAATTCGGGGGCGCTTTTGCGTTCGCGCTTTAGATAATTTCATCCTCATCAAACAAGGGCGAATTCTCAAGCTGGGTGGCCAGATCCTCCACCGCTTGTGCTGGGTCCTCGTGGCGCACATCGGCCAGATGGAACACCGCATCGCCCTCATTCACCACAGGCATCACTGCCCGCCCGATGATAATCCCGCCAGAGGGTGCCACAAGTTCAACCTCCTCCGTCCCGAAGGGGTCCGACACGGAGGCAAGGATATCGCCCGCCTCCACCACGTCGCCATCGCCACGATAGGTCCGCAGCAACCCGCCCGCAGGCGCGCGCAACCAGCGGCTGGACCGGCACATCAGCGGCGCAACCTTGGCCTTGGCGATGCCTTTGGCGGGCAACATATCCATGTGTCGCAACACCCGCAGGATACCGGCCACACCAGCCCGCGCGGCCATTTCATCAAACCGCAGCCCCTCACCTGCCTCATAAAGCAGCACATCGACACCTGCGGCCTTGGCCTCCGCCCGAAGGGACCCCTCGCGCAGCGATGATGTCAGGATTACAGGCGCGCCGAACACATCCGCCAACGCTTTCGTACGGGGGTTGTCCGGTGAAATCCGCACCTGCGGCAGGTTTGTGCGATGGATCGCCGCCGAATGCAGATCAATCCCCAGATCGCAGCGCCTGACCACGCGTTGCAGGAAAATTTCCGCCAATCTGGACGCCAGCGACCCCTGGGGGGAGCCGGGGAATGACCTGTTCAGATCACGCCGGTCTGGCAGATACCGCGACCGGTTGTGAAACCCGAACGCATTGACAATGGGCACGACCATCAATGTGCCCCGCAATTTATCCAGCAATTCGGACTGCAACAGCCGCCGCGCGACTTCGACGCCCATGACCTCATCCCCGTGGACGGCGGCGCTTACGAAAACTGTGGGGCCGGGCCGTTTGCCGTGGATCACATGCACCCGCAGGCTGATTGGTGTGTGATCGGACAAAACAGAAACGGGAACATCCACCGTGCGGCGGCTGCCCCCGTCAATCGTCTCTCCGGCAAATTCGAATGGTTTGCGTCTGCTCATGTCAGGCCCCTGCTGGTCCCTGCCACCTTTGCCAAAACCGCCGCCTGCGCAACGCTAAAATATGCAAATCCCGGCCCGCGCCCCCACGGGGACGTCAGTGAACCGTCACCGGCTGCATGTCATGCTGGCGCGCCAGCACAAAAGCCATCTCGCGCTCAGCCACCAAGGCAAGCTGCTGACCCTCGCTGTCATGAACGGCAAACAATTCGTCCAGATCACCCGCCGCCTCGCGCACTTCGTCGGGCAGATCGGCAACGGCCACCGCTTTGACGTAGACCAAACGGTCACCCATGTCGGAAAAATCAAATTTGGTATCCATCGCTCTATCCTTTCCGAATATTGATCGTCTGCACCACCGTTTCGGGCACCGACCGGCTTAGATCGACATGCAGCAATCCGTTTTCCATGATCGCCTCACCCACATCGACACCTTCGGCCAACACGAATGACCGCTGGAACTGCCGCGCCGCGATACCGCGATGCAAAAATACGCGCCCTTCGCTGTCATCGGTCTGGCGCCCGCGGATGACCAACTGGTTATCCTCAACGGTGATCGACAGATCTTGTTCCGAAAATCCCGCCACGGCGAGGGTGATGCGGTAGGACGTCTGCGACGTTTGCTCAATATTGTAGGGGGGATAGCCTTCGTTGCCGGATTTGGCGGTGCGTTCCACCAGCCGTTCCAGCTCTTCAAAGCCAAGAAGGAACGGATGCGTTCCCAAAGTCAGTTTCGTCATACGACACGTCCTCAATGCAAGCGACATCTCAATTTGTGGCCCCTGATGCGGCAGCCACATGACGAATATGGGCAGCCCAAAGGGCAGTTGCAACCCGGCCCCGCGCGGTTTTCCTTTGTTTTGAGGGCCCTTGCCCTTACATTCAGGGTTCACCCTGTTGCCGCAATGGATTCGCTCATGAACAGCTCCGCCCGTATGGAACAGCTTGACGTTTTGCGCATCGAACTCGGCGTGTTGCGACAGGAACACCGTGACCTTGATGACGCCATCCGCGCGCTTGAGGCCACAGGCACCGCCGATATGCTGACCGTCAAACGTCTGAAAAAGCAAAAACTGGGGCTGAAGGACAAAATTGCTGTCCTCGAAGACCGCACAACACCCGACATCATTGCTTGACGTTGCGCCCCTTGCGCCTGCGCGGTAACACGCCCCCAACAGCGAAAGGTGCGACGACATGACAACCCCACCCGTCGGGATCATTATGGGCAGCCAGTCCGACTGGTCCACAATGCGCGAGGCCGCGACGCTTCTGGATGAGCTTGGCATCCCTTACGAGGCCAAGATCGTCTCTGCCCACCGCACCCCCGACCGTCTGTGGAGCTACGGCAAAGAGGCTGCAGACCGCGGCCTGCAGGTTATCATCGCAGGCGCTGGCGGGGCCGCCCACCTGCCCGGCATGATGGCGTCCAAGACCCGCGTGCCGGTCATCGGTGTGCCGGTGCAGACCAAGGCGCTCAGCGGCGTCGACAGCCTCTATTCCATTGTGCAAATGCCCAAAGGCTTCCCCGTGGCCACCATGGCCATCGGCGCGGCCGGTGCGGCCAACGCCGCCCTCATGGCAGCTGGCATCCTCGCGCTGCAAGACGCGGACCTTGCCCAGCGTTTGGACGCTTGGCGAGACGCCCTCTCCGCCTCTATCCCGCAGGAGCCTGTCGATGACTGAGCCTTTGAAAACCGGTGCCACCATAGGCATTCTGGGTGGCGGCCAACTGGGCCGGATGCTGTCCGTGGCGGCATCCCGTCTGGGGTTCAAGACCTGCATTTTTGAACCGGGCGGAGATTGTCCCGCCTCCCATGTGGCAAACTACCATTTTCAAAAAGGCTACGATGATATCGAGGCGCTGACCCAGTTCGCCAAATCCTGCGACGTGGTCACCTTTGAATTCGAAAACATTCCCACCGACGCGCTCGACACGATCGAGGCCCACGCCCCCATCCATCCCGGACGCACCGCGCTGGCCACATCGCAGGACCGCTTCACCGAAAAAAACTTCCTGACCCGCATCGGCCTGCAAACCGCCCCCTATGCAGCCGTGGACACAGCCGAAAGCCTGCAACAGGCGATCGACCAGATCGGCACACCCGCGATCCTGAAAACCCGCCGAATGGGCTATGACGGCAAGGGCCAGTCGCGGCTGATGTCCCCGCAGGATGCAACGAGGGCCATCGCGGATATGGCAGGCGCGCCTGCGATCCTCGAAGGGTTCATCGACTTCAGCCATGAGGTTTCGGTCATCGGCACCCGCAGTCTCGACGGATCTATCGCCTGCTTTGATCCGGGCGAAAACGTGCACACCAACGGCATTTTGCACACCACAACGGTGCCCGCCAAACTGACGCCCGCCCAGCGCACCGACGCGGTTCTGCTGACGGCCAACATCCTGAACGCGCTGGACTATGTCGGCACGATGGGGGTTGAGTTGTTCGTCACCACAGGCGGTCTGATCGTCAATGAAATCGCACCGCGCGTGCACAATTCGGGCCACTGGACGCAGGCCGGCTGCGCCATCGACCAGTTTGAACAACATATCCGCGCCGTTGCGGGCTGGCCTTTGGGCGATGGCAGCCGCCATTCAAATGTGGTCATGGAAAACCTGATCGGCGACGATGTGGACCGCATCCCCGACATCGCGACCACCAACACCGCGATCCATCTTTACGGCAAAGCCGACGCCAAACCGGGCCGTAAGATGGGCCATATCAACACCGTCACCGGCCCCGCGACCTAGCCCAACCCTTCTGTCGCAGAGACACCCCCCTGCGACCTTCGCAAGACGTCTTTGGGCTCCGCCTGTTCTCGGCTGAAAACCTC
>NZ_JAHDGE010000046.1 GCF_020627745.1 Pseudooctadecabacter sp.
GTTCCAGCTGCGGGCAATATTCCATGCGCATGGTCGAAGGCTGCATGACCTGTTCCGACTGCGGTCATTCAAAGTGCGGCTAGGGCCTGTCCTTCGCTGAAAATGAGCAGTGTTGCCGCGAAAGCGTGGCGACAATGTCATACTTTTACCCAGATTGTTTCCTAACTGGGTCGTCAGAGACAGAGGGTTTGGCCTATAGCTGACCCTTAAATTTTGGGGACGACCTATGCGGAAACTGTTTATCATCATCGCGGCTTTCTTGATCGCGGGTCCAGCCGTGGCGCAGAACCGCGACACCTTGGGCTTTGGGCGGTTGTTTACGAACGACTACTTTGGGGATGGGGAGGATCGGTGGCGCACGGGATCTTATTCGTTTTCGATCGTGCAGGGGCCGCCTTGGTCGGGTGCGGCACCTGACGATTTTGGCGCGATCCTTGAGTATCGGCTGCGGTCGGAGATCATTGCGCCTTCGGCGCTGAACGGGGCGGGATCGGATGATCGAGCCTATGTGGGCGCGATCACGACAGGGATCCACAGCCACATCAGCCGCGGAAATTGGGACCTGTCGGCGGGGCTGGATCTGGTTTTCACCGGCCCGCAAACAGGTACGGCAGATGCACAGGACTGGTTCCACAATCTGGTGGGCGCCCCGACTGTGGGCGCATCGGTGCAACAAAACCAACTGGGCAACGCGGTCTATCCCACCCTTGTGGCCGAGGCGGCCTATGCCGTGCCCCTCAGCGCGACAACCACCCTGCGGCCATTTGCCGAACTTCAATACGGGGTCGAGGATTTCGTGCGCGTGGGCGCAGATATTCTGATCGGGCAGGTCCTGCAAAGTGACCTGTGGCTGCGTGACGGGCCGTCCGGTCAGCTGTATTCCGGCATCTACGGCGGAGAAGTCGGCACCGGTTTCGTGCTGGGTGCGGATTACACACTGGTCGAAGACAGCGCCTATTTTCCCGCCAGTTTCGGCACAGATGCAACAGATGACCGACTGCGGGTGCGCGCGGGCATTCATTCCCGTTTTGCAACAGGATCGTCGTTTTTCTACGGTCTGACCTACCTTTCCGAGGAATTCGAAGGTCAGGACGAAGGGCAACTCGTCGGTTCACTGAAGCTAAATTTCAACTTCTAAAGAAATAGTTAACGGCTGACCTTAAAGTAACTTGATTTGCCGGAAACGCCCTTGTTAGTCTGATGACATAACGAGCCCCGCGCCAAATGACGGGGCCAGACAGAGGCAGTTACGGGCATGAAGACGGGCTTTAAGGGCACGTTCGTCATCTCATGGTCACAGACAGAACTCGATGGGTTCTGGTCCGCTCCGCTTGAACATTTGCGGGTCGGCACAGCATGGGGCTGGACGGGCGAAGCAGTGCGGGTCGATGGACCGGCAGACATTCTTCCATTGGGCGACGCTTTGGGCGAGGCCGACATCCGCAAGCGGGCGGCGCAATCGGTGCGCCGGTTGCTCAAGGCGGTGGAAATCAACACCAACCGGTTGGATTTGGTCGAGGTCGATCCCGCGCAGGGGGATCAGTCTTTCACGGTGACCGACGGGCGCGACACATGGACGGTGACGCTGATCGAAGGGGCGACACCTTCGGCGCGATTGTGCATGTTTGTGGGCGACATGCCCCCGCGCATGACGGATATGTGGATCGTGAACCACACAGTGGAACTTGCGTCCCGCGACCAGAACGATGACCCGGCGGGCGGCGTGATTTGCTTTACCCCCGGCACGATGATCCGTACCGAGGACGGCGTCATGCCGGTCGAGGCCATCCGCGAAGGCATCAAGGTGCAGACCAAAGACAACGGCTGCCAGGAGGTCCTGTGGACCGGATCGCGTCGCATCACCGGTGCCCGTCTTTACGCCATGCCGCATCTGTGCCCGATCCGCCTGCGCGCGGGATCGCTGGACAATGATGTGCCCGATGCGGGCCTGCTGGTCAGCCCAGATCACCGCGTGATGGTCAAAGGGGCGCGTGCGCGCGCGCTGTTTAACACAGATGAGGTGCTGGTGACGGCCCGTGATCTGGTCAATGACCAGTCGATCTATGTGGACCGGTCCATGCGGGAATTGGAATACATCCATATGCTGATGCCCCAGCATGAGGTTGTGTTTGCCAACGGCGTGGAAAGCGAGACCTTCCACCCCGCCAGCGCGGGACTGGACCATCTGGCCGATGACGACCGCGCGCGGCTGTTCGCGCAAGTCCCCGAAATCGAAGCGGATGCAAACGCTTACGGCGCCTATGCCCGCCGCGTCGTGTCCGCCACCGAGGCCGCGATCTTGCGGCACGATGCGGCCTAAGCCCTGCGGGGCGGAGGCTAAAATTCCGGAATTTTAGCAGCACCTGTGGCACATGGTGTTGACACATATCTTGGCCCCGCATAAAGGAGCCGTTCATTGGTGTTGGTGGTCCCCGCAAGGGGGTGCCTGTCGTCCCGGCCACATCCGGGAAAAGGACAACGCCCTTCGAACGTGCCACTCAACCCGAAAGGCGGGAACCGGTTTTCGGGCAAGTTGAGTGGACTAATTAAATTGAAGGAGATCAGCCGTGACCAAACGCACGTCTGCCAAGTACAAAATTGATCGCCGCATGGGCGAAAACATTTGGGGCCGCCCCAAATCCCCCGTCAACCGTCGTGAATATGGCCCCGGCCAGCACGGTCAGCGCCGTAAGGGCAAACTGTCCGACTTCGGTATCCAGCTGCGCGCAAAGCAAAAGCTGAAAGGCTACTACGGCGACCTGACCGAAAAGCAGTTCCGCCGCATCTATACAGAGGCCGAGCGTGTCAAAGGCGACACCGGTGAAAACCTGATCGGCCTGCTGGAGCGTCGTCTGGACGCGGTTGTCTACCGCGCCAAGTTCGTCCCGACTGTCTTTGCAGCCCGTCAGTTCGTGAACCACGGCCACGTCCGCGTGAACGGCAAAAAGGTCAACATCCCGTCCTACCGCGTCAAAGAAGGCGACGTGGTCGAGGTGCGTGACCGTTCCAAGCAGAACGTTGCGGTTCTTGAGGCTGTCGGCCTGCCAGAGCGTGACGTGCCCGATTATATCGACGTGGATCATTCCAAGATGACAGCGACTTTCGTGCGGACCCCTGGTCTGGGCGATGTGCCGTATCCTGTCCTGATGGAACCCAACCTCGTGATCGAATACTACGCTCAGAACTAAAGGTTCAGAGCCGAAACATTCCAAAGGCCGCGCCCACGAGATGATCGGGGGCGCGGCTTTTTCGTTGGCGGCTGGCCTTGTGCCGCAAGGGTGATTAGAACGGGGCTGATTGGGGAAGGTGAAGCGACATGAGCAGTATCAAACCGCAACCGGGGATCATGGATATCGCGCTCTATGTGGGCGGAAAATCCAGTGTTGAGGGCATGGACAATGTCCTGAAACTGTCCTCGAACGAAAATCCATGGGGTCCGTCCGAGGATGCCAAGGAGGCGCTGGTGCGTGCCTCACTCGCGCTGCATCGTTATCCGTCGACGGATCACGCGGCCCTGCGCGCGGCCATTGGCGATGTCTGGTCACTGGATCCCGCGCGCATTCTGTGCGGCAACGGATCGGGTGAGCTGTTGATGATGATCGCGCAGGCCTATGCGGGCAAAGGCGATGAGGTTCTGTTCACCGAACACGGGTTTGCCATGTATCCGATCTACGCCAATGCCAACGGCGCCAAGCCGGTGGTTGTGGCCGAACGCGAACGGGTCGTGGATGTGGACGCTCTGCTGGCCGCCTGCACCAGGAAAACCAAGGTCGTCTATATCGCCAATCCGGCCAATCCCACCGGCACCATGTTGGGGGAGGCCGATCTGGCGCGTCTGGCCGACGGGCTGCCCAAGGGTGCTGTTCTGGTGCTGGACGGGGCCTATGCGGAATTCGTCGAAGGCTATGACGCCGGGGCCGCGCTGATTGATCAGCGCGACAACGTGATCATGACGCGGACGTTTTCAAAGATTTATGGCTTGGGCGGTTTGCGCATCGGCTGGGCTTACGGCCCGCAGCACATCATTGACGTGCTGATGCGGTTGCGCGGCCCGTTTAACCTGTCCGCGCCCGCGTTGGCGGCGGCTGAGGCTGCCATGCGCGACACGGCGCACACGGCAAAGGTGCGCGCGGACAACGCCAAACAGCGTGACTGGATGGCCCATGCCCTGTCCGAGATCGGCATCCCGTCTGATGTGTCCGAGGCAAATTTCATCCTCGCGCGGTTTGCCTCCGAAGAGGAGGCGATGGCCTGCAATGACTACCTCACCTCGCAAGGCATCCTGCTGCGTTATGTGGGCAATTACGGTCTGCCTCATTGCATCCGCATCACTGTAGGCGATGAGGCATCGTGCCGCCGTGTCGTCCACGCCATCACCCAGTTCAAGGAGGGCGCGGCATGAGCGTGATTTACGACCGCGTGGCGCTGATCGGGCTGGGCCATATTGCATCCTCCATGTGTTGGGGGATGAAAGCCGCCGGGGTGGCAGGCGAGGTGACCGGCTACGCTCGGTCCTCGGACACCCGTAACGCCGCACGCGAGATCGGTCTGTGTGACCGCGTTTGCGACAGCGCCGCAGCGGCGGTGGAGGGCGCGGATCTGGTGGTGCTGTGCGTGCCCGTCGGGGCGATGGGCGCTGTCGCGAAAGAGATTGCGCCGCATCTGAAGTCAGGGGCAACGGTCAGCGATGTAGGATCTGTCAAACGGGCGGTGATTGATGCGGTGGCCCCCCATTTGCCGGAGGCCGTGCATTTCGTTCCGGCCCATCCTTTGGCAGGGACAGAGCAATCGGGGCCGACGTCGGGGTTTGCGGAATTGTTTCACAATCGCTGGTGTTTGTTGACGCCCGAGGCTGCGGACCGGACTGCGACGGCGAAATTGCGCCAGTTTTGGGAGGCGCTGGGGTCGAACGTGGACGAAATGGACGCTGATCACCATGATCTGGTTCTTGCAGTGACATCCCATGCACCGCACCTGATTGCCTATACGATGGTCGGCGTGGCCGACGACCTGCAACGGGTGACCGAGAACGAAGTGATCCAGTTCTCCGCGACAGGCTTTCGGGATTTTACGCGGATTGCGGCGTCCGATCCGACCATGTGGCGCGATGTGTTTTTGAACAACAAGGACGCCACGTTGGAAATTCTGGGCCGCTTTACCGAAGAATTGTTCGCGCTGCAGCGCGCCATCCGTCAAGGGGATGGCGATCACCTGCATGATTATTTCACCCGCACGCGGGCGATCCGCCGGGGGATCGTTGAGGCGGGTCAGGACACGGCTGCGCCCAACTTTGGTCGGGGTGGGCCAGAATGAAATTTCGTATCGGTGTTTTGGCGTCCTTTGTGGCGCTTGCGGGATGTGGTTTGGGCCGGTCGGCCGAGCCGGATTTGCCACCGGTCGAGGGCAGCGTGTGCGGTGATGTGACGTTGCGCGGCGATGTGATTGGCGATGTCGACGGGGCGGGGGCCTGCGGGATCGAAAACGCCGTTCTGCTGCGCGAAGTGGACGGTGTGGCCTTGTCCACGCCCGCGCGGATCACCTGCGACACCGCGCGGGCGTTGAAAACCTGGGTCAACGATGGCGTTCGTCCTGCCGTGCGCGAAACCGGCGGCGGGGTGCAATCGCTGCGCGTGGTGGCGCATTATGCCTGCCGCAGCCGAAACAACCGCCCCGGTGCGCGCCTGTCCGAACACAGCTTTGGCCGCGCCATTGATATTGCGGGGATCGGGTTGGTCGATGGCACGGAGATCACCGTTCTGACCGATTGGAATGGTCGCTATGCGCGCGAGCTTCGCAATATGTGGCGGGCGGCCTGTGGACCTTTCGGGACGGTTCTTGGACCGGACAGCGACCGCTTTCACCGCGACCATTTCCATTTTGACACCGCCGACTACCGATCCGGCAGCTTTTGCCGCTGACCTGAAGGAGCGGCTGCGCCGCGCTTGATGTTTGGCGCCTGTGGCGGGGGTGAGCCCATGACGGTGAGGGTCGGGTTGGTTTCGACCGGCCCTACGGGGTGAGTTTTTCTGGCCAGATGAAGGGACGCCTAGCGCAGGATGTCCAGGGGTCCGATGGGAAAGCCGCCCAGTGCCAGTTGCCCATCGGTGACGGAGAGGCTGAGGGTCAATGTGTCGTCTATGTGGGGCGTTTCATCCAGATTACGGACAATTTCGGTCACGAGGAACCGGCGGTTGTCATCAATCATGCCGTTGGCCACAGCAAGGGTGATGATGTCTTCCCAGTTTCGGGTGGTCACAGTAACGGAGCCGTTCATGGCCCCTGTGGCATCCGGTGCAATATCGCCGATTGCGGTCATGGCGATTTCACCCCATGTCAGTGCAAATTCGGTGATGCTGAGGCCGGTTATTTGTGGCGGCGTGCTGTCTGCGCTGTTCAGTTCAAGGGGCGCGGACAGGGTGACGTCGCTGTCGAAACGCAGGTTCTGGATCAGCGGCGGCAGGTTGTTCTGCGGGTCCAGAAAGCGCCGGATGTCTTCGGGCAGAACGATGGACCGGGCTTCGACGAAGGCATCATAGGTCTGTGTCGTCTCGGGCGTCAGCCGCATGGCGGCCAAAGCGGAGGCCATGGCCAGTTCCGCGCCTGACGCCGTCCGCACCCGAGGATTGTCCAGCGTGATGGTCGCGTTCTGGAATTCCAGCGCGGTGGACGGGCGGACCTTGCCCGAGGCGCGCATGTCGTTTGTGAACAGGGTATAGACTTCATCCCCCAGACCGATGGTCTGTTCGGGTGGAAAGACGGCGATCACCTCGTTCGGGCGGTAGGCCAGCGCGAAAAGCTGGAAAAACGGGGCAGACCAGGTGGTGCCTGTGGCCGGATCGGCGAAGGTGAAACCGGTGATCGTTGTATCGAATCGTGACGGGAAGCCGCGCGTTTCCAGGCTGTCGTACTGGACGTCATAGGGGCCGTCGTCGGCCTGCTGCAAGGCATCGGTCAGCCGTGTTTCGACCTGGGCGCGGCCCACGAACCAATAGCCGCCGTAAAGCGTGGCAGCGATCAGGGCGAAGGCGATGAGTTTGCGCATGATTTGGCCTTTCAGTGCGGGTTTGATTGGTGTTTAGAGGAGGTCATTCGAAAGGGCCATAACGATGACCATGTGGGTGTTTGGATACGGATCACTTCTTTGGAACCCCGGGTTTGAACCGGCGGAGGCCGTGACCGCCACGCTTGACGGTTATCATCGCAGTTTTTGCATGTTGTCGATCCATCATCGGGGCACCGTCGACGAACCTGGTCTTGTTCTGGCGTTGGACAAGGCGGAAAGTTCGTGCACCGGCGTGGCCTTTCGGGTGGCACCTGCCGACGAGGACCGTGTTCTGGCGGAGTTGCGCGAACGCGAGTTGATTTCATCCGCCTATCTGGAACGTCATGTGCCGCTTTTATTGGAGGACGGCCGCCACGTGGACGCGCTGGCCTATGTAATCAACCGGGATCATGAGCAGTATTGCCAGTTTGATCTGGAAAAGCAGGCCCAGCTGATCGCGCGGTCGGTCGGCGGGCGCGGCCCGAACCCTGAATATTTGTACAATACGGCCGATCATCTGATGAAGATGGGCATTGAAGACCCCGACATGGACTGGCTGGTGGCCCGTGTTCGCGCTCTGACGTGATTTTGTTTGGGGTTTGGGCGCGGGGCGCTTATGTTGGCCGCAACAAACAACAAAGAGGTGCCTGATCCCATGGAAACAGGGGACCAAAAGGCCGAGCCGCAGTTCTCACAGCCATTTACCCAGATCATCTCGATGCTGGTGGTGCTGGCATTGGTCACCACAGGTGTCGTTTTCGCCCTGCCGCAGATCGGGCCGGTGTTCCTTGCGAACCCCTATCTGAATATCTTCATATTCGGCGTGTTCGTTATCGGTGTCCTGTCATGTTTCGGACAGGTCTGGCAGTTGATGAAATCTGTGGCCTGGATCGAAGGGTTTGCCGGTGAACGCCAGGATGTCGAGGTGCGCAAAGCGCCGGGCATGTTGGCGCCGTTGGCCACACTGCTGCGGTCGCGCGGGGCGCGGATGCAGTTGTCGTCCACATCATCGCGGTCCATTCTGGATTCAGTATCCCAGCGGATCGACGAAAGCCGCGAAATCACGCGATACATCGTCAACACGTTGATCTTTCTTGGGCTTTTGGGAACGTTTTATGGCTTGGCCACGACGGTTCCCGCCTTGGTGGATACAATCCGGTCACTGTCCCCGCAGGAAGGAGAGACCGGTGCAGAGGTGTTTGCACGTTTGCAATCGGGGCTTGAAAGCCAGTTGGGGGGCATGGGCGTGGCCTTTGCGTCGTCTTTGTTGGGGCTTGCGGGATCACTAGTGGTGGGCCTGTTGGAGATTTTCACAGGCCACGGCCAGAACCGGTTTTACCGCGAGTTGGAGGAATGGTTGTCGACCATCACCCGCGTCGGTCTGGCCGCAGGCGATGAGGCCACAGGCGATCAGGTCGCCATGGCGGGCGTTGTGGACCACATGGTTGAACAGATGGAACAGATGCAGGCGATGTTCGCCGCATCCGAGGCCAGTCGTGTGGAAACCAACGAAAAGATCGCGGCGCTGACCGGAACGGTGGAACAGCTGGCCGCGTCGACCGGCCAATCGGAGGCGTCGGCCCAGTTGATGCGCGTGGCGGACGCGCAAGAAGGGCTGATCGCGGCGTTGAAGGACACAGGTATGGAAGGCATCGACGCCGAAAGCCGCATGCGGCTGCGGTCCATTGATGTGGGCCTGTTGCGTATTCTTGAGGAAATGGCGGCAGGCAGACAGGAAATGTCGCAGGCCTTGCGCGCTGATATGGCGGAGCTGACGAAAGCCGCGCGGCAGGGCAATCGCATTGCACGCAAAGCCCAGGACGGGTCGTAGACATGGCGCTGAGCCGCAGAACCGGCGCGCGGTTTCAGGCGTCCATCTGGCCGGGGTTCGTGGATGCGATGACCGGCCTGTTGCTGGTTTTGATGTTCGTTTTGACGATCTTCATGGTCCTGCAATTCGTCTTGCGTGAAACGATCACAGGTCAGGAAACGCGGCTGTCGGAACTGTCAGCCGAGGTTGCAGCACTGGCCGATGCGCTGGGGTTGGAACAGGACCGGTCGGCCACATTGGGCAGTCAGGTGGGGGCGCTGTCGGGTGAAATTGCCGCGCTTCAAAGCGATCTGGCCGAGAATGAAAGCCTTGTTGACCAGCAAAATCAGTTGATTGCCCGGCTTACCGCGCAGGCAGATGCACTGACTGCGGAATTGTCGGATGCAGAACAACAGATCACGGGGTTTGAGGCGCAAGTCGCAGGGCTTTTGGCCGAACGCCGCGCCGCAGGTGAAACGATCGCCGCACTTGAAAGCCGCGAGGCGGAGCTTTTGTCCGCGCAAGAGGCGCTTAATCTGGCGCTGGCCGATGCACGGTCCGAGATTGACGCAAGTACCGAGGCCGCCCGCCTTGCCGCCGCCCGCCGCGAGGCGCTGGAGGCTTTGGTGGCGGATTTGGAAGCGGATGGTGAGGCGGCCTCGGCCCAGATCAGCGATCTGGAAGCCGCCCGTCTGGCCGATGCCGCCGCAGCGCAAGCCCTGCGCGAACGGCTGGCCAATGCGGATGCGGAATTGACGGCGATGACACTGGCGCTCGAGGAACAGCGCCAGCAGGCCGAGGATACGTTGACCCTGTTGGCCGCCGCCCGTGCGGCGCAGGACGATCTGGATGAAAACCTCGCCATTGCGCTTTTGGCCCAGCAAGAGGCCGAACGCGCCGCAGCCGAAGCGGGTCAAGCGCGTGAGGATCTGGCGGCGGAACTGGCCGCAGCGCTGGATGGACAGACCGATACACAAGCCACCGCCGAAGACTTGCGCGCCCAGCTGGCGCAGGCCCTGATTGCGCGCACCACGCTTGAGGACGCGGCCACCGCCGACCGTGAGGCGGCGGCCGCCGCAATCGCCCAGTTGGAGGCCGAGCGTGACGCGCTGTCCCAGACCCTTGCGACCTCCGCCGGGGACCGTGCGGTGCTCGCCGACGAATTGGCCGCAGCCGTGGCGGCCTTGGCGGCGGCTGCAAGCCAAACCGATCAGACGCAAAGTGAACTCGACCGGCAAGCGCTGCTTTTGGCCGAGGCCAATGCGGCCCTGTCGCAAGAGGAGGCATTGTCGGCGGAAAGCCAGCGGCAGGTGGCGGCGTTGAACGAACAGGTGGCCACACTGCGCGGTGAATTGAACCAGCTGCAGGGGTTGCTGGATTTGGCAAATGACGCGGATGCGCAGGCCAATGTGCGGATAGAATCCCTGTCGCAGGATTTGAACACGGCGATGGCACGCGCACTTTTGGCAGAACAGCGGACCAATGCGCTGGAGCAAGCGGAGCTTGAACGGTTGGCCGCCGAAGCAGAGGAGTTGGAGAGGTTCCGTTCAGATTTCCTAGGGCTTTTGCGCGATGTTCTGGAAGGCGTGGACGGGGTGCGGATCGAAGGCGACCGGTTTGTATTTTCCTCGGAAGTTTTGTTCGAACAGGGGGCGGCAGAACTGTCGGCCGAAGGCCAACGGGAGATCGCCAAGGTGGCGGGCATATTGCGCAATGTGGCCGGGCAAATCCCCGACGAGATCGACTGGGTGATCCGCGTAGACGGCCACACGGACAATGTACCTTTGTCTGGTCTGGGGGAGTTTGCCAATAACTGGGAACTGAGCCAAGCACGCGCGCTGTCCGTTGTGCTCTATATGGTGAATTTCTTGGGTATTCCGCCCGAACGTCTGGCCGCGAACGGGTTTGGGCAATACCAGCCGTTGAACCCCGCCGATACCGACGATGCGCGCGCCCAAAACCGCCGGATCGAGTTGAAGCTGACCGAACGGTGATCTGAATGTGCGGCTGCGCCGCGCGATTTTTTTTGGCATTGCTTGGCGGGCGTGAGCCCGTGTCGTTAGGGGGTGGGCTGGTTGAAAACGGCCCTTCGGGGAGAGTTTTTCGGGCCAGATGAAGGGGGACTAGCGCAGGGTCACGGATGTGGTTTGGCTGTTCAGAAGGGTGCCATTTCGCACATGGTCGATGCGGCCTTCATAGAGGCCCGCAGGCCAGCCTTCGTCGGGGGCGCGGCGGCCACCGGCCCGCATAAAGAGAGCCTGCGTGCGGGTGAGTTCGACCTCCGATGCGAAGACTTCGCCTGCGTCGTTGGTGATGGTGAAGACCAGCGTGTCGCCCTGCTGTGCGCCAAAGCCAAAGGTCCACAGGACAATCGCGTCTTGGGATGTGAGCGCGCGCGTGGCCGCCGTTCCGGCCTTGACCGCGTCATAGTCTGGAATGTCGGGGGCGAAACCGGCGGACAGAAGTCCGCCTTGGGGGGTGTTCAGGGGCGTGTTCCAGAGAGTGTCATCGGACGGCGCGTCGCAGGCGATCTGGCCGTCAGGGTCAAAGGGGTCGATGACCTGACCATTGCGGCGGACCGACAGGTGCAGGTGGGGGAACTGGGTGCGACCGGACAAGCCGATTTCGCCCAAGACGTCACCTGTCGCGACCTCTTGGCCCGTGGTCACGGCGACGGATCCTTCCTTGAGGTGACAGTATTGCGTTTCCCAGCCGCCCTCATGGGCAATCACAAGGCCGTTTCCGCAATCGCGGCCTGCGATTTCGGCATCGCGTTCAGCGGTGTAGAGGACATCCCGCATGTCATTTCGCACGCCGCGCACCGTGCCGGAGGCTGCGGCGAGGACATCAACGCCTGCTTTCATGGCCGCCAGTGAGGGCAGGCCGAAGTCGGTGCCTTTGTGGGTGTCGTAGGTCAGATCACCGCACTGGAAATCCGAGGCGGCGTCAGTGGGGTCATGATCGACGTAGTTTTGCAGGTAGCAGGTGGTGCCCAGCGTGCAATCGACCGGCATCGCCAAAGAAAAATCCTGCGCCGTGGCGGGCACGGCGCAGGATATGAGCAAAACGGCAAGCCGCATCAGTCTGCCGCAAGAAGCGGCGGTTTGTCGTTTGAAATTTGCGCCTTGGCCGGCGGTTCGATCTGCAGATCAAGATCACCCTTCTTGACGCCCACTTTGATGTGGCCACCTTTGGCCAGCTTGCCAAAGAGCAATTCTTCGGCCAGCGGCTTTTTGATGTGTTCCTGAATGACACGGCCCAAAGGACGTGCACCCATTTTTTCATCATAGCCGCGTTCGGCCAGCCATTCCGCCGCAGGCTTGGTCAGTTCGATGGACACGTTGCGGTCCATCAACTGTGCTTCGAGCTGCAACACGAACTTTTCGACCACCTGCAGGATCACATCCTGCGGCAGGGGGGCGAAGCTGACGACGGCATCCAGACGGTTGCGGAATTCCGGCGTGAAGGTGCGTTCGATGGCTGCCGTATCCTCACCCGTGCGCTTGTCGCGGCCAAAGCCGATGGCCTCTTTCGCCATGTCAGACGCACCGGCGTTGGACGTCATGATGATGATCACATTGCGGAAATCTGTGGTCCGGCCGTTGTGGTCGGTCAGTTTGCCGTGATCCATGACCTGCAGCAGGATGTTGTAAACATCCGGGTGTGCCTTTTCCATTTCGTCCAGCAGCAACACGCAGTGCGGGTTCTGATCGACACCGTCGGTCAGCATGCCGCCTTGGTCGAAGCCCACATAGCCGGGGGGCGCCCCGATCAGGCGGGAGACCGCGTGCTTTTCCATGTATTCCGACATGTCAAAGCGCATCAGTTCCACGCCCAAGGTGTCGGCCAGCTGTTTGGCGACCTCGGTTTTACCGACGCCTGTCGGGCCTGCGAACAGGTAGTTGCCGATGGGCTTTTCAGGTTCGCGCAGACCGGCGCGCGCCAGTTTGATGGCGGATGACAGGGCTTCGATCGCCTTGTCCTGACCGAAGACCACACGCTTGAGAGATGTTTCGAGGTCTTTGAGGACCTCGGCATCGTCCTTGCTGACGTTCTTGGGCGGGATGCGGGCGATCTTGGCCACGACGGCCTCAATCTCCTTGGCGCCGATGGTTTTGCGACGTTTGCTTTCAGCCACCAGATGTTGGGCAGCACCGGCCTCATCAATGACGTCAATCGCCTTGTCGGGCAGTTTGCGGTCGTTGATGTAGCGCGCGGCGAGTTCCACAGCGGTTTTGATCGCGTCGGCGGTGTATTTGATCTGGTGGTGATCCTCAAAGTAGGGCTTCAGACCCTTGAGGATCTTGATGCTGTCTTCCACCGAAGGTTCCGTCACGTCGATCTTCTGGAACCGGCGGCTCAGCGCGCGGTCCTTTTCGAAATGCTGGCGGAATTCCTTGTAGGTGGTGGACCCCATGCAGCGCAGCTTGCCGCCCTGCAGCGCAGGTTTCAGCAGGTTGGACGCATCCATGGCGCCACCAGATGTGGCACCCGCACCGATCACGGTGTGGATTTCGTCAATGAAAAGAACCGCATCTTCGTGATCTTCCATTTCCGTCATCACGGCCTTGAGGCGTTCTTCGAAATCGCCGCGATACCGTGTGCCAGCCAGCAATGCCCCCATGTCGAGGGAATAGATGGTGGTTCCGGACAGAACCTCAGGCACTTCGTGTTCGACGATTTTCTTGGCCAGACCTTCGGCGATGGCGGTTTTGCCCACACCCGGATCACCCACCAGCAGCGGGTTGTTCTTGCGGCGGCGGCAGAGCACCTGAACACAGCGTTCAACCTCATGGGCGCGGCCGATCAGCGGATCGACGTCCCCTTCGGAGGCCTTCTGGTTCAGATCGACACAATACTTTGCGAGTGCGGATTCGTCTTTGCTGCCTTCGGTCGTGGCCTCGGCCTCGTCCTCCATCGACGGCGCGCCGGATACGGGGCGGCTTTCGCCAAAGGCGGGGTCTTTGGCCACACCGTGGGCAATGAAATTGACCGCGTCGTAGCGGGTCATGTCCTGATCTTGCAAGAAGTAGGCGGCGTTGCTTTCGCGTTCGGCAAAGATCGCGACCAGCACGTTGGCGCCGGTCACTTCTGTGCGGCCTGACGACTGCACATGGATGGCCGCGCGTTGAATTACGCGCTGGAAGGCGGCTGTTGGCACAGCCTCGGACCCTTCCACTTCGGTCACGAGGGTCGACAGATCGTCCTCGATGAAATCTTCGAGTGTGCGGCGCAATTCATCAAGGTTCACTGAACAGGCCTGCATCACGCGGGCGGCGTCCGGTTCATCCAGCAGGGCCAGCAACAAATGTTCCAGCGTGGCCAGTTCATGTTTGTTCGCATTCGCCAGCGCAAGCGCTGCGTGAATGGACTGCTCAAGTGTCGTCGAGAATGATGGCACGTTGCGTGCTCCTCTTGATCGGGGGTCTTGCCGGGGGTCTTGGGCCCGACAGTACCGTGGCCTCTTAAGGTTAAGTTTTGGCTTATTTCCCCCAGCTTCAAGGGAAAAATTGCCACATCTTTGTTACGTTGATTTGACTGTGACCCTGAAGGGCCTGTTTTACAGGGCTTTGCCGCCTTTTGCGGCAGATCAGAAAGTGTCGCGTTTCTTACGGACATGGGCGAAGACATCTGCAGGATCGGCGTCAACCATCCCGACAGCGGATTTCAGCGCCGGCACATCGGCACGCAAAAAAGGGTTGGTGCGCTTTTCAACGCCTAAGGGTGAGGGGACGGTGGCGAGCCCTTTGGAACGGGCGATGGCGATTTCGTCTGCCCGTAAGATAAGATCGGAATTGTCCGGTTCAATGGTCATGGCAAAGCGCGCGTTGGTCTGGGTGTATTCATGGCCCGAACACACGCGGGTGTCGTCGGGCAGGGCGCGCAGTTTCTGCAACGATGCCCACATCTGCGCAGGCGTGCCTTCGAACAGGCGGCCACATCCCAGCGCCATCAGGCTGTCGGCAGTGAACACCACGCCAGAGGTGGGGAAATAGACGGCGATGTGGTTAATCGTGTGACCGGAGACATCGAAGACCTGCACGTCCTCGCCGCAGATCGTTACGGCGTCGCCTTCGGTCACGGCCAGATCCAACGGGGGCAGACGGTCTGCGTCTTTGGCGGCCCCGATCACACGGGCCGATCCACGCAAAGGGTCCAATCCATCCACGTGATCCCAATGGTGGTGGGTCAGCAGGATATCCGTCAGCACCCAACCCTGACTGTCGAGAGCCGCCTGAACAGGCGCGGCCTCCGGTGCGTCGACCAGCAGGGTGTCCCCCGTCGCGTCGTTGTGGAGCAGAAACGCGTAATTGTCGTCGAGGCAGGGCACAGTGAGCAGTGTAAGGGGCATGGCGCTTCATTCCGGTGTTGATATGGTGGCATTGAGTTTTGCCCAGATACGAAAGGGCCGCAATGCATCTGGATGTGCATGATCTTCGTGAGTTCTACTACCGCAGCCCCCTGGGGCGGGCGGCGCAGAAGGTCGTGCGGGATGAACTGGTGCGGATGTGGCCCAAGGCAACGCGTGAAACGGTTGTGGGGTATGGATTTGCGGTGCCTCTCTTGCGTCCGTTCATGGGCGAGGCGCGACGGGTGATCGGCCTGATGCCGGGGCCGCAGGGCGTGATGCCATGGCCCGCAGGGCAGCCCAATGTAGCGGTCCTGTGCGAAGACGCACTTTGGCCTTTGGCGACGGGGACGGTGGACAAACTGGTGCTGTTGCACGGGTTGGAGACATCCGAACACCCGCTTGCCCTTCTGGATGAATGCTGGCGGGTTCTCAAACCCGAAGGACGGGCTGTCTTTATTGTGCCCAACCGCGCCGGGCTCTGGTCGCGGTCCGACAGGACGCCTTTTGGCTTCGGGCGTCCCTATTCGCTGGGGCAGTTGGAAAAGCAGCTGCGCGACACGGGGCTGATCCCCACCAAGACACTATCGACGCTGTACCAGCCCCCTTCCTCGCACAGGCTCTGGCGGCGTATGGCCACGACAATGGAACGGGTCGGGCGGCACCTGCCGGTGTTCACCGCAGGCGGTGTGTTGATGGTTGAAGTTACAAAGCAGGTCCCGCAACCCAAACGCCCCGGCCTGACAGAGGCCGTCAAGCGCCCCCTGCGCGTGTTGGAAGGGATGGGTGGCCCCGTGGTAAAGCCGGTCTAGCGCAAGACGATGTCCGACGCGGAGACATCGACCGCGTCCGTCAACCGGATGGTGACTGTCACAATATCGCCGAACGGATCGCGGTAATCGACATTCACATCTGTAAAGGCGCCGGCATCGTCCTCTTGCAGGCGCACGCCTACAATTTGGTCATCTGGTGACCAGCGCGACACGATCAGGGTGTCTTCGTCAGAATCGAAATCCTCGATCTGGGCGAAAACGTCCTGATCGGATGTGCCGGTCACATTGCGGGCTGTCACGTCGAAGACATCGGCACCCGCGCCGCCTGTGGCACGCATCAGCCCGCCTTCGGCATCAAAAAAGTCCAGCATCGCAAAGGTGTCATCGCCGATGCCACCAAATGCCGTACTGCCGCCTTCCATCTGCAACCGGTCCGCCCCGTCCTCACCAAATCCGGTGGCTCCGTTCCCGACGGACAGAAAATCATCCCCTTCGCCACCATAAAGTGAGGCGGAGATTTCCTCCGATCCGGCCAGACCGGCCTGAAGGTTGTCATTGCCCGAACCGCCAAACATCACTGTCGTCCCGAGGGAGAAGGTCGATATGATGTCATCGCCATCGTCCCCGTTCACAGTGGTGTCGCCGCTGCCCGAAACAGTCACGACATCCGCACCGTCCCCGCCGGAAACATCACCGTCAGACGCAAAAATGTCATCATCACCCGCGCCACCGTCAATGAAGACATTCATGCCGTCGCTTGTGATGGTATCTTCGCCGGTCCCACCAAACAGGTTGGCATCTGCTGCGTTGGCATCAATCACGTCATCCCCGCCGCCGGCAGATATAGAAACCGCATCGGTTGTGGTGGTGAACCATTCGCTTTCGTCGGTGCCGGTCGTGTCTGCGGTCACCACCGTTTCGGCAGCGCCATTGCGGGTTTCGATGTAGCCTTCTTGCAGAAACTCGATCAGTTCGTCACCGTCGGTGTTGGCTTCAAGATAATAATACTCCGCCTCCACGTTCGAGGTGAGGGCGGGCAGGGCATCGGCCATATCCGTATCGGTGGGTGTGTCATTGCCCATGGCCAGAAGATCGACTGTGCCCAGAAGGACCAGATCAAATTCCTCTTCGAAATCGCTTAGCAAATACTGGCCGTCCCCCGGATCGCCGGGAATGTTGAACGACGTCTCGGATGTATTGTCCGGCCAATCCACGCCTTCAGGAACCAGATAATAGCGGGCCTCGTGAACCTCCAGAAAGTCGGTTTCTGAATCTTCGGTGTCGACATAGGTGAAGATCGCCAGTCGTCCGGTCTCGTTCTCTCCAAACTCGATCGTGACGCCCGCGTCTGTCTGTTCAAAAGACGCCCCCAGCGTCGCGGGGTCTACGGGGTCGATGGGGTCCACGGGCATATCCGGATCGTCAGGCCCGATCGGGTTATCGGATGTATCGTCGCCACCTGTCAGATCGGGCATCAACGCCAGAAGGCCAAAGGCGAAGAAGGGCAGAAGGGCGAAACTCAACATAAGGGTGTCCTGACGCGTTAACCAAGACTGAACCGTAGCCAAAATCACTCTGGCTGTCATATCCCCGCTTAGAAACGAACTGTTTCAGGCTTGAGGGTGCCGATGTACCACACAATTCAGCTGCAGAATCGTCCCCCATTTCCCAAAGCCGCGTAGACTTTGTGCCCCCAAGGCGCGGCAGGCGGTCGCAGGGGCGCGCCTTAAGGGTGGTATTTCCCAGTTTCCATTGACAAAAACCGCACTGACAATTTGGTGAGCAATGCGGTTGCCCCACCGCACACCCTCTGCTACATCCGCCCTGATTTTGGCGTCTCCCCTGTGTGGGGGACATGACTGCGCTGAGGGACGGCCTTTTCTACAAGGGTGTTCAGCAGCCAAAGACATCGGAAGGGTGGACGTGTCCGAACCAGCTTCGATCTCCTCCGGCATTGCAAGCCGCTATGCCACCGCCGTCTTCGAATTGTCGAAGGACGGAAAGGGCCTCAAGGCTCTTGAAACAGACATCAACGCATTGGCCGCCGCCCTTCAGGGCAGCGATGACCTGCGCACGCTGATTTCCTCACCGCTGTACAGCCGTGACGAACAAAGCACTGCGATTGCGGCCGTTGCGAAGAAAATGAAACTCTCCCCCACTATGGCGAACACGCTGGCGCTGATGGCGTCCAAGCGGCGTTTGTTCGTTGTGCCCCAGATGATCGCGTCCCTGCGGGAAATGCTGGCAGAGGAGAAGGGCGAGGTCACAGCTGACGTGACCTCTGCCAAGGCGCTGACCAAAGCCCAGACAGACAAGTTGGCCAAAACGCTCAAGGCGTCCGTCGGCTCTGCTGTGAATATCAATGCGACCGTTGATGAAAGCCTCATCGGCGGTCTTGTCGTTAAGGTAGGTTCCAAAATGATCGACACGTCGGTCAAAGCGAAACTTGCTGCCCTCCAGAATACCATGAAAGAGGCCCGATAATGGCGATCCAAGCTGCGGAAATTTCCGCGATCCTCAAGGACCAGATCAAGAATTTCGGCCAGGAAGCCGAAGTTGCAGAAGTTGGCCGTGTGCTGTCCGTCGGTGACGGTATTGCGCGCGTCTACGGTCTGGACAACATCCAGGCCGGTGAGATGGTCGAATTCCCCGGCGGCATTCAGGGCATGGCCCTGAACCTCGAAACTGACAACGTTGGTGTTGTTATCTTCGGCTCCGACCAGGACATCAAAGAAGGCGACACCGTTAAGCGGACGAACGCCATCGTGGACGTGCCAATCGGTGACGAACTGCTGGGCCGCGTTGTTGACGGTCT
>NZ_JAHDGE010000047.1:0-6674 GCF_020627745.1 Pseudooctadecabacter sp.
ATATTGCCCGCAATGGCGCAGGCCAGCTGGCTGGACGGGTCGGGGGCGTAGAAGAAATCCTCCGCCTCAACAGCGCCGGTCACGCTCAGGTTCGTGCGGCCCGATCCGACGCGGATGTAGCGGTCTTCGTAGTTTGTCTCCAGCACCGCGTTCAGACGTGCCGTGCCGAGGATCACACAATCAGCGGTGGGGAGCGCCCCACCTGCCAGCGATGTGCCCGACCCGCGCGGCACGACCGGCACGCCCATCTCGTGGCAGATTTTCAAGGCCGCCGCGACCTCTTCGGTGGACGACGGCAGCACCGCGCACAGGGGCGGGCATTTATAGGCGGTCAGGGCATCGCATTCGTAGGCGCGGACCTCGGAGTCACTGTGGATCACGGCACCTTGGGGCAGAACCGATTGCAACCGGTCAACAATCTGGGCCTTGCGCGACAGAACGGCGGGGCTGGGGGCAGGCATGTCCATGGGCGTCTCCTTCGATTGGTAAGGAAATATAACCAATTTCACCCCGTGTCCATCCCCCGCTTTGCGCCTAGGGTGCGACACATGAACATGATAACTGCGTTTCAAAGCCTAACCTGGATTGATGGTCTGCTGGTTGCGGCCTATCTGGGGGTGTGGCTCGGGCTGAGCTGGCTCATAGAACACCCGTCGCAAAGCCGGCCGTCGGTGACGGTTCTGATGTCAGAGTATCGCCGGCAGTGGATGCAGGTCATGGTCACGCGGGAACCGCGCATTTTTGACGCGCAAGTGATGATGAGCCTGCGGCAGGGCACGTCGTTTTTTGCGTCTACATGTCTGCTGGCTTTGGGCGGTCTGCTTGCGCTGATCGGCAATGTGGACCCCTTGCGGGGTCTCGCGGAGGGGATCGGACAGGGGGATGCGCCAGCCGTGGTGTTGCAGTTGAAACTGACCCTGGTGCTGGTCTTGCTGGGCAATGCGTTTTTGAAATTTGTCTGGGCCAATCGGGTTTTCGGATATTGTTCGGTGATGATGGGGGCCGTGCCCAATGACCCTGTCGATCCGCGCACGGCGCCCCTTGCGCGTAAGGCGGCAGAACTGAACATCCGTGCCGCGATGAATTTCAACCGTGGTCTTCGGGCGATGTATTTCGCGCTGGGCGCTGTGGCATGGCTGGTCGGGCCTGTGGGGCTTGGTCTGGCGCTTGTCGTGACCACATGGCTTGTCTGGAGCCGCGAGTTCGCGTCGCTGCCCCGTGCAATTGTTCTGGCAGACACCGATACGTGACTTGGCAGCGCTGAAATTAGGCATATGTATCCCGTTATGAAATACGCGTTGCCCCTGATCCTTTTGGCCGGTCCGGCCCTTGCTGATGCCCCCGTGGTCGAAGAGGTCACCTATTCCGGTGGCCGTTTCAGCGTGACATTGTCCCACGGTGACACGGGTTGGGACGATTACGCGGACGGATGGCGGGTTGAACTGGCTGACGGGACGGTTTTGGGCACACGCGTCCTGGCCCACCCGCATGTTGAGGAACAGCCCTTTACACGGTCTTCCAGCATCACGGTCCCTGCGGATGTGACGCATGTGTTTATCCGCGCTTCGGACAGCGTGGGCGGTTGGGCGTCCGACACCACCCGCGTTTCCATTCGTTAACGGCGGCCCTCGCGCAGCCACGCGCCGATGACCAGCATTCCTGCCAGCAGCAGTGCAGCCCATGCAGGCAACAGCGGTGTGATGCTGATATCTGCCGTCCTGTAGGCGTTGCGCGGTGTGATCCCGATCCAGCCGTTGCCGACCGCAGGACGGCCCGCGCGCACCGTTCGAACCGATGGCAAACCGTCCTCGATCACGGTCACACCGCCGTTTGTGGCGACAAGCAGATCGTCCAGTTGCGCAGCATTCGCGATGGTTTGTTCAAATTCGCGCGGGGCGGCAGGCCCGAGGGCGATGACGGTTTCGGTGTCCGCATCCCGCAAACGGTAAAGGCCGACTTCGGGTGCGTCCCACATCAATTCGTAGCGTCCGGGGGAGATTTCGGACAACTCCACGATCGTTTCGGTGCCGTCGGGATGGATGATTGTGACGGGGCCGGTGGTCTCTTCGAGGGTGCGCCGGATGATCCGCATGGTCAGGCCATTGGGCTCGACCCACAATGCCTCCTCCTCCAGCTCGGGTTCTTTCATCATCCAGTGGGCCAGACGCCGCAGCAGTTCCAGTTGCGGGCCACCCCCTTCGTAGCCGCGATCCCACAGCCATGAATGATCGGACGCGATCAAGGCCACACGGCCCTCGCCGATCCGGTCCAGCATCAACAATGGCAGGTCATTCGCCCCCGTCATGACGACATCCGCATCGGGCGTCGGAGTAACCTCGATATGGCGGAACCAGCGGCCCCAGCCGGGCAGGCCGTCTTCACCGGAGGCCGGGGCGAAGGCCTCAAGCCCTTCGGTGACAGGGTGACGCTGTCCGAGGTCCGAGATCAGCGGCGTAAAGCCTTCTTCGTAGACCCGTGCGGTGGGGGCGCCGGGCAAGACACCGCCCAGCGGGGACCGGTAGATGCTGTCGGCAGAGGCGTAATCCGGCCCTGCGGCGATCAGGACCGCACCACCGTTTTCAACATAGGTGCCGATGTTTTCCAGATAGATCGACGGCAGGATGCCACGCCGTTTGTATCGGTCGAAAATGATCAGGTCGAATTCGTCGACCTTTTCCAAAAACAGCTCCCGTGTGGGGAAGGCGATCAGGCTGAGTTCGTTGACAGGCACGCCATCCTGCTTTTCGGGCGGACGCAAAATCGTGAAGTGGACCAGATCGACAGAACTGTCGGATTTCAGCAGGTTCCGCCACGTGCGTTCGCCTGCATGCGGCTCCCCTGAGACCAGCAGGACGCGCAGACGGTCGCGGACGCCATTGATCTGGACGACTGCCGCGTTGTTGCGGTCTGTCAGTTCGCCGTCTGCGACCGGCGTGGCGAATTGCATCACGTTCATGCCGCCATGAGGCAGATCAATCGGCAGTTCCACGTCCTGATTGACCGGGATCTGGAATGCCAGAGGCGCGCCGCCGTCAATCGCAATGGTCAGATCGACAAGGTCGGCCGCAGGGGCAGCGCCTTGATCCTCCACCCGCAGGGTCAGCGTGACCGGTTCCCCCAGAATGGCGAAGGCCGGTGCGTTCTGGACAACCAGACGCCGGTCCCAATCGGTGTCACGACCGGTCAGCAATACGTGCAACGGTGCGGGCATCACGGTGGGCGCCGCGCCCAGATCATGAAGCCGTCCGTCCGTGATCAGGACCATGCCTGCGACACGCGCCTGCGGTTCTTCGGACAACGCCTCGGACAGGGCGGTCATCAGTTCGGTGCCGCCGTCGCCGTCGGCATCGCCAAGGGTCACGACACGCAGGTCCGTGTTCGCCATCTGCGCGATTTCGGCCTCAATGGCCCCCAGCGCATCGGCTGCCTGTTCCGGCCGGTCGGCGATCCTCTGGCTTGCGCTTTCATCGACAACCGCGATGACAATATCCGAAAGGGGGGCGCGGTCTTCGCGTTGCAAGGACGGGTTCGCAATCGCCCCGAGGATGACCACAGCCGCAAGGGCGCGCAACACCCAGCCCAGCAATCCCCGCCAGATCGCAACCCCCAGCCCGAGGGCCGCGATGCCCGCCAGACTGTAAAGCACCCAAAGCGGGACCAGCGGATCAAGCACAACATTGCCGGTCATAGGCCAACGCCCCGTTTCTCTGGTTCAAAAATACCTGAAATCCGCCGGATCATCATTGGCCCAACCTATCAAGAAGGGCGGGCACGTGGACCTGATCGGATTTGTAATTGCCCGTCAGCACATGCATGATCAGGTTCACCCCGAACCGCATGGCAATTTCGCGCTGTCTTTCGCCTGCCATACCGCGACCGATGGGCACGAGGGCATTTCCCGACCGGTCCTGTGCCCATGCGGCGGCCCAGTCGTTGCCACCGACAATCACCGGTGTGACCCCGTCGTTGAGGTCCCGAAACGGCATTCCTTCGGCCTGAACAGCGCTGGCGGGGGCCGCTTCCACCCAGACGTCACGGCTTGCATGGCGTCCGGGAAAGTCCTGAAGCAGGTAAAACGTGCGTGTCAGCACGTGATCCTGCGGGATCGGTTCCAGGGCGGGGATGTCCAGACCGCGTGCGATCGCCTGCAATTTTCGCCCCTCGGGCGAGGCAGAGCCGAACCGCGCCAGATCGGCGTCCCGCGTGTCGAACAGGATCATCCCGCCGGATCGCAGATACCGGTTCAGTTTTGCATAAGCCTCACGCGTGGGAAGCGGTTGATCGGCCGTCACGGGCCAGTAGAGAAACGGAAAAAACGCCAGTTCGTCGACTTCCACATCAACGCCAACGGGCAGCGTGGGTTCAATGGAGGTCCGCTGGAACAAGGTATTGGACAACCCATAAAGCCCCGCATCCGACATGTCATCCACCCGCACGTCGCCGGTGATGACATAGGCCAGTTGCACATTCGACGTCGCCTCGATCGCAAAACTGTCGTCTTGCGCCTGCGCATCTACGGGCAGGGCCACCATGGCCAGCGCCACAAGCGCGGTCGTCGCTGCCGTCGCGCGGGGGCCGCGCAATCGACCGGACAACGCGAGGGAGGCCAGAATATCGAGGCTTAGCATCAAAAGTGCCGCAGCCAGAAGCCAGCCTTTCAACACCGTCTCACGGAGGACGGAAAGCCCTTCGACCGCGATGCGGGCAGGCCAGATTGCAGGTGACAAGGTCTGCTCCGGCCCGATGACATTGACGGCAATGCGGCGGTCTTCGCCGGCATAAAGACCCGGTGGCATGACCGCCGAGGGCGCATTTGTCACGAGGTCCTCACCCGGAACACCCGGCAGTGTATCGGCCCGTTCCAGATCACCAAAGGCTGTCAGGCTGTCTTCGGGCAGCCATGTGGTGCCCGCCAGTTCGTCCGCATCGGGTGCGGCGGGGCGGGTGGAAATCGCCAGCCTTTCCAGCATCTGCACAAACAGACCCGACAGGGGCAGGGTCGACCATTCCGCATTGGCCGTGACGTGGAACAGCACCACGGAGCCGTCCCCGAGAGGTTTGCGCGTCACCAGGGGCGTGCCATCGGCCAGCTGAGCAATGACGCGCCGCGCCAGTGTCGGATCGGGTTGGGCCATCACTTGCGCCGAAATCGCCACATCCTCGGGGACTGTCAGCCCGAAAAAGGGCGAAGTGTCGGCAAACGGGGCGAGCGCCTTGGGTTCCCCCCATGACATGGCACCGCCGATGGACCGACCCCCGATCCGCAACCGCACCGGCATAAGGGGGTCTTCGTCGGTGCGCGATATGTCGGAGGCCGCCAGTCGCGGACCGGCGAAGCGGACCAGAAGGCCGCCCTTTTCGACCCAGTCCTGCGTGGCGTCCGCCTCGACCGCGGTCAGGCTGGCGACGTCGGCCAGAACGATGACGTCGGGATTTGCCAGAAGGCTGTCTTCGAGGGTGCCCTCGATCAGGTCCGCAGTGGGGACAAGCGCCTGTTTGAGGTAATGAAGCGGGGACAGCAGATCGAGGGTTTCGGTTTCTGATGCACCTGCCAGCAAGGCCACCTCGCGGCGTTTGAGCGCGTCATCGGTCAGGGTCACCGCCCCGGCGGAGCGGATGCCCTCTGCTTCAAATCTGGTGACACGGTTTCGCAGTTCCGGTGGCAGATCGAAGGTGGCTGTCGCCTCGGTCGCGCCGGCCTCGAACGCGGCGGATGCCATCGCCAGACGGCGTTCGGTGCCCGCCGGATCAAGGCCGAAGGCGGCGATGGTGATGTCCCGCGCGCTGTCTGTGTCTGTCCGCAGGGCCGTGACGGTGACGTTGCCGTCCACGATCTGTGCAGCGCGCAGCCCCAAGATGGACCGGGGGGAGGAAAAGACGGTGACGGTGCCACGGGTTTCCAAAGCGGCGAGAAGGCCCGCGCGACTGTCGCGGCCCAGTCCATCGGACAGCCAGAAGGTATCAAACCGACCTGACAGGGCGGCGGAGAAATCGGTGATGGCGTCCGGATCAGGGGCAAAGGGGGCCGGTTGCAGGGCCGGCAGCCGCAGTTGCACGGCCTGCGCATCCTGAAAGACCGGACCTTCCGGCGGCAGGTCGGTGAGGCTGACCAAAGCCGCAGGGCGACCGTCGCGGGCGGCTTCGTCCAGGGCGGCGTCCATGCGGTCAATGCGGCGGTCCCAGTCGCGGGCGGACGCCCAGGTGCCGTCTGTCACAATCAGGAGGGGACCGGTCCCCGGCGTGCGGTCCTGCGGGTTGAGAACGGGGCCGGCGAAGGCTGTAATGATGGCGGCGACCGCCATGAGCCGCAAAAGCAGCAACCACCACGGGGTCCGGTCGGTCTGGTTTGCGTCATCGGACAGCCCCAGCAGAAGCGCGACACCGGGAAACCGGCGACGGATCGGCGCGGGCGGGACCGCGCGCAGCAGAATCCACAGGATTGGCAGGACGAGGAGGCCAAGCAGAAGCCAGGGGGCTGTGAAGCCAAGGGGACCGAGGGTCAGCATGGGCGGTCTTTCAGTCGAATGGGCTGCGCCCATCCGATCCGCGCGGCTGCGCCGCGGAAGGGGCGCTGCCCCCGCGCTGCGCGCTCCCCCGAGGTATTTTTGAACCAGAGAGTTCGAGCCGTCCCGGAAAACCTCCGGTGGAGGTTTTCAGGCGAGAACGGGCGGAGC
>NZ_JAHDGE010000047.1:6774-18355 GCF_020627745.1 Pseudooctadecabacter sp.
GGCCATCAGATGCGACGCTCCAACGCGGTGTAGGTCCACAGCAGGGCCGACGCGGCGCTGGCGTCGGTGTGGTGAGTGTGAAACTGCCAGCCGCAGATGCGTGCCAGAGAGGCAAGGCGGTCCTTGCGTTCAGCGAGGCGATCCAGATAGCGGGTGCGCAAATCACCTGCTTTGAGGGTTTCGTGACGCAGGGTGCCGGACATGCTTTCGAAAATGGTGCGTCCGTCGAAGGGGAAGGCTTCTTCCGCGGGATCGAGGATCTGCACCAGCGCGCCGCGCACGTCGGCATCGGCGGCTTTGGCCATGGCGGCCTCGATCTGCGTCAGGTCGCCCATGAAGTCGGAGACGAACAAGGCGCGTGAGTGGGGCAGCATGCCACGGGCGTCGGGGGCTGCGAAATCGCTGTCGTGATCCTCGCTGAGCATTTGGGCCATTCGGGCGAGTTGTGTTTCGCCCCGGCGTGGCGGCAACAGATTGCCGGTCAGCCCCACCCGTTCGCCGCCGCGCAGCAGCAGAATTGCGGTGGCCAAGGCAAGCGTGCGGGCGCGGGTGGCTTTGGTCGTGCCGTCCTTGAGGGAGGTAAACGACATGGACGCGCCCTGATCGACCCACAGAAGGATCGACTGCGCAATCTGCCATTCCTTGTCCTGCACGAATTGCGCGTCAGACCTTGCGGACCGGCGCCAGTCGATGCTGCGCATTTCGTCGTGGTTTTGCGCGGGGCGGTATTGCCAGAAGGTGTCACCCAGCCCCGCCCGCCTGCGCCCGTGATCGCCCACCAGCACGGACGAGGCCAGATGCTCGGCCTCAGCCAGTAGCGGCGGGAAGGGGGCCGCGAGGGCCTCCGCGCCGGATCTGAGGGTGAGGGGGGCGTCGCTCATGCGGCAGCGGTGACTTGCGTGACGGAGGCTGCGACCTGATCAATGACGGCTGCGAGGTTTTCGCCGCGCGCGCGCGCTGCAAAGCTGAGCGCCATGCGGTGCGTCAGCACGGGGGCCGCCATGGCGCGGACGTCTTCGGCGGAGGGCACAAGGCGGCCGCGCAACAGGGCTTCGGCGCGCACGGTCAGCATCAGCGCCTGTGCGGCACGGGGGCCGGGGCCCCAGCTGACGTTCGATTGGACCACATCGGGGGCGCTGTCGTCGTCAGGGCGGCAGGCGCGCACCAGATCGAGGATCATTTCCACAATCGCGTCGCCCACGGGCATCCGCCGCAGCAGCGTTTGGGCGGCCAGCAATTCGTCAGCCGTAAAGACGGCCGTGGCCTCGTCTTCGGTCACGCCGGTTGTGGCGATCAGGATGTCGCGTTCGGTGTCGCGGTCGGGGTAGGGGACGTCGATCTGAACGAGGAACCGGTCCAACTGCGCCTCTGGCAGGGGGTAGGTGCCTTCCTGTTCGATGGGGTTTTGTGTGGCCAGCACGTGAAAGGGCGTGCCAAGCGGGCGGTGTTCACCGGCAATGGTGACTTCCTTTTCCTGCATGGCCTGCAGCAGCGCCGACTGGGTGCGGGGCGAGGCGCGGTTGATCTCATCCGCCATCAGCAACTGGCAGAACACCGGCCCTTCGATAAAGCGGAAGTCGCGGGTGCCGTCGGCGGCGGTTTCCAAAACCTCGGAGCCCAGAATGTCGGCGGGCATCAGATCGGGCGTGAACTGGATGCGGTTGCCGTGCAGGCCCATGACCGTTGACAGGGTGTCCACCAGACGGGTCTTGCCCAGTCCGGGCAGGCCGATCAGCAGGGCGTGTCCGCCACACAGCAGGGACGCCAGTGTCAGGTCAACAACGGTGTCCTGACCGATGAAGCGTTTGGCGATGGAGGCGCGGGCCTCGGCCAGTTTGCTGCCCATGGCTTCGATCTGCGTGACAAGCTCTGCGTCTGTGGCCATGGTCAACTTCTCCTTCAGGGTCATATAGTGACGTCAACAGTTGAACAGATATCGCGATGGACCCCAATGGCAAAAACAAAGCAAAGTGATGGGCCGGTGAGTGTATCGGCGGAAAGCCTCGCATCATCGGCACGGGCGGCGAAGGTTGCGCGCGGGTTGCCGCCCGTGGAGGCGTGGAACCCGCCGTTCTGTGGTGATCTGGATATGCGGATCGCGCGGGACGGGACGTGGTTTTATCTGGGCACCCCGATCGGGCGGCCTGAACTGGTGAAGCTGTTTTCGACCATCATCCGGCGCGACGGGGATGACTATTTTCTGGTCACGCCCGTGGAGAAGGTCGGGATCACGGTGGAGGACGCGCCATTTGTGGCGATTGATTTCGAGGTGGAGGGCGATGCCCTGCGGTTTGTCACAAACGTAGGCGATGAGGCCGTGGCAGGCCCCGATCATCCGATCCGGGTGGAGCGCGACCCCCAGACAGGCGAGCCGTCGCCTTATGTGTTGATCCGCCGAAATCTTGAGGCTTTGATTGACCGCAAGTCGTTCTACAGGTTGGTCGATAGGGGCGTGGTCGAGGGCGATATGTTTGGTCTGCGGTCGCAGGGTACGTTTTTCCCGATTTGTCCGGCGGCTGATCTGGAGGTTTAGATGCCGCGGTTTTGCGCAAACCTGTCCGTGTTGTTCACCGAGTATCCGGTGATGGAACGCCCCTTGGCCGCCGCGATGGCCGGATTTGAAGCTGTGGAGATTCTGTTTCCCTACGATGAAAATGCGGCTGGATTGGGCACGGCCCTCGCGCGGGCAAAGATGCCTCTGGCCCTGATCAACTGTCCGCCGCCCAACTATGCAGACCCCGACGGCCCGCGCGGGTTTGCCGCTGTTCCGGGAGAGGAGGCGCGCTTTCAGCAAGCGTTTCGGCGCACGGCGCGTTATGCCGGTGCCTTGGGTGCGCAGCATATTCACATCATGGCCGGTGTCGCCGATGGGGATGCGGCGAAGGCGGTCTTTATCGAAAACCTGAAATGGGCTGCGGGTTTTGCGCCCAAGCAAAGCCTGACGATCGAGCCGATCAACAGCCACGACATGCCGGGATATTTCCTGAACGATTTTGATTTGGCGGTTGAGGTTCTTGAGGCCGTTGGGGCCGCAAATCTGGGGCTGCAATTCGACGCCTATCATGCCGCCCGCATGGGGCTGGATGTGATGGCGACGTGGGAGGCCGTGAAACCCCATGTCGTGCATGTGCAGGTGGGCGGCGTGCCCGACCGCCATGAACCGGTGGGTGGTGATTTCGATTATCCGGCCTTTTTCGCAGCCCTTGATCGCGCCAAGTACAAAGGCTGGGTGAGTGGTGAATACCGCCCCAAGGGCAAAACCGAAGATGGACTTTCCTGGATTGAACCGTAGCTGCTGAAATGATGCTGACACAATGCTGTCAGCAGGGGTGTGTCAGAAAGAGTGCAAGGATCATTGCACATCAAAGGAGACACATCATGCAAGCTTACGTCGTATGGACCGAAATCCCAGTGACCAACCTGCGCGCCGCCGCTGACTTTTATGCAAAGGTGTTCGGCTGGACCATGGACATCGTGCAAATGGGGCCGAATGAGGTGGCGATGTTCAACGCGCTGACCGATGAAGATGACAACGCGGTCGCGGGTCATTTGTACCAAGGCACACCTGCCGCAGGCAGTGGCCCGACCATCCATATCGCGTTGCCGGGTACGGCTGAAGACGGGGCCAAGCGCTGCGTTGCGGCGGGCGGGCAGGTCATGGGACCGGTCATTGATATTCCGCAGGGGCGGTTCCAGTATGCCACCGACCCCGATGGCAATTCCATCGCCCTGTTTGAGACGAAGGATCACTGATGCGAGGTTTCACATGAGACGGGCCGACCGCCTGTTTCAGATCGTTCAATACATGCGCGGTGGCCGGTTGATGACCGCCGCGCAGTTGGCCGAACGGTTGGAGGTTACAAAGCGGACGGTGTACCGCGATGTGGCGGATTTGATCGGCTCCGGCGTGCCGATCGAGGGGGAGGCCGGGGTCGGCTATGTGATGCGGGCGGGTTACGATCTGCCGCCGCTGATGTTCAATTCGGATGAGATTGTGGCCCTTGTGGCTGGCGCGCGGATGATCCGTGCGTGGGGTGGGGCGCAGATGGCGCTGGCCGCCGAAGAAGCCCTGGTCAAGATCGAGGCGGTCCTGCCCGATGACGCCCGTGCCCGCGCCGGTGAGGTGCCGATCCATGCGTTTCAATCCGGAGGCATGACAAAGGGTGTCCGTCACATGATCGACCAGATCGAAGATGCGGTGGACCGGTCGGTGCGACTGGATCTGGAGTATGCCGACAAGGACGGCGTGCCGTCATCGCGTGCGATCCGGCCCTTGGGATTGTGGTTTTGGGGACAGACGTGGACAGTCGTTGGGTGGTGCGAATTGCGCAATGATTTTCGCATGTTCCGGCTGGACCGGATCAATGACATGGAAGAGATCGGGCCGTTCAAGCCGCAGAAAGGCCAGATGCTGCGCGATTTTTATGCACTGGGTTTTCCAAAATCGGACTGAGCCAGACGTGCGCTTCCGCGCGTTTTTGTTGATTGAAAGTGGCGCGGTGTCGACAGGCGGAGGGCGGTGTGACGGAGGCCCGTGTCGGAGCCTCCGGCGGGAGTATTTTGGGCAAAACGAAACCAATGCCGATTGGGATGACCTAGTTCGACAGTGACTGGGCGAGGCGCATCAGCTGCACCGCTTGGGTGCGATATCCGAAGGGATCATCGCCGCGGTTGGCGTTGGCCAGTGCGATGGCGTCGTCGAAGGTCCAGCCGTTCAGGTACGTCGGATCGCGCAAAAGTTGGCCGAAACCGGCGATGGCGGCGCTGAAGGCGGCTTCGGTTCCGGGTGTGCCTGCGGTCTGGAACGGGGTTTCGATGAGGGTGCTGGTCGCCTGCCCGGGCGCTTTGTAGCGCAGTCGCAGGAAGCCCAATTCGTCGCTGGTGGCGCTGGGCGTTTCGGTTTGATAGCGCAGCGGGTCGCTGAGTTGCGCGGGGGAGCCTGTTGGGGTGATCTCATAGAGGGCCGTCACGGTATGGCCCGCGCCCAGTTCACCGGCGTCAACTGCGTCGTTGTTGAAATCCTCGCGGTTCAGGGCACGTGTTTCGTAGCCGATCAGACGGTATTCCGCGACCGTCGCCGGATTGAATTCGACCTGTATTTTGACGTCATCGGCAATGGGAAAAAGCGCACCGGAGAGTTGATCGACAAGCGCTTTCTGGGCCTCGGCCAAGGTGTCGATATAGGCTGCGGTGCCGTTCCCGTTCTGGGCCAGCGATTGCAGCGTCGTATCCTGCAGATTGCCGCGCCCGAAGCCCAGAACGCTGAGGTAGGTGCCGCTGTCGCGTTTGTCCGCGACGAAGCGTTCCAACCCGCGTGGGTCGCTGAGGCCCACGTTGAAATCGCCATCGGTGGCGAGAATGACGCGGGAGACGTCGCCAACGTCGGTCATTTGATCCACCAGGGCATAGGCCTGTTCCAGCCCACCCTGTCCGTTGGTGGCCCCCCCTGCGGTGAGGGCATTCAGGGCGGCCTCGATTGTCGTGCGGTCACTGGCGGGCGTGGCGGGCAGGGCGATGGTGGAGGAGCCTGCATAGGTCACAATTGCGACGTCGTCCTGAGGGCGCAGTTCCGACAACATCAGGCGGAAGGATTGACGCAGGAGCGGCAGTTTGTTGGCAGCCTCCATCGAGCCGGAGGTGTCGATCAGGAAGACGAGGTTCAAGGGCGGGCGGTCGTCCGTGAGGGGCAGCGCGCCCTGTATGCCGATATGGACCAGCCGGGTGTCCGTGTTCCACGGGGTTTCAAAGACGCTGACTGTGGGTTCGAACGGATGCGGGCCGTCAGGGGCGGGATAGTCGTAGGGGAAGTAGTTGATCATCTCTTCGATCCTGACCGCGTTTGCAGGGGGCAGTTCGCCTGCCTGCAACGACTGGCGGACAAGGGCGTAGGCGGCGGTGTCCACGTCGATGGAAAAGGTCGAAACGGGGGCGTCGGCGGTGATCTTCAGCGGGTTGGGGGTGTCGTTGGCGAAGGTGTCCGACGTGGCAGCCGGAGCAGGTGCGACCGGATAGCTGTCGGTTGTGGGCGATACTGACCGAAGGGCTTGCGGGGACGCGGGGGAGGGAGCCCCGGCGGTGTCGACGTCCTGAAGGGTGACGCTGTTGTCTTGCCGGGTTTGTACCCGTTGAAGTGACGGCATGGCCTGATTGGCATCGGACACGGACACGCCCGTTTGGATGTCGGCGCTTTCGGTCAGGGCGTCGGTCAGTTCCGGCACGCTGGCTGCCGCAACGTCGGGATTGGGGGCCGTCCGTTGTGACAGGTTGGCGTTCATGAGGTTTTGGCCAATGGGGGTCGCGATGAACACGCCGCAGGCCACAAGGGCGGTGGTCGCTGTCAATCCGCCGCGGGAGGTGAGGGTCTCAAACATGGTTTTGGTCCTTGTCCAGAGGGTGGGTCTGGATATGGGACGGCTGGCTTGGGCAGTTTCTTGGAGGGCCGCGAAGTTTTTTTGTGCCAGTGCGAGGTTTTCTGCACGGCGCATCGCGTCGGGCGCGGGGGTGGCGTCGGCCAGCGCGGATTTGAGGTCGTCGAGTGGATCGGTCATGTCGCGTCCTCCTGTTCCATGAGGGTTTTGAGGTGTTTGCGGGCCTCGGACAGACGCCAGCTGACGGTGCCTTCGGAGATGCCGAGGATGTCGCCCGCCTGCGCGTGGGTCATGTCATCCAGGGTGAGGGCGAGCGTGTCGCGGAGGTCCGCGGGCAAGGCATTCATCGCGGTCATGAGCCAATCGGTGCGGTGCGCGTTTTCGGCGATGGTGGCCTGGCGGTTGATTTCCCAAGGGCCCCAGCCCTCGGCGGCGCGCCCGTGGGTGGATTGTTTGCGGCGGCGGTCATGTGCGGCGTTGACGGCCACACGGTAAAGCCACGTGGTGAATTTTGCGCGGGCGTCAAAGTGGCGGAGTTTTGCGGGCAGGGCTGCGCAGATGTCCTGAGTGAGGTCTTCGGCTTCGTGGTGTGATCCGGTCAGGCGAAAACACAGGCGAAACAGACGGTCGTACTGGCGCGCCAGCAGGCTGGCAAAGGCCTGCGCGTCACCGTTTTGGGCCGCGTGGGCCAGGTCTTCGTCTGTTACGTTCATGCGCATCACTAGGATATGACGGATGGGGGAGGTCAATCCTTGGCAAAACCGGCAGAAATTTTAGGGGCGATTGAGATTGCGGAAATTCAGAAGGGTTTGACCACGACCACCCACAGGATCGCGATGACGCCCACAACGCTGATTTCATTGAACATACGCAGGTAAAAATCGCTTTCGCGGAATTCGCCGCGTTTGGCGCGGATGACCATGCCGCCGGTCATCATGTAGTGGATCACCAGCAGGCCGACGAGGGCGAGTTTGACCCAGACCCATGTGTCGAAGGCCCATTGTGTGCCCAGCCATATCCCCGTGATCAGCGCAATCACCATCAGGCCTGCCGAAAACCGGTAAAGGCGGCGGGTCAGGTCACCCAAGGGGCCGAATTCACCGGTTTTGGCGAAGTCGCGTTTCCAGTAAATCAGGGCGCGCGGGACGGCGAAGATGGACGTCATCCATCCCATCACGCACAAGATATGTATGATCTTCACCCATTCCATGACGCGGTTGTGGCCTATCGCAGGGCGGGGCGCAAGGCGGCTGGCCGGCCCTCCGGGGGGAGTTTTTCGGGCCAGATGAAGCGGGAGGGCTTTCCTTACGGACCGGGCCGGTTAGGTCATTGGGGGATGATCGGAGAAAAGTATGGCACGGCTAGATGATGCATACGCCAATTCGGCGCATATTCCGGATGGTGAGCGGTTTTATGGTCGTTGGGAGGCGGCGGCGGCGAGGTTTCGGCGCAGCCATGCCTTGGGCGAGACGGATGTGGCCTACGGTGCGCTGCCGCGTCAGACCTATGATATCTTCTTCCCGGACAGGCTGTCGCTTGGGACAGTTGTCTTTTTGCATGGCGGATACTGGATGGCGGGATCACCGTCGATGTTTTCCCATCTGGCGGCAGGGATTTGTGCGGCTGGATATGCTTGTGCGATGCCGGGCTATACCCTGTCCCCCGAGGCCAGCATTTCCCAGATCGTACAGGAGGCGGCATTGAGTGTGGCGGCGATTGCCGCGCGGACGACAGGACCGATTTTTCTGGCCGGACATTCTGCAGGCGGTCACCTTGCGGCGCGGCTGGGGTGCGCGGATATGGAACAGGACTGGTCGACGCGTGTGGCACGGATCATGCCGATTTCGCCCTTGGGTGATCTTTCGCCGCTGATGGAGACGTCGATGAACGACACGCTGCGCCTGACCGCGCAGGAGGCGCAGGCGCAAAGTCCTGTCGGCCATCCTGCCCCGCGCGCGCCGGTCCATATCTGGGTCGGTGACGCCGAACGGCCGGTGTTCCTGGAGCAGGCCCGAGGTCTGCAGGCTGCGTGGGATTGTGATTTGACCGTTGAGGCGCGGCGTCACCATTTCGATGTGATCGAGGGGCTGGAACAGGCGCGGTCACCGATGCTGGATGCCTTGTTCAGCTGACGTCGCACAGGCCAAGATAATTGACGCGGTGTCCAGTGAGCGCTGACGCGTCATAACCGCGATCCGACACCATGATATATGTGTTGGCCGCAGACCGAGGCACCGGTGCCGAAAAGCGAAGCATCGGACGGGCGGCGGCGATCCTGTCGTGTCCGAAGATGATTTCGATATCGTCGGGGCCGATGACTGCGCCGCCCAGATCACCCGCAAGCGTCTGGTCGGCCAACCCCAAGGCGTAGTCGGTGGCCTCAACCTCGGACCCGAAATCGCCCGCGAACAGATGCAGACGTGCGGAGGACAACGGGGGCGGGGCAGGCGGCGGGCCTGCCGATTTGATCCGTCCCAAAAATGGAAAGAACAAGACCCGCAGGATATTGCCGATCATATGCAACGCCCGCCGTCGACTTCCATGGCGACGCCGGTGATCATGCTGGCCTCGTCCGAGCACAGGAATGCGGCTGCGGCACCCATATCCTCAGGCGTCGAAAACCGGCCCAAGGGGATGGTCGACAGGAATTTGGCGCGTATTTCGGGGGTATCCTCGCCCATGAACGATTTCAGAAGGGGGGTTTCGCCAGCCACGGGATTAAGCGCGTTCACGCGGATGCCGAAGGGGGCCAGTTCGACCGCCATGGCCTTGGTGGCGGTGATCATCCACCCTTTGGAGGCGTTGTACCAGTTGAGGTTGGGGCGGGGGCTGACACCGGCGGTGGAGGCGATATTCAGGATCGCACCCGAGCCGCGGTCTTTCATTTTGGGCACGAAGTGGCGGGCCATCAGAAAGACGGATTTTGCATTGACGCGAAGGACGCGGTCGAACTCGTCCTCCGACACGTCCTCCATCGGTTGGGGCAGATGCGTGATGCCCGCATTGTTCACAAGGATATCGGGATCGGGCAGTTTGCCGGCCATCCGCCGCACCGAAGTGTTGTCGGAGACATCCACCACCCACGGGTTGGCCCCGATGGATCGTGCCACGTCGCTGGCGGCATCGCCGTTGATGTCAGCCACCAGAACGCGTGCCCCTTCGGCCACGAATTTGGCTGCGATGCCCGCCCCGAAGCCGGAGCCGGCACCCGTGACGATCGCGGTTTTGCCTTGCAGTTTCATGTGATCACCATGGGCGGGGCGGGCACAAATTTCTAGAAATTTATTGCCTTGCCAGTTTTGGAACTGGTTTTTTCGCGCAAGCGCCTGTTAAGCTTGGCGAAACACATAAACGAGGGACAAGATGCAGCAGTTTTTGGATCGGGTTCGCGGCGTTTTGGCACTGGGCGCGCTGGCGCTGGTGTCTGCCTGCGCCCAGCAAGAGGATCTGATCGGTGGTGTGCCGGTGTCCGAGATTGTCGACGGCTACGGTGTGATCGACGACGGGGACTACGTTTTGCCGCCCATTCCGGCGCAATTTCTGAGCGATGTGAACCGCCGCGCCGTGGTGGAGTACAACGGCCCGGAGGCCCCCGGTACGATCGTCGTCGATCCCCATGCGAAGCTTTTGTATTTTGTGGAAGAGGACGGGTTGGCGCGGCGGTATGCAATCGCGGTTGGTGCGCAAGGGTTGCGCATGAGCCGCCCGTCTACCGTTCAGCTGAAGCGGGAGTGGCCCAGCTGGACCCCCACCGCCAACATGCTGCGCCGCGAGCCTGAGGTCTACGGGCCCTTTGCAGCAGGCATTGAAGGCGGTCTTGCGAACCCGCTGGGGTCGCGGGCCTTGTATCTGTTCCAGAACGGACGTGACACGCATTTCCGCATCCACGGCACCAATGACCTGCCGTCGATTGGGAATTCGGGCTCGGCTGGGTGCATCCGCATGTTCAACCATGACATCATCGACCTTTATGACCGCGTCCCCAATGGCACCCGTGTGGTGGTGCGCACCAAGGAGGCGTCGATCGAACTTGAGGGTGAGGAACTGGCCAATCGCGGGGTTTTCCTGCCACCCAATATCATCGACCCGGAGGTCATATACGGATCGGATGACAGCGACGGTGATGAGGCTGCGGATGGCGACGAGGATGGCGACGCCGAGGCGGCGTAACTCCCTTTTCATTTCGCCCTATTCGGGTCAAAATTGGCAAATAATTCTACCGGACGTGGTGTAAATCACGTTCGGAATACATATGTATACAATGAACATAAGGACAGAGGGGACATCGCCATGGCAGATTTTGACGCGCAAATTCGGGAATCGCAAACGCAGGTCGAGGAGGCGCAATCCAAGATATCCGAGCTGACAAGCCGTATTGAAACGGCGCGTCAGAAGATGGCGCAAGGGACTGATATTGCTGTCGATATCGAAAATGCCTCTCTCGAGGATGTTCATGCCCATACGGAATTGATGAACGCCAATATTGCGGAACTGATTATGGGGCTGGACGACGTCACAGCCGGGTTCCAGCAGGACTTTGATGAGATGCGGTCCAAGACCGGTTGGGAGAGTTTTGTCGGCTTCTTTTCCAAGGGCAAATCCGAAAGCATGCGTGAGGAACGGATGCGGTCGGCCTCTGTCGATGACAAGTTGCAGGATCTGATTTCAAAATCCGATGTGATCACCAAGCTGTTGGAAAACCAGCTGGCGACATTGGAGGAACAGAAGGTCAAGGTTGAGGGCAACCTGAGCGGTACATTGGAAGAACGTGAGGCCGTTGTGGGGGAATTGGAGGCCGTGCGCGCCGAAATCCTTGCCATGGATCCCAAGATTATCGAACTTGAAAACAAGATCAGCGTCGAACAGGACGCCGCCGCGCGCACAAAGCTGGAAACAGAACTGGCCGCGATGAACACCGCCTACAACGAGGCCGTTCAGCAAGAACAGGTGAAACTGGCGAAGTCGCAGACGCTGGAACGCTACATCGAGAAGGGCAAGACCTGGATCGACAGTTTGCAGAACCAGGCGGCGACGCAGATGGTGCTGATCAACAAGCTGCAGACGGATACCAAGCAGCGGGTTGTGCTTTATGATGCGCTGACGAAATCCCTGAAGACGGCGCAGCAGCAGGACGTGGCGCACCGCATCAATGAGATTGGTGTGAAGACGGACCAAGAGGCGCAGACGGCCATGGCCGCGATCGGCTCTGCCAC
>NZ_JAHDGE010000048.1 GCF_020627745.1 Pseudooctadecabacter sp.
CCCCCGCCCGCCGCAGGCGCATAAACAGCCCTTATGTTATATGCAGTTGGCGATATTCACGGCTTCACCGATCAGTTGGATCGCGCTTTGAAGCTGATCGAAAAGGACGGGGGCCAGGAGGCCCCTGTCGTCTTCCTGGGCGACTACGTGGACCGCGGCCCGGACGGCAAAGGCGTCATTCAACGCCTTATGGATGGACAGGCCGCAGGGCGGCCCTGGACCTGTCTGATCGGCAATCATGACCTGATGTTCTGGCGGTTTGTCACCAGTGGCATCTGGCAGGACCGGATGATCAAATCCGGCAAAGGGTGGCTGCACCACCGGCTGGGCGGCAACACGACAACCATGTCCTATCGGCCCGACCTGTCTATCCCGGACGGGATAGACCCGGTCACCGACGCTGATCGCAGCTGGCTGCAACCCATGTTACAACAGGCCGTCCCGCAGGCGCATCTGGACTGGATCGCCAACGGGCCGCGCTATCACCACGCAGCGGGGCATCTTTTTGTCCATGCCGGCATCCGCCCCGATGTCGCGATGAAAGACCAGACCGAAGAAGATCTTGTCTGGATCCGTGAAGGCTGGATTGATAACGAGGATGATCACGGCATTATGGTGGTTCACGGCCACACCGCGCTGGATTTCCCGGAACATCTGGGCAACCGCATCAACCTCGACAGCGGGGCAGGCTATGGCCGCACGCTGGTGCCTGCGGTGCTGGAGGACGGCATCTGGTACACGCTGGATGAAACGGGCCGCACGCTGCTGTCTCCTCAGAGGTTGAACCCCAACCGGTGACGGATGTGCCTGTCTGACGTCGGCGCGAATGTCTTGAGGTGGGCAAACCCCTGCCCCTCCCAAAAGGCGCGACCTTTGGGGTTTTCGTCCAGCACGGCGATCAAAAGACGGGTCGCCCCGCGGGCGCTGGCGGTCTGTTTGATGTGGTTGACCGTGCGGGTGCCCAGGCCACAACCGCGATGCGCGGGGTCGAAGATCATAAGGCCGATGTAGCAATCGGTTGGATCGGGAAAGCCGAACAGAAAGCCGGCCACCCCGACCAGCCGCCCGTCCATCTCCATCCCCAGATGATGCGTGTTCTCAAGCGGCACGGTGGGGGGACGATCGGTGAAGAATTCCGCGATGGTCGCATCCGTCGGCGGATGTCCGTTTTCCAGCATGACATAATCCGCCGCCGCATCGAACACGCGGCGGACACGCGCGGCATCGGCGGGATATGTCAGCGGAACGATCTGCATGGCCCGATGCTAGGGGGTGATGACATCCGGCGAAAGACCTTTACCGGTGGTGGCGCTGCCCTGCGTCCGCTAAGCATCCCCCATGGGCGTGAGTTTTGATACATTGGGCGGAATGCTGGACCACGGGTATGACACGGTCATCGACGTGCGCTCGCCTGCAGAATTTGCCGAAGACCATGTGCCCGGTGCCCTCAACCTGCCCGCGCTAAGCAATGCGGAACGGGCGGAGGTCGGGACGATCTATGTGCAGGACGACCCGTTCAAGGCGCGCAAGATCGGGGCTGCGCTTGTGGCGCGCAATGTGGCGGCCCATCTGCAGGGGCCTTTGGCCGACAAGGACGGCGGCTGGCGGCCTTTGGTCTACTGCTGGCGCGGCGGGCAACGGTCCGGATCGTTTGCGTCAATCCTGCAACAGATCGGATGGCGTGCGGATGTGGTGACGGGCGGCTATCAGACGTTTCGCGGGCTGGTGCATGGGGTCGCCTATGACGCGCCGGTATCCCATCGGCTGATCCTGCTGGATGGCAACACCGGCACCGGCAAAACAGATGTTTTGCTGCGCTTGGCAAAGCTTGGCGTGCAGGTGATTGATCTTGAGGGTCTGGCCAACCATCGCGGGTCGCTTCTGGGCGAACAGGCGGGCGGGCAACCGGCGCAAAAAGCCTTTGAAACGCGGGTGGCCTGCGCCCTTGCATCGCTTGACCCAGACCGACCCACCCTTATCGAGGCGGAAAGCAGCAAGGTCGGGGACAGGATCATTCCGCCGACCCTGTGGGCCGCGATGAAAGGTGCACCTCGCATCACGATTGACGCGCCATTGGCAGCACGGGCGGCTTTTCTGGCGGAGGCCTACCGCGATATGGTTGCGGATCAGGCAACCTTTGCCGCCAAGCTGAACATCTTGCGAAGACACCGCGGCAAACGGGTCGACCACTGGCTGGACCTGTTGGCGCAGGATGATGTGGAGGGGTTGGCCGCAGCCCTGATGGAGGATCATTACGATCCGTCCTACCGCGCCGCGCGGGCGCGCCACGATCCGCAGGTTCTGCACCGGTTCGAGGTTGCGGACCTGTCGCAGACGTCCCGTCAGCGACTGGCCGAGGATATTGCAGCCACCTTGGGTTAGGCGAACGTGACGCCGGTGGTGTCCGTGATCTCTCCGATCCGATGAAAACCGTCCGTTGGCCGCAGATGAGTCGCCACATCAGGGGGCACAGCGGCCAGCAACCCGCCCCCCGTTTGCGGATCAAACATCAGTGCCGCGCGTGCCGTGTCCGGTGCGAATACCCCTTCAATCTGGCGATTGTCTGGATAAAGGCTGGACCGCACGCCATGCTTTGCCAGATCAAGCGCGCCTTGCATCAGGGGTACGTCTTTCAACCGCACCACAGCCCCCACACCGGAGGCTGTGCACATCCCCGCCAGATGACCGGCAAGGCCAAAGCCCGTCACATCCGTCATGGCGTGCGCCGCCTGCAAGGCCGCTGCAGCGTCGCCTTGGGGGTGCTGCATGGCCTTCAGACAGGCCATAACATCAGCCCCGCGTGCAAGGCGGCGCATTTCAGCGGCCATGATCGTGCCGGACCCGAGGGGTTTGGTCAGGATCAGCGCATCCCCCGGCTTTGCCCCGGCAAGCGTGATCGGGTTCGTGTCGCACAGCCCCGTGATGCTGAGCCCGATGGTGAGGCTATCGCCCATGGTCGTGTGCCCGCCCACCAGCGCGGCACCGGCATCCCCCAATGACTCTGCCACGGTCGACGTGATTTCAGCGACCGTGCGGGCCTGAAGGTCGGCGGTCATGCGCGGCAGGATCAGGGTGAGCGTTGCGGCCTGCGGGGCGGCCCCCATGGCCCAGATGTCGCCCAGCGCGTGGACCGTCGCAATACGCGCCATGATGACAGGATCGTCCGTTACGGCGCTTAGATGATCGGTGGTGAGGACCTGACGCTGCCCCCCCACGGTCAGCAAGGCCGCATCGTCGCCGGGCAGCGTGGTTACGTCCGTGCGCGTAGTTGCGGGCAGCTGACCCAGCGCCGATCGCAACGCATTGCGCCCGACCTTGGCACCACAGCCGCCGCAGAGGGGCGCGTTGCCCAGCGCCTCAGCCACGCCGGTGGCGGTGCGCAGGGGCAGGTCGGTTTCCATCTGCGGCAGATCGTCAAACTGGGTCATGAACGTGCGGTCGATCCGGTCTTTCCAGCGCCACAGCAGTTTGCCACGGCGGGCCGTGCCCAGCTTTTCCGCCAGCGCAGTCTTACCGCCCAGAGAAATCAGTTTGAGGTAGTCCTTTTGCGGCCTGAACGCCCGCAGCGGCCTGTCTGACAGCCGCGCGCGCAGATTGTCGTAAAGGTACGGGGCCTCACGCACCGCGAAGACGCCTGCCTTGGGCCGCGGATCGTGGCTGAGGTGGGCGCAATCGCCCACGGCAAAGACATCAGGGTCGGAGGTTTGCAGGGTCGGGCCGACGGTCAGGAACCCGTCATGCAAGTCCAACCCGATGTCCGCGATCCAGTCGTGGGGCCGCGCACCGGCCGCGCCGGTGGTGAATTCGGACGCGATGGTGCGCCCATCGGCCAGACACACGCCGTGGGCCACCACTTCGATCACGTCCGCGTCCTCAACACAGGTCACGCCCAGTTCGGACAGCGCGGCCATCAAGCGGCTGCGGGCAGGCGGGTTGAATCCATCGAGGACACGGCCACGGTCGATCAGCGACACTTCGGGCGTGCGGTCGCGCAGGGCGTGGGCCATGGCCATGGCAAGCTCTGCCCCCGCAACGCCGCCGCCGATGACAGCGACTTTGGGCTGTTTGGCCGTCGCGCGGAAGGCGTCCCAGCGGGTTGCGAACGTGCCAAGGGGTTTGGCGGGGATGCCGTGATGGGCAAAGCCGGGCAAACGCGGCATTTCGGACGTGATGCCCACGTCAATCGCGGCCACGTCATAGGCCACCGGAGGACGGTTTGGCACGGTGATCGTCTTGGCCGCAGGGTCCATCGTCACCGCCCTGCCGTTGATCAACCGCGCGCCTGCGAACCGCGCCAGTTTCACCAGATCAATGTCCAATTCATCCCGCGTGTAATGCCCTGCGACAAAGCCCGGCAACATCCCCGAATAAGGCGCCGTGGGGCCGGGATTGATGACCGTCAGGCGCACGCCGGGCAGCGGGTTCATCCCCCACGATCGCAACACCAGCGCATGGGTGTGGCCGCCGCCGATCAGGACAAGGTCACGGGTGAAGGGGATCTGTTGTTTCATATGCCCCCAATAGCGGCTTGCGCGCGCCATGGCGATACATTCCAAATCACGGATGTGTCAGTCGTAACCGGTCATTTCCAGATAGCCGCGTCCGGTGTGGCTGCCGGTGATGGTCACCGGCCCTTCCCAATAGGGCACGGAGGTGTCCATCCATGCCTGTGGGTTGATCGCATCCACTGTCACATCGACCCCACGATCGGGCAGGCGCACCTGCCAGCGGGTCGGCACATCGCGCCCGTCCACGTCCGTGGTCGCCAGCGGTTCCGCCTGAAATGCGCCGTCGGGATAGGGGGTCGTCTGACCCTCTGGCGTGATCCACGTGGCAGCGGTGTAGTGGGTTCCGTCCGTTTGGCGCAGGCGGAACCCCATCAGTTTGCCGTCCCCCAGTGACAGGGAAAACCAATCCCAACCGGTCTGATCCTCGGACAGGGGTTGGGAGGACCATTCGCGGTCCAGCCAAGCCTGCCCCGTTACGGCCACGTCGCCGGTGGGCAGGGCCAACGTACCTTCGATATCGTAGAACGGTTGCGAATAGTAATAACTGGCCTGACCTTCGGCGGATTTGACGGAATAGCCGTCGTCGCCATGAAACACCAAAGGGCCTTGGGCGGTCAGGGCCATGTCGTAGGCAAAATCGGGACCGCTGGCGGTCATCGTCAGGGTGTCGAAATCGGGGCCGGCCAACTGCCAGTCGTCGATCCATGCCTCAAACGGATCGGGCGTGACCCCGGCCTGTCCGATGCCCCCGCGCGACAGGCGTTCGGTGACAAAATGCGCATCGGGCGTGGTCACGGCGGCATGGCCCATCCAGAGTTGCGGTGAGGACCAGCCGTCGCCCTGCCCCGGTGCCAGCGCGGTGCGGAACAGCGTCCATTGCAGGCCGTAGTCTGTGCCGTCGGCATCCTGCAGGTTCGCCGTCAGATACCACCATTCGATGCGGTAATCGGGGTGCGGGCCGTGGTCTTTAGGAAAGTCGAAGATCGCGGGGCGTTGGGGCGTGGCGAAATCCTCCGTCGCGGTGCCAAGGCCTGCGAAGCCTTGGGCGGACAACAACGAGGGGATCAAGAGAAGGAAAGCGAGGAGTCTAGCGTTCATTGGAAAACACCTTGAGCAGATCGGCAGGCCGTGTGCGGGCCAGTTTGCGGGCGGGCCAGAGCGCGGCCAGAACGGCCGCCAGTACGGCAAAGACCGCCAGCCGCGCGTAGTCCCACGGAAAGAGAAACATCGGCAGACGCCAGCCAAACGCCTCAACATTCACGACGGCCAGCAATGTCCATGCCAGCGCCAGACCCAGCGGCAGGGCCAGCGCCGCCGTGAGCAAGGCCAGCAACACGGCACGCAGGATTTCGACCCGCCCCAGTCGCGCGCGCGTCAGCCCCTGTGCCCAGACGGGGGCGAGCTGTGGCAGGCGCATGGTGGCGAGGGTCAGGAGGCTCATGAGAATGGCAAATCCCGCCACGGCAAGGGTCAGCACGTTAAGAGCGCCGGTGACGGTGAAGGTGCGGTCGAAGACCTCCAACGAGAACGCCTTGATGCCTGCCTGATTGATCATGTTCGCCTCCGCCAGACCGAAGTCATCGCGCAGGGCGATGGACAGGGGCGTGACATCGGCGGGGTCCATACGGACGCCGAAGCGCAGGGGGGTGATATCGGGGAACAGCGCCTCGAACGTGGCTTCGGTGATGAGGGCCTGCCCGATGGGGTTGCCATAATCGCCGTAGATGCCCAGCACCTCAAACGCGGTGCCGCCGATGGTGACGGTGTCGCCGATGGCGATGTCGGCACGACGGGCGAGTTGTTCATTGATCGCTGTGCCCTCCCCTGCCTCGATCCGAGGCCAAGCGTCTGGGGCGGATTGCAGGAACAGCCAGTTGTCGCGGTAGGTGGCGTGTGGGGTGGGGCCGAACACCTCGGACGGGATATCGCGGATGTCCTGATTGGCCGATTGGATGGGCAGGATTTTGTCAACGCGGGGGGCAAGGTATTCGCGCAGGGCGGCGGCCTGTTCGGCATCGTCCGCGTAGACGTAGAATTCGGATGCCAGCCGTTGATCCAGAAAGCCGGTGAACGTCAGGCGGAAGGAACTGACCATGGTCGACACGCCCACATTTGCCGCCATGGCCAGCAGCAGCGCCATCAGCGCCAGCGACAGACCGGGCAGCTGTTGGCGGGTGTCGGCCCAGAACCATTCCGCCATGACCGACCGCGCGCGGGAGGCCCCGAAGGCCAGCACACGGTCAAGGATCAGGGGTAGCGCCAGTGCCGCGCCGATCAGCAATGCGGCCAGCATTCCGAAACCAGCCACCAACCCGTCGGCGGCCCACGCCAGCAGGCCTGCCAAGGCCAGCAATGCCACCGCCGCCACCGCCTGCCAGATGCGGCCGCGTCCCGCCTGCATCGCCCAAGCACGCGGTCGGGCCGAGGCCAGCAGCGGCATCCGCGCCAGTTTCCAAAGCGATGCGGAGGCCGCAAGGCCGGTGCCGCCCACTGCAATCGCCAGCCCCGACAGCCACCATTCGGGCCGCAGTTGCAAGGTGCCCGACACCGATGCGCCATAAAGGCCCGACAGGGTGGCCGCGACGTCCGGCAGCAAGGCAGCGGCGACGATATAGCCCAGCCCGACGCCGATGGCCCCCGCGATGACCGACAGCACCAACAGCTCCGCCGCGATCAGGGCGACCAGCCGGCGCAGGGGAAACCCCAGCGCCCGCAGGGTGCGGATCACGGGGCGGCGTTGTTCGAACGCCAGCCCGATGGCGCCTTGGACGATGAAAATGCCCACCGCAAACGACAGCAACCCGAAGGCTGTAAGGTTCAGGTGAAAACTGTCCGTCAGCCGCGCCACATCCGATCCGGCCTGCGGCGGACGCAAGGTGAGGTCGGGGGCGATGTCGGCCAGCGGTGGCTGGGTGACGGGCTGGATCGGGGCCACGATCAGGCGGCTGAGCTGTCCGTCAAGACCCAGCAGACGTTGCGCTGTGCCCACGTCGGTCAGGATCACGCCGGGGGCCACATCGGGGGCGGCGCGGGTGGTGACATCGACGGGCGGCAGACGGTCAAGCGTGTCTTGGGTGGCGAACAACACGCCGTTCAACATCACCTCAACCGTCAGATCCCCGTTGCTGAGGTCTACGGGGCCAAGCCCGCCGGGGGCGGTCAACACATCGAGGCCAATCAGGCGGATGCCATCCAGACGGCCTTCGGTCACGGGGCTGACCTGCCATCCGGCGCGGCGCAGGGCCACGTAGGTGGCCTGATCAATGGTGCCGCTGGGGTGGGTGATCTGCGCGAACTGGCCTTCGCCCAAGGTCTCGGCCGCCGCATCATAGGAGGCGCGGGCCTCGGCGTTCACGGCCTGCACGCCGGACCACAGGGCTGTCGCCAGGGACAGCCCCACAATCAGCGTGAACAGCTGCATCGGGTTGCGCCGCCAGTGCGACAGCAGCGCCAAAAGGCCCGTGCGGGTCATGCCACCTGACCTGCGCGCAGGTGCAGTCGGCGGCCCATCCGCGCGGCCAGCCGTTCGGAATGTGTGACCATCAGCAATGCCGCATTGGTTTCTGCCACCAGTTCAAGCATCAGCGACATGACGTTGTCCGCTGTCGCCTCATCCAGATTGCCGGTGGGTTCGTCGGCCAGCACCAGTTTCGGTTTGGCCGCCAGCGTGCGCGCAATGGCCACCCGTTGTTGTTGACCGCCTGACAGCTGTTCAGGGTATTTGGTCAACTGCGCGGTCAGGCCCATGCGGTTTGCCAGACTATCATTCCACGCACGATCCTCGCGTCCGGCCAGACGCGCCTGAAACGCGATATTTGAGGCCACGGTAAGGGAGGGGATCAGGTTAAACTGTTGAAAGATAACGCCGACACTGTCGCGCCGTACGGCGGCACGGCCCGCATCGTCAAGGCCCCCTATGTCCGTCCCGTCGATTTCAACCGTGCCGCCATCCGGCTGATCCAGCCCCCCCACCAGATGCAAAAGCGTGCTTTTGCCGCTGCCGGATTCGCCGGTCAGAGCGAGGGTTTCGCCTGCGCCCATGGACATGCTGATGCCGTTCAGGACTGTGATGTCACCGTCCGGTCCGGGATAGGTTTTGGTCAGGTCGGTGACGGTAAGAAGCATGGGGTTGTCCGTTTTTGTGCGGGCTTGCCAACTATCTAGCGGGACCCGAGAATAGAAAAAGGGGTCGGTACGCGGTGTTTCGCCGCGACGTCAGGCTTGGGGCAGCGTGCGGTGCGGGTCTAGGGTGGGATATTGGTTAACAGGAGGCCCCCCATGTCCGACATCGTCATTCTGTCCGGCGCACGCACCGCCATTGGCACATTTGGCGGATCCCTCGCCGGGACGACGCCCATTGATCTGGGCACGGCCGTCAGCGCCGCTGCGCTGGAACGGGGCGGGGTAGCGCCCGAGCAGATCGGCCATGTGGTCTTTGGTCATGTGATCAACACCGAACCGCGCGATATGTACCTGAGCCGCGTGGCGGCTATGGGGGCGGGTGTGCCGGACAGCGTGCCTGCGATGAATGTGAACCGGCTGTGCGGGTCCGGCGTGCAAGCGATTGTGTCGGTTATTCAATCGCTTATGTTGGGGGATGCGGAGTTTGGTCTGGCTGGCGGGGCTGAGAATATGAGCCGGTCCCCGTTCATTCTTCCCGATGCACGCTGGGGTGCGAAGATGGGCGATGTGGGCGCCAAGGACATGATGCTGGGGGCGCTGAACTGCCCCTTTGGCACGGGCCACATGGGGGTGACAGCCGAGAACGTGGCCGCCGAACATGGCGTCACCCGTGAGGCGCAGGACGCCTTTGCCGTGACATCGCAAGACCGCGCTGCGGCGGCGATCGAGGCGGGGTATTTTGACGATCAGATCGTGCCGATTATGGTTAAGCACCGACGTGAGATGGTTGAGTTCAAGGTGGACGAACACCCCAAGGCGACGACGGCGGACACCCTCGCGGGTTTGCGACCGGTGTTTCAGAAAGACGGGACTGTCACGGCGGGGAACGCATCGGGGATCAACGACGGGGCGGCGGCGGTCGTCTTGGCGCGCGCCGAGGCCGCCGAGGCAGCTGGGCTGACGCCTAAGTTCCGCGTTCTGGGGTATGCCCACGCGGGTGTGCGGCCCGAGGTTATGGGCATTGGGCCGGTGCCTGCCGTGCAGAACCTGCTGACGAAAACAGGGCTTTCGGTTGGCGATTTCGATGTGATCGAAAGCAACGAAGCCTTCGCGGCACAGGCGCTGGCCGTAAACGCTGAACTGGAGTTGGACCCGGCCCGTGTGAACCCCAACGGGGGCGCGATTGCGCTGGGCCATCCGGTGGGGGCGACGGGTGCGATCATCACCGTCAAGGCGATGTATGAGCTGGAGCGGACGGGCGGCACACGCGCGCTGATCACCATGTGTATTGGTGGTGGTCAGGGTATCGCGCTGGCGATCGAGCGCATCTAAGCCTTTGTCGTGTCGGGATAATCACGGATGAAGGTGAGCTTTCGCGTGCCGTCGCTGAGGTCAGGTGCGAAGGTGTAGCCGCCGGCGTTGAAATCATGCAGGTCACTGACCTGTGTGGCCTGATTTTCGATGATGAAGCGCGCCATGGCGCCGCGGGCGCGTTTGGCAAAGAAGCTGACGATGCGCGGTTTTTGGTCCTTCACCTCCATAAAGACGGGGGTAATGACCTGCAATTTCAACGCCTTACGATCCGCTGCACCAAAGTATTCCTGCGACGCACAGTTGACGAGATATTCCGTCTGCTGGTCCTGCCCCAAAGTGTTCAACGCTTTGGCCAATGTGTCGCCCCAGTAGTCGTAAAGAGACGTGCCGCGCCGGGTTTTCAGGCGGCTGCCCATTTCCAACCGGTAGGGTTGGATCGCGTCCAGAGGCCGCAGAAGACCGTAAAGACCGCTGAGGATACGCAGATGTTTCTGCGCATAATTCAGGTCCTCTTCGGTCAGCGTCTTCGCTTCAAGCCCTTGATATGTATCACCATTAAATGCGAAAGCCGCAGGTTTGGTGATGTCATCCGTCGGGTCATCCTGAAAGGCCCTGAACCTGTCACGGTTCAGGCGCGCAAGGTCATCGGAGATTGACATGAGGTCCTTCAACGCGCCCAGCGTCAGGTTGCGCGAGGTCTTTGCCAGCCGCACCGCATCCGCCTGAAATTCAGGCTGCGTGGCAACGATATCGACAGGGTCCCAATCAAGGGATTTGGCGGGCGAGATGACGGTGAGCATGGGCGATCCTCGGGTCGGTTTTGCCGGTGGTGTGTGGTGGCAAGGTAGATGCAATTGAGGGGAAGTAAACGGCCCGAACGGGCGTATGGTTTGCGTTTGGCAAACGTGTGGCTGGTGGTCTGTCCTAGGCGTGCAGGATGTCCATGAAGGCGGGGCCGAAACGTTCGGCGTATTTCGCGCCGATCAGCCGTTCAAGGGCGGCTGTGTCGCGGGGTTTCTGGCTGGCGACCTTGGCCAGCTGCGCGGCAGAACACGACAGCGGTTTGTCGGTGCCTTCGGGGCCGCGGGCCAGATCGGCCTGTGCCTCAAGCAGTTGATCATAAAGCGTGCCTTCGGTGCGACCGGCGAGTTTCTGGCGTGCGGGGTGCAGCGCCTCGGCCTCGCCATTGATCACCTCAAGAAAGGCCGCGCCGTATTTGTCGAGCTTTTTGGCCCCGACGCCGCCGATGCGCGCCATATCGTCGAGGGTGCGGGGCCGCGTTTCGGCCATTTCGATCAGGGTCCGGTCGTTGAAGATGATGTAGGCGGGGCCGCCTGCCTGTTCGGCAAAAAACCGGCGTTTCGCCTTGAGCGCGGAGAGAAGGGGCGCGTCCTCTTCGCTGACCATTTGTTTGACCTTTGGGCCGGATTTGGCGGCCTTGATCGTGTCGCGGCGCAGCTGGATCGTGGCCTCACCGCGCAGGATGGGGCGGGCGTGGTCTGTCATGCGCAGCGCGCCGTGGCGTTCGGCGTCGGGGCGCATCAGATCGTGGCCCATCATCTGCCGGAAAATCGCCTGCCATTGGACGCGGGAATATTCGCGGCCCACGCCGAAGGTGGGCAGCTGGTCGTGGTTCCACTGACGGACCTTGTCGTTGAGGTTGCCCATGACGATGTCGATGAGGTGCCCCGCGCCGAACCGTTCGTCGGTGCGCAAGGCGGCGGACAGGGCCATGCGCACAGGTTGGGTGCCGTCGAAGACATCGGCGGGTTTGTCGCACAGATCACAATGGCCGCAGGTGTCGGGGGTTTCGCCAAAGTAGGACAGAAGGTTTTGACGGCGGCAGACGAGCGCCTCGGCCAGACCCAAAAGCGCGTTGAGACGCCCATGATCGGCGGCGCGGCGTTCAGGTGGGGCCAAACCTTCGTCGATTTGTTGGCGGCGGTATCGGATGTCGTCGGGGCCGAAAAGGGTCAGGGTTTCGGCCGGTGCGCCGTCGCGGCCAGCGCGGCCGATTTCCTGATAATAGCTTTCGATGGATTTGGGCAGATCGGCATGGGCGACCCAACGGATGTCGGGTTTGTCTATTCCCATGCCAAAGGCGACTGTGGCGCAAACGATCAGCCCGTCTTCCTGTTGAAACCGCCGTTCGACCGCGCGGCGGTCATCGGGGTCCATGCCGCCGTGGTAGTGGCAGGTGGTGTGGCCTGCGTCTGACAGCGCTTTGGCCAGTGTTTCGGTTTTTGCCCGTGTGCCGCAATAGACAATGCCGGCCTGATCCCGGCGGTCCTTGGCAAAGTTCAGGATCTGCGCGCGCGGTCCGTCCTTGGCGGCGAAGGCCAGATGGATGTTGGGGCGGTCAAAGCCATGCAGGAAGGTTTCGGGGGCCTGCCCGTCGAAGAGTTTCTGCACGATCTCGGCGCGGGTTTCTTCGTCCGCCGTCGCGGTAAAGGCGGCCAGTGGCACGTCCAGCGACCGGCGCAGATCACCGATGCGCAGATAGTCCGGGCGGAAATCGTGGCCCCATTGGGATACGCAATGCGCCTCGTCCACGGCGATCAATCCGACGCCGATTTGCCGCAGCATATGTTGCGCGCCGTTGGACGCCAGCCGTTCGGGCGCGAGGTAGAGGAGTTTGCAGCTGCCCGCGCGCAGGGCGGCATGGGCGGCGTCTGTTTCATCTTCGGTGTTGCCGGAGGTCAGGGCATGGGCCTCAACCCCGTTTTCACGCAGGAAGCGGACCTGATCACGCATGAGTGCGATAAGGGGTGAGATGACGATGGTGACCCCGTCGCGCACAAGTGCAGGCAGTTGAAAACATAGAGATTTTCCGCCACCCGTGGGCATGATCGCAAGGGTGTTTTTGCCATCGGTGACGGCCTGCACAATATCTTGCTGGCCCGGACGGAAACCGTCAAAGCCGAAGACGTCGCGGAGGAGTGTGGCAGCACTCATGCGGGGACCTTGCCTGTGATGTTCTTAAATGCTCGTTAACGGCTAAAGAATCACAGGCGCGGGTCCGGTGCAAGTCAGGTGAAGGCGGCGTAGTTGTTGATCAGAATGATGCGCAGGGCGGAAATGGCCAGAAGCGCGACCAGCGGCGACAGATCAAGCCCGCCCATTTGCGGCAGGATGCGCCGGATCGGGCCATAGATCGGTTCCAGCAAGCGGCTGAGGCCGTACCAGATTTGTCCGACCAGTTGCTGGCGCACATTCAACACCTGAAACTGGATCAGCCACGACATGATGAAATGCGCGATGATGATGTAATAGACGAGGTCGAGGACCATCATCAGAATCTGGAACAGGGATTGCATGGGCGGTGTCCTTTGGTCGTTTCACCGCAGGTAAGCACGGATGGGTTAAAGGGCAATGACTTTCCGTAGCGTTATGGGTTGACGCGCACGTCACCTGACGCAGGTTAGCGGCATGTACCCATTTCTTCGCCTTGGCTGGACTTTATTTGCGTCGCGTCGGTTGCCCCCGATGGACCCGTTGGAGATGCATGTGTCGCAGCACTGGGCGCGGCCCAGCGATTGCGATATTTTCCTTGAGATGAACAACGGGCGGATTTTGACGCTGTACGAATTCGGGCGGTTTCAGGCGTCGGTCCGGATGGGGCTTTGGGCGCTGTTGAAAAAGCGTAAGTGGGGGTTTGCGGTGGCGGGCACGTCGATCCGGTATCGCAAGCGGATCACGCCCTTTGAGCGCTATGAAATGCGCACCAAGATTGCCACGTGGGATGACCGGTTCGTCTACATCGAACAGGGCATGTTCAAGCGGTCAGGCGAATGTGCCAGCCATGTTCTGTTCCGCACGGCGGTGGTCAAGGGCGGGCGCGCGGTGCCCACGGCGGAGGTGACCCGGGCACTGGGGATCACGACGCCCCGCCCCGTTCCGGCCCCGTGGGTGCAAAACTGGATCGACGCGGAGGCCACGCGCATCTGGCCGCCGGAGTTGTAGGCCCCTTTTTCGTTGCCACAGCGCGGCTTTGCCTGTCTTAATCCCTGCCAATAAGGGAGCAGGGATATGGCAGCGGTATCGAAGAGACGGATTTGGGGTTGGATGGCGTTCGATTGGGCGTCGCAGCCGTTTTATACATTGGGTCTGACGTTCATTTTCGGGCCCTATTTTGCCGCCGTTGCGGCGGAATATTTCCTGAATTCCGGCATGGACAGCGGCGCGGCCAAGGCGCAGGCGCAGGCGATGTGGTCGGGTGGGCAGACGGTGTCGGGGCTGTTCATCGCTTTTACCGCGCCGTTCCTTGGGGCCTTTGCGGACAATTCGGGGCGCAAGATCCCGTGGATCGCGTTCTTTTCGGTGGTGTTCGTGCTTGCGGCGTCATCGCTGTGGATGTTGCAGCCCGATGGCACGAACCTGTTTCTGGTACTTGTGCTGTTTTACGTGGGCTTTGTGGCGTCTGAATCGGCGCTGAATTTCATCAACGCGATCCTGCCCAGCCTTGGGACCAAGGATGAGGTCGGGCGGATTTCCGGGTCAGGTGCGGCCTTTGGCTATTGGGGCGGTGTGGTGTCGCTGGCGATCATGTTGCTTTTGTTCGTGGAACAGGACAACGGGCGCACGATTTTTGTAGAGCTTGAACCTGCGTTTGGCCTGAACCCTGACGAGAAAGAGGGCACGCGGTTCGTGGGGCCGTTCATCGCTGCGTGGTTCGCCCTGTTCATGGTGCCGTTTTTCCTGTGGGTGCGGGATGATCCGAATGCGGGTGGCAAACGGACGGACATCAAGGCAGTTGCGGGCGATCTGTGGGGCACGCTCAAATCGGTAGCCCAACGCAAGAGCCTGCTGAATTTCCTACTCGGGTCGATGTTTTACCGCGATGCGTTGAATGCGCTTTATGCCTTTGGCGGGGTCTATGCGGCGCTGGTGCTGGATTGGTCCGTGACCCAGATCGGCGTCTTCGGTGTCGTGGCCGCGATTGCGGCGGCGGTGACCACGTGGATTGCCGGATTGGCGGACAAACGGTTCGGGCCGAAACCCGTGATCCGTGTGGCCGTGTGGTGCCTTATTCTGGTGTCCGTCACGATCATCTTTATGTCGCGCGAACAACTGTTCTGGGTGGCCTTGCCCATCGGGTCAAGCGTACCGGACACGGTGTTCTACGTCTGCGGGGCCGTGATCGGTGGCGCAGGCGGGGCCGTCTATTCGGCCAGCCGGTCGATGATGGTGCGCCACACGCACCCGGACCGCCCGGCAGAGGCCTTTGGGCTGTTCGCATTGTCCGGCAAGGCCACGGCCTTTCTGGCCCCCGCAGGGATAACCCTGTTCACGTGGCTGACGGGCAGCCCGCAACTTGGCTTCCTGCCGGTGATCTTTCTATTCCTTCTTGGGTTGGTCTTGCTATGGTGGGTTAAACCACAAGGAGATGCAGACGAATGGGCAGTTTCGTAAAAACCGGCATCCTGATTGCGGCTTTGGCTGTGACGGGGGCCTGTCGCAACAATGACGTGACGCGCGATGTGGACGACGGGCGGCCTGCGGCGACGGTGTCGGCGCAGAATGCGGGCGACAACCGCGTCGCCAAGGAGGTTTTCGGGTATCTGCCCGTCGCCTCGAACCAAAGGTCCGAGGCCATCGGCGGCTATGCCCGCGGGTGTCAGGCCGGTGCGGTGCAACTGCCCGAAACCGGCCCCACATGGCAGGCCATGCGCCTGTCGCGCAACCGCAACTGGGCGCAGCCGGTGACGGTGGATTACGTCCAGGACCTGAGCCGGTTTGCCGCGACCCTGCCCGGATGGGAGGGCCTTTATGTCGGAGACATGAGCCAGCCGCGCGGCGGGCCGATGTTGACGGGTCACGCGTCGCATCAATCGGGCCTCGATATCGACATCTGGATGTTGCAGCCCGACCGGTTGAACCTGTCGCGTCAGGAACGCGAAGATCTGTCGTCGATTTCGATGCGCCGCGAACGTGGGGCGTTCACGAATTCCCGCTGGACCGAAGAGCACATGCGCCTGCTGCGCGAAGCGGCGAGTGATCCGCGCACGGCGCGTATTTTCGTCTTTCCCGGCGCAAAGGTGGCCATGTGCAACTGGGAAACCGGGGATCGGTCATGGCTGAACAAGATCCGGCCATGGTGGGGGCATCACTACCATTTCCACGTGCGTCTGAACTGCCCTGCCGGTGATCGCGCCTGTGAGGATCAGGCCCCGCCCCCGCCCGGTGACGGCTGTGCCGATGCGCAAGGTTGGGTGGACCGGATTTTGAACCCACCCCCGCCGGACCCCAACGCAACACCTTCGCCGGGCCGTGGCCCGCTGACCATGGCGCGCCTGCCCGCACAATGCCTGAGCGTCGCCAACAGCAACTGAGATTAACCGTTTGACAAGGCACGCCGCGACCGGATACGTCGCGGCGTCTCGCGTGGTGCGGGGCCAAGTGTCCGACTACCTTGTCAAAACGGATTATTGATATGAACAGACTTCTTCCTGGCGTAATCGCCATGGCCGCCGTCGTTGTGGCGTCCAACATCCTTGTGCAGTTTTTGATTCTTGATGGATTGCTCACATGGGGTGCCTTTACCTACCCTCTCGCGTTTCTGGTGACCGATGTGATGAACCGCGTCTATGGCGCGGGACCTGCGCGACGGGTTGTTTTCATTGGCTTTGTAGTGGGCATCATCTGTTCGCTGATCGGCAGCCGGATCATGATTCAAGGCGACGGTTTTGAATTTCCTGCGGTGGCGCTGCGCGTGGCCATCGGGTCCGCGACCGCATTCCTTGTGGCGCAGTTGATTGACGTGGCGATTTTTCAACGTCTGCGGGATGGCGCGTGGTGGCGTGCGCCGCTGGCATCAACCCTGATCGGGTCGACCATCGACACGGCGCTGTTTTTCACCATCGCCTTTTCCGCATCCCTGTCGTTCGGCAAATCCGCCGATGATGAGATCAGCTGGGCGTGGGACAGCGTGCCCTTCCTGCTGACCGGACCGGAGGCCCCGTTGTGGGTGACGTTGGCCGTCGCAGACTGGGGTGTGAAGATCGCCATTGCCTTGATCGCGCTGATCCCGTTCCGCCTGATCGTTGGGCGGTTGCAACAAACCGCATAGATGTCGGCATTTTTCCTTTGGTGATCCCCAGAAGTTGTGTTTTTCTGTCTGTAGGCGAAACAACGAAAGGAGGTGATCCAGTGTCGAGAAAGCATTTGGAGAGAGGTGTCGGGACAACTTTGGAGGCGCGTGTCTAGGGCAGCCCTTGGGCACGAAGAACCAAAGGTGGCGCGCTGATTGCAGCCGGTCCTAACCGACCCCACCTCCGTAACTTTCGGAAGGCCGCGCATCGCTAGCGCGGCCTTCTTCTTTGGCAGACGGGGTGGTAAAGGGGCGCTGCCCCTCGGCCTTGCGGCCTCACCCCGGAGTTTTTGGATCAGAAGAACATGGGACTGCGCATCAACGACAAGATCACGATTGAAGACTGGGAGCTGACGGAGCAGTTCGTGCGGGCGAGCGGGCCTGGCGGGCAGAACGTCAACAAGGTGGCGACGGCGGTGGAATTGCGATTTGAAGCGGCGCGGTCGCCGGCCTTGGCGGGGCCGGTGAAGGCGCGGTTGAAGCGGCTGGCAGGGCGGCGCTGGACCGCGGACGGGGCGCTGGTGCTGTTTGTGCAGGACACGCGGTCGCAGGCGCGTAACCGCGAATTGGCGCGCGAGCGGCTGGCGGAACTGATCCGCGCGGCCTTGGTGGCGCCCAAACGGCGGGTGAAAACGCGGGTGAGTGCGAACCAGAAGCGCAAGCGGGTCGAGGCGAAGAAGAAGCGGGGGGAGGT
>NZ_JAHDGE010000008.1:0-57881 GCF_020627745.1 Pseudooctadecabacter sp.
GGTGATTTCATTGAGGATAAGAATGCCGTGCTGCCGCTGGACAGCGCCATTCAGGAGAACCTCAAGGAAACCACGACACGGGTTCTGGCCTCTCTCACCCCGCGTGAGGAACGTGTGCTGCGGATGCGCTTTGGCATCGGGATGAACACGGACCACACGTTGGAAGAGGTCGGTCAGCAGTTCAGCGTGACGCGCGAACGGATCCGCCAGATTGAAGCCAAAGCGCTGCGCAAGCTGAAACACCCCAGCCGGTCGCGCCGCTTGCGGTCATTCCTGGATCAGTAAACGCTTGTAAAATAACGCTTGTGTCCCCGCCATCCAGCGGGGACATTTGTTTTATGGACTGGGTGATTTCGACAAACGGGCCGGGACTGTATGAGTTCACGGATCAAGTGGCGGGGCAGGTGTCGGGCACGGGCGTGTTGACGTTGTTTGTGCAACACACGTCTTGTTCACTGCTCATTCAGGAAAATGCCGACCCCGAGGTGCAGGACGATCTGCGGGCCTATTTTTCCCGCTTGGTGCCGCCGTCCGATCATCCGTCAATGTCGTATCTGCGTCACACCTATGAGGGGCCGGACGATATGCCCGCCCATATCAAGGCCGCCATGCTGCCCGTCAGCTTGTCTATTCCTGTTGTTGATGGGCGGATGCAGCTGGGAACATGGCAGGGAATTTACCTTTTCGAACATCGCGCGATGGCCCACCGCAGGCGCGTCGTGGGGATGCTAAGATGACCGCGCGTGGGACGGCGATGGCGTGGGTGGATGGGGCGGCAGAGGGATTGTCGCGCGACTGCGCAACGCTTTTTGACTATGCGGAGCCCGCGTGGCGCGAATACCGGTCTGCCGCGTGGTATGTGGACCGCCTGCGCGGCGAAGGCTTCACCGTGGAAGAGGGCAGCGGCGGGATGCCAACGGCCTTTTGCGCCGAATGGTCAAACGGGCCGGGGCCGGTTGTGGGCATGTACGCGGAATACGACGCCGTGCCCGGAAACTGTCAGGCCGCGTCAGCTGAACGAGGCCCCCGCGCAGGGATGTCCCCCTTAGCGGCGGGGCACACGGACCCCCATTCCGCCTTGGGGATCAGCGGGTTAGGCGGGCTTCTTGCTACCAAAGCCGCGATGGAGCGTCATGGTATCAAAGGGGGCTTGCGCTTTACCGGTGAGCCTGCGGAAAAGGTGCGCGGGTCGAAACCCATCCATGCCGCCAAGGGGTACTACGACGGTCTGGCGGGCATGCTGTCGTTTCATCCGTTCTACATGCTGCCGCTGTGCAACACGGTGCGCTGGGACACCCACTGTGGTGCGGCCTATTCGATGATTTACCGCTTCATCTGCGATGACCCGCACCTTTTTGGCGCACAAGACGGCGCTCCGATCCCGCAAAGCCATTCCGACATTCGCGCGCCCGGCGCCAACGACGCACTGGTGATGATGTACACACAAGGCCGCATGTTGCGCGATACGATGGCCCCGCACACGGGCGGCTGGTCAATATCGGAGGCCATCATTTCAGCCGGGCAGGCGACCGCAGACAACCTGCCCGCAGCGCTGGCAGAGCTGCAATATATGATGCGGGTGCCGACGGTTGAACTGGCCGAACGGATCACCGCGCGGCTCGATGGTTTGGCGGAAACGATCGCCCAGCAAACCGGATGTCGGGTTGAACGGCACTGGGTCTGCAAATCCCGCCCAGGGTTGCCGAACCACGCCATGGCCAATTTGGTTTGGGACCAAATTCAAAAGGTTGGCGCGCCTGTCTGGGATAAAACGGCCAAGGACATCATGCGAAAAATCCAGCAAAACTGCGGAATGACGCCCGATGCCGATCCAATCTTGCCCGCCTGTGAGGCGCTGATCCCACCGCAGGAAGCAGAGGCTATCTTGCGCCGTGACCTGCCGCCCAGCCAGCTCAATTCCACGTCCGATGACTATACCGACATGACGTGGCATGCGCCGACTGCGCGGTTCTATATGGCGCGACCCGCACTTAAGGGCGGCCCCTATCCCGCTTGGGCGATGAACGCATTGGGCGGAATACCCGCAACGATTGATCCGATGGTTCAGGTGGCTGCCAAGGTGCTGGCGGCATCAGCCCTGCGCCTTCTGGAAGACGCCGACGCGCGGCAAGCGGCGTGGGATGAATTTGAACGGCGCACGGGGGAGGCGACCATCCCCCCGCTGTGTGACTATGATCCACCGGTCCAGTTTTCATGGCCGGAATATATTGAAACATCACGGGGGTACACTTGGCATATCTCAACATAAAGACAATCACGACGGGCGTTTTGATGGCTGTTTCTTGGACATCCTCAACCTTGGCCGCATGTCTTTCCGGTGAGGACACGTTCATGGCCTGCCAGATCGAGGGGCGCGACACATTTCTTCGGGTTTGCTTTACACCAGACACCGCGTTTTACCGGTACGGCCCTCTGAAAAGCGAACCCGAGCTTGAGATTTCGGAGCCTGTGGCCACGTTGGATTACCGGCCATGGCCCGGGGCGGGCCGGTCCATCTTCGAAGACGTCATCTTTACGAACGAAGGCTATCGCTATGGTGTCTTTGCCGGAATTGACCGGATGTTTGATGATGAGACCGAAGACGATCATCCGACGCCCCGTTTCGGTGGCGTTAGCGTGAAACGAGGCGAGGACACCTTGGCTGATCTGGCCTGCGACCGTGCGACCGTTGACTTTGACTGGGGTGAAGAGCTCTTCGAGGCCAAGCAGGCGCTGGGTTACAGTTGGAATTCTGTGGACCGTATGTGGGTTGAGTTGCCGGATTGACCGCACAACTGTGACCTTTGCGCTCCATGATCTTGTGGTGTGAATTGCCTACTACCCAAAACTTATCCCGCCTCCTATAGTGGCTGTGGATAAATGGGGCATAAGACCCCAGAGGCAGATGACGAGGACAGACCATGCGTTGCCCCTTTTGCGGAAACGTCGACACCCAAGTGAAAGATTCCCGCCCAGCGGAAGACCATGTTGCCATCCGGCGGCGGCGGTTTTGCCCCGCCTGTGGCGGCCGGTTTACGACCTATGAACGCGTGCAGCTGCGCGATCTGGTGGTGATCAAATCGAACGGTCGGAGGGAAGATTTCGACCGTGACAAGCTCGAACGCTCCGTCCGGATTTCGATGCAGAAACGCCCTGTTGAACCCGAACGCGTGGACCAGATGATTTCGGGCATTGTCCGGCGTCTGGAAAGCATGGGCGAAACCGATATCGGGTCCAAACAGATCGGTGAGATCGTGATGGAGGCGCTGGCCCGGATCGACACTGTCGCCTACGTCCGTTTTGCCAGCGTTTACAAGAACTTCCAGGCCGCAGACGACTTCGACAAGTTCGTGAGCGAATTGCGCCCCCCTGAAAAATCGGACGATTGAGCAGCACTTTAGACCATCGTTTTATGGGGTTGGCCCTGTCGCTCGGGCGGCGGGGCCTTGGCCGTGTCTGGCCCAATCCCAACGTGGGCTGCGTCATCGTCAAGGACGGTCGTGTTATTGGCCGCGGCTGGACAGCCGATGGCGGGCGGCCTCATGCGGAAACGCAGGCGCTGGCGCGCTGCGACGGGGCAGGGGCGACAGCCTATGTCACGCTGGAACCCTGCGCCCACACCGGCAAAACGCCCCCCTGTGCACAGGCGCTGATTGACGCAAATGTGGCGCGCGTTGTGATCGCTGCAGATGATCCTGATCCACGGGTGTCGGGCAAGGGCATCGCGATGCTGCGCGCCGCAGGCATTGAGGTTGAGGCTGGGGTGCGTGCCGCCGAAGCGCAACGCGACATGGCAGGCTTCCTCACACGGATGACCCAGAACCGTCCATTCGTAACTTTGAAACTCGCCAGTTCCTTTGACGGGCGGATCGCCACCGCGACGGGCGAAAGCCAATGGATCACAGGGCCGGACGCGCGCCGGATGGTACACGCGCAACGGGCCGCCCATGACGCGGTGCTGGTGGGTGCTGGCACAGTGCGCGCCGATGATCCAACGCTGACGGTCCGCGACATCGGCGTGACGCGGCAGCCGGTGCGCATCGTGGCCTCCCGTAAGTTGGACATCGACGCTGCCGCACTGCGCGCGACGCAAGATCAAGCACCGCTGTGGCTGTGCCACGGGGCCGATGCCAACGTCGCGCCGTGGCAGGACACCGGCGCCAAGACGATCGCCTGCGCCGCCCATGGCCGTCAGATCGACCCCGTTGATATGATGACGAAACTGGCGGACGACGGGCTGACCCGCGTGTTTTGCGAAGGGGGTGGCAGCCTTGCTGCATCGCTGCTGGCCGCTGATCTGGTGGATGAGGTCGTGGGATTTACCGCTGGTCTGATGCTCGGCGCCGAAGGCACGCCTTCGGTGGGTGCCATGGGGCTCGATCGTCTGTCCGATGCGCCGAGGTTCAAGCTGATCGAAACACGCACCGTGGGGGCTGATCTGATGCACCGCTGGCAGCGGGCCTCGGCTTCATCTGGCTAGAAAAACTCCCCCCGGAGGGCCGCTTTCATCCTATCGCCACAGATGCGCGTAGGATGCGAAGGCCCCCTGCAGCTTGGCCAACAGTCGGTTGGCCCGGCGGGGGCGCGGGACAGTGCCCTGTTCCAGCCGGTCCAGAACCACGCCCACAGGGCAGGGCAGGCCGGTCACCGGATCGTGGTAGCGCGGGTAGTCGATCAGGCAGGCATGGGCAAATTGCGCCAAGTTTGGCTGCGCGCTGCGCCGCACGCAGGGCAGGGCACGGTCGTCGGTCAGCCCCCAGCCTGCATAAAACGGCGTGCCAAAACAGGTGACGTCCTTGCCGCGCAACAGCGCCTCAAACCCCAAGGTTGACGTCATCGTCCAGACCGCATCCACGGCATCCAGTGCCGCAATGGGCGACGTTTTGTTAAGGATCACATCGGCGTGGTTGGCGGCATCGGGCACCGCCCCGTCGCGCAGGCCAGCCTCCACATCCGGATGCGGTTTATAGAAGATTTTGGCCGCAGGGTTCGCCGTGCGGGTCGCGATCAGCAGATCGCGGTTCGTTCGGACGTCCGTAGTGCCCAGCCGGATTGAGGCATCGTCTTCGACCTGTCCAGGCACCAGAATACGGCGGCCTTTGGGCAGGTCATCGGGCAGGTCAGTTGCATCAAGGTTGTATTTGCTCAAACCCGCGGCGGTGATCCGCGCGATCAGCGTCTCGGCGCGTTGGCAGTCGGCCGCGCTTAAAGTCACCGAGGCTTCGATCAACGCCTCAAGGCGGCTGGGGGCCGTGGGGTCGTAGTAAATCCCGAGATCATCAAGGACGAGGGACAGGGGCGCGATCAGGTCCGCGCCCAACCCGCGTGACCTTAAGAACCCGTCTTCCACGCGCATGGCGCTGTCATGGCCGTCGGATTTTCCAGCCCAGACCATGCGGCCCCGTCCGGTGTTTGCCGCCAACGTATCGGCCTTGTCGGGATCGTCTTCGAAAACCACCTTGCGGTGCCGCCCGAAAACATCTTGCAAGGGGCGCCGTTTCCATAGCCGCATGCCCGACGCCACCCAGCCGCGATGATCCTCGCGCCAGCAGCGCGTCAGCGCCTCCATTGTGTCGATGGCGTCGGACAGGGAACACAGCCGGTCGCGGTAGGGGTCATACCAGCGCGGATAAAGGATCATCGCCGCCGCAAAAAGCTGCGCGCGGGTGAGGTTGCGCTGGCGTCGGTCCAGCGGTTGGCGGTCATCCGTTAGCCCCCAGCCCATATAAAACGGCTGGCCGAACACAACCGGTTTATGACCTGCCAAAACGGCCTCAAACCCCAGTTGCGACGACACCGTGTAGACGGCAATCGCCCCGTCCAGCAACGCGTGCGGAGAGACGGGATCGGTCAGGAAATAAACGTTCTCGCCCAAGTCCTCATCGCGGTAATGCCCGTCGCGGTGGCCGTGCAGGGTTTCGGGGTGGGTTTTGATGTAGATCGGCGCGGCAGGGTGTTCTTCACGGGCGATGAACAACATCTCCAGAAACGTATTTCGATCCGCCCGCGACGCGGTGACCGACGCGTCACCCTTGGTCTGGTCCACGATCAGCACGAAACCGGGGGCAGGGGCGGGCAAGGCGGGATCATGGGCGTTGTATTTGCTCAGATCCAGCCGCTTTAGACGCGCCATGCCATCACGGGCCTGGTTCAACAGATGCGTGTCATCGAGGGGGTGTTCGGTCAACAGCACCTCAAGATCGGAGGGCTGCGCGGGGTCAAAATGGACGCCACGGGTGTCCAGATGCAGGCCCAGGGGCGGCTCCCCGTCGCGGCCGGGCAGGACGGAACGTAAAAACGCATCCTCAACGCGTAAAACGGGCGCGGAGGTGCGGCCTGCAACGGCCTCGCCCCGCCATGAGGTCGGCGATTGCCCCCAGACGCCGACCATATCGTCCGGTCCGGGTTTGCCCAAGGACACATCATAGCCCGACAGGGTCAGAATGCGGCGGATGCGCTTTTGCGTCAAAAACCCGCCGTTATAGACAAAAAGCCGCCGCGCCTTTTCGGGCGCGGCGGCTGTGTTGAAAGGATCGTCTGTTGGGATCACTGCACCAGAGAGGCGGCCGACGTGGCCTGACCCAAGGTGCCAAAGACCGCAGAGATCGTCTTGTTGAACTGGCTGAACGGCGCTTCGGTCACGTAAACGGTGTCGCCGTCACGGATCGCGAAATCGCGGGCCATGAACATGCCGTTGGGTTCGGTCAGATCCAGCACGTAGATCACACGTTGGGTGCCGGTCAGATCGTTGCGCCCCACCAGCTGTTCTGCGATTTCTTCGGGTTCGTTGCGGAACACAAAAACGCCGGTAGGATCGGCAAGGTTGGTGTTCAGCCCGCCCACTTGGGCAATCGCTTCGATGGCGGAAATCGTCTGGCTTTCAAACGCCAGCCGCGATTGGGCGCCAGTGGCACCAAGGGCGGTAAAGGTCCGCGTGTCGGCTTCGACAAAAATCTTGTCCCCTGCACGCAGGGCAATGTCATGGCCCGGATGGTCGTACAGGTCTTCAAACCAGATTTCGCCCGTGTGGTCGCCCCGTGTCACGGTCACGCGCGCGATTTCGGGGGAGACCGACACACCGCCTGCTGCGGCCAGCATGGCCGACAGGGTGCGGGTCGGGCGTTCAATCGGGTAAACTCCCTGACCGCTGATTGCGCCGACAATAGACACCGTGGCCCCGTCACCGGCCAGACGGCGCACCTGCACCTGCGGGTCCGGCGTCTGTTCCTCCAGTTTCTGGGTGATGATCCGGCGGATCGCCTCAGGTGTGTTGCCAGCCGCGCGGATGCGGCCTGCGTAGGGCACAAAAATAAAGCCGGAGCCGTCAACCTGAACCTCGTCCAGCACCGTGGCGTTCTGGCCTGTGGCCACCAAAAGCGGATCGCGCACGTTTTCCCAGATCGTCAGGCCCAGCGTATCACCGGGACGGATTGTATCACTGCCCAGCTGGGACGCGTTGCGGAAGCCGGCCGAGAATCCCAGCGCAGGCGTGACACCGGCCACAAGGTTCACTCGGTCGTCAACCAGCAACACAAAAGCATCGCCATCCCGCATGACCGAGCCTGCGAAAATTTCCTGTTTGTTAGGGCCTGAACGGGGCAGGCCACAGGATGCAACAACGGCCAGCGCCGCAACGAGGGCTACACCTTTTGCAAGGCGCGTTTTCATGGATTTCACTGCTCCGGTCTCCTCGACCTGTTATTGTTCTGCCTCAAACGTCTCGCGGGCGAATTCAAATTCACCTCACCTTTTGTCTGCAAACTACGGGAATCCCGCGTGAAAATCCAGTTAAACGTGCGTCAGCGTAGGGGGTGTGGCCAACGTGCAACCGACCTTGCCACATCTAGTGGCCGCTACTTTATGACACGCAACTGCTGGCGCGGGGGGGCCTTGCCACTGCGCAGCGCATCATAGGGATCGTTGGGATCCAGCATCATGTCGACCACCTGACGCATCAGTTGCCGACGCCCGCGCGCTGAATAGAACCCGCCCGGCACCTGACTGGTCTCCAACAGATAGCGGCGGTAATCCTTGAAGGCGCGGTTGTCGGGGCGGCCGGGCTGGGCGAAGAACGCCTCAACCGGCAGATCGGACACAAATTCCGGCTTGGAATAGACCGCATCGCCAAACACCTTGAGAGGGATACCACGGTGCAGGACCTGTTGACCGGCCGTGGAATTGACCGTGACCGCCGTGCGCGCATGATCCAGCAGTTGCGCCAGTTTGCCGCCGCGGACGTAATGCACGCGGTCCAACACGCCGTGGGTCTTGGCCAGTGCACGCACAATGCGCCGCAAGGGGCTGCGCCCGTTTTCCAGCGGATGCGCCTTGAGAACCAGATGATGGTGTTTGGGCGCACCCGCCGCGAAGCCCTCGATAATCACCTTGAGGAAGTCTTCCATCTTGGTGAACGGGGAATGCATCTGGAAACTGGCGTCATGTTCCAGCTGCAACAGCGCAATATGATAGGGAAACCCGCCGTGTTTGATGCGCAAGGTCGAAACCATCCGGTCGAGCGCGAACCACGGCATCAGCAACAGACGTTTGGTATAAAGCGCGGTTTCCGCAATCAACGGCAGGTCCCGATGGGGGCGGAAGTTGCGGTAGTCCCCGTTCCGGAACATCACAAACCAATGATAAAGCGCACCATAGAACACATGATGGCGCATATCGCCCCAATGGGCAGGGGCCTCGGGGATGTCGAGATCGGATTGCGCCAGCGCATCACGCATGTTGTCCACCGTGGTGTCCATCAGACGGGAATGGCCGTTGGCCCCGCCGCGTTCGTAGGTGACCCAATAGGGCCGCATGTAGCCTTCTTCAAAGACATGGACCGTCAGGCCCATGTCGCGCGCGGCCTCCGCCGCATGGGCGTGGATCGGGCGGGTGTCGCCGTAAAGGACGATGTCGGTGATGGATTTGTCCGCGACAATCCGGCGAAAGGTTTCCATCCAGTCCTCAGGCGTGCCGCGATAGGGGATATAGCCCTTGGCCCCGAACCAGAACGCCCGGTCGCCGGCATTGAACCCCACGCGCCACACATCCGCCCCCGCGCGGCGCAGCATTTTGCCAAGCCGGTGAAAGAACGGCCCGTGGGGGCCTTGCAGAAACAAAAAGGCGGGCGTGGCGTCGGTCACGAAAGGGTCCTGTCGGTCGGTCTTGTTCTATCCTTAACGGCCCAAATGGGCGGAATTATGGCTATGGTGCCCCACCTAGTCACCTTGCCCCTATCCAATCAAGAGGCTACGCCTGACCGCACACGGGGAATAATCGAAAGGCCGCGCCATGTTCACAGGGATCATCACAGACGTAGGCGAGATTTTGGCGCTGGAGAACCGCGGCGATCTGCGCGCGCGGATCGGCACCGGGTATGACATCGCGGGCATCGACATCGGCGCGTCCATTGCATCGGACGGGGTGTGTCTGACGGTGGTGGACAAAGGCACCGACCCGCGCGGCTGGTATGACGTGGACATCTCGGCCGAGACGGTGAACCTGACGTCCCTGTCGGCTTGGGTGGTCGGCAAACGGGTCAATCTGGAACGTGCGCTCAAGGTGGGCGATGAATTGGGCGGGCACATCGTGTCGGGCCATGTGGACGGCGTGGCAGACATCGTGGACATGCGCGACGAAGGCGACAGCACCCGCGTGACGCTGCAGGCACCGGACGATCTGGCACGCTTTATCGCGCCCAAAGGCTCCGTTGCGCTCAACGGCACCTCCCTGACCGTGAACGAAGTCGACGGCGCGCGCTTCGGCATCAATTTCATCCCCCACACCAAGACCGTGACAACATGGGGCGATGCGCAGGTCGGGGACGCTGTGAACCTTGAGGTCGACACAATGGCCCGCTACGTGGCGCGACTGGCGGACTACAGATGACTGCCCCCAAACCCCTTGTCGTCGCCTCCCTCGAAGATGATACCGGCGACCGCTGTGTGGATATCATCCAACGTGGCGACGCAGATTTCACCTACGCCGAATGCCGCCGCGATCCCGAAGACAGCCACGGCTGGCGCCGCCTGTCCGCCGCCGACGGCCCGTCCTTCAAAACCCAATTCGCAGCCTACTCCGCCGCGATCCGCGACATTCCCTGGCTGATTGACTGACACCAACCGCTTCATCTTGGCCAATACAACTCCCCCCGGAGGGCCGGTCTGCCAAATAACCCCCCGTCCCATGTCTTTCCAAACCCTGCGCCACGGGCTATCTGACGCCAAAGCCCGTAAAAGGACGCCACATGAGCGATATGTTCGAAGCCCCAGGACCGGTTGAAACCGACTACCGCGACGCGATTTCCTCAATCGAGGAGATCATCGACGACGCACGCAATGGACGCATGTTCATTCTGGTGGATCATGAGGACCGCGAGAATGAGGGCGATCTGGTGATCCCCGCGCAGATGGCCACACCGGATGCGATCAATTTCATGGCGACCCACGGGCGCGGGCTGATCTGTCTGACACTGCCAGCCGAACGTCTGGATGCGCTGGGCCTCAGCCTGATGTCGACCCACAATTCGTCGCGGCATGAAACCGCCTTCACCGTGTCCATCGAAGCGCGTGAGGGCGTGACCACGGGCATCTCCGCCGCCGACCGCGCACGCACCGTTAGCGTCGCCATCGACCCCACCAAAGGCCCGCAGGACATTGCGACCCCCGGCCATGTGTTCCCGCTGCGCGCGCGCGCAGGCGGTGTGCTTGTCCGCGCGGGCCACACGGAAGCAGCGGTGGATATTTCCCGCCTCGCCGGGCTGAACGCCTCCGGTGTGATCTGTGAGATCATGAAGGACGACGGTGAAATGGCGCGGCTGCCCGATCTGGTCGCCTTCGCCCAGTTGCACGGGCTGAAAATTGGCACCATCAGCGACCTGATCGCCTATCGTCGCCGCAACGACAATCTGGTGCGCGTACAGGCCGAAGAAACCATCACGTCGGAATTTGGCGGCGACTGGCAGATGAAAGTCTACGCCGATGAAACACACGGCGACGAACACATCGTGCTGACCAAAGGCGATATCACCGGTGACGCGCCAGTGTTGGTGCGCATGCATTCCATGGATCCGATGCTGGATGTGGTGGGTGCAGGCCCCAAGGGCCGCACAGCCGAATTTGGCGAGGCGATGAAACGCGTGGCCGAAGAAGGACGCGGCGTTGTCGTTCTGCTGCGCGACACCTCGATGAAGATCGTGGCCCACGACGAAGTCTCCCCCCAGACCTTGCGGCAATACGGGCTTGGGGCGCAGATCCTCAGCTCGCTGGGTCTGGGCCAGATCGAACTGCTGACCAATTCGCCGCGCCCCAAGATCGTCGGGCTTGAGGCCTACGGGCTGGAAATCGTCGGCACGCGCAAAATTTCGGAGCTTGGATAAGTGGTGTTTCCTGCTCAAACGACGCGATTACACCGCTCGAACGCGTTTGCTGCGCAAACGCTGCCTTTCAAGGCGCACCGCGCCATCATGATATTCTGATTCAGGAAACCACAGATATGGCCGGACCCTCCCACTACATCATCCCCACGCCAAAGGTGGACCGCGAAACCAAGCTGCTGATCGTGATTTCGCCGTACTACAAGGATATCGCGGACAACATGCTGGCCGGTGCTGTGGCCGAGATCGAAGCCGCAGGCGCCACCCATGAGGTGATCGAGGTTCCCGGCGCGTTGGAAATTCCCACCGCCATCGGCATCGCCGAACGGATGAGCAATTTTGACGGCTACGTGGCCCTTGGCTGCGTCATCCGCGGTGAGACGACCCACTACGACACGGTCTGCAACGACAGCTCCCGCGCATTGCAACTGCTGGGATTGCAGGGGCTGTGCATCGGCAACGGCATCCTGACCGTGGAAAACCACGAACAGGCTGCCGTCCGCGCTGATCCTTCGGATCAGAATAAAGGCGGCGGGGCTGCGGCTGCGGCCTTGCACCTGATTGCCCTGGCCCGTAAGTGGGGCCGCGCGACAGGCGGCGTTGGGTTTTCCAGCGACGTCCTGATGGCAGGCAAAATGGACGGCACACCCACAGCATGAACGACACCCCTTCGAACCAGTCCGGCAATCAACGTCGCAAGATGAAGTCCGCCTCGCGACTTTATGCGGTGCAGGCACTGTTCCAGATGGAACACAGCGGCCAGACGCTGGACGCCGTCACGGCAGAGTTTCTGAATTTCCGGTTCGGGGAGACCTATGACGGGGCGGAGATGATCGACGGCGACATCTCGCATTTCAAGATGTTGGTCGAACGGGCGGTGGATCATCAGGTCAAGATCGACCAGTTGACCGACCGTGCGCTGGTTGCCCGCTGGCCACTGGGCCGGATTGATCCGACGTTGCGGGCTTTGTTCCGTGCGGCCGGCGTCGAACTGATCGGGCGCGACACCCCGCCCAAAGTGGCAATTTCGGAATATGTGGACGTGGCGAAAGCGTTTTTTGATGCGGGCGACGAGCCGAAGTTCGTGAATGCCGTGCTGGATCACATGGCCCGTGAAGTGAAACCCGACGCCTTTTAAGGCGAAACGCGCGATCTGCCAGTGCGCGGGTCCCCTGTTTCATCTGGCCCGAAAAACTCCCCCCGGAGGGCCGCTTTCCATCTGGTCAACCATCGCGGTTAGGGTGGCGGGCCCCGCAGCGACCGTAGAGGTCTAATTCCCGAGGACCTGTATGTACAGGTGGGGACCAGGTAACGTGACCAGGGCCACGACAGCGCCAGCCCCCTCGGATTTGCTTAAGGCCACTGGAATGTTGCCTCATGTTTACGAGAAGAGCAGAAGCCCGCCACCATCAGACGTAGTGCGTGGGGGGGTGGCGTACAAGGGCGCGTGCCGCGGGCGGGGGCCAAAATTCGAAGAATTTTGGCGGCGGGACCGGAGGCGGCAGCCCTTGGGCATCGAGGGGGTGTTTTGAGTATTTTTGGCAAAACGAAACGAGGGGGTCCGTCATGGCCTTGACCGATGTTCATGAATTGTTCATGTTTGGAACATGCCTGATGATCTGATGCACCCAGACGCCCTGATGCAGCCCGGCCAGCTTTTGGCGCGGGGGGTTTGTCGTCATCTGCGGGCTCTGAATTTTGTCTGTGTCGAGGAACTGGTGCCCGCGCGCGGGTTGCGCGTCGACGTGATGGCATTGGGACCCAAAGGTGAGGTCTGGGTGGTGGAGTGCAAATCAAGCCGTGCGGATTTCCAGTCAGACTGCAAATGGCAGGGTTATCTGGAGTGGTGCGACCGGTTTTTCTGGGCTGTAGACGGGGCTTTCCCGACCGAGCTGTTGCCCGAGGACACGGGGCTTATTCTGGCGGATGCCTATGATGCGGAGATCGTGCGCATGGGGCCTGAAGACAAACTGGCGCCTGCGCGTCGCAAGGTCATGGTGCAGAAATTTGCCCGCACGGCGGCGATGCGGTTGCAGGCGTTGCGGGATCCGGCGGCCCCGCTGGGTTAACGTCGGCCCTTTTGCACAAGGGCCAGACCGGCAAGGCCGGAGGTCAGGATCAGGGCAAGTCCGAGGATGCTGACCGGATCGGGCACATCGTTGAACACCAGATATCCGATGGCCGTGGCCGAGATCAGTTGCAGATAGATCAGCGGCGCAATGACGCTGCTGTCTGTTGTTTTGCTGGCCAGAACCACCAGCAGGTTGCCGGCCGCCGAGGCCAGCGCGCTGAGAACGACAAGGCTGAACAGCGGCGCGCTGATCGTGTCGGGCCATGCGGACAGGCCGAAGGGGGCAAGGATCACTGCGCCGATGACAAGCTGCGTCATCAGCAAAAGCCGGGGACGGTATCTTTGCGCCACAACGCGGGTGGTGGTCAGAAAGCCGCCATAAAGCAGACCCGCGGCCAGTGCGAAAAACAGCCCCGGTGTTGCCCCGAAGCCCGGTTTGACGACAAGCATGACGCCGGCGAACCCCAACACCAACAAGGCCGAACGTGCCGGTGTGATCTGTTCCTTCAACACCAGCGCCGACAGCACATAGGCCACCACCGGATTGATAAACATGGCCCCGAATGCATTGGCGATGGGTTCGGTGCGCAGGGCAGTCAGGATACACGCGATTCCGCCCGCGATCAGGACCGCACGCAGCCAGACCAGCGGGTCCTTGAGGGCGGGCATATCCGCCTGTGTCAGCCCCATAAACGGGGCCAGAACCACAGCGGCAAGGGCAAACCGCGTCCAGGCGACAAAGAGGGGGTTGAACCCGTCCTGCGTCAACATCTTGCCTGCGGTGTCCCCGATAACGATGCAGGTCATGGCCACGAACACGGTTGCGGCTATCTGCCAAAGCGGGGGTGATTTATCCCTGAACAGCGCGTGCGGCCTTGGCGGCGGCGAGGATATCCTCGGCGATTTCCTCGGCCTCTTCGGGGGTGAAATCCATCGGGACCTCGAACTGGCCTGCATCCACGAACAAACGGACCTGACCCAGATCGGTCGGCCCGATCTGAAGGCTGGCTTCGATATTGCTGTCGTCGTTGATACCCATGCGGTCCGGTCCTTCGGCTGCGTTGCGACTGATCTAGCGCGGGGGGCGGGCAAATGGCAAGGGCAGGGGCGATCGGGTGCGAAAAGCGTGGGCAAGCCTCTTGCAATCGGCGTGCGGTCTGGCTAAATCCGCCCGTGTGCCGCCTTAGCTCAGTAGGTTAGAGCGCTTGATTGTGGATCAAGAGGTCCCTGGTTCGAGACCAGGAGGTGGTACCACCCCCCCTTTTTCGTGCGCATGCGCGGTTGGCCTGGTCCTATGGCTTGTCAGATGTCGCGTCAGATGCCACGCTGTTGCCCATTTGGGGGTGTGGCATGAAACAGCTGTCGGGAATGGACGCACTGCCGGTGCTGGCCGATGCGCTGGATGAGGGTCACGCGGGGCTTGTGGCCTTTTCCGACAAACTGCGTGCAGTCGATGACGTCCCGTCGTTCTGGTTTGACGACGCCCCTGTCTGGGTGGTGGACAGAGAGGACACCCTCGACCCCTGGCCTGTGCAGGCGGTCGGGTCGCGCAAGATTGCGCTTGCCTGCGCCACAGGCACGAGGGCATTCATCCTTCCGGCCGAAGTTTTTCGGGCGCATGTGAGCGCGCATCTGTCCGCGCCCCTGTCGGATGCGGAACATCAGGTCCTGCTGGATTTGGCGTGCGGCTTGTCGGTCGATGAGAGTGCAGCGCGTGCGGGGGTCGCGGTGTCGACGCGGCGCAAGCAATTGCAAGGGACGTTTCGCAAGCTTGCCGTCGATACGCAGGCGGCGATGGTTGGGCTGGCCGGTCAGGTGGCGCACCGGCTGGTGGCCAGACTGTCGGCGCTGCACCGATCCGGCGATGCGGGTTTTGGCCCCTACCGCGCGTTCCTTCCCGCAGGTGTGCGCTGTGCCGCAGTCGAACGCGGCGATGGTGCAACGGTGCGCTATCTGGACATGGGGCCTGTGTCGGGGCGGGTCGTGATGGTGCTGCATCCGATGGTGTTTCCGGACATCCACGCGGAGGATGTCGCGCTTTTTCATGAACTTGGGCTGCGGGCAATCTGGCCCGTCCGTCCCCGTTGTCTCAGCCAGTCGGCCCTGAAGTCGGGCACATGGCAGGACCATTGTGACGCCGCTGTCGCGGATTGCGCCGCCGTGTTGGAGGCTGTTTCCGCAGCCCCGGTGCCGGTTGTGGCCCTGGTGTCTTCTGGCGGGTATGCCACAACGCTGGCGGCGCGGCATCCGCACAGCGTGGCACAGATCGACTTTGTCTCGACCTGTTATTCGGCAGGCCGGACGCGGACACGGGACGGATATTTCGGGGATTTTCTGGTGCGGGCGCTGCGCCAGAACGGGCGGATGGCGATGGTGTTTGCCCAGCACCTCTCGGGGGCGGTTTTCGATCTGCCGCGACTGGAACGGACGGTGCGCCGCATTTTTCGCGGCAGCGCTGCGGATAAGGTTGTTCTGGACAGCGTCTTCAGCGATGCGCAGAAAGCGGCGCGGCTGAAATATGCGGTGCGACAGTCCATAGGGTCGATCCGTCATGATTATCTGGGGCAGGTGCATTTCGACTGGGACGATGCGCGGCGTTTGCCGGTGACCAAACAGTTCTGGCACGGTGCGCAGGATCGGGTTCACGATCTGGAGGATCTGACGCGGCTGGCCGACTATGTGTCCGGCAGGCCCCCGCAGGTCATGGCGGAGATGGGGCATCTGACCGAGGGTGCGTCCCTGCGGTCTGTGCTACGTGCCATTGCGGGCACATACCCCATTTGAGGTACCCGCAGGTTTTTACGTGTTTTCAAGGTCCGGCCGCTGGCTCAGGTTCGGGCCATTGAAACACGCCGCGTGATGTTCTGCCTTTGACGTCAGTCCGTTGGCGGGACGCTGAACAGTGCGGACCCGTCGGGGCCTGTGACGGGCTGGTGACGGGCCTGTGACGGGGCTGGATGGCGCGGACAACCGGAAGGATTTAACAACGATGACACATGTAACACGCTTCATTGCTTTGGCGGGTTTGGGAGGGTTAACCGCCTGCATGACCACCCCGGCTACCGACGCAGACGGGGCCGCCGTGATGTTGGGGACACAGGCCCAGTTCGAACAAGCGATCGTCGGGCGGACTTTGGCGTTTGAGGGAAACACATTCATGTTCAATGCCGACGGCACGTTTTCAGGCCCTTGGAACGGGGACGGGATCAGCGGCACATGGACATGGGTGGATGGTGCCGCCTGCCGCGAGGGGCGCATCGGCACCACGCGCACCCTTGATCTGGACTGTCAGATCTGGTCGGTGGCCGGATCTCAGGCAACCGTGACGCGGGATCGTGGCAACGGGGCATCTTTCGTCTACGACATCCGCTAGGCGCTCGTGTAGAAACAAAAAAGGCCCGCCTCGGAAAAGGCGGGCCTTTTGCGGTTCTGGACCCTGAAGGTTTAGCCGATGATCTCGTTCAACGTAGCGGAGGGGCGCATGACAGCGGCGGTTTTGGCCGCGTCGCCGTGGTAGTAGCCGCCCAGATCGACGGGCTGACCGGCCCCTGCCTTGATCTCGGACAGGATGGTCTCAAGGTTGTCGGACAGCGCCTGTGCCACGGGTTCAAACGCTGTGGCCAGTTCGGCGTCCGCCGTCTGGTTGGCCAGCGCCTCTGCCCAGTAAAGGGCGAAGTGCACGTGGGACGCGCGGTTGTCGTCCTGACCCACCTTACGGCCCGGCGATTTGCCGTTGGACAGCAGCTTTTCTGTTGCCGCATCCACCGCATCGCCCATGACTTTGGCCTTGTCGGAGCCTGCAAACCGCAGCGATTCACCCAAGGCGCAGAATTCGCCAAGGCTGTCCCAGCGCAGGTGATTTTCTTCCATCAGCTGCTGGACGTGCTTGGGCGCGGACCCACCGGCACCGGTTTCAAACAGACCACCGCCCTGCATCAGTTTCACGACGGACAGCATTTTGGCCGATGTGCCAACCTCGAGAATGGGGAAGAGGTCGGTCAGGTAGTCGCGCAGCACGTTGCCGGTGATGGCGATGGTCGTGCGGCCTTCGCGGATTTCTTCGCAGGATGCACGGGTCGCAGGCGTGGGGGCCATGATCTCAAACGTGTCGGTCAGGCCACGGTCTGCAAGGGCAGGGCGCACGTAGTTAAGCAGTTCCGCATCGTGGGCGCGGGTCTCATCCAGCCAGAAAATCGCGCGGCAGTTTTCGGCCGCCTGCCGTTCGATGGCCAGTTCGATCCAGTTCTCGATCGGCGCTTTGCGGGTGGAGGCCATGCGCCAGATGTCACCGGCCTCGACCTCATGGGACATGAGGACCGTGTCGCCCGACATGACCCGCATCGTGCCTGCGGCGGGGACTTCGAATGTCGTCGGGTGGGAGCCGTATTCTTCCGCCTTTTGCGCCATGAGGCCGACGTTCTGCACGGTGCCAGCGGTCGCAGGGTCCAGCGCGCCGGTTTCTTTGAAATAGTCGATGCTTTCGGCATAGACCCCTGCGTAGGAGCTGTCGGGGATCACACAGGTGGTGTCGGCCTCTTCCCCGTCAGGACCCCAACCCTTACCGCCTGCGCGGATGACCGCAGGCATGGAGGCGTCGATGATCACGTCGGAGGGGACATGCAGGTTGGTGATGCCCTTGTCGGAATTGACCATGTAAAGCGGCGGACGGGAGGCCATCACGTCATCAATTTCCTTGAGGATCGCATCGCCATTGGGAAGCTCCGCGATTTTGGCCAGCATCGTGCCAAGGCCGCCGTTGGGGGAAATGCCGTTGGCCGCGAACGTGTCGCCATGGGCCGCGAACACGGGGGCCAGATACTGGCGCACGCAATGGCCGAAGATGATCGGGTCGGAGACCTTCATCATCGTGGCTTTCATGTGCAACGAAAACAGCGTGCCTTCCTGTGCGACCTCTTCGATGGTCTTGTCATAGAACGCCTTGAGCGCTTTGACGGACATGAATGTGCTGTCCACGATGGTGCCTGCGGGCATGTCGAGGCCGTCTTTCATCACCGTCACAGTGTCACCTGCCACATGTTCGATGCGCAATGTCGCGGCATCGGCCAGCGTGACCGAGGCTTCGTTGGACCGGAAGTCATCCGCGCCCATGGTCGCCACGCGGGTTTTGCTGTCCGCCGACCACGCGCCCATCCGGTGCGGGTTCGCTTGGGCGAAGGCCTTGACGGCGGCAGGTGCGCGGCGGTCGGAGTTGCCTTCCCGCAGCACGGGGTTCACCGCCGACCCTTTGATGGCGTCGTATTTGGCGCGCACGGCCTTTTCCTCGTCTGTCTGCGGGTCTTCGGGGTAGTCGGGCAGTGTGTAGCCTTGCGCCTGCAGTTCGGTGATCGCGGCCGTCAGCTGCGGCACGGAAGCCGAGATATTGGGCAGTTTGATCACATTGGCATCGGCGGTTTTCACCAGTTCACCCAGTTCGGCCAGCGCGTCGGACTGGCGCTGTGCGTCGGTCAGATGGTCGGGGAAGGCCGCAATGATGCGACCGGCCAGAGAAATATCGCGGGTTTCAACGTCGATTCCTGCCTCCGCGAGAAAACGTTCAATGATGGGCAACAACGACGCGGCGGCCAACTGCGGGGCTTCGTCAACGGTGGTGTAGATGATCTTGGTCATGGGGTAATGTCCCTTGTATCGGTGCGGTTTGGGGGCCGTTTAGCGGCTTTGTATACCATCGTCCACCGTAACGCAGCAGATCGGGACATTTGGTCCGATTTTTTGGCGACCGGTCTAGGCAAGGACGGGGATGCCGTGGCAGGTGGGGACATGGCGTTGTTATTGACCCTTCTTATATCCGGCGCAGGCGTCGCTGTCTTCATGGCGCTGGCCCTGCCGTTGCCATGGCTGTTGGGGCCGCTTCTGGGATGTCTGATTGCCGCGTTGTGCGGGGTGCGGTTGCGCGGTGCGCCGCGCACCAGTCAGGTGATGCGCACCATTTTGGGGGTGGCCGTGGGGGCCACAATCACCCCTGCGCTGTTTGCACAGATGGGCACGTTGATCTGGACGCTGGCGCTGGTGCCGCCTTTGGTCATTTGCGTGGGCGCTGTGGGGTATCCGCTGTTCCGGCGCGGGTTCGGGTTTGATCACCCGACCGCGTTCTATGCCTCAATGCCCGGCGGATTGCAGGACATGTTGCTGTTCGGGGAAGAGGCAGGCGGTGACGTGCGTGCGCTGTCGCTGATCCACGCCACGCGGGTGTTGATTGTGGTGATGGTGCTGCCCTTTGTCTTTGCCTACTTCTACGGAGTGGATTTGAACCAGCCTGCGGGTGCGCCATTCACCGCGGTGCCCTGGCAGGAATTGGTGATTCTGGCCGTGGCGGGGATTGTCGGCTGGCGCGTGGCGCTGCGCATCGGGCTGTTTGGCGCGTCACTGCTGGGGCCGTTGTTCTTGACCGCCGCGTTGTCTCTGGCCGACGTCATTCACCACCGCCCGCCCGCTGAGGCGATTGCGGCGGCGCAGTTTTTCATCGGCTTCACCATCGGCGTGAAATACAGCGGCATAACATGGCGCGAATTGCGGGTGGATGTGACGGCAGGGGTGGTTTTTTCGGCGCTGAGCCTGTGTGTCGGGGCGGTGTTCGCTGTGGCAATTATCCATGCAGGCTGGCTGCCCCTGACGGAGGCCGTTCTGGCATTCTCGCCCGGTGGTCAGGCGGAAATGGCGATTGTGGCGCTGGTGGCAGGGGCCGATGCGGCGGTCGTGGTGGCGCATCATCTGGTGCGGATCGTGTTCGTGATCGTGGGTGCCCCGCTGGTGGACCGCTGGTTTGGTGGATAGGGCGGGATGCCTCCGGCGGGAGTATTTCGGGCAAAACGAAACAGGACGGGGCGGTGACAACGCCCGAGCGTCGGCGTATGAGACGGGCATGACGGTAGAGTTTATCATTGGCGAGGCGCCACCTGCGCGCATGGACAAGGCTTTGGCGCGCGATGTGCCTGAGGAGGCCGCGCTCAGCCGGTCGCGTCTGTCGCGGCTGCTGGCGGACGGGGCGGTGCGCGTGAACGGTGCGGTCGTCACGGACCCGCGCGCGAAAGCGGCCGAAGGTGACGCTGTGTTGATCACCGTGGAGGTGGCCCAAGACTACCATGTGGCGGCGGAAGACATCCCGCTGGACGTGGTCTTTGAAGACGACGACCTGATTGTCATCAACAAGCCCACGGGGATGGTGGTCCATCCGGCCCCCGGCACGCCCGGGGGGACTTTGGTCAATGCCCTGTTGCACCATTGCGGCGACAGCCTGTCCGGTGTGGGCGGCGAAAAGCGGCCCGGCATCGTGCATCGGATCGACAAGGAAACGAGCGGCCTTCTGGTCGCGGCAAAGTCGGATCGCGCCCACCACGGGCTGGCCGCGCAGTTCGAGGCGCACACGGTCGAACGCCATTACCGCGCCATCTGCTATGGCGTGCCGGACAGCAATGACCCGCGTGTGCGCGGCGTGAAGGGGGCATCGTTCGAACCGGGCAATATCCTGAAGCTGCAGACACAACTGGCGCGCCACAAGCATGACCGTCAGAAGCAACAAGTCGTCTGGCACAACGGACGTCATGCGGTGACGCGGGCGCGAATTGTGCAGCCTTTGGGCACACCGGCGGTTGCAGCCCTGCTGGATTGCTGGCTGGAGACCGGGCGCACGCACCAGATCCGCGTGCATCTGGCCCATGCGGGTCACGGATTGATCGGTGATCCGACCTATGGCGGGCGGCGCAAATTGTCTGAAAAGGCGGTCGGTGAACGGGGTCGTGAGGCGGCACGGGTTTTCCCGCGACAGGCCTTGCACGCAGCAACCTTGGGGTTTGAACACCCCGTGACCGGCGACATGATGCGGTTCGAGGCACCCATGCCGACTGACATGCAACAGCTGATCGAGGACCTTGGCGGGAAGTGAACGCGCCACGGTTCAGCATTGTGCCCGAAAAATGTAACAATAGCCCCATGCGTATCTCATGTGCGTGAATGCACTGTCATGCGCCTTGGAACCCCGTCCGCGGTCACTTAGTTCTTCTAGAGAAAACTGAACAGATCAGTCTTGAAACGGGTGCATCCTGCGCCCATATCCATGTTAAGGCCCTAAACATCAGGCCGCGAGACACTACCTTGGGAGGGGCAAAACATGAGCTCTTACACAAATCTGCCGGCACCATCACCCGAACAGGGCTTGAACCGCTACATGCAGGAAATCCGCAAGTTCCCGATGCTGGAACCGGATGAGGAATACATGCTGGCCAAACGCTGGGTGGATCATGAAGACACCGAAGCGGCCCACAAGATGGTCACATCCCACCTGCGGCTGGCGGCCAAAATCGCCATGGGCTATCGCGGCTACGGTCTGCCGCAGGCCGAGGTGATTTCTGAGGCCAATGTGGGCCTGATGCAGGCGGTCAAGCGGTTCGATCCGGAAAAGGGTTTCCGTCTGGCGACCTATGCCATGTGGTGGATTCGCGCCTCCATTCAGGAATACGTGCTGCGGTCGTGGTCCATGGTCAAACTGGGCACCACCTCGGCGCAAAAGAAGCTGTTCTTCAACCTGCGCAAGGCGAAAAGCCGCATTGGCGCTTTGGAAGATGGCGATTTGCGCCCCGAGAACGTCAAACGGATCGCCAATGATCTGGGCGTGACCGAGGATGAGGTGATCTCCATGAACCGGCGGATGTCGGGCGGGGATGCGTCGCTGAATGCCACTGTCGGGTCCGAAGGCGAAGGCACCATGCAATGGCAGGATTGGCTTGAAGATGAAGACGCCGATCAGGCAAGCGATTACGAGGCCCGCGATGAGCTGGAGGCGCGCCGCGAATTGATGGCCGAGGCAATGGAGGTTCTGAACGATCGCGAAAAGGACATCCTGATGCAGCGGCGTCTGGCCGAAGAAACGGTGACACTGGAAGACCTCAGCGGCCAGTATGACGTCAGCCGCGAGCGCATCCGCCAGATCGAGGTGCGGGCGTTCGAAAAGCTGCAAAAGAAGATGCAGACCCTTGCCCGTGAACGGGGCATGTTGTCCGCACAGTGATGCATTCGGGGGGCGGGGTTCGAGAGGACCTCGCCTTTTTGCTGGCCAAGGATGCCTCCGGCGGGGATATTTACGAGACAAAGACAGCCGGAGCGCAGGGCATCTGACCGGCGAGAACGGGGGCACGTATGACGATCAACTGGGCGATACTAGGGGCCAGCACATTTGCACGCGACCAGATGGGGCCGGCCATCCACGCGGCATCGGGCGCACGGTTGGCGGCGCTGGGCACGTCGTCGGCGGACAAGGCGGCGGCGTTCCGGGCATTTGCGCCCGATCTGACGGTGCATGACAGCTATGACGCGGTGCTGGCCGACAATGACGTTGATGCGGTTTACGTGCCCTTGCCCAACCATTTGCACATCGAATGGGCGCAAAAAGCGTTGCGGGCGGGCAAACATGTCTTGGTCGAAAAGCCCGTCGGTCTGAATGCCGCGCAGATCGACCCGTTGATTGCATTGCGCGACGAGACCGGATTGCAGGCTGCGGAAGCCTACATGATCGTCCATCACCCGCAGTGGCATCGCGTCCGGCACCTTCTTGCGGACGGGGCGATTGGAACCTTGGCCCATGTGGAGGGCTTTTTTGCCTATAACAATCCGGATTTGACAAATGTGCGGTATGATCCGGCGAAGGGCGGGGGCAGCTTGCCCGATATTGGCGTCTACACGATCGGGTCCACCCGTTTTGCGACGGGAAAGGACCCCATCGAAATCACCCACACCGACATTGATATGTTGAACGGGGTCGATGTGCGTGCCCGTGTGTCTGCCCGATTTGACGGGTTTACAGCCCATTGGGTGACGGCGATGAACATTCATGGCGCCCAACATATGACGTTTCATGGAGAAGACGGGACGATCCATCTGAGCGCGCCCTTCAATGCCGGTGCTTTCGGGGAGGCCACGTTGGTTCTTGAGCAATCGGATGGCGCACGACGTGTGGAGCGCTGGCCGCAGGTGCGCCAATACGTGCAGCAGGTCGAGGCTTTCGGGGCAGCCGTGCGCGGGGATACACCCTTTGCGTGGACCCTGGAGGACGCGCGCGCCACCCAACGTGTGATTGACAGCATTTATGCCAAGGACAAGTCGGGTTAATCTGGACCCGCAACAGGAGAGACAGACATGGCCGACCCCCATGAGTTTGATGATGTACTACCCGAAAACACAGCCCGGCGGGAGCCAGAAAAGCCTGTGGACGAGAACCTGTTTTCGCGACTGATTCATATGATTGTCATTGCTTTCATGATTTCTTTCGCGGGATCGGTGATTGGCATTCTGGCGCTGTTGCAGTTCATCATCATGTTGGTGAATCAGAAACAGCCGAATGAACGGATCGCGGAGCTGGGCACGGATGTGGGCATTTGGGTGGCCAAAGCCACGCGGTATCAAACCGCCGCGTCCGAGGTGAAGCCCTGGCCATGGACGGAACTGGACTGACAGCGCCTCAGGAACTTCGCGGGCCTGTCGCACGTTGCCTTTGGTGAGCAAAGGGGCGTGACATGGGTGGAAAACGGATCGTGGTGATCGGGGCGGACGGAATGACCGGCCGCGAGGTTCTCAAACAGGGTGCTGCGCGCGGTCACGATATGGTCGGAACCGAACGCGATGTTTCGGCATCCGATCAGGCGCCCGGCGGGGCCGAATTGGCGGCGCTGGATGCTCTTTCCCCCCCATTCAAGCATGTATTTGAGCGCGCGGATGCGGTGGTGTCCTGTTTAGGCGTGGGCAATGATCCTGCGACGCTGCTGAATCCGCCGCCGATCTACGACGACGGCACCCGCAACATCGTGGCGGAAATGAAAAAGGCAGGTGTCGCGCGGCTGGTGGTCATATCGGCAACCTTCGTAGAAAGCCCGAACCGCGGCCCGCTGCATTTCAAGCTGACAGCGGTACCTGCGCTGGCGCGGGTGTTCGCGCAAATGTCCCGGATGGAAGACGTCTTGCGCGACAGCGACGGGATTGATTGGACAGCTGTGCGTCCCGGCTGGTTGCTTGACGCGCCGGCGACCGATGACTGGGTTGTGCGCGACCGGGTGATCTCGCCCGAAATGATCCGAACCCGGCACGCGGATCTGGCCTCGTTCATGCTGGATGTGGTTGAGCAGGGCACGTGGATCCACGGCACCCCTGCTATCGCCCGCGACGAGCCGCCCGAACATTCCGACCTGACGGAACTGCTCGACGAATTTGCGGGCTAGTCCTCCATCGCCTCCAGTTCGTCGATCATGCTTTCGATCATGCCAAGACCCTTGGCCCAGAACGCCGGGTCGGACGCATCCAGACCGAAGGGGGCCAGCAGGTCGCTGTGGTGCTTGGACCCGCCCGCCTTGAGCATATCGAAATACTTGTCTTTGAACGCCTCGCCCTGTTCTTCGTAAACCGCATACAGCGCGTTCACGAGGCCATCGCCGAAGGCATAGGCGTAGACGTAGAACGGCGAGTGGACGAAGTGCGGGATGTAGGCCCAGAAGGTTTCATATCCGTCCATGAAATTGAACACCGGGCCGAGGCTTTCGCCCTGCACCGACATCCAGAGCGCGTTGATGTCGTCGGGCGTCAATTCGCCCTGCGCACGGGCGGCGTGCAGTTTGCATTCGAAGTCGTAAAACGCGATCTGACGCACGACGGTGTTGATCATGTCTTCGACCTTACCGGCCAGAAGGACCTTGCGTTCCTGTGGGTCCTTTGCTTCCTCCAGCAGCTTGCGGAAGGTAAGCATCTCACCAAAAACCGATGCGGTTTCCGCAAGGGTGAGCGGGGTGGAACTGAGGAGTTCGCCTTGCTGGGCTGCCAGAACCTGATGCACGCCGTGACCCAACTCATGGGCCAAAGTCATGACATCGCGGGGTTTTCCCAGATAGTTCAACATCACGTAAGGATGGACCGTGGTGACTGTCGGGTGGGCAAAAGCGCCGGGCGCCTTGCCGTCCTTGACGCCTGCATCAATCCAGCCGTCGGTGAAAAACGGCTTGGCCAGTTCGGCCATGCGCGGATCGAAGGCGGCGTAGGCCCCCATGACGGTCGCTTCGGCTTCATCCCATGAAACGGTGCGGTCCGCTTCCATGGGCAATGGCGCGTTGCGGTCCCAGACCTCCATGGTCTCAAGGCCCATCCACTTGGCCTTGAGCGCATAGTAGCGGTGGCTGAGGCGGGGGTAGGCGTCGACAACAGCATTGCGCAGGGCCTCGACCACCTCGGGTTCCACATGGTTGGACAGGTGCCGGCCGGTTTGTGGGGTGGGCAGGCCGCGCCAACGGTCCTCGATTTCTTTTTCCTTGGCCAGCGTGTTGTGGACGCGGGCGAAAAGGCCGACGTTCTGGCCCAGAACGCGGGCCATTTCACGTGAACCGGCCTCACGTTTGGCGCGGTCCTTGTGGGACATCAGATCGGCGACACCTTCGAGGTTCAGGTCTTCGCCGTCGACCGTGAAAGTCAGGTTGGCGACGGTTTCATCGAAAAGTTTGTTCCAAGCCGCAGAGCCGACAACCGATTGATCGTGCAAAAATTTTTCAAGCTCGTCCGACAACTGGTAGGGACGCATGGCGCGCATCCGGTCCATCACGGGTTTGTAGCGCGCAAGGTCAGGATTGGCCGCCAGAAGGGTATCCACATGGGCGTCGTCAAGGCGGTTGAATTCAAGACCGTAGAATACCAACGGGGTGGTGTAGGTTGTGATCCTGTCCTGCGCGTCTGACATGAACTTGGCACGTTCGGGGTCGGTGGTGTGCTGGTAGTATCGCAGACCCGCATAGGACATGATACGGCCCGCAATGATGTCGATCTGTTCGTAGCGTTGAACCGCCTCAAGCAGGCCATCCGCATCCAGTTCGGCCAGTTTGCCTTCGTAGTCGTCTGCAAAGCTGCGGCAGGCGTTTTCCAGCCAGTCCTGATCCCGTTTGAGTTCTTTGGCATCGGGCGCGGGGTACAGATCCGTCAGATCCCATTCGGGCAGATCGCCGAAAGCGGAGCCATGAGTGGTCTTGGCGTCGAAGGTTCGTTGCTGGGTCATCGGGGGCCTCGTGTCAGGTGTTTGGTATTATCTAGGGGCGGAGCCGCCGGATTGAAAGCGGCCCTCCGGGGGGAGTTGTATCGGCCAAGATGAAGATCAGGAGAAAAACAGCCGGTCGGGTGTGTCGCGCAGGATTTTGATGCGGGTTTCGGTGTCGGTGACAACGTCGTGGAAGGCATCAAGCAATTTTGCGGCATGGGGCATCCGTGCGCCGTTGAGCATCAGGTGCGGCCAGTCGGACCCCCAAAGGCAGCCGTCCGGGTTGGCGCGGGCGAGGGCGTCGACGAACGGAGCCGCGCGGTCGTAGGGTGCGGGACACAAGCGGTAGAGCGCGCTGAGTTTGATGAAGACATGGCCGCCCCCCACCAGACGCAGGAGGGTTTGAAAGCCGGGATCGTTGAGGGTGAGGTCCAGATCAGGCCAGCCGATATGATCAATCACAAGCGGGACAGGGAGGGCGCGAATGTCCGCGGCCAGATCATCCATGTGCAGGTGGCTGTGCAGCAGCATCTGGATGTGCAAGTCGCGGTCGCGCAGGCGCGGCGCCATGGATTTGGCCCCCTCCCACGACAGCACGCCGCCATGGACATAGTTCAGGCGGACGGCCTTAAGGTTTTGATCCGCGAAGCGGTCAAGGTCGGCGTCGGTCGCCGTGTCGGGCAACAGGCCCACGCCTTTGAAATTCGGCCCCAGTCGTTTGATTGTTTCGACTGTCAGGGTGTTGTCGGTCCCGTAGAGGATCGAATGAACGATGAGCCCTTTGTCAAACCCCAGCATATCCAGATGCGCGCGGTACAGATCGAGCCAGCCATCAAAATCCGGCCCGTGCGCCGGATCTTCAACGCGCCCGTCCCACAGAGGGAAGTCGTCAACGCCCCCGACAAGATGGACATGCGCGTCGCAGGCACCGGGCGGCGGGGCGATCTGCGGGGCGCGGGGGGCGGGCGGCATTTGTGCCATGGGTTTAGCCATAAAGGTCTAACATCTCCTTAAGATCATCGAGCGTGTTGATCTCGTTCACCGGTTTGTCCTGCCGCCATCGGAGCATACGTGGAAACCGCAGTGCAATCCCCGATTTGTGACGGGGGGAGGCCTGAATGCCTTCGAACGCGATTTCGAACACATGTTCGGCGGGGACCTGTCTGACGGGGCCGAATTTCTGCTGCGTGTTTTTGCGCACCCATGCCGTAATTTTGCGAAACTCCGCGTCGGTGAGGCCGGAGTACGCCTTGGTAAACGGCACCAGATCATTGCCGTTTTTGACGGCGAAGGTGAAGTCGGTGAACAGATTGGCCCGTCTGCCGGACCCTGCCTGGGCATAGATCATGACCGCATCAACGGTCAGGGGGTCGATCTTCCACTTCCACCAGTCCCCCTTTTTGCGCCCCGCAAGATAGGGGCTGTCGCGCCGTTTGAGCATCAAGCCTTCGGCGTTGAGGTCACGGGATTTCGCCCGTTCCTCGGCAAGCGCGTCCCACGTTGGTCCGCTGACTTCGGGGGACAGGCGGATCGGGGCGGTTCCGGGTATTCCCTTTATAAGTAATTCCAACGCTTTACGGCGATCCTTTAAAGCGGTTTCGCGAATGTCTGCCCCGTGATGTTCAAGCAGGTCATAGGCCATGAGAATGACCGGACTTTCGGCCAGAACCTTTTTGGGAACGGTTTTGCGACCGATCCGCGTTTGCAAGGCATTGAATGACAAGGGCATTTCATCGCGGAAGGCCAGAATTTCGCCGTCCAGCACAGTCCCGTCAGGGAGAAAATCCTTCAACTGGGCCAGTTCGGGAAAGCGGTCTGTCATCAGTTCTTCACCGCGCGACCACAGATGATGCTCCCCTTGCCGCACAATAAGCTGACCGCGAATGCCATCCCATTTTCTATCGACAAACCAATCGGTTGTCGGCCCCAGTTCATCCAGATTTTCCAGCCCGTAAGCCAGATAGAAAGGGTAAGGTCGGCTGAGGTCGGCCGTGGGATCCTCGGCTTCGATCAGGTCGGCCCACGTGGTGGTTTGCGGCGTCCAGTTGCCCATCAGCTTGTGGGTCAGGACCGCCTCGTCCTGATCGGTGGCGCGCGCCAGAGCGCGGGTCATCAATTTCTGGCTGACACCGATCCGAAAGCCCCCCGTCAGCAATTTTGTAAACAGAAACCGTTCGATCTGGGGCAGGATCGACCACGCATGCAGAATGCCGGCCTTGCGGGCATCGTCGTCCAGTGTGGAAAGATGTTTTAATTCATTTATCCAAGCGCTTAGAGGGCGATCTTCAACTCCCGTAGCGGGCGGAAGGATCAGGCTGATTGTCTCGGCCAGATCGCCCACGATCGGGTAACATTCCTCAAACAGCCACAGCGGCAGTCCGGCCCGTTCCGCGGCCCACTCACGCAGGGCGGTTGTGGTGATGACACGTTTGGGTCTGCGGCCCGAAAACAACGCGATGGTCCACAGTTTGTCGTCATCGGACGCCGTGCGAAAGTAATCCGCCATGGCCGCAACCTTGACGGTGGTTTTGGTGGTCTGGTCGACGCGGGTGAACAGGGCGGCAAAATCCTTCATTCCGGTTCGCCCTGATCCAGAGTTTCACCGTCGAATTCGGTTTCTACGATTTTGGCGTCGTATCCCTGTTCGTTTAACCATTTGGAAAAGACTGCCGTGTACCCGTGTGTGACGAAGATCCGTTCGGCGCCGGTCTGGCCAATCGCGTCGTTCAACCCCGACCAGTCGGCGTGGTCGGACACGATAAATCCACGATCGGCAGCCCGGCGCCGGCGGACCCCGCGCAAGGCCATCCAGCCGGACGCAAATGCGGTAGAGGCGGGTTTGAAGCGTCGCGCCCATGTCGAATTGAGTGCGGAGGGTGTGGCCAGAACGAGGGCACCGGCGTTGGCTTTGACATCAAGGTCGGGCGTTACAAGTGTTGTGTCCGGCAGCGCGATCCCTTGTCCACGCAAGACGCGGTTCGTGTTTTCGATGGCCCCGTGCGTCAGGATCGGCCCGATGGACGGGTCAACGGTGCGAAGCAGGCGCTGTGCCTTGCCCAGGGCGTAGCAGCCCAGCAATGAAAAGGTGCCGTTGGCTGCGTTGGCCGACCACCAGTCGTTGATCTGTTGCGCCAGAATGTCCTGCGGGGTCCAGTTGAAGACCGGCAGGCCAAACGTGCTTTCTGTAATGAAAGCATGACATTTGACGGGTTCGAAGGGTTCGGACAGGCCATCGTCCACGGTTTTGTAATCGCCCGAGCAGACCCAGACCTCGCCCTTGTGTTCCAGCCTGATCTGGGCGGATCCGGGTACATGGCCTGCCGGATGAAAGGACACGGTCACGCCGTTGCGGGTCACGGTTTCACCATAGCCCACCGTGTCGATAGAGATGTCGCCCAGCCTGTGGCGCATCACGGGGGCTGCGGCATGGGTTGCCAGATAATGGCCCATGCCCTGACGCGAGTGGTCAGCGTGACCATGTGTGATCAGCGCACGGTCCACAGGACGCCACGGATCAATGTAGAAATCGCCCTGAGCGCAGTAGATCCCGTCGGGCGTAAAGGTCAAAAGGTCGGTCATGACCTGCAGGTAGCGCGGGTTTCGCCCGTTCAAAGTGCGTTTTTTGCGCCACGGACGTGGGGGCGGTTGTCCTGCGCGGCGCAATGTGATGCGCTGCGCCAAACAGGAGGCCCGTATGCGCACAGCTGGATTGAAAACAAGACTTCTTAACCGCGAGACCCTCGCAAGTACCTTTGTCAAAACCGCCGAAGTCACGGTGGTCGAGGTTCTGGCGACCTCGGGCCTCGATTTTATTGTGCTGGATGGCGAACACTGCGGGTTTGATCGCGGGCGTCTGGATGCCTGCCTTGCGGTGGCGCGTGCCCTTGATTTTCCTGCCCTTGTCAGAATTTCCAGCGGGTCCGAAGAAAACGTCCTGATGGCGCTGGACGCTGGGGCCGTCGGGGTTGTCGTGCCCCATGTGGATTCGGCCGAGAAGGCGAGAACCATCGCGAAGGCTGCGCATTTCGGGCGCGGGGGGCGGGGGTTCGCCGGATCGACACGCTGGGCCGGATTCGCCACGCGCCCGATGGGTGAAGTGCTGGATCAGGACGATCAGACCATCGTCATGGCCCAGATCGAGGAGCCCGAGGGCGTTGAGGCTTGTGAAGACATCGCCGCCATTGACGGGATCGACGCGCTGTTTGCCGGCCCTGCCGATCTCACGGTCGGATACGGCCACCGTGACCAGAACAATCCGGACCTGCCCAAGGCGCTGGACCGCGTGGGCAAAGCCTGCGCGGCCCATGGCAAAGCCTATATTTCATGGGTGCCGGACGCGACAAAGGCGGCAGAATGGACGGCCTTCGGCATGACCGGTTTCGTTGTGGCCTCAGAACACACGTGGATGCGGCAAGGCGCGGCGGCTGCGGCCAAGGGCATTCACGATATCGCTTAGGCCAGTTCCGGCGCGGCGGTGTCAAACAGCGCCGTCGCCTCGTTAAAGACCTGATCGCGAATGGATTTTTCTTCCATCAGCACCTCGTGGCGGCCGTCTTGAAGCAACACCAGATCGCCGCCGGGCCACCGCGACATCCGGTCGTGAATGCGGACGGGATCGACGATCGCCTCCTGCGTGCCCAGAAACGTTTTGCACGGCACATCAGGCGACGGTTTGACGGACAGCTGCCGCATTTCGCGCAACGCTTCGTTGAGCCAATGCAACGACGGCCCCCCCAAGGCCAGATCAGGATGCGCCTTGAGTTGAGCCTGCAACATCTCGAACGAGGACGCGTCCGACGTCAGCGTGTTTTCCTCCACCGTGGTGCGCAGCACATAGGTTTCGGCTTGCTGGCCGGGCGCAAAGACGCCCGAAAAGCCCAGCGGTTTGCTGACCGTGCTTAGCCCCCATGCGATCGGACGCAGGGCCGGAGCCATCTGAATGCCCCACATCGGGGCGGAAAAGACTGCCGTTCGAACCGGCAGATCATCATAAAGCGCGCGCAGCCCGATACAGCCGCCCATGGAATGGCCCAACAGGTGGTAAGGTTCGGGCAGACCCAGCTTTTTGACGTGAGCGAGGACCGCTTTGACATCAAGCTGGTAATCGCCAAAGACATTCACATGACCCACGGCGCGGTTGTCCAGCAACCGGTCCGCAATGCCCTGACCACGCCAGTCGATCGCGACACAGGCATAGCCCCGTTTGATCAGATCCGTGGCCGTGCGCCCGTATTTTTCAATGTATTCGGTCCGGCCCGGAAAGATCAGGACGGTCCCCTTGGCGTTTGGCGCGGTCCAATGGCCCACGCGGATACGAACCCCATCCACGGTGAGGAGCCAATGGCAAACCCCGTCGGGATTGCCTGCAATATCAGCGTGGTAGGGGGCCTGATCCATCCGGTTTAGCCCAAAACACCGGCGAGTTTCATCGCCAGTCCCATGTCGCCGTCCACCGTCAGTTTGCCGGTCATGAAGGCCGCTGTGGGGTTTTCTTCGCCGTCCAGAATCGCCTTGAAGGTTTCGGCTGAGGCCGACAGCGTCACGTCCGCCTCTTCGTCGCCCGCACGTGCGCCATTTTCGTCGATGATAATTGCGCCTTCGCCTTCGATGTCGAATTTCGCGGTGCCGTCAAAACCGCCGTCCATCTTGGCGTTCAGGGCGGTGACGGCTTCGTTGATCGTGTCGCTCATGGGTGGTGTCCTTTGGTATGGTGCCGCGAACGCGGCGGAGCCTCTGGTATCGGGCGCGGGATGCGCTACAGTCCCAGTATGGGCATGAATGCGAACATCATCAATTCTATCGCTACGGCACTTTGTGTCACGGTCGGGATTTCCGGACCTTTGGGCGCGCAAACGGACCGGCTTGACCAGTTGTTCGAACAGCTGCTTGAGGCTGAGCCGCAGCAGGTGGCCCGGATCGAGGGCCAGATCATCACGGAATTCGGCAAATCCGGGTCCGCGTCTATGGATTTGCTGCGCAAACGCGGCGAAGACGCCCTTGAGGCGGCAGAGTTTGACGTGGCGGTTGAACATTTTACGGCCCTGATCGACCACGCGCCGGAGTTCGCCGAAGGCTACCATGGCCGCGCGACGGCCTTTTACAACCTTGGCCTGATTGGCCCTGCGATTGACGATTTGCGCCAGACGCTGGTGTTGCAGCCGCGGCATTTGGGGGCGATGACGGGTGTTGCCGTCGTGCTGGAGGAGCTTGGCCGACCCGAAGATGCGCTGGACATCTGGAGGCAACTGGCCGATTTCTCCCCCGCTGATGCGGACATCGCTGAGGTGATCGACCGGCTGACCACACAGCTGGCGGGCGAAACGCTTTAGGCTTTTTCGAGGATTGATGTGATGCCCCTTGGTCGGGTGACTGCCGTTCTGGGCCCGACAAACACGGGCAAGACCCACTACGCGATTGAGCGGATGTTGGGGCACCGCACCGGTGTGATCGGCCTGCCGCTGCGGCTGCTTGCACGTGAAGTGTATGACCGCATCGTCGGGATACGCGGACCCGGCGTGGTGGCCCTTGTCACTGGCGAAGAACGGATTGTGCCACCCCGCGCGGCCTATTGGGTCTGCACGGTTGAGGCGATGCCAGAAGGCATGGGCGCGGATTTCGTCGCCATCGACGAAATTCAGCTGTGTGCCGATCCGGACCGGGGGCACGTCTTTACCGACCGTCTTTTGCGGATGCGCGGCACCCATGAGACCTTGTTCATGGGTGCGGAAACCATGTGGGGCGCGATTGCCTCCAAGGTGCCCGAGGCCGAATTTATCAAACGCGAAAGGTTCAGCACGCTTACGTATTCAGGTTCGAAAAAGATAAGCCGGATGCCTGCACGGTCGGCCATCGTCGGGTTTTCTGTTGAAAATGTCTATGCCATCGCAGAGCTGTTGCGCCGCCAGAAGGGCGGTGCTGCGGTGGTCATGGGCGCGCTGAGCCCGCGCACACGAAATGCGCAGGTTGAGATGTATCAAAATGGCGATGTGGATTATCTGGTGGCCACGGATGCCATCGGGATGGGCCTGAACCTTGATATTGATCACGTGGCCTTTTCGTCGATCACCAAATTCGACGGCCGCCGGATGCGCCATTTGATGCCCAATGAACTGGCCCAGATTGCAGGCCGCGCGGGGCGGCACATGAACAAGGGCACCTTTGGTGTCACCGGTGAGGCGCCCACGTTGGATGAAGACGTGGTTGAGGCGATCACCGCAAACGTCTTTGCGCCGGTCAAGAAACTGCAATGGCGCAACGCGCGGCTGCAGTTCGGATCTGTGCAACGTCTGATCGCAACCCTCGAAGAACGCACCGATGACCCTTGGCTGACCCGCGTGCGCGAAAGTGATGATTTACAAGCGCTTAAGGCGGTTTCCAACGACGCGGAGGTCACAGCGCGCGCCACGGACGGGCCCTCTGTCCGGCTCTTGTGGGACGTCTGCCGCATCCCCGATTTCCGCGACATCAGCCACGCCGAACACGCCCAGCTTTTGACCGACATCTATAACTTTCTGCACGAAAAGGGCCGTGTGCCGGATGCGTGGATGGCGACCCGTGTGGCCCGCATTGACCGCACGGACGGGGACATCGACGCGCTGTCCAAACGCCTCGCCTTTATCCGCACATGGACCTATGTCGCACAGCGCAAGGGCTGGGTCGAAGACGAAAGCCATTGGCGCGGGGCCACGCGCGCTGTAGAAGACCGGCTATCGGATGCCTTGCATGAAAGGCTGACGCAAAGATTTGTGGACCGGCGGACGAGCGTGCTCCTTCGGCGGCTCAACCAAAAGGAGGGCCTTGTGGCCGACGTAAACGACAAAGGTGAAGTGACTGTCGAAGGGCAGTTTGTTGGGAAAATCGAAGGATTCCGGTTCCGTCAGGATGCCTCGGCCAACGCCGAGGAGGCCAAGACGCTGCGCACGGCAAGCCTTCAGGCGCTCGCGCCGCAATTCGTGCTGCGCGCGGACAGGTTCTACAACGCCCCCGACACGGAAATTGATTTCACCGAACAGGGGGGCCTGATGTGGGGCTCTGACGCGGTGGGCAAACTGGTGAAGGGCGATGATCCGCTCAAACCCCGCGCACAGGCGTTTGTTGATGACGAAGCCGGGCCCGAGGTGGCCGAAAAGGTTCAACGCCGGTTGCAGCATTTTATCGACCGCAAGATTGCCACCGCGTTCGAGCCGATGATGAAACTGCGCGCCGACGAAGACTTGTCCGGTCTGGCAAAGGGTTTTGCCTTCCGTCTGGTCGAAGGGTTCGGCGTGATCCCCCGCGGTCAGGTCGCCGATGAGGTCAAGGCGCTGGATCAGGACGCCCGTGGTGCGCTGCGCAAACATGGTGTGCGCTTTGGTCAGTTCACAATCTTTATGCCGCTGCTTTTGAAACCCGCACCAACCCGTCTGCGTCTGGTTTTGTGGAGCATCGACAAAGGCTTGCAGGATTTTCCCGAAGCCCCACCCCCCGGTTTGGTCACGGTGCCCACCGTCAAGGGGCTGGAACCCGGCACATACGCCATGTCCGGCTACCGTGCGGCGGGCGAGCGTGCGATCCGCATTGATATGCTGGAACGGCTGGCCGATATGCTGCGCGATCAGGACACGCGTGGCGGGTTCGAGGCCACGGCGGATATGCTGTCGATCACGGGCATGACGCTGGAACAATTCGCCAACCTGATGGAGGGCCTCGGCTACAAGGCCGATAAGGGCGAACGCGAAAAGGTAAAGCCTGCGGTGGCTGTGCCTGCGGACGCCACCCCCGCAGAAGCGGTGCCAACCGCCGCCGATCCCGAAGCGGAGGCGGCTTTGGCGGCCAAAGCGGCTGAGACCGCACAGCCGATCCCCGAAGATGAGACCCCGGAACCGCCGGAGATGGAGGTATTTTACACCTTCGCCTGGGCGCCAAAGCCGCGCGGCAACCGGCCCCAAGGGGGCAAACCGGGCGGCAAACAAGGCGACCGGCCCCAGCGCAAAGGCCCGCCCAAAGGCAAAAAGGGTGGCAAACCGCAACGTGACAAGGCGCAATCCTTCTCGGCGCGGCCGCCCAAAAAGGAAAAGGCGATTGATCCCGACAATCCGTTTGCGGCTGCTTTGGCGGGGCTCAAAAAGGATTGAGCGAAACGATCCGACTGGACAAATGGCTCTGGCACGCGCGGTTCTTCAAATCGCGCGGGCTGGCCGCCGGTCTGGTGAAATCCGGACGCTGCCGCGTGGATGGCACGCCGGTCAGCAAACCCAGCCGCACCATTGCGCCCGGTGTGGTGCTGACATTTCCCAAAGAAAACGAAGTCCGCATCGTGAAGGTGTTGGGCTTGGGCGAACGCCGCGGACCAGCGTCTGAGGCCCAAGCCCTCTACGAAGATTTGACCCCTGCGCGGGAGCCGGAAAATCGCGATATAGAACAGCGGGTTGGCGGGCGTCCGACGAAAAAGGACCGCCGTGAGATGGATCAGTTGAAGGGCGATTGGACGGGCTGACACCGTAAGGGGTCTTGAAGCCCTGTCAGGGGCGCGTTACAGACCCTGCGATACCTAGCTGGACGGACCCATGACCTACATCGTCAACGACAATTGCATCGCCTGTAAATACACCGACTGCGTCGAAGTGTGCCCCGTGGATTGTTTCTACGAGGGTGAGAATATGTTGGTCATCCACCCTGATGAATGCATCGACTGCGGCGTGTGCGAACCCGAATGTCCCGCCGACGCCATCCGCCCCGACACCGAGCCGGACATGGAAAAATGGGTCGAATTCAACCGCAAGTATTCCGAGATGTGGCCGGTCATCATCACCAAGAAAGACCCGCTTCCCAATGCCGACGAGATGGACGGCAAAGAGGGCAAGATGGACCTGTTCTCCGAGGCGGCCGGCGAGGGTGGCTAAGCGCCGCTGGGAATCACCCTGTTTTTGTGGTATGCAGTCGCTAATGCCGCGTAATTGCTGATCCATTTTTGACGTAAAGACCTGACGGGACCCTTTGGTGCCGCCGGTCTTTTTGTCGTGTGGAGAGGCTGCTTTGAGGAAAGGAAATACTCATGGCGAAGAAGAAAAGTGAATTCAGCCCCAATGATTTCGTCGTCTATCCGGCGCATGGGGTGGGCAAGATTCTGTCGATCGAAACCTCCGAAGTGGCGGGGTTCGAGTTGGAGATGTTCGTCATCGCCTTCGAAAAGGACAAGATGACGTTGAAGGTCCCGACCAACAAGGCCGAGGAAGTGGGCATGCGGTCCCTGTCTGCGCCCGATGTGGTGGCCGATGCGATGAAAACCCTGAAGGGCAAGGCCAAGGTCAAGAAAGCCATGTGGTCGCGGCGGGCACAGGAATACGAGCAGAAGATCAACTCCGGTGATCTGATTGCCATCGCCGAGGTGGTGCGCGACCTGCACCGCGCTGATGACCAGCGTGAACAAAGCTATTCCGAACGCCAGCTCTACGAAGCCGCGTTGGAGCGTCTGACCCGTGAGATTGCCGCCGTTGGCAATGGCAACGAGAGCGACGCCGCTGACGAGATCAGCGAGACACTGGCCAGCCGCGCGCCTGCTGCCTAAGCTGTTTGAATATTGAAAAAGCCGCGCCTTTCAGGCGCGGCTTTTGTTGTTTTTATGGGTGAATATCTCGGGTGTGAGCCAATCGCGGCAGGCGGGATCATCTTGTTGAAAGATGCGCCTCCGGCGGAGGTATTTTTGAACCAGAGAAAATCAGAGCGCGCGATGGCCGATATCACGGCGAAAGAAGCCTTGCGGCCAGTCGATCTGGGCGGTCATGGCATAGGCTTTGGCGTGGGCCTCTCGCAAAGTGTTGCCGCGCGCTGTGACATTGAGCACGCGGCCCCCTGTGGCGGTGATCGCCCCGTCTTTGTCCGTCGTGCCCGCGTGAAAGGTCATTTCGGATGATGTTTCGGGAAGGTCCTGCAGGCCGTTGATGGTACTGCCTTTTTCGTAAGATCCCGGATAGCCGTCGGCCGCCATGACGATGGTCATGGCGTGGTCATCGGCCCAATTCGGTTTGACGTCGCTCAGCCGGCCTTCGGCGCAGGCGTGCAGCAGATCGAGGATTTGACCGCCCAGCCGCATCATCAGGACCTGACATTCGGGATCGCCGAAGCGGACGTTGTATTCAACGAGACGGGGCTGGCCGTCTTTGATCATCAGACCGGCATAAAGCACGCCTTGAAAGGGCGTGCCGCGATTTGCCATTTCGGCAACGGTGGGTTTGACGATTTCGTCCAACGCTTTCCGCGCGACTGCGTCGGTCAGCACAGGCGCGGGGGAATAGGCGCCCATGCCGCCGGTGTTGGGGCCTTCGTCACCGTCGAAGGCGCGTTTGTGATCTTGCGCGGTGCCCACGGGCAGCACGGTTTCGCCGTCGCACAGGATGAAGTATGAGGCTTCCTCGCCCTCCATGAATTCTTCGATGACGACCTCTGCACCCGCTGCGCCGAACTGGCCACCCAGCATGTCGTCGATTGCGGCGTGGGCTGTGGCCACGTCCATCGCAACAACGACGCCTTTGCCTGCCGCCAGTCCATCTGCCTTGATGACGATGGGGGCCCCTTGGGCGGTCACGTAGTCTTTGGCGGGGCCTGACCGGGTGAAATGGGCGTATTTTGCGGTGGGGGCATCGCACGCGTCGCAGATTGATTTTGTGAAAGATTTGGAGCTTTCAAGCTGCGCTGCAGCCTCAGAACATCCGAAAACGACAAACCCGTTTGCGCGCAGAACATCCGAAACGCCAGCGGCGAGGGGGGCCTCCGGTCCGATAATGACAAAGTCGATGGCGTTGTCTGCGCAGAAGGTCGCGACCTTGTCCCCGTCTTCGATATCGAGCGCGGCGCATTCTGCGATTTGGGCTATTCCGGCATTCCCCGGGGCCACGATCAGCCTGTCGCATTTGGGGTTCTGTTTAACCGCCCAGGCCAGACTGTGTTCGCGCCCGCCGCCGCCCAAAATAAGGATGTTCATGTGCAATTCCCTTCCGCTTGGTTGCGTTCTATTGTGGCCGCATGAGCAGCACAAGAGGGCCGCAATGGACCTGATCGACGATCCTGATACGGCAGGCAATACGCCGGAATTTACCGTCAGCGAACTGTCAGGGGCCGTCAAACGCGCCATCGAAGGGGAATTCGGCCACGTGCGGGTCAAGGCCGAGGTGGGACGGGTCGTGCGGGCGCGATCGGGGCACCTTTATTTCGACCTCAAGGATGATCGCAATGTTCTGGCCTGCACCACATGGAAGGGTCAGGTGTCCTCCCTGTCGGTCATTCCCGAGGAGGGGATGGAGGTCGTCGTGCATGGCCGCATGACGACCTTTGGCAGTCAGTCGAAATACCAGTTGAACGCAACCGAGGTGGCGGTGGCCGGTGTGGGCGCGTTGATGGCCATGCTCGACAAACGCAAAAAGGCGCTTGAGGCGGAGGGTTTGTTTGCCACCGCGCGCAAACAGCCGCTGCCGTTTCTGCCGGATGTCATCGGGGTTGTGACCTCGCCCACGGGGGCGGTCATCCGCGATATTCTGCACCGTCTGCGGGACAGGTTCCCACGTAAGGTGCTGGTTTGGCCCGTCGCGGTGCAGGGCACGGCCTGCGCACCGCAGGTGGCGGCGGCGATCAACGGGTTCAACGAGATGAGCGCAGGCGGCGCGCTGCCACGTCCCGACCTGATCATCGTGGCCCGCGGCGGCGGGTCGATCGAGGATCTGTGGGGCTTTAATGAAGAGGTTGTGGCGCGTGCGGCGGCGGCTTCGACAATTCCCCTGATTTCCGCAGTGGGGCACGAAACGGACACCACCTTGATTGATTATGTGGCCGACCGCCGTGCGCCGACCCCCAGCGCTGCGGCTGAAATGGCCGTGCCGGTCCGGCTGGACCTGCTGGCCGCGGTTGACCAGATGAACGCCCGCGCCAGTCGTGCGGTGACTGATGGCGTCATACGCAAGAAGCAACGGGTCGCCGATCTGACGCGGGCCTTGCCCCGACCCGAACAGATGGTCGACGATGCCAGACAGCGGTTTGATTATTGGTCCGAACGGCTGGACGGCGCGCTGACGACGCGTGTTCAAGCGGGCCGTTTGCGACTGGGGGAAGCGTCCGGTTTGTTGAGGCCTTCGGTTCTGGCGGCGCGTCTGGCACAAGGGCGTGAAAGGTTGACGGTTTGGCAAGGTCGCCTTGGCCCCGCGTTGGAGCGCACGACCGTGCAAGCGGGACGCGATCTGAACCAGCAGGCCCGTCGTCTGCGTCTGGACGGGATCGCAGCCGCACGCCAACGTGGTCAAAAGGATCTTGGTGCGGCCCTGCGCCGTCTGTTGACCGCTGCACAAACGCAGACGGACCGTCACCGCAGTCACCTTGCCGCACTGGACCGGATGCGCGAAACACTGGGGTATCGCGCCACACTGGCCCGCGGCTACGCCGTGGTGCGGGGCGACGGAGAGGTCGTGACTTCCGTCAAATCGGCCAAGGCTGCCGACCGGATCGAGATTGAATTTGCCGATGGCAAAATGGCCCCTGCAGCGCCGGCCCCCAAACCCAAGAAACCCAAACAGCCTCCTCCCGATCAGGGGAGCCTGTTCTGACAGCCACCCTGGTGCGCTGGCTCAGGTTCCGACCCCGCCACACACCAGCGGCTCGGCTTCGGTCGCCTCATAAAGGACAGTGGTGCCCGGAGCGTTCATGAAGTCGGCTCGCAGACGCCCGCCAACCTCGAACACCTGCCAACACTGGGGGTCCGCGCTGGTTTCGTATGTGAAACAGATCTGTGGTCCACTGTCGCCCGCTGTCTCGTACCACTCACCTGATTGGCAGGTTCCGTCGATAAAGGACCAGATCACCCGTCGTCCGGGGGCGTAGTATTCGGTTCCATACGGCACATCGCCGACGGAAAACGAGAGGGTTTTGCCTTCTACCAAAGCTTCGAACGCGTCACCGGTCAGGGGGACATCGGCAAGGGCGGGGCCTGCACAGGCCATCAACACGGCAAAAACTCTCATGCGTTCAGGATGCCATATCTGCGGCCCGCTTGCCAGACAGGCAGGTTTACGGCGCAGCTTGCCATTCATCCGCAAGCGGGTTCATCACCCGTTTCCACAACCGCGGATACAGCGCGACGCAGGCCATCACCGGCAGGGATCGCGGCAACATCGGGCAGTCCTGTGCAAGGCGCAGCGCGGGGAACGGACGGGCGGGATGGGCGTGATGATCCGAATGGCGGGGGGCATTCAGCATCAGGGCCGACGACATCAGGTGTGGTGCGTTCCATGAATGACGCGTGCCCACCGGTTCCGGCCTGCCGTTGTCGTCTAGGCGGCGCGACAGTCCGTAATGCTGCACATAGTCCGACAGCATCAGCTGGGTCTGTGCAAATCCCGCCAGACACACCGCGCCCAGCAGGCCCTTGGCCCCGCCGATCAGTGTGGCGATCCCCAGAACGATCACGGCCCCCCCAATGTAGCCCACATAAGGGTGGCGATAGGCAGGCTGGCCCAGACGGGGGAACCGTTTGTTCTCGGCCTTCAGCCCCTCACGAAACCCGCCAATCCAGGCCCGTTTGAAAAAGCGGTAAAAGCTTTCGCCACGGCGCGCTGTGCTGGGGTCCGCCGCCGTGCCCACATGCACATGGTGTACCAAAGGATGGGCGGAGGCGTGGTGCCCGAACAGGACCGAAATATAGACCCAGCGCCCCAGCCGCCGCAGCCAGCGGGCCGGACGGTGGATCATTTCATGGGCGTTCGAATTGCTGACCTGGCCCATAAACAGGCCCGCGCCCGCGAAGACGGACAGTTTTTCCCAGGTGTCCAGCCCGGTCGCGCCGCCCAGCGCAGCCACGACAAGCGCCCAGACCGCCAGATGAGACAGGGCCAGGGTGGCGGACAAGCCATCTGCGGCCGGAAATTCCTCCCCTTCGGAGGTGGGCAGCGTTACTGACACCAGTTCGTCCAGACTGGCGGTCAAAGCGGTCATCCAGACCAGTCCGGCCACGGCCCAAACGCCGCCAGACACGGCGCCCGCCGCGATAAGGGCAGGCGCAGTCAGGGTCGCTAGGGCGAAAAGGGGCAGGGGTGAACGCATCATGTCCGTCTTATACGTGGTTTTGGCGTCATGAATAGCGCGGCAGGACGTCTCAACCCCGGCAGGAATGGGGAAATTTCGTGGTTGCGGGTTTCTTCCCGTTCCATGCGCCATTAGGTGTTACCAAAGTCGGAACGGAGCCCCAAATGGCGTTTTTCAAGAAGCTCAAGGATCGGTTGTTCAAGTCCTCTTCCAAGATCGAGGAAGGGTTGGATGCCATCGTGGAAGACGGGGGCGTTGAAGAAGACGCCGTGCAAGAGGACGCCGCACAGGCCGAGGCGGCGCAGGCTGAGGCCGAGGCGGAACAGCGGGAGGCGTCAAGGCTGGAGGCGGAGCGGGCCGAGGCGCAGGCCAAGGCCGAGGCTGATGCCATGCTGGCCGAAGAGAAGCTTGCCGCCGATCTGGCCCGCATCGCCGCTGAAAAAGAGGCCGCCGAGGCCGAAGCGTTGGCGCAGGCCGCCGCACGGCAAAGACAGGATGCGGCCAACGCCAAAGTCGAAGCAGACCGCGCTGCCGCAGACAAAGCCCTGCGCGAAGAAACGGCCCGCCAAGCGCAGATAGAGGCCCGCTTCGCCAAGGAGAAGGCCGAAGCCGAGACCGCCGAACGCGAGGCACAACGCCGTGCGGCCCAGGAGGCCGCGGAACGCGCCGCTCAAGACCGCGCTCAAGCAGCGCGCGTCGCAGAAGAGGCCCGCAAAGCCGAAGCTGACCGGCAAGCCGAAGCCGCGCAACAGGCCGAGGCCGCTGCCAAACCGGGTTTGCTGGGACGTCTGCTGGGGCGGGGCGACCAGAAGACTGTCGTCCGGCGCGAGGTTGACGATGACATGCTTGAACAGCTCGAAGAGCTGCTGATCAGTGCGGATATGGGTGTCGATACCGCGTTGCGGGTGACGGCGAACATGGCCGAGGGGCGGTTTGGAAAGCGGCTTTCGACGCAGGAAATCAAAGACTTGCTCGCCGCCGAAGTCACGCGGATCATGGACCCCGTGGCCCGTCCGATGCCGCTTTATCCCAGCACGCCGCAAGTGGTTTTGGTCGTGGGTGTCAACGGGTCGGGCAAGACCACGACCATCGGCAAACTGGCCAGCCAGTTTCAGGCTGCGGGCAAGAAGGTCGTGATTGCCGCAGGCGACACGTTCCGCGCGGCGGCGGTGGAACAGCTGCAGGTCTGGGGCGACCGGGCTGGCGTGCCGGTGCTGACCGCGCCGGAAGGATCGGACCCCGCCTCGCTGGCGTTTGATGCCATGGAACAGGCCGCGCGGGATGGCGCGGACCTTTTGATGATCGACACCGCCGGACGGCTGCAAAACCGCGCCGATCTGATGGAGGAACTGAGCAAGATCGTGCGTGTCATTCGCAAGAAAGACCCTGACGCGCCGCACAACACCTTGCTGGTACTGGATGCGACCACCGGTCAAAACGCGCTGTCGCAGGTCAAGACCTTTCAGGAATTGGCAGACGTCACAGGGCTTGTGATGACCAAGCTCGACGGGACAGCAAAGGGCGGGGTTCTGGTGGCGTTGGCGGATAAGTTCGGGCTGCCCATTCATGCCATCGGTGTTGGCGAACAAATTGATGATCTGGCACCTTTCGACCCCGAAGAATTTGCCGCCGCGTTGATCGGGACGGACAGATGAAAACGGCGTTAAGCTGTCTGGCGATCCTCGCCAGCACACCGGTGGCCGCCTTCGACACCATGACGCCGTCGATGTGTCGCGACAGTTTTGACACCGCAGTGCAGATGGTCGGTGCGGATGGAACGGAGGCCCGCCGGATCGGGACAGCCATTTTTGCGACGTTGGATGGATGGTGCCGTGTGTCTGCCAGCGCGCTGGGGCTGCAGGACGCGGTGTTCACAACCCTGGACTGGCGCAGCGACGGCACGGCGCGCTGGACCGAGGACGCGATTCCCCCCCTTGCCGTGCAGCTTCGTATCAAGGGAATTGATCCCGACCGTCTGCAAGACAGCGCCCCGACGGACCGGCCGGATTTGTCTGCACAGGCCACTTTGCGACAGGACCCCGCAGGCGGCCAGCTGATTTTGGAACGGGCGGTTTTACGCAACGGGGCGGGCGATGAAGTGGCGGTGTCCGGTGTCATCGACCGCGTCTTTCTATCGTCCGCTGCCATGCTGCAGGTGTCCGTCGGCTCTGCGGCGCTTAGGGCCGGGATTTTGACCATGACGCTGGAGGGGACCTACGAAAATCCCTTCGGTGTGATGGTCGACATGGACATGCAAGGTGATGTGGAGGCCCGTCGCAGGGCGGTTTTCGATGGCTTATCGCGGCTGCCGGAGGGCGTTATGGACGCCGCCGCGCGGGCCGAACTGATGGCCTATGCGGGGGATTTGCCTGCACCGGCCGGTACGCTTGAATTGTCCTTTGCCTCTGAACGGGGGCTGGGGTTCATGCAGCTTGGTGCATCGGCTGCCATGACATTGTCCAATCTGATGGCCGAAACGCCGGATGCGGATCGCCGGCAAATGGGTCTCTTGCTGGATGGCGTGACGCTTGATGCGGACTGGACGCCCGCGACACAGGTGGCTGATTGACCGACTGGTTGATCAACATTGCGGGAACGCCCGAAGGGGCACGGCTGGCCACGGCGCTGGCCTTGATGTCAGCGCTCGCCCATGCAGCGTTCGGCGCGTTGCAAAAGGGCCGGCATGACCCCTGGCTGATGCGCGGGTCGATCGACGTCTGGCTGGTTGTCATTTCTGCGCCGGTGGCCCTTTTTGTCGTCCCCTGGCCCACGACGTCCACGTTTTTGATCCTGCTGGGCGCGATGGCTGTTCATTTTGCCTATAAGGTGACCGTGGCACTGGCCTATGAACGGGCGGCGTATACGGTCGTCTATCCGGTGATCCGCGGCACCGGGCCGTTGGTCACCGTCGTGGGGGCGAGCGTCATTTTCGCCGAGCATTTTTCACCCCTGCAATGGGCGGGTGTGGCCACCTTGTCAGGTGCGATGTTGCTGCTGGCCCTGCGCAATATGGCCGCCGAAAAGGTCGACCTGCGGGGCCTGAAGATCGGACTGATCTGGGCCTTTGCGGGCGGCATGCTGGTGGCGCTTTATACGGTCTGGGATGCCTATGGCATCCGGCAAAGCCCTGATCCTTTTACCTTTTTGGCGTGGTTTTTCTTTTTGACAGCATTGGATTTCCCGATATTGGCCGCATTGCGGATGCGCCGGACCGGCGTGCCGGGCGGTGTGGGGTCCTTGATGCGGCGCGGGTTGGCGGGGGCGGTGATCGCCTGGATCAGCTTTGGCGGGGTGATGATGGCCACGCGGCTCGACAAGGTGGGGGAGGCCGCAGTGCTGCGCGAAACCTCAACCGTATTCGCGGCGCTGATTGGCTGGTTCATTCTGGGCGAGGCGGTCGGCCCGCGACGCTTGGTCCTGATGGCGGGGATCGCTTTGGGGGCTGTCATGGTCGAGATTGGCGGGTAAGAGGGTGCTATGAGCGAACGTCACATCAATCCCGTCCTGAAACAGGTCCTTGAACTGGGACCGACCGTTGCCTTTTTCGTGCTGTATCTGCGGATCAAGGAAGACACCTTTGTGGTGAATGGTGTCGAGTACACGGGGTTCATCGCGGCCACTGTCATTTTCGTGCCGGTCCTTCTGGTCTGTATGGGCATTCTTTGGGCGCTGACAGGCAAGCTGAGCCGGATTCAGGTGTTCACCGCCTTTATGGTCATCTTCTTTGGTGCGCTGACGGCGTGGTTCAACGACGAAAGGTTCTTCAAGATGAAGACCAGCATCGTGAACGGTCTGTTTGCGGTGATCCTTGGGATCGGACTTTTGCGCGGCAAAAGCCTGTTGCAGTGGGTCATGGGGGAGATGATCCCCATGCGCGAGGAGGGCTGGATGATCCTGACAAAACGTCTGGCGCTTGCCTTTGCCACGCTGGCCATCGTCAATGAAATTGTTTGGCGCACCATGTCGACACAGGCCTGGGTCATTATCGAAACCTTCGTCTTCCCGATCGCCCTTTTCGTGTTCCTCTGGGTCCAGATTGTCGCCCTTCAACGCTTCGTTATCGACCCCGAAGAAGACGCCAACACGGACGCCTAGGACGCATAGCTTTGCGACGCGCGGATGAATTGAAGCCCGCTGTCTGACAGTTGATCTTCAAACCGGATGCCCGCCATTTTGCCCGTCGTCCATGTCACCGTCGCGCGGGTCTGGCCAAAAGAATAGTCGATGGTGAACTGCTGGCCCTTTTCAACCTTGTCGATGCCGACCAGACAGGCCCCGCCAACAGAAATGTTGCATATGGTGCTTGGGAAAATTTCCGGCCCCTTACGCAACATGACATCAAAATTGGCAGGGAATCGCGGGGCACGACCGGACATGGGACACTCCTGAACAGATGTGCCCACTAGACCCCTGAAACCTTAAACAATCGTTAGTCGCGCTTGGAAAAAAGCTGATCCTGCGCGGATTTATCTTTACGGAAATCGCCGCGTTTGTCGGCATGCACCGCACGGCCGGCAATGACACCCGCGCGGCTGCCCACAACATCCAGCCAGCGGGCCAGATGCGGTTTGTCGTCCAGCGTCTGCTGCTGGCCCTCCCACAAAGACGCCCAACCCCAGATCGACATATCGGCGATGGAATAGAAATCCCCCGCCACATATTCGTTTTGTGCCAACTGCCGGTCCAGCACACCGTAAAGACGTGCAACCTCGGACCGGTAGCGGTCTTTGGCGTAGGGCAGGTCGTTGGGCGGGTCCATTGCCGGCGCGTATTTCAGAAAATGATGCGCTTGCCCCGCCATGGGGCCAAGCCCGCCCATCTGCCACATCAGCCATTGATCCACGGCAATGCGGTCCCGTTCCGTGGGGCCGCCAAACTGGCCTGTCTTGCGGGCCAGATATTGCAGGATCGCGCCGGATTCAAACATCGAGATCGGCGCGCCGTCCGGCCCATTGGGGTCAACAATCGCTGGCATCCGGTTGTTGGGCGCGATCGCCAGAAATTCCGGCGTGAACTGATCGCCTGCACCGATGTTCACCAGATGGACGTTATAGGGCAGGCCCATTTCCTCAAGCGCGATGGTGGCTTTCCAGCCGTTGGGCGTGGGCCAGAAATACAGATCAATGGGGTCTTGGGACATGGGGCAGGCTCCTGTTTTGGGGATCATGACAGGGGCGTGAGGCCGCGCCAAGGGGTGTTGACGGGTGCTGCAGTGCCGCGTATTCAGCACCCAGTGGCGATTTGTTACCGGATTGCGGGCCACTTTAAATATGCTGCTAAAAGGGACGGGCGCAGCCCCGATACCTTTGCCGGTGTCGGGGTTTTTGCTTGAAGGGGCATATACACATGGACACTTGGAAGAAACGCACAAAAGCGGTGCACGCGGGCACGCGGCGCAGCCAGTACGGTGAGGTGAGCGAGGCGATCTACGTCACTCAAGGGTTCGTCTATCCCACAGCCGAAGCCGCCGAAGCACGGTTTGAGGCGCTGGGCGAGGATGAATTCATTTACGCCCGCTACGGCAACCCCACCGTGCGCATGTTCGAAGACCGGATGGCGATGCTGATGGGGTATGAAGATGCCTTTGCCTGCACGTCAGGCATGGCAGCGGTGTCCGGCGCGTTGACCGCGCTGTTGAAAGCCGGGGATCATGTCGTCAGTTCCCGTGCGCTGTTCGGGTCGTGTTTGTATGTGCTTGAGGACATTCTGGCGCGCTTCGGGGTTGAGGTGACGTTGGTCGATGGCACGGACAACGCCGCATGGGATGCGGCGATCCGGCCGGACACGCGGCTTGTGTTCCTCGAAAGCATTTCCAACCCCACGTTGGAGGTCGTGGACCTGCGCCATGTGGTCAAAGCCGCCCACGCTGTGGGCGCGCTGGTGCTGGTCGATGACGCCATGGCCACGCCGATCTATTCCTATGCGGCCACCTGCGGCGCGGATATTGCCATCGTGTCCACCACCAAACATGTGGACGGGCAGGGGCGCATGTTGGGCGGCCTGATCACCGGCAGCCGCGACCTGATCCGCGGCCCGATCGAGGCGTATATGAAGCACACCGGTGGGGCCATGAACCCGTTCACCGCTTGGACGCACTTGAAATCGCTTGAGACCTTGGATTTGCGCGTCAACCAGCAGGCGGCTACCGCGATGGCCATTGCCGAGGCGTTGGACGGGCACCCCAAACTGGCCCATGTGCGCTATCCGACCCACGCCGCCCACCCGCAGGCCGAACTTGCCCGCGCGCAGGGTGAAACCGGCGGCACCGTGCTGGCGCTTGAGGTTCGGGGCGGCAAAGAGGCGTGTTTCAAATTCCTCAATACGTTGGAATTGTTCACCATTTCCAACAATTTTGCCGATGCGAAATCCATTGTGACCCACCCTGCGACGACGACCCATCAGCGTTTGCCGCAGGACCAGAAGGATATCTTGGGCATCTCCGGCGGTATGGTACGATTGTCCGCAGGGCTTGAGGACGCGCGTGACCTGATTGACGATCTTAAAGCGGCTCTGGATCAGATTTAGGGCGCGCGCAAGGGGGGTGTGGCGCCGTGGCGTCACCCCTTGAAAGGTTCGGTCCATGTTGGGCGCAACGGATTGTGCATATTTAAGAACCAAAGAAGGGGCTGGTTTTTGCATCCGATCACGGTCATTTTAGTCATCCGATGATGTCATGAGGCCGTAACACCCTATGTGTAGTGATAAGACTGACAGCGCAGGCCCTGTTGTGGCCGTGGCGCGCGGGGCGACCGAGGGGGCCGGCATGAACATCCATTCCAAAGATCTAGACCGTGAACTGAGCCGCGAAGAGGCGGAGGCCGCTTTGGCGATGTTGCGCCAGTGGGCCGCCACCAAGACCGATGAAGAGGTCGCGCAGCTTGACCCGCTGGTGTCCCGTCTGATCCCGGGCAAAGAGGTGTCGAATTACCCCGCGCTGGCCCGCGCCTACCCCGAAGAATTCGAGGTGGATGACGTCTACAAAGCCTCGATGCCCGATTTGCAAAACGGACCCAGCAGCCTGATCCGCGGTGCCAAACGCGCGATCCAGCATGTGGGCATTTCCAATTTCCGCCTGCCCATCGGCTTTCACACCCGCGACAACGGCGATCTGACGCTTGAGACCAGCGTCACCGGCACTGTGTCGCTTGAGGCTGAAAAGAAGGGCATCAACATGTCCCGCATCATGCGGACATTCTACAAACATGCCGAAGAGGTGTTCTCGTTCGAGGTCATCTCCCGCGCGCTGGATGCCTACAAAACCGATCTGGAAAGTTTTGATGCGCGGATCATGATGCGCACGTCCTTTCCGATGAAAGTGGACAGCCTGCGGTCCGGCCTTGCGGGGTATCAGTATTACGACATCGCGCTTGAACTGATCGAAACGGACGGCGTGCGCAAAAAGATCGTGCATCTGGATTACGTCTATTCATCAACCTGCCCCTGTTCGCTGGAACTGAGCGAACACGCCCGTCAGTTCCGCGGCCAGCTGGCCACGCCCCATTCCCAGCGGTCCGTGGCGCGCGTGTCGGTTGAACTTGATCCGGCGGCGAATGTGCTGTGGTTCGAAGACCTGATCGACATGTGCCGCGCGGCGGTGCCCACGGAAACGCAGGTGATGGTGAAACGCGAGGATGAACAGGCGTTTGCGGAACTTAATGCCGCAAACCCGATTTTCGTCGAAGATGCCGCACGCCTGTTTGCCGAACAGCTGCAGGCCGACCCACGGGTTGCCGATTACCGCGTGATCGCGTCCCACCAGGAAAGCCTGCATTCCCATGATGCGGTGTCGGTGTTGACGGAAGGGGCGACCTTTGACGCGGAATCCCTTGATCCGCGTCTGTTCCAGTCGCTGTTCCACGTAGGCTAGGGGCGATCAGCCTTCGATCATGTCGACGCGGGTCGCATGGCGGCCACCCTCAAATTCGGCCCCTAAAAACGCATCTACAATCGACAAGGCCAACCCTTCGCCCACCACACGCGCGCCCAGCGACAGCATGTTCGCGTTATTGTGCTGGCGGATCATGGCGGCCGAAAACGTGTCCGAACAGACCCCGCAACGGATGCCTTTGACCTTGTTGGCGGCCATCATGATGCCTTGGCCCGTGCCGCACAGAATAATGCCCAGATCAGCACGGCCCGAGGCCACGGCCTCAGCCGCGGCGTGGCCGTGCTTGGGGTAATGGGTGCTTTCGGGCGTTTGCGGGCCGATGTCTTCAACCTCGTACCCTTGGGCTTCGATGTGGTCGGCCACGGCGCGGCGCAGGTCGATGGCGGCGTGATCGGAGGACAGGACAACTTTGGTCATGGCAGGCTTTCGCATCTGGTTGGTGTCGGGCCTAGGTCTAGCGGATTTGACGCCGTTTGACAGCCGTCATTCACACGGTCTGGCGCTTGACACCGCGCGGCCCTCACGCCAACCCTGCTGCATGATTGACGCCCGCCCTGTTGGATATGTGATCGGCCTTTTGGTCGCGGCCCTTGGGGTGACAATGTTCGCGCCCTTGCTGGCCGATCTTGTGGCCGGCAATGACCATTGGCCGGTGTTTCTGGAAAGCGCGATCCTGACCATTCTGGTGGGTGGGCTGGTGGCGCTGGCCTGTCAAAACGGCGTCTCCGAGGGGCTGAGCATCCGGCAGACGTTCCTGTTGACCACGCTGGTCTGGCTGGCGCTGCCACTGTTCGGATCACTTCCGTTTATTTTGGGCGGGTCCAGCCTGTCGTTCACAGATGCTTTTTTCGAGGCCATGTCCGGGCTGACCACCACCGGGTCCACCGTGATTGTGGGGATCGAAACGTTGCCCGAGGGGCTGAAACTCTGGCGGTCGATCATGCAGTGGCTGGGCGGCATCGGTATTATCGTTGTGGCCATGGTGTTTTTGCCCGAATTGCGCGTGGGCGGTATGCAAATTTTCCGGTCCGAAGCCTTTGACACGATGGGCAAAATCCTGCCCCGCGCGGCGGAGATTTCCAGCAAGATTTCCGTAATTTACGTGGCGATCACCCTGGCCTGCGCGCTGTGCTACACGGCCACGGGCATGTCGTCATTCGATGCAATCACCCATGCCATGACGACCGTGGCCACGGGCGGGTTTGCCAATTACGACACGTCCTTTGCGGCCTTCGGGTCCGGCCCGCAGTATGTGGCAAGCGTGTTCATGCTTTTGTCCGCCTTGCCCTTCGTGCGCTACGTGCAGCTGATTTCGGGCGGTGGGGCGTCGCCCCTGTTCCTCGACAGCCAGATCAGGACGTTCTTCGTGGTGATTTTCGCCCTCGTGACGGTGATGACGTTGTGGGTGTGGCAGTTCTTTGACGGGTTCAGCGAACGCGGGTTCAGGGAGGCGTTCTTCAACGTCACCTCCATCATGACGGGCACGGGCTATGCCTCGGCCAATTATATGCTGTGGGGCCCGTTTGCCGTCACGATGTTCTTCTTTATCGGCCTGATTGGCGGCTGCGCGGGGTCCACCGCCTGTTCGGTCAAGGTGTTCCGCTATCAGCTGCTGTTCGCGTCGATCAAGGCGCAGATCCGCCGCATCCACAGCCCCCACGGCGTCTTTACCCCGCGCTATCAGGGGCGGCGCGTGGGCGATGATGTCCTGAACTCTGTCATGGCGTTTTTTGTGGCCTTTATGGTCTCCATCGGTGTGGTGGGCGTGGCTTTGGCGTTGACGGGGCTGGATTTCATCACAGCCATTTCGGGCGCTGCCACGGCGCTGGCCAATGTGGGTCCCGGACTGGGCAACGAGATTGGACCGGCGGGCAATTTTGCGGGCCTGAACGACACCGCCAAATGGATATTGGCCATGGCGATGTTGGTGGGGCGGCTTGAGATTATGGCCGTCTTCACCATTCTAAGCTGGAATTTCTGGAGAGGTTGACCATGTCGCAGCAACGGCCCTTGGGCGCGCAGATTTCACATATGTTGAAGGCGCGCGGTGTAGACGTGGTTTTCGGAATTCCGGGCGTACACAATCAAGAACTCTACCGTGGGATCGAAGAGGCAGGCATCACCCATGTGCTGGCGCGCCACGAACAAGGCGCGGGTTTCATGGCCGATGGCTATGCCCGTGCCACGGGGCGGCCTGGCGTGTGTTATGTGATCACCGGGCCGGGGGTTCTGAATGCGCTGACGCCCTTGGGGCAGGCCTATTCCGACAGTGTGCCCGTGCTGATGGTGGCGTCCTGTCTGGACGAAACCGCGGCCACGCGCGGCCAGTTGCACCAGATGCGCGACCAAGAGGGGGCGGCGGCCACTGTGACGGATTGGTCCGACACAGCGCAGACGCCGCAAGCGGCCTACGCGCTCATCGACCGCGCCTTGCAGGACATGGCGACCAACCGCCCCAGACCCAAGGCCCTGCACGTGCCCATCGCCCAGCTTGAGGCGGAGGCCGCCCCCGATTGGCCCGCAAAACCGTTTCTGGGTCCGCGCCCCGTTGAACCCGAACCGGACTGGATCACCTATACCGCCCAAGAGGTCGCGCAGGCCAAACGCCCGCTGTTTATCTTTGGCGGGGGCGCGCGCGACGCCGCTGTGGCGCCCGTGGGGCAGGGCCAACCCACGCCGGTGCAGGCCCTTTTGGCGCGCAGCGGTGCGGCAGCCTTCACCACGTTTGCCGGTCGCGGGATCGTTCCGGCGGATTACCCCCTTCTGCTGGGGTCCTATCTGTCCCGACCCGAGGCCGAAGGCCTCATCGGGTCCGCCGATCTGGTCATCGCCATTGGCACCGAACTGGCGGAGGTCGATTTGTGGCGCGATCAGCTGGGCCATTCGGGCCGCCTGATCCGCGTTGATATCGACGCCGAGCCCTTGGCCAGCAATCTGCCCGGCCAAACCCCCATCCGCAGCGATGCCACCCGGTTTGTGCAGGCGCTGACCGATGCCTTGGGCGACGGCGCGCCGCAGACCGGTTGGACCCAGGCCGAGGCTGCGGATTTTCGCGCCCGGATGCGCAGCGCGGTTTCCGCCGAACGCCCCGGCCTGTTGGGGGTGATTGATGCTGTGCAAGCCGCCATGCCCACGGACGCGATGATCTATTCGGACATGTGCCAGCTGGCCTATGCCGCCAAAGAGGTCTGGAACATGGACCGACCCGGCCATTGGCACCATCCGTACGGGTTTGGCACGCTGGGCTACGCCTTGCCCGCAGGGATCGGCGGGGCCGTGGCGCGGCCTGACGGGCCGACCTGTGTGATCATCGGCGATTACGGGCTTCAATACACCTTGCCCGAACTGGGCACGGCTGTGGAACTTGGCCTGCCTTTGCCGATCATCCTGTGGGACAACGGCAAACTGGGCGAGATCGAGGACAGCATGATCCGCGCCCAGATCGCGCCCAACGCCGTGATCCAGCAAAACCCGGATTTCTTGATGCTGGCGCGGGCCTACGGCGCTGACGCGGTTGAACCCGCGACATTGGCGGACATTGCACCCGCCCTCCGTGCGGCGTTCAAAGCCTGCCGTCCGACGGTCATCCGATTGACGCCTGATCTGTTCAGTTGAACGGGCGGCTCAGTCGTCCCAGCAGCTGACCAGAACGGTCATATCAGCGGCCATCTGCGTCAGCGCCTCAGGCGTCATGTAGGCCACCGAATTTGTGGTGGTCAGATCAATCCCCGCCGCCTGTACGGAGGTGACAATCTCACCCGCGTCCAGAACAAACGACACTTCCGGCGGAAGGGTCTGGCCATTGCTGGCCGCTTTGGGCAACAGCATTCCCAGAACCGCGCCACCATTGTCGTAAACCGGCCCACCCGCATCGCCGGATTGTGCAACCAGATCGAGCCGTTTGACATCCTCTTCCCCGTTCAGGCCACGGATATCGGCCAGCTTGCCAAAGGTCAGCGCAGGCGTCGTCAACACGTTGCCATAAGGAAAACCCGCCACGGCAATTTCGGCCTGCAAGCGCGGCACGCCGGTCTGGAATTCGGCCACCACCGCAGGTGCCAGCGGCACATCGGGGCGCAGCACAACAAGACCAAGCGCATCGTCACGATGAACCACGGTCGCGTCATATTCCAACCCGAGGGTCACGACCTCACACTGATCGACAGCCTCAACGGTGGTCAGGACGGCCCCGCCGTCGTTGATATAGAACCCCGACCGGTCGCGGATCGGCTTGCGCACCTCAAGGCCCGCGATCAGATCAATCGCCTGATCTTCGTCGGGGCGGGCAATGGCAGGGTCAAGGACCCCAGATGTGGTTGAGAAACTTGCCTGCATTTCTGCCAGTACACGGCGGCGTCTGTCATCGTCGCCCGCAGGCCAGACCAGAATGAAGCCCTTGATCTGACCATTCTCCAGTCTGGCGGAGACGTAGCTGTGCACATCGTCGCCCACACCTTCAATCTCGAAGCTGGAATTGCGTCTTTCACGGGGGCCGTCTGTCGGGATAATCTCAAGCGTCTGCAAAATCTCGTAAAGTCCGAACAGCCGCGTCTGATCGCCCGGTTGCGAAATCAGCAAGACCTGCGCGCCCAGATCACCGGAGGCATCAAAACGTGCGAAGGGCGGCTCATAGGTGGTGAATTCCACAACGCCGGTGGGGATTTGCATCGCAATACCGGTGGCATCGTCGCGCACCAGTTGCAGGCCCATGCCGTCCAGAATGGCATTGTAGGCGTTCAGCAGTTCCGCCCGTTGAGAGGTCGTCAGAACGCCCGTAACCTCATGATTGTTGGCCTCCTGCCACGCGGACATGGACCGGCGCGTGCCACGTCCATAAAGCCCGTCGATGGCCCCGTCATAGACACCGGCCCACTGCAACGCGACCTGCAAGGCGCGCTTTTGGTCGCGGTCAAGATCGGCTTCGCTGGCCTGCGCTTCGCGCAAGGTTTCATCGGGCGTTTGAATGGGGTCGGGTTCGGCTGCGACGACGGGTTCGGCCACACCGGGTTCAGACTGGGCTTCGGGTGTCTCCTCCGTCGCGGTCGGGGCAGGTGCCTGCGTCACGCCCCCCACAGGCCAGAACTGGGTCCGGAACCGGTTGCCATCCACGATGTAGCTGTCCGACGGGATCAGACGCGCCGCCCGCAACCGGCGCAGGGTGGCATCGGCCTGTTGCGCCCCATAGGGCCCCAAAGCAATGCCATACCAGCCGCCGGGAAGGGCGAAGCCCGTGACATCCTCGACCCCCGCAGCGGCATAGCCGCGCGCTGCATTCTGCGCGCCGGTCAACGTCCGCTGGGCCTCGATCTGGACCCATACCGGTTGTTGCGCGGCTGCGGGCAGAACCGACAGCAGGCTGAAAAGCAGGGCAAAAATCAAACGAACCATAGCGACGAACCTGTCCCGAGAATATCCAATCAAGCCGGACCATGCCCGACGTTCGCGACTATCTAGCAAGAACAGCGCAAATGGCACGTCGAAAAGACTGTATTCCCAATGTTTTGACCGCTTTTCGTGGCATTTGCGGCACTTTGTGCACATTGACCCTCACTTCGCACGCGCCTATGCAAGCCCGAAGCACCGCAAGAGGCATGACATGACCGACACACCGCGCAGTTTTCAGGAGATTATCCTAAGGCTTCAGGCCTATTGGGCCGACAAGGGATGCGCCATCATGCAGCCCTATGATCTGGAAGTCGGCGCAGGCACATTCCACCCCGCCACCACCCTGCGGTCGCTGGGGTCTTTGCCTTGGGCTGCGGCCTATGTGCAGCCGTCCCGCCGCCCCACGGACGGACGCTACGGGGCCAACCCCAACCGGTTGCAGCATTATTATCAGTATCAGGTCCTGATCAAACCCAGCCCGCCCGAACTGCAGGACCTGTACCTTGGCTCCCTTCAGGCCATCGGCATCGACATGGACATGCACGACATTCGCTTCGTTGAGGACGACTGGGAAAGCCCCACACTGGGTGCATGGGGCCTCGGATGGGAGGTCTGGTGCGACGGCATGGAAGTGTCGCAATTCACGTATTTTCAACAGGTTGGCGGGCATGACTGCCATCCCGTGTCGGGTGAGCTGACCTACGGTCTGGAACGGCTGGCGATGTATGTGCTGGGTGTCGATCACGTGATGGACATGCCCTATAACGACCCAGACGCGCCCATCGCGCTGACCTACGGCGATGTGTTCTTGCAGAACGAACAGGAATATTCGCGCTGGAACTTTGACGTGGCGGACACCGACATCCTTTTGAAGCATTTCGAGGACGCGGAACGCGAATGCGCGGCGATCCTTGCCAATGAACAGGTTGATCCGAAAACCGGCCTGAAAATCGTCATGGCGCAACCGGCTTATGACCAGTGCATCAAGGCGTCGCATCTGTTCAATCTGCTGGACGCGCGCGGCGTCATCTCGGTCACGGAACGGCAGGCCTACATCGGGCGCGTGCGCGCCTTGGCAAAACTCTGCGCGGACGCATTCGTGCAAACCGCCGCCGGGGGTGCCGCATGAACGCGACCCGTCTGGCCATCATCGCCATCCTCGGCTCCGGCCTTCTGGCCGGGGTCGGGATGATCTATCTGCAAAGCTATGCAGGCTGGGCCGAACTTGATGCGGCGCAGGTTGGAGAAATACAACTTCAATCCGTCGCAACCGGTAATCTCGAGCCGATATTGGCAGAAAATGTCAAAGGCCTTGATACCGTGCAGGACGGCGTGCGCCTGTCTGGCGCGATCTCGTTCCGGGCCTGTTTTACCACGCCGCAAAGCCTTGCCATGCTGACCGAAACCTATGTCATCGCGGACAACGCCGAACCCCTGACAACCGTCGGCTGGTTTGACTGCTACGACGCCCGCGAAGTAGGCCGCGCGCTGGAAACCGGTGAGGCCGTGGCCTTTCGCGGGGCCGAAAACATCTCATACGGGGTGGACCGCATGGCCGCCGTCTTCCCCGACGGACGCGGTTTTGTCTGGCACCAACTCAACGACTGTGGTGAGGCGCTCTTTGCCGGCGACACCCCCCCTGAAACCTGCCCTGAACCCCCAGTGGCGGAGGAATAATCATGCCCGATCTTCTTATCGAACTCTTTTCCGAAGAAATCCCCGCCCGTATGCAGGCCAAGGCCGCCACTGATTTGCAGCGCCTTGTGACCGACGGTCTGGTTGAGGCCGGGCTGACCTATGCCAGCGCCGGTGCCTTTGCGACCCCGCGCCGTCTGGCCCTGTCGGTTGAGGATTTGACATCCGAAAGCCCCAACACCCGCGAAGAACGCAAAGGCCCCAAGGTCGGCGCGCCGGACGGCGCCATCGACGGATTTTGCCGCGGCGCAGGCGTCACCCGCGACCAGTTGGAGGTGCGCGACACCGGCAAGGGGGAGGTCTATTTCGCCATCCTCGAAAAGACAGGCCGCCCCGCTGCAGACATCATCGCCGAAGTGCTCGAAAAAACGATCCGCACCTTCCCGTGGCCCAAATCCATGCGCTGGGGGGCAGGGTCGCTCAAATGGGTCCGTCCGCTGCATTCTATTGTGTGCATCCTGACCGATGAGGCAGGGGCGACGGTGGTTCCCATGAACGTGGACGGCATCCCTGCGGGCGACGTGACCAAAGGCCACCGTTTCCTCGCACCGGACGCATTTTCTGTCACCTCCTTCGAAGACTACGAGGCGAAGCTAAAGCGCGCAAAGGTGATCCTGCGCGCCGATGAACGCGCCGATCTGATCTGGTCCGAGGCGTCCAATCAGGCCTTCGCGGCGGGTTTGGAACTGGTCGAAGACAACGGGTTGTTGGCGGAGGTCGCGGGGCTGGTCGAATGGCCTGTGGTCCTTATGGGGACCATCGCGGACGACTTTTTGTCCCTGCCGCCCGAGGTTCTGACCGCGTCGATGAAAGAACACCAAAAGTTCTTTTCCGTGCGGGACAAAACCGGCCAGGTCGTGCGCTTTGTGACCGTCGCCAACCGCACCACGGCGGACAACGGCGCGACCATTCTGGCGGGCAATCAAAAGGTGCTTTTCGCCCGTCTGTCCGATGCCAAATTCTTCTGGGAAAACGACCTGCGTGTGGCCAAAGCTGGCGGGCAGGCGTGGCTGGATGCGCTGGGCAATGTGACCTTCCACAACAAACTGGGCACGGTCGCCGAACTGGTTGATCGCATGGCCAATCTGTCCCGCGACATCGCCCCGCTGGTGGGGGCCGATCCGGCTGAGGCCGAGGCCGCCGCACGGTTCGCCAAGGCGGACCTCAGTTCTGAAATGGTGTACGAATTCCCCGATCTTCAAGGGCTTATGGGCCGGTATTACGCCAAAGAGGCCGGGTTGTCCGATGCCGTGGCCGCCGCCGCACAGGACCATTATTCACCGCTGGGTCCGTCCGATGATGTGCCGACCGCGCCGGTGTCCGTCGCCGTGGCGCTGGCCGAAAAGATCGACAAATTGACCGGCTTCTGGGCCATCGACGAAAAGCCCACAGGGTCCAAAGACCCCTTCGCCCTGCGCCG
>NZ_JAHDGE010000008.1:57981-80652 GCF_020627745.1 Pseudooctadecabacter sp.
TTCTTCCACGACCGCCTCAAGGTCTATCTGAAAGACCAAGGCATCAGCCACGATGTGATCGACGCCTCGCTTGCCATGCCGGGGTCCGACGATCTGCTCTTGCTGGTCAACCGCGCCCGTGCGCTGGCCGCCTTCCTGAAAACCGATGACGGCGAGAACCTGATCCAGGGCTTCAAACGCGCCAACAACATCCTCAGCCAGGCCGAGGACAAGGATGGCGTCGAATACAGCTTTGGCGCGGATATCAAATTTGCCGAAACGGATGAGGAAAAGGCCCTCTTTGCAGCCCTTGATGCTGCGGATGCAAAGATCGCACCGGCCATGCAGGCCGAGGATTTCGGTGCAGCCATGTCCGCCATGGCCGACCTGCGCGCGCCCATTGATGCCTTCTTCGAGGCCGTCCAGATCAACGCCGACAGTGAGGTTTTGCGCCGCAATCGCCTTAATCTGTTGCACCGCATCCGCACGATCTGTCTGAGTGTCGCAGACCTTCGAAAACTCGAAGGCTAGCGCCCTTTCGATGTTACACTTGTTCTGACGTCGCACCTGTCTATGGTGCGGTACACAAGGAGTGCTGCGGTGCAGAAAGTTATCACCCTGAAGGATTTGTGCCACGTCACAAAAACCGCGCCCATGGCCGCGAACATTCATGGTGGCCGCGCGAAATGTCTGCAAAGGCTGATCCGGCTCGATATGCCGGTGCCCACCACGGTGGCACTGTCCTTTGACGCGGTGCGCGCAATCGCCAGCGGTCAACCGGTCGATACCCCGCAAATCCTGCGCCACTTCGAAGCAGCCCCGCTGCTGTCGGTGCGCCCGTCCAGCATGGACCCCGATTGGGGCGGTCCGGGCGCGATGCTCAACATCGGGATGAACGACGCCAAACATGCCGAACTGTCCGAAACCATCGGTGCGTCGGCGGCGACACGGATCTATATGCGCTACATTCAGTCCTTCGCGATTGAAGTCGCGCGGCTGGACCCCGAGGAATTCTATCTGCCTGATCAGCCGTCCACCGACGCGCTGCGCGCTATGCTCGACACTTATGAGGCCGAGATGGACGCCGCCTTTCCGCAGGACATAGGCGAGCAGCTGGGCGAGGTTCTACGGTCCATGGCCCGATCGTGGGAGGGCACGACAGCGCGTCTTTTGCGACAGGCCAAAGGCGCGCCTGCGGATGCGGGGCTTGGCCTTGTGGTGCAGGACATGGCGCTGGCTGTGGGGGCTGGCGTGTCCGGTTCGGGCGTCATCCAGTTTGTGGACGGCACCACCGGAAGCGAAGGCATCAATGGCCGGTTTGCGCCACAGGCGCTGCATTCGGACGCGTTGCGGGATGCGGAAGGTGCGTTGTTTCTGACCCGTGATCCGCGGGGCAAATCCCTTGAAGAAGAAGCGCCCGAGGCTTTTGAACAGCTGATCGCCTTTGGGGCTTTGGGTCGGCAGCGCCTGCGCGAAGAGATGGAGATCAAGTTCATCCTCACAAACGGGCAGTTGACCATCCTTGACGCCGTGCGCGTGCAAAGGTCCAGCCGGGCCGCTGTCCGCATTGCCGTGGATCTGGCCGAAACCGGCGTGATTCCCCGCGAAGAGGCCGTGATGCGGGTCCAACCTGCGGCGCTGTCCGAACTGTTGCACCGCCAGATTGACCGAAGCGCTGTGCGCGACGTCATCGTGCGCGGCATTCCCGCCAGCCCCGGTGCGGCCGCGGGCCAGTTGGTGTTCACCGCGAATGAGGCGCAGGCGAGTGCCGCACGCGGTGAGGCCTGCGTGCTGGTGCGCCGCGAAACCACGCCCGAAGACATCCGCGGCATGCATGCGGCAGCGGCTGTCGTGACCTTGCGCGGCGGCATCACCAGCCACGCCGCCGTCATCGGGCGCGGCATCGGTTTGCCCTGCATTGTGGGGGCCGCCGACCTTGATATCGACGAACGCAAGCGGATCATCACGGCCCCCGACGGGCGCACGTTCACGGCGGGCGACATGGTCACCGTGGATGGCAGCACCGGCCAGATGCTGGCCGGCGAGCCTGCCATGCTGGAGGCTGCCCTTGATGATGCCTTCCAGACGTTGCTGTCCTGGGCCGACGAGGTGCGCGATATCGGCATTCGCGCCAACGCCGACACGCCCGCCGACGCCCAGACCGCGCGCAATTTCAACGCCCAAGGCATCGGGCTGTGCCGTACGGAACATATGTTCTTTGACGGCGACCGCGTCGATCTGATGCGCGAGATGATCTTTACCGAAAATCCCGAAGGGCGTGCTGCGGTTCTGGAACGGCTGATGCCGCTACAGCGGTCCGATTTCCGTGAACTTTTCCGGATCATGCAAGGCCAGCCTGTGTGCATTCGCCTCTTTGATATGCCGCTGCACGAATTTCTGCCTGCGGGCAAATCGGGTCTGCGGGAGTTGGCCGAACTTCTCAATGTGCCCATGGCCGAAGTCACCGCACGGGTTGAGGATCTGACCGAATACAACCCCATGCTGGGGATGCGCGGCGTGCGCCTGGGCCTCACCGTGCCGGAAATCTACGACATGCAGGCCCGTGCGATTTTCCAAGCCACGGTCGCCGTGTCCGAGGAAGGCGATCCGGTGGTCCCTGAAATCATGATCCCGCTTGTCAGCGCCATGCGCGAGGTCGAACTGGTGGAAAGTCGTATCGAAACCGTGGCCGCCGCCGTGCGGACGGAAACGGGGGTCGATTTCGATTATAAACTGGGGGTCATGGTCGAAACCCCGCGTGCCGCGTTGCGGGCACAGGACATCGCCGAACATGCGGCGTTCCTGTCGTTCGGCACCAACGACCTGACCCAGATGACCTATGGTCTGTCGCGCGATGATGCGGGGCGGTTCATGTCGGACTATGTAAAGCTGCATGTCTATGAAGAAGACCCGTTCCACACCCTTGATCTGGATGGCGTGGGGGAGCTTTTGAAACTGGGGGCCGAACGGGGCCGCATGGGCCGCGCAGACGTCACACTGTCGATCTGCGGCGAACATGGCGGCGACACGGCGGCGATTGCATTTTGCCGCGCACAGGGGTTCGATTACGTCTCATGTTCGCCGTTCCGGGTTCCGGTTGCGCGGCTTTCCGCCGCCCAATTGGCCGTCAAAGACCGGCTTGCGCGATAAGACGCCGAAGCCTGCTGGAAAATAACAAAGCGAATCCATTGGTTTAAGGTTCGTGCAGCAAACTGTGACATGGTTGCACGGGTGCGCCCGTCTGACGCGCCCCGGGTGGGTAGACGGACCTGTGACAACCTTCTAAAGACCCCTCGATTGCGCGGATCATGGCCGCGTGCCGAATGGGAAGATGGAATGTTTAAGTTTGCTGGTCGTCGTGCGCTGGGCGCACTTGTTGGTTTCGCATGCTCCTTGGTCGTCACAACCGCACAGGCGGATGACGTTCTGGCCGCCCGTCTGGGCGCTTTGTTGGGACAGGAACGCGCGGCGATCCAGGAAGTTCCCGATGTGCGTGTGGCGGCGCTGACGGCTTTGCCTCCGGCCTCTGCGCGCAACATTTCGACCGCGCCGGATGTCATCACGTATGACAACGCGTTTCTGGCCAGCCAGCCCGCGGCCTCGGGGGGGGAGCAGTGGCGCTGCCTTGCAGAGGCCCTGTATTTCGAAGCGCGCGGTGAAAGCGCACGTGGGCTGTTCGCCGTGGGTGAGGTTATTCTGAACCGCGTGGACAGCGCGCGTTTTCCCAGCACGTTGTGCGGTGTGATCAATCAGGGCACAGGCCGCCAGTATGCCTGCCAGTTCACCTATACCTGTGACGGCAACCCCGAGCGTATCCACGAACAGGGCGCATGGATTCGCGTGGGCAAGGTCGCCCGCCTTTTGATGGACGGCGCCCCGCGCACCCTGACCGATGGCGCGCTTTACTATCATACCCGCGCCGTGAACCCCAGTTGGGCCCGCGTGTTTCCGCGCACAACCACCATCGGGGCGCATCACTTTTACCAGCAGGGTTGATCTGCGTCGCATCTGGGGGCTGGGGCGGCGCTGCCTCGCCCCTTGCGGGACTTCGGCTGGCTTAGTATCCGGCGCATAAGATGCGTGAGGACACCCCATGAGCAGCGACACAAGACTGGCCTTCGCCCACCCCTCTGAGAGGGCCGAGGCCACAGCCCCCGACGGAAGCGGCGGCCTGCGCGACCGCATTTCCCTGCGCGACTACATCACCGAGGTCGAAATCGGCGCGTTCCAGCAAGAACGCGGCCACCTGCAGCGCATCAAATTCAATGTTGTGGTTGAGGTTGAACCGCTGACCGGCCCGATCGACGATGATGTGGACCGTATCCTGTCCTACGACCGCGTGACCGAGGCGATTGACGCGGAACTTGGCGCGGAACGTCTCAACCTGCTTGAAACGCTCGCCGCGCGTGTGGCGGAACGCATTTTGCTGGAACCGCAGGCTTTGCGCGTCTTCGTGCGGATCGAAAAGATCGACAGGGGGCCGTATTCGCTGGGCGTGGAAATCGTGCGCGAACAGGGCGGCAACCCCGAGGCTGCGGTCGAAACGGTTGAGGACCCCCATCCGCGCGTCGTGTACCTGTCCAATGCGGTTCTGGCCTCGGACCGTGTGACTGGCTTGGTCGACGAGATGTCCGCCGACGACGCCCCCGTGATCTTTTGTGTCGGTGCCCCCGATGCCGCAGCACCCCAGACCCAAGTGGCCATGGCCCAGCGGCGCATTGACCTTTTGGCGATTGAACAAAATGCATGGGTGCTGGCAGGGCGTGACAAACGTTGTGTCGTTGTGGGCACCTCGACGGAGCTGGATTGGGCCATGAAGAACGGCCAGATTTGCGTCTGGGCACCCTCCAAGATCGTGCTGGATGCCGTGGACGGCCCCAGCGCCGATCCGCGTGATGCGCTGGCGCTTGTGGCGTGGTTTGCCGACCATATGCAGGCCGCTGAACTGGTTGTGGTGGGCGCTGACGCCCCCGCCTGCACCGTGCCGGTCCGCGTGCTGTGACCTACTGGCGCGCCATCCCGCAGACCGATCTGCACCGCCCCGCAGCTGCGTTGACGCTGGCAGGCGGCTGGTGCTGGTTTGACACGGTCGAGCGGATCGAACGCGGCGGCGGCAGGACCCTCGTGCCCGCGCACGAGACCCCGACCGCCCAGCTGGATCGCATGACCGCGCCGCGTGCAGATGTGGCGGGCCTGTCGCTGAATGCGCCGCGTCTGATGGGCATTCTGAACGTGACGCCGGACAGTTTCTCGGATGGCGGGCTGTTCAACGCGCCCGACACAGCACTGGCGCAGGCGCGGGCCATGGTGGCGGACGGGGCGGACATCCTCGATATCGGGGGCGAAAGCACACGGCCCGGTGCCGCGTTTGTCGATGTTGCAGAGGAAACCGCGCGCACCGCGCCGGTGATCAAGGCCATTCGGGCCGAGGTCACAACGCCCGTTTCCATCGACACGCGCAAGGCCGCTGTGGCGCAAGCGGCCTTGGATGCAGGGGCCGATCTGGTCAACGACGTGGCGGCCTTTACCTTTGATCCGGCGATGGCAGCGGTCACGGCGCAGGCCAATGCGCCGTGTTGTCTGATGCACGCCCAAGGGGACCCCGCGACCATGCAGGACGCGCCGCGTTACGATGACGTAACCCTCGACGTCTATGATTTTCTGGAAAGCCGCATTCAGGTGGCCGAAGCGGCGGGCATCCGCCGACACCAGATCATCGTCGATCCCGGCATCGGCTTTGGCAAGACGCTGGATCACAACCTCACGCTTCTCAAAAACCTGTCCATCTTTCATAGCCTTGGCTGCGCGGTGCTGCTGGGGGCCTCGCGCAAGCGGTTCATCGGCACCATCGGCAACGCGCCCGAGGCGCGCGACCGCATGCCCGGATCGGTTGCGGTGGCCCTGCACGGCGTCCGGCAGGGTATGCAAATGCTGCGTGTCCATGATACCAAGGCCACCAAGCAGGCAATCAACCTGCACATGGCAGTGAATTAGGGCAGACCACATGGCACGTAAATTTTTCGGAACCGACGGTGTGCGTGGCACGGCGAACCAATACCCGATGACCGCCGAAATGGCGCTGAAAATCGGGGCCGCCGCAGGGCGCTATTTCCGCAATGACGGCAGCAATGGCCACCGTGTGGTCATCGGCAAGGACACGCGCCTGTCGGGCTATATGTTCGAAAGCGCGCTGACCGCCGGTCTGACCAGCACGGGCATGAATGTGCTGCTGCTGGGGCCGATCCCGACACCGGCTGTGGGGATGCTCACCACCTCCATGCGGGCCGATCTGGGCATCATGATTTCGGCCAGCCACAACCCTGCGGCGGACAACGGCATCAAGTTCTTTGGCCCTGACGGGTTCAAGCTGTCGGATGAGGCCGAGGCCGAAATCGAAGCCCTGCTGGAGGGCGATATCCAGCCTGCCAAATCCGTAAACATCGGGCGCGCCAAACGGATCGACGACGGCCGCTTCCGCTATGCCGAACGTCTGAAAGGCACGATGGGGGGCAAATCTCTCAGCGGGCTGAAGGTCGTGATTGATTGCGCCAATGGCGCGGCCCACCGCGTCGCACCCGAGGTGTTGTGGGAATTGGGCGCCACCGTGATCCCCGTGGGCAACACCCCGAACGGGTTGAACATCAACGACGGCTGCGGGTCTACCAGCCCGCAGGCAGCGGCGGAAACCATCGTGACCCACGGGGCGGATGTGGGCATCTGTCTGGACGGCGACGCCGACCGTGTGATGATTCTGGATGAAACTGGCAAGGTCGCAGACGGTGACCAGATCATGGGGCTGTTCGCCGACCGCTGGGCGGTCACGGACCGGCTGCAAAAGGGCACTTTGGTGGCCACGGTGATGTCCAACCTCGGGCTTGAACGTTTCCTGTCCGACAAGGGTCTGACACTCCAACGCACTGCGGTGGGCGACCGTTACGTGGTTGAGGCCATGCGCGCCGGCGGGTTCAATCTGGGCGGCGAACAATCGGGCCACATCGTCATGACCGACTACGCCACCACCGGTGACGGACTTTTGGCGGGGCTGCAGTTTTTGTCGGCCATGCTGGACACGGGCAAACGCGCCTCCGAACTGTGCCGCGTGTTTGAAACGGTGCCCCAGATGCTCAAGAACGTGCGCTATGCGGACGGGGCGGACCCGCTGGCGGCGTCCTCTGTCAAGGCCGCGATTGCAGCGGCTGAGGCGGATTTGACCGGCAAGGGGCGGCTGTTGATCCGCAAATCGGGGACCGAGCCTCTGATCCGTGTTATGGCGGAATGCGAAGATGATCGCTTGCTGGCCCAAGTGGTTGACGGGATCGTGGCCGAGGTTGAGGCCGCAGCCATCCCCGCCTAGCGCCGTAAAACCGACCGCAAATTCGCCCATTGGCTGACGGCAAGCCCCGTCAGGATCAGGGCGAGGGCCACGAAAAAGCGGATCGGCAAAGCCTCCGACAGGATCCACGCGCCAAAGATCATCGACCAGACGGGGACCTGATAGTTTACCAGCGTCATAAAGACGGACCCGGCGGTGCGGATCGTCTGCACCCGCAGCAGGGCGGCAAAGGCCGTGGGGACAAGGCCGAGGAAGATGATCGCATAGCCGGACCGGTCGGGCACCCATGCGGGCAGACCTTCAAAGACCAGCATCGCGGGGATCAGACAGACGGACCCTACCACCAGCGTCAGGGCCGCCATGGCGATGCTGTCCACGGGCGGACAGGCGCGGGTCATCACGCTTGAGACCGCGTAGGACAAAGATGCCGCCACGCAGGCCAACTGCGCCAAGGCCATGGTATCGCTGCCGAAATCAAAGGCGCGTGGGCCGATCAGCACGGCAGCGCCGATAAACCCGATGACCACACCCAGCGATTTGCGGGTGGTCATCTTCTCATCCGTGAACAGATGCGCGAGGGGGAAGACAAACAGCGGCAGCGCCGCCATGGAAATGCCCGCAAAGGCCGACGGCACGTATTGCTGCCCCCACGACAACAGCGCGAAGGGCAGCGCCGTGTTCAGCACGCCGATCACGGTCAGAAACCGCCAGACACGCGGATCGCGGGGCAGGGGCCGGTTCATCAGCCGCACCAATATCAACAGGGACACCGCCCCCAAAGTGGTGCGCGCACAGGCCACTGTCAGCGGGCCATACCCCTCCAGCGCGATGGCCACGACCATAAAGGTCGCACCCCAGATCAGACCAAGGGCAAGGATCGACAGCCAGTTGCCAAGGGTCGGCTGATCCGTCACGGGGGAACCTCGCTGTGGGGGATTGCGTTGATTGTCCAGAACCTAAATGGAAACAGCCCCCCTTCAAGGAGGAAATGCTATGAATGAGCTGCCACTCGTCTGGCTTTTGCCACTCGCCACCTTTGTGCTTGTGATCGTCTTCGCATTGTGGAGCCGCAAGCGCACCCAAGACACCCGACACACCCGCACGGCCGAAAAGTCGTCGCTGGCCACCGATGGCCCCGGACCGAACCCTTTCGGCCCCGACAAATAATCCGACACACCATCGGGGGTGTCGTTAACATATTGTTAATAAACGACAACCTTATCCGCGGATAAGGTGTCCCCATAAACCAGCAAAGGCGCCCCATCATGATTGATGAGGCGCCTTTTCTTGTTTTCGAACCGAAGGTGGATCAGTTCTTGGACTTGTCGACCATTTTGCCGTCGGCAATCCACGGCATCATGTCGCGCAGCTTGCCACCCACAACTTCGATCTGGTGTTCGTCATTGGCACGACGGGACGCTTTGATCGTAGGCTGGCCCACGGCGTTCTCCAGCATGAAGTCGCGGACAAATTTGCCGGACTGGATGTCGGACAGCACGTCTTTCATGCGCTTCTTGGTCTCGTCGTAGGGCAGGATGCGCGGGCCGGATACGTACTGGCCGTATTCCGCAGTGTTGGAGATGGAGTAATCCATGTTCGCGATGCCGCCTTCATAGATCAGGTCCACGATCAGCTTGGTTTCGTGCAGACACTCGAAATAGGCCATCTCAGGCTCATAGCCGGCCTCGACCAGCGTCTCAAAGCCGCAACGGATCAGTTCAACAATACCGCCACACAGCACGGCCTGTTCGCCAAAGAGGTCGGTTTCACATTCCTGACGGAAGTTGGTTTCGATGATGCCGGAGCGCCCGCCACCGATGGCGGAGCAATAGGACAGGCCGATTTCCTGCGCCTTGCCGGACGCATCGGTGTGTACCGCGATCAGGCAGGGCACGCCGCCGCCTTTGGTATATTCGCCGCGCACGGTGTGGCCGGGGCCCTTGGGGGCCATCATGATGACGTCAACGCCGTCCTTGGGTTCAATGAGGCCGAAATGAACGTTGAGGCCGTGGGCAAAAGCAATCGCCGCACCGGGTTTGATGTGGTCGTGCACGTGCTTTTTGTAGGTCTCGGCCTGCAATTCGTCGGGCATGGTGAACATGATGACGTCACACCAGGCAGCGGCCTCTTCGATGCCCATGACCTGCAGACCTTCGCCTTCGGCCTTGGCGCGGGAAGGGGAGCCGTCGCGCAGTGCGACAACAAGGTTTTTGGCGCCAGAGTCGCGCAGGTTCAAAGCATGGGCGTGCCCTTGGGAGCCGTAGCCCAGAATGGCGACTTTCTTGTCCTTGATCAGGTTCACATCGCAGTCACGGTCATAATAAACGCGCATGGGTCAAATCCTTTGTTGCGGTTGCGTTGCGGTGCTTATGCCGCAGCGTTGCCCGGGTGGCGAGGGGGATTTTTACGAGTATTTACGGCAAAACGAAGTTGTTATGCCCTGATTTATAAAATAGTGATATTTTCATGCTTGATGATCTGGACCGCCAGCTTTTGCGCAACCTTCAGGCCGATCCGTCCCTCGCGGTCGCGGATTTGGGCGCGCGGGTGGGGGTCAGCGCGTTGAAAGCGGCGCGGCGGTTGGGGCGCCTGCAGGAACAGGGCATTTTGCAAGGACAGCACGCCGTCATCAACTGGGCGGCGTTGGGATATACCGTGGGCGTGTCGCTGCGCATCACCCTCGACAAAACCCAAAGCCGCGCATTTGACGACTTTATTGATGCCGCGCGCGGTATTGCGGAAGTCACCGAAATCCAGACTTTTCTGGGCCGCGTCGATGTCCGCCTCAGCGTGATTGCCCGCGACATGCCGCATTATCAAAAGATTTACCGCGACCAGATCCTGGCCTTGCCCCATATGGCGGATATCGAAGCGTTGATGACCGTGGCGACGCTGCACAATGATGAAAGCCTGCCACTGTGACACCGGATGAGACAGACCGCGCCATTCTGGCCGCCCTGCAACGTGACGCGACCCAGACGGCGGCAGCTTTGGCAGGCCGGATCGGGCTGAGCCAGCCGGCGACATGGCGGCGGATCAAACGCCTGCGGGAGGCGGGTATACTGGGCGGACGACGGGTGGTGCTGAACCGCGACGCGCTGGGATTTGGCGTCACCGTTTTTCTTGGGATCAAGCTGGCGACAAAGGGTCGCGTCAGCCTTGAGGACTTTGAACGGGCCGTCACAGCCATTCCGGAGGTGCAACTGGTCGAACATGTGCTGGGACTTTATGATTACCGGCTGCGCGTCGTCGCCCGTGATCTGGCAGATTTCGAACGGGTGCTGCGCCGCCGTGTGATGACGCTGCCCGGCGTCGGCGACGTCGAGGCGAATGTGCTGTTGAGCGAGGAGCGCAGGCCCGGCCCGATCTGAGGGCGTTAACGAAATATGCGTATTTGCAAATTAATGCGGGGTCATTCACGAAGGACGACGCCATGCGCATTTCAACCCGGGCGGGTATATGGATATTTGCCCTTGTCATATCTGCCTGCGCCGTAGGGCTGGCTGTGGCGCTGAATGTGGTTGTTTTTCCCGAAGCGATCCTGCCGGTGACGATGCGGGGTACAGTGGCCATCACAAGTCTGGTGGCCATGCCGATCTGCCTTTTCGTCGGCAGCAAGATCTATGAAAACCAGAAGTTGAGCGATGAATTGCAGCGGCTTGTGAATCGTGACCGGTTGACCGATGCCGCCACGCGCGACTTTTTCTTCGCGCAGATGGAACGGGACAATCGGGCCTATGGCGTGTCATTGATGGTCGATATCGACCATTTCAAGATCGTGAATGACACATACGGACATCTGATCGGGGATGAGGTGATCCGGCATGTGTCCGACATCCTGCGCCGCAATGTGCGCAGCGGCGACATTGTTGCGCGTTTCGGTGGTGAGGAGTTTGTCATTTTTCTGGACGGCCACGACAAGGACATCGGTTTTCTGACCGCCGAGCGGATGCGCAGGGATATTGCGCAGCACGGCGGGCTTTTCGGCGGGCATCCGGTCAATGTCACCGTGTCCATCGGGGGCTCGCTCAAGGAAGCGTTTGACAGTGTCGATGCGTCGATCCGGGACGCGGATGCAGCCCTCTACCGTGCAAAATCCCAAGGGCGGAACCAGACCGTTTTCGCCCAAGAGATGGTGCCGTTGCAGGACACCGGTTAGGGCGGATGTGTCCGCAGGCCAGACCACTGCAGATATGGCGGGGCTATCCGGTATACCAAGATAGACTTTGATCCCCGCCAAGGCTGCCCCTACAAACAGGGACAACTGCATTGGAGGAAACGTCATGTCGCCTGATACCTATCGCCCCGCTGTTGACCCTGACGGGCTGATGGAATTTTCCGTGGTCTTCACGGACAGGTCCCTGAACCACATGTCGCAGGCGTTTCAAGGCGTGATGACCGATCTGCACGCGATGTTGTGCGATGTCTACAAGGCCAAGGGCGTTGCGATCGTTCCCGGTGGCGGTACCTTCGCGATGGAGGCCGTGGCGCGCCAGTTCGGGGCCGGTGCCCACGCCATGGTGGTGCGCAACGGCTGGTTTTCCTACCGCTGGAGCCAGATTTTTGACGCGGGTGATTTCACGGCCAAGACCACCGTGCACAAGGCGCGTCAGACCGGCAACGACAGCCGAGCGCCCTTTGCGCCGGTGCCGATCAAGGAAGTGGTCGAGGCCATCCGCACGTCAAAACCCGATGTGGTGTTCGCCCCTCACGTGGAAACCAGCGCCGGTATCATCCTGCCCGATGATTATGTGCGCGCGCTGAGCGATGCGGCGCACGAGGTGGGGGCGCTGATGGTGCTCGATTGTATTGCATCGGGGTGTGCCTGGGTCGATATGGAGGCGTCCGGCGTGGATGTTCTGATCTCCGCCCCGCAAAAGGGCTGGTCGTCCTCGCCATCCGCGGGGCTGGTGATGATGTCGGATCGCGCGCTTGAGCGGCTTGCGGTTACGACGGCGGACAGCTTTGCTGTCGACCTCAAAAAATGGCGCCAGATTATGGAAGCCTATCTGAACGGCGGGCACGCCTATCACGCGACCATGCCGACAGACGCGCTGCGCCAGTTCCGCGACACGATGAAGGAAAGCGAAGCCTTCGGATTTGAGGCGCTGCGCGAGGCACAATGGAAGCTTGGACGGGGGGTGCGTGCGTATCTGGCGGGCAAGGGTCTGACATCTGTGGCAGCCGACGGGTTCGGCGCGCCGGGGGTGGTGGTGTGCTACACCGATGATCCCGCGCTTCAGAACGGCGCGAAGTTTGCGGCCGAAGGCATGCAGATTGCAGCGGGCGTGCCGCTGGCGGTGGACGAGCCTGAGGATTTCCGCACCTTCCGGATCGGTCTATTCGGGATCGACAAGCTTTATGATACGGACGCCACGCTTGCCGCATTCACCACCGTCGCAGATCGCGTTCTGTGACATTGCAGGCGTCTGGAGGTTCGGGATTTTAGACTGTGGTCGGGGCTGGACCCGTCGGCGGGATCGGCCTAGCTAGGGGACATGCAACGCCAACCATTGTCTTTTCGGGGCCATCTGACCCGCGTGCTTTCGCTGGGTGGCCCCCTCGTCGGGGCCAATCTGGCGGGGTTCGCCATCCATATGACCGACACGCTGATGTTGGGATGGTATTCGGTCACGTCGCTGGCGGCGTCGACCATTGCGGGCAGCCTGTGGTTTGTGTTTTTCATGATCGGCGCGGGGTTTGCGCGCGCGGTTACCCCGATTGTTGCCGAAGCGGTCGAGCAGGGCGATGACCTGACCGCGCGGCGCGTGGTGCGCATGTCCATGTGGCTGTGTACGATATTCTCTGTGCTGGTGTTGGCGCCCTATTTGTGGGGGGAGGAGGTCCTTCTGGCCATCGGGCAGGACGCGGATGTGGCCGCCGAGGGGGGAATTTACCTTGGCATCATCGCCTTCGGGTTCCTGCCGGCGCTGATGGGGCAGGTCATGCGGTCCTATCTGGGCGCGTTGGAGCTGACGACCGTTCAGATGTGGGTGACGGTTGCAGCCCTTTTGGCCAATGCGGTGTTCAACTATGCGCTGATTTTCGGCAACTTCGGCCTGCCGGAAATGGGCATCGCGGGGGCGGCCTATGCCTCCATCCTGACCCAGATCCTGCAGATGGTGGCCCTGATGGTCTATGCCCATCGCAACCGGCCCGACATCCAGCTTTTTGTGCGCATTTGGCGGCCTGACCCCGAGGCGCTGAAACGTGTCTTCTTGCTGGGCCTGCCCATCGGGATCACGTCCTTTGCCGAAGGCGGATTGTTCACCGGATCGACCATTATGATGGGCTGGCTGGGCGAGGTGCCCCTGGCGGCCCATGGGATCGCGCTGCAACTGACGGCGCTGATGTTTATGGTGCATCTGGCGCTGAGCGAGGCGGCCACGATCCGCGCGGCGGGCCATTACGGACGCCGCGATGAGGGGGAATTGCGGCGGGGCGCGGCGGCGGCGGTGTCCATGTCGTTGGGGTTTGGCGTTTTGGTGGTGATCATCTTTCTGGCGATCCCCGGACCGCTGGTCGCCGCCTTCATGGACCCCGATGAACCCCGACGGGAGGCGGTGCTGTCCTTGGGCATCGTCTTGCTGATGCTGTCCGCGCTGTTTCAGTTCGTCGACGCCTTGCAGGCGATGGTTTTGGGTTTGCTGCGCGGGGTGCAGGACACGCGGGTGCCCATGTGGCTGGCGTGCCTCAGCTATTGGGTGATTGGCATTCCCATCAGTTATGTCATGGCCTTTCCCTTGGGGTGGGGGCCCGAGGGGCTGTGGCTTGGCCTGACTGTGGGTCTGGGGGCTGCGGCTGTGTTGCTCAGCCTGCGGTTCTGGGGCCGGTCAATCCACATTTCCGCGACCTGATTGAGCGCCTGCGGCGCGCGGTTTTTATGGTGTCGGGTCGGAGGGCGCGCGGGTGTTTCAAACGGACGGGCGGGTCGGGAAGGTCTGCTGAGGTGAGGGCTCTGCCCTCGGCGCGTGCGCGCCTCACCCGGGATATTTTTGAGACAGAGACAAAAGCGCCGCCGCACCCTTTTTGTTATTCGGCGGCGTCTTTCAGCAGGCGATCCGCCTTTTTGCGCACCAGAATGGACCGCAGGTCATGCATGGCCAAGAGCAACGCATCGGTCACGTCTTCGAGCTGGTCATCTGTGGCTTTGGACTGGACCCATTGGGTGGTGATGTTGAGGTAATCCACCGCGCGGTGGATATCGTCGATGTCGCGCTGGGCCAGAAGGGCCGTGCGGTTGGCCATCCATTCTTCGATCCGGGCGATGTCGTCGTCGGACAATGTCCGGTCGCCGTGGGGTTTGACCTCACCATTCTTGATGTTGATGACCGCAATCTGATCCATTTCGATGCGGCGCTGGCGGTTTTCCGTGTCCACGCGGAACACGGCGGCCCCGTTTTCACGCACACGGAAATAATAGTCGGGAAGCTCAGCGCCCATCGGGATGTCCTGTCTCGTTTGTCGCAAGCCTAGCAGTCTGTCATGGACCGGGCCAGAGGTTACGTGAGCCCTGCGCAGAAGGTCTGGATGCGGGTGCAGGCGTCCGTGAGAGCCTCGTCCGAGGTGGCGTAGCTGATGCGGAAGTTCGGGCTGAGGCCGAAGGCCGCGCCAAAGACCACAGCGATCCCTGTTTCTTCGAGGAGGGCCGTGGCGAAGGCCTCATCATCGGTGATTTTGGTGCCCTTGGCGCTGGTCTTGCCGATGCACTCCGCGATGGAGGGATAGACGTAGAACGCGCCGTCCGGTGTGGGGCAACGCACGCCCGATGCCTCGTTCAACATACCGACAACCAGATCGCGGCGACGTTGGAACAGGGCTTTGTTATCCTCCAGATAGTCTTGGGGGCCGTTCAACGCCTCGACCGCGGCCCATTGGCTGATGGAACAGGGGTTGGACGTGGATTGCGATTGCACCTTGCGCATCGCACCGATCAGAGGCGCGGGGCCACCTGCGTAGCCGATCCGCCAGCCGGTCATGGAATAGGCTTTGGACACGCCATTGACCGTCAATGTGCGGTCATACAGGCGCGGTTCCACCTGTGCGGGGGAACAGAATTCGAAGTCGTCAAAGACCAGATGTTCGTACATGTCGTCGGACATGATCCAGACGTGGGGATGCCGCATGAGGACATCGGTCAGCGCCTTCAGTTCATCCCACGTGTAGCCCGCACCGGTGGGGTTGGAGGGGGAGTTGAAGATCAGCCATTTGGTTTTGTCGGTGATCGCGGCCTCAAGCTGATCGGGGGTGAGTTTGAACCCCGTCTGGATCGACGCCTCGGCGATCACGGGCGTGCCGCCCGCCAGCAGCACCATATCGGGGTAGCTGACCCAGTAGGGCGCGGGGATGACGACTTCGTCGCCTTCGTTCAGGGTCGCCATCAGCGCGTTATACAGGATCTGTTTGCCACCGGTGCCAACGCTGATCTGGGACGGCGTATAGGTCAGCCCGTTGTCGCGCTGGAATTTGTCGCAGATCGCTTGTTTCAGTTCGGGAATGCCGTCGGGGGCGGTGTATTTGGTTTTGCCCGCGGCAATGGCGGCGACGGCCGCGTCTTTGATGTTTTGCGGCGTGTCGAAGTCCGGCTCACCGGCGCTGAGGCTGATGATGTCGCGACCTGCGGCCTTCAGCTCGGCGGCTTTGGTGCTCATGGCGATCGTCGGGGACGGCTTCACGCGGTCGAGTGTCGCGGACAGAAAGGACATGGGGCACCTCGGTGGTAAGCTGGCGATGAACCTGTCATATGGGGCGCAGATGCCTGTGGCAACCGATGTTGAAGGATGGATATGATGGCGGAAGACGGATTTGACGATCAGGATTGGTTCAGCGAAGACACGGCCACATTTGGCGACCGATTGGCGGCGGCGCGCGGGGCCGCAGGACTGACGCAAAAGGCGCTGGCCCAACGGTTGGGCGTGAAGGCGGGCACCTTGCGGAACTGGGAAGACGACCTGAGTGAGCCGCGCGCCAACCGGTTGAGCATGCTGGGCGGCATTTTGGGCGTCTCGCTGGGGTGGTTGCTGACCGGTGAGGGCGAGGGCCTGGATGCACCGGAGGATGAGGGGCAGCCGTCGCCCGATGTGAGTGCCCTTGTGGCGGATTTGCGGGCTGTGCGCGTGCAGATGCAACAGACCAGTGAACGTCTGGCCATGTTGGAAAAACGACTGAAGGCATTGGGAAACACGTGACCGAAACGATCGAAACCAAGAGAAAACGGCTGCACATGCGGTCGATCCGGCGCGGGATCAAGGAAATGGACCTGATCCTGACGGCCTTTGCGACGGCTGAACTGGGCACGATGGATGACGCCGATCTGGATGTGTATGACGCCCTGCTGTCAGAGAACGATCATGATTTATATCAATGGGTTAGCGGGACGTCTGTCGAACCCGCCCCCTACCGCGCGATGATGGGCCGCATTCGCGCGGGCGCCGTCGGCGTAACGAAGCCTTAACCCTAACATCAGGTTTTCATTCAAAATTTTCGCATGATTTAACGGAATGTTTGCGCTTTGCGTGGCACTCCGGATTTGTAAATTGTGACGGAGATCGAAATGAGCCTACATTCGCTGCCCAATGTCCAAGGTCTGCCCCAAACGGGCACCCAGTCCGAATTCATGTCCGTATATCTGGACGCCCTGACGCTGGTGGAACGGCTGCACCGGTTGCTGCTGGATGTCATCAAGGATGAATTCGAGCGGGTGGGTGTGTTGGAAATCAATGCTGTCCAAGCGCTGTTGCTGTTCAATATCGGGGACAATGAAGTGACCGCCGGAGAACTGAAATCGCGCGGGTATTATCAAGGCAGCAATGTCAGCTACAACCTCAAGAAGCTGGTTGAAATGGGATATATGCACCATCAACGTTGCGAAATTGACCGCAGATCTGTCCGTGTGCGGTTGACGGAAAAGGGCCGTGCCGTCCGCGACGTCGTATCGGACCTGTTCGTCGGCCACGCCAACGGGCTGCAGGACAAAGGTGTGATCGACATGAATGGTCTTGACGAAATTGCGACGGCCCTGCGGCGGGTCGAAAGGTACTGGACAGATCAAATCCGGTACATCTACTGATCCGCGAGATCACCCAGAACGATGGTGGCCAGTTCGCGCAGCAATTTCCGGCGCATGGCCTCTGCGTAGGCATCAAAGCTGAGCGCGGTTTCGACAAAAGCATCAGGGCCGCGCAGCACGTTGGTTTTGTAGTAGGCCGTCAACTCACCGATCTGCAGGTTGCGGTTGGTGGCGGTCACCGACCCATCGACCCCTATGACGAGGGCGTTGACAGTCACACCTGGCGGCATGTTGGTCACATCCTGAGGCAACTGACCGGTGTTGCCCTTTCCGTCGCCTGAAATATCCAAGGTCCGCACCCAGCAGCTGTCTTGCTGGGCCAGAAGGGCAAAGCCCGTGCGCAAAGCAGACCCGATGCCGGTGCTGGGCCCCATATCGCCGCGTTCCGTCGTGTTCAGACGGGCCTGAATTTCGACTATATCTGCGGGGCTGTTGATATCCGTCCACGGCAGGACCAGACGTTCATCGCCCGGTTCGGACCATTCGTAAATGGCAAGGCGCACGGGCAATCCCGGTTGTGCCAATAACGCGTCGGCCACGTCTGCATCGCCCAAGGCACTTGCCACACCGTCCAGTTGCAAACGGTATTCGCGTGCATCGACAGAACCGGAGACGTCAAGACCCAAGGCGAGGGCCTGACGGCACAGCGGTTGGGATGCGGCAGTCGCGGGGAGACTTGAGAGGGTTGCGATCATCAGACCGGCCGCGGCGACGATCGGGCGAACGCAGGTCATCATCCGTCGGCAGCCGTTGGGCCGGCCGGGACCGAACCGATCATCACGACCCCCAGTTCACGAACGAGCTTGGTTTCCATCGCGCGGGCGAAATCCTCGAACCCGTCGGCCACTTCGACAAAGGCTGCAGGGCCGTGGATGACATGACGGGTGTAATAGTCGACCAACCCGATCCGGCCCTCGCGCAGGATGGCGTCTTCGGGAACCTCAACAACCAGCCCATTTACGGTGACATCCTGCAGACCGAACACCGCAATGGCATCGGCGGCTTCAAACCCGTCATTGTTGACCCCGTCGCCGGAGATGTCGATTGTCTGCGCGTCGCAGATCGGGCCCTGATCCAACAGCGCGCCGGCATGGCCAAGGGCATAGCCGATGGCAGTGGGAAATTCGTAGTAAAACCGGGGCTTGACAGCAATATTGGCCGCCACTTGGTCCAGCGTCGACGGGCTGTCAATCAGCACCCAGTCTTGCATCATGCGCTGGTGGTGGCGGCCTGACCATTCAAACACGGTCAATGCGACGGGCTGGTCGGAGGCAAAAAAGGCATCGCGCACCGGCTGGGCCATCAACGCCGCCGCCAAACCCTGCCGTTGCAAGGCATCTTCATCCGCGTCAACAGAATTTGACACGTCCATCGCCAGAACCAGTGCCAGACGGCAGGCGTCCGCGGCCTGTCCCCAGACCGCTAATCCTGCCGCCAGACCGGCGGCACGGATTGCGCCTTTACCAATGGCCGGTGTTCTCCATGCTGGCCCAAGGCTCCTGTTTGGGCAACGCATCGCCTTTTTGCAGCAATTCGATCGAAATATTATCGGGGCTGCGCACGAAGGCCATATGGCCATCACGTGGCGGGCGGTTGATGGTGACGCCATTGTCCATAAGGTGTTGGCACAGGTCGTAAATATTATCACAGGTGTAGGCGAGGTGTCCGAAATGGCGGCTGTCCGAGGGCAGACCGTCATCCCCGTCCCAATTATAGGTCAGTTCCACATCGTTGTGTCCGTCCGCCTGTTCGGGCGGGCACATGAAGACGAGTGTGAACCGGCCGCCTTCGTTTTCATTCCGGCGCCGTTCGACCATCCCGAGGAGTTTGTAAAAGGCGATGGAAGCGTCCAGATCTTTGACGCGCACCATGGTGTGCAAATATTCGAGGGGCATGGGAACTCCGGTGGTTGAGGATTTACAGATGAATTAGGCCGCACCCCGCCGAGGGCCAGCCCTAGAAGCTGGAGCGCATGTCAAACCCGATCTGAACACCTTCGGTGTCAAAACGCGGAACCGACGACGCGGTCCGCCGTCCCGTCACGTTGAGAACCGGTTCAAATCCGTAAAAGTCCATGTTTTGCAGACCCAGATCGACCCGCAGGGTTGTGATCGTGTCGTCACGCCCTGCCGGATCGAAAACCGAAGTCTCGTAGACACGATATTGTTCGGTCCAGCTGGTTCTAAGGTCGAAGCCTGCCCCGATGTCGCCGAAATCATAGCTGACCCCGACCGTTGCCGCCTGATACGCCTGATCCGTGCCGTCCGAAGTGGCGACGGCCAGTTGCCCCGTCAGGCCCAGCGACTGGCCGTTTTCGAAATCACGGGTCCAAAGTCCGCGCAGCGCGTAGGTCGTCACATCGTCGGACAAGAACCTGTCGCTAAAGCGCACGCTGGTCAGCACGGACAAACGGGTGTCGTTTTCAAAGAATTGTTGCGCCCCGAACGTCAGGTTCACGTCCTGTCGCAAAGGCGTGCCTCCGGCCCAATCGTGGCTATACGTCAGGCTGGCCGAATAGTTCCGGTTGGTCGATTGCGGCGTCCATTGATGAAGAACGCCAAACGACAGCTGCGCATAGGACAGGCTGGCGCCGGTGACATCCGGGGCGGCCTCTTTGGCATCGGCAGACATGATATAGGTCCGCCCGAAGCCGCCAAATTCGAGCGATGTGCGATAGGTCTGCGCTTCGGTGATGCGGTAGCGGACCTGACCTTGCGCAGACACCTCGACCCCGGACAGGGGGCGCTGATCGGCGGGGACAAGCCATTCTATTTCGCTCAAAGTCCCGGGCAGATAGGCGAAGGTGATCGCCTCGTTGGCGTTGCCAGAATTGACATTGTCCGACGGTGCTACGCCAAAGGCCAGTTCGACGGCCAGCGGATTGGCCTGCCGGACACGACGGAAGGCGGTTACTGCCAGCCGTTCGCGCTGTTCGTCCGGGGCCACTTGCAGGGCGCGACGGACCCACAGTTGCGACCGCGTATAGGCTTCGTCAGCGGCCAGAAGGTCGGCCATGGTGAAAGCGGCGGAAAATTTCTGCGCGTCTGATTGTGCCGTCCGCCACGCCATGCGTCCGGCATCGCGGGCCTCCGACGGGCGGCCCAATGCCATCAAGGCGCGCGCCCGCAAAAGATGCACAGAGGTGGCAGCCGGATCGGCCTCGAGCAGAACATCGAGGATTTGCAACGCGGCCTCTGGCTGACCGGCCCGCAGCAGGTCGCGCGCAAAGGCCGGGCCGTCCTCCACAGAAATCCGCAGGGGATCATCACCGGGTGCAGTTTGTGCCACGGCCCACAGCGGGCTGAACCCCAAACAGGCAACCGTGGCCAGCGCCACAGGAACGAACCGCACCATAGCCGGATTAATCGGGGACAATATCGCCGACGAAGACGCCGATCTCGCGGGCATCATATTCCGTCGAGAGGGTGAACTCCAACTCCTCATCACTCAGGATTTCAGCGCCATCCGGCACGCCGGTGGCGGGCAGGTAATCCACCACGTTCAAACGCGCGTCGATCTGATCCTGAAGGGCTTGCAGTTCCACGTCGTCAAGACCGCTCGACACACCGTTGGTGATCGTTTGGGTCACGACCGGATCACCGGTCAGCGGGTCTGTGACCGGCAGCCCTGTGGTGAAATCAATCACCGGCGTTTCGGTCACAGTCCTGTATCGCACGACCTGATAGCGGACCGTCTGCACATCGGCGGTGCCGGTGATAATGGAATATCCGCCGATCTCTTCCCCGTTTGGCCCGCCGATCAGACCCTCATGGAAACCGGTAGACCGGATGTTGCCGTCGGGCAGGCTGGTCGATGCCGACCCGTCGGACCATGTGCCGTTGCGGGTGTCGAAGCTGACCTCGGCAAGAACGATGTTCGGCAGATCGCCCAAACCGGCAGCGCCTGCCGCGCCGGCCCGTTCGCGGTTGAATACGGTGCCGACAATATCCCCCTGCAATTCGCCGGAGGGGTCGAAATCAAGCTCATCGAGGAGCAGTTCCACATCTCCGTAGACAATTTCGATCCCGGACCGGTCCGAAAAGGTGCGCGTGGCCGCATAGGTGCCGGTGTAGACATATTCACCGGTCGTTCCCGGCAAGTCGAAGTCGCTGCGGGTCACATTCGCGCCCGCGTTGCCAAACCCGATCCAGTCCCGACCGGAGGCCGACGTTGCCTCGAAGAAATCGGTGCGGATGAAGACGGCAAAGTGCTGAATCTGACCCGTTGTCGCGGTCTGGCGGCTGGCATAGACGCGGCTGCCGTTGGGCAGGGTTTCGAAGAAATCGTAGCGGCCGTCGGGGCCGTCGAAGGGCAGGTTGTTGATGACCAACTCGTTGTTGGCCTCATCATATTCGACGGCGTTCATCGTCAGGTTGGCGGCAGGATCAAAGGCAAATTTGCTGTCGACGTCGGTGTTGGGATCGCCGGGGGCCAGTTCTTCGGTTTCGCCTTCGAATTCGACCGTCTGGAACGGGTTGGCCCCGTCGCAGGCAGCGAGCGCTGTGGTTGCGGCCAATATGGCAAATAGTCTGCTCATGACGATGTGTCCCATGTGATCTGCGCGTGACCGCGTCGTTGGCCCATAGTCATCATTTGCGCAGGGCAAGTCAACGCGCCGCATGGCTTTATCCACACCTGATATGGCGGTTTTACGCCAGAGGTGCCGTAGATATAGTGGGGCGGTAGCCGCTTCGCAGAATCACCCGCACAGCCACCATAAGGACAGACCCATGCCCATCACCCCAGACCAACAGGCCGAGATTGACGCCCTGCGCGCCCAGACCCGCCCCACCTTGCGTGCCGTGTCCGAAGGAATGGAGGCGCATCTGTACAAAGCGCGTGAGGTTCTGGACCACGGGTTCGTGCGGGTCATCGACTATATGGGCGACGACGCGGCGATCTGTCAGGCCGCGCGGGTGTCGTATGGCAAGGGCACCAAATCGGTGCAAAACGACGAAGGGTTGATCCGCTATCTGATGCGCCACTGGCATTCGACCCCGTTCGAGATGTGCGAAATCAAGCTGCATGTGAAGCTGCCCGTCTTCGTGGCGCGCCAGTGGATCAGGCACCGCACGGCGAACGTGAACGAATACTCCGCCCGCTATTCGATCCTTGATCGTGAATTCTACATCCCCCGCGCCGAGGATCTGGCCGCGCAATCTGTGGTCAACAATCAGGGCCGGGGGGAGGCGCTGACGGGGGAGGAGGCCGAACGTGTGCTGCGGTATCTCAAAGACGACGCAGGCCGCGCCTATGACCATTATGAGGAGATGATTTCGGATGAGGGCCA
>NZ_JAHDGE010000001.1:0-32062 GCF_020627745.1 Pseudooctadecabacter sp.
ATCGGCGGCGCACATCTGGATGCGGCAGGTCTTGATCTGCTGGGGCTGATCTGCGGGTCGGAAGGCCAGCTGGGCGTGGTGACAGAAGCCACCTTGCGCATTCTGCGCAAACCCGAAGGCGCGCGGCCCGTGCTGATGGCCTTTAACGACAACGAAGTGGCGGGGGCCTGTGTGGCCGACATCATCAAGGCAGGCGTGCTGCCCGTGGCCATCGAATTCATGGACCGGTTGTGCATCGAGACAACAGAGCGTTACGCGCAGGCGGGCTATCCCGACAGTGAGGCCTTGTTGATTGTTGAGGTCGAAGGGTCCGATGCGGAAATCGACGAACAGCTGGCCCTGATCCTCGACATCGCGCGCCGTCATGACCCGGTCGAGCTGCGCGAGGCCAAAAGCGCCGATGAGGCCGCGCGCATCTGGCTGGGCCGCAAGTCTGCCTTCGGGGCCATCGGCCAGATCAGCGACTACATGTGTCTGGACGGCACGATCCCCGTGTCCTCCCTGCCCATGGTGCTGCGCCGGATCGGGGAGTTGTCCGAGGAATACGGCCTGAAGGTCGGGAATGTGTTCCACGCGGGCGACGGCAATATGCACCCGTTGATCTGTTACGACGCCAACAAACCCGGTGATCTGGAACTGTGTGAGGCCATGGGGGCGGAAATCCTCAAGCTGTGCGTGGATGCAGGCGGGTGTCTGACCGGAGAACACGGGGTGGGCATCGAAAAGCGCGATCTGATGACCCATCAGTTCGCGCCTCAGGATCTGGAAATCCAGATGGCGGTGAAGGATGTATTTGACCCTCTGTGGTTGTTGAACCCCGCCAAGGTCTTTCCGTTGGACAGCAGCGAGACGCGGCGCATTGCGGCAGAGTGAGGGATGATCTGACGATCAGCGCCTGCGGCGGGCGTGGCGGGGGCGCTGCCCCCCGGCCTGCGGCCTCCCCCCGAGGTATTTTTGAACCAGAGAAGACGAAGGTCATGACAGCAATCACCGAAGACAGCATCGCAGAGGCCATCAAGGCCGCCCCAGGTCCTTTGCGCATTCGCGGTGGCGGGACACGTGACATCGGCAATCCGGTGGTGGGGGACGTATTGGATGTGTCCGGCCTGTCGGGCATTTCCCTCTATGAGGCGGGCGCGCTGACGCTTGTGGCGCAGGCCGGCACGCCTGTGGCGGAGATTGAGGCGGCGCTGGATGCTGAAAACCAGCGGCTGGCGTTCGAGCCGATGGATCACCGCGCGCTGTTGGGCACCAAAGGCACGCCCACCATCGGGGGCGTTGTCGCAGCCAACGTGAGCGGGCCGCGCAGGATCGCCGTCGGGGCCTGCCGCGATCACATGCTGGGTGTGCGGTTTGTAGATGGGGCGGGCACGATCCTGAAAAACGGGGGGCGCGTGATGAAAAACGTCACGGGCTATGATCTGGTGAAGCTGATGAGCGGGTCTTACGGCACTTTGGGTGTTCTGACGGAGGTGTCGTTGAAGGTCCTGCCCAAGCCCGAGACGTCAGCCACCTTACGGGTGGAGGGGCTGTCCACGGTGCAGGCGGTGGCTGCCATGTCAGCCGCTCTGGGGTCGCCCTATGAGGTAACGGGGGCCGCGCACACGGATGCGACGTATCTGCGGATCGAAGGGTTTGACGCCTCGGTCGCGTATCGGACGGGCCAGCTGACGGCATTGTTGGGGCCCTACGGCGAGGTGACCGTGCTGGATGCCATGGCAACCGGCACTCTGTGGACGGGTATTCGCGATGTCACCGCCTTTGCGAAAACCGAGGGCGACGTCTGGCGCATCTCCGTCAAGCCGAGCGATGCGCCGCAGGTGATTGCGGCGCTGCCTGACGGGACCGAGACACAGTTGGATTGGGGCGGCGGGTTGATTTGGGCCTGCACGCCGGCTGGCACGGACATCCGGCCCTTGGCGACCGCAGGCCATGCCACGCTGATCCGTGCCGGTGCCGAAACCCGCGCCGCACTGCCGGTGTTTGAGCCGCAGGATCATGTGACAGAGACCCTTTCGCAGGGTCTGCGCCAGAAGTTCGACCCGCGCGGCATCCTCAATCCGGGGCTGATGGCATGATCAGCGGTCTGACCTTCACCTTTGTACTGCTGCCCTGCATCGGTGCCTGCGTGCTGGCGGCCCTTGTGCGGCACTGGCAGTTGGCGGCGGCTGGGCTTGCCGGTGGTCTGGGCTTTGCGTTTCTGGCACCGACCCTGCCAGGTGCGATCGGACTGATCGGGTTGCCGCTGTTTATCGGGGTGGCCCTGGGCGGGCTGGCGATGGTCATTGCCCTGCCGCGCCGCCCGACCATGGACATCTGGGGCCGGATGCTGACGGCGCTTGCCGTGGCCTTCACGGCCTCTTTCCTCAACCTGCTTCTGAATGTGAACGGACTTTAACCCATGCAAACGACCTTCACCGAAGACCAGTTGAAAGACCCCCAGATTGCGCGCGCCAACCAGATCCTGCGGACCTGTGTGCACTGCGGGTTTTGTACGGCAACCTGCCCGACCTACCAAGTGCTGGGCGATGAACTGGACAGCCCGCGTGGGCGCATTTACCTCATCAAGGACATGCTCGAAAACGAACGTGTGCCGGATGAAAAGACCGTCAAGCACATCGACCGATGCCTGTCCTGTCTGGCCTGTATGACGACCTGCCCCAGCGGCGTGCATTACATGCATCTGGTTGATCACGCCCGTGAATACATCGAAGACAACTACAATCGTCCGTGGTCGGACCGCGCCCTGCGCTGGGTGCTGGCGCGCATCCTGCCCTACCCCATGCGATTCCGCGTGGCGCTGTTGGGTGCCAAAATCGGGCGGCCCTTTGCGCGGCTGATGCCCGATGCCCGCCTGCGCGCCATGTTGGAGATGGCGCCAAAAACCATCCCACCGGTGTCGCGCAATGATGACCCGCAGACCTTTCCGGCCCGGCAAAAGAAGATGCGCGTGGCGCTGATGACGGGCTGTGCGCAAAAGGCGCTGAACACCGACATCAATGACGCCACGATCCGCCTGCTGACCCGGCTGGGGGCCGAGGTGGTGGTGGCCGAAGGCGCGGGCTGTTGCGGGGCGCTGACCCACCACATGGGCAAAACATCCGAAAGCCACGACACAGCCGCCAAAAACATCCGCGCCTGGACCCGCGAGATCGAGGGTGAGGGGCTTGACGCAATCGTCATCAACACCTCCGGCTGTGGGACGACTGTCAAAGACTACGGCCATATGTTTGCAGGCACCGATCTGGCGGACGACGCCAAGGCCATCGCGGGTCTGGCCAAGGACGTCAGCGAGGTGCTGATAGACTTGCTGCCCGATGGCGCACCGGAATTTTCGCCGAATATGGCGCGCATGAAGGTTGCAGGGACGGATGCCGTGCCCCCTGACACAACGGGTCAAGGCCCCCTGACTGTGGCCTATCATGCCGCCTGTTCGCTGCAGCACGGCCAACAGATCAAGACCTACCCCAAGGACCTGTTGAAACGTGCCGGTTTCAAGGTGGCCGAACCTGCAGACAGTCACCTGTGTTGCGGATCGGCGGGCACCTACAACCTGATGCAGCCCGAAATTTCCAAACAGCTGAAAGCCCGCAAGGTCGAAACCTTGGAAGCGGTGCACCCCGATGTCATCGCCGCCGGAAACATCGGCTGCATGATGCAGATCGGCGGGGCGACGGATGTGCCCATTGTCCATACCGTCGAATTGCTGGACTGGGCCACCGGCGGGCCACAGCCGCCCGCCCTGACAGCACCCGGAAAACGCACGCCAGAGGTTCCCATCCTGCGATAGCTGCGCCACACTTGTGCCCAGATCGCGTCCTACGGTGCGACAAACGGATCGAGGGCCCCCATGCGCGCATTACTTCTGACGCTGGTTCTGGCGATCTGCGCTGTGGCAACCGCGCAGGCCCAGACAACTGATTTACGCGAACTGACAACCGGTAACGACGCCCGTGGATGGGAGGCCGTCGGCCGCCTTGATATCGACGGCAAGGGGTTTTGCACCGGTGCCCTGATCGCCCCCGATCTGGTGCTCACCGCAGCCCACTGCATGTTCGAAGACGCGGCCAGCGTGCCGGTAGACCCGAACCGCATTTCGTTTCTTGCGGGCCTTCGCGCGGGGCGGCCGGAGGCCACGCGCGGCATCCGTCGTGCGGTGATCCACCCGTCATACGCACACACCGGCGCGGCAACCCATGACATCGTGCCCTTTGACGTGGCGCTTTTGGAACTCAGCCAGCCGATCCGCACCTCCCGCGTGACCCCGTTCGAGGTGTCGACACGAACAGACCGCGGCACCGAAATCGGCGTCGTATCCTATGCCGCCGACCGTGCCGACGCGCCGTCCCTCCAACAAATCTGCAACGTATTGGGCCAGCAGAATGGCGTTTTGATCATGGATTGCGACGTCAATTTCGGGGCTTCGGGCGCACCGATCTTCCGCACCGAAAACGGTGTGCCACGGCTGGTGTCGGTGGTGTCCGCCATGGCCGAACTGGACGGAGAGAAAGTGGCGCTCGGCATGGATCTGGCCGCCCCCATCGCACTTTTGCGGGCGGAACTGGAAAATACGCAAGGGCGGTTCGCATCCCCCCCGTCATCGGCCCGCGTCATTCGCCCCGGCGAACGCGCCGACACCGGCGCACTCTTCGTTCGACCCTGATTTTGAACGATATTTTTCTGCACAACCGCCCCTTGAAAGCTGTGCAGCGTCTTCCCAAATAATCCTCACAAGACGCCGATACCGGGTCTTGTACCACCCCGCCGGGCCCGAATGGGACGGCATTTTATACGCAATGATCGCTCAATGGAGGATACCCATGCGAACTTTTGACCTTGCTCCGCTGCACCGTGCCAGCGTCGGTTTTGACCAGGTTGCCCAGATGATGGACCGTGTTCTGTCCAACGACACCGGCAGCCAGAGCTACCCCCCCTACAACATCGAAAAACTCGCCGATGACGGCTGGCGCATTTCCATCGCCGTGGCCGGCTTCTCCGACGAAGACCTGCACGTCGAGGTGAAGGAAAACGCCCTGCACGTGACCGCCAAAAAGGCCGAAGACACAACCGAACGGACCTATCTGCACCGTGGCATCGCCACGCGCGCATTCTCCCGCCGGTTCCATCTGGCCGACCACGTTCGCGTCACCGGCGCGTCCCACGAAAACGGCATGCTGCACATCGAACTGGTGCGCGAAGTGCCTGAGGCGCTGAAACCCCGCCGCATCGAAATCACCAAGGCGACCCCCGTGGCGCAGGACGTGATCGAGGCTGAAAAGGTTAACTAAGACCTTTCAAGACGTCTTCCTCCCAAGACGCGAAAAGGGCCGTCCCGATAAGGGCGGCCCTTTTTGTCTTGTGGTCGATCGGATGGGATCAGAACGTAATCTTGCCGCTCCAGCCGCCCAGATCGGGCTTTGTGTCCGTCACTTTGGCCTTTGCAATCTGGTAAAAGAACTGCACCGGATTGGCGTCGGTTATGGTCGCTTCGGCGTGGCGTGGGGTGAAACTCATCAGGCGCACGTCTTCGTCCTGCGGGCCGTCTTCAAACCACGCGCCCATCATCGCGGACCAAATTTCTTCAAGAACCTTGGGGTCGTTTTCAGCCGCCAACGTCCCTTCAATGTCGGCCCAAAGCCCCTGATTGCGCGCTGAAACGATCATACGGGCCTCTTCCGCCCCGCCTTTGGTGGCTTTGTGCAGGTCTGTGCCCTCGGCGGTGACGAACCAGATTTTGCCGTCCTCCGCATCGTCGCGCACCTTGGGTGTCATCGGAACCATAAAGTCCCCCTTGATGCCCAACATGCATTCAGACACGTCCTCCATGGCGTCCCAAAAGTCACCCTTGCTGTCGTGGCTTGCATCTTTCATCGCATCTCTCCTGATATCTCACAGGATCAACACGCGGTCCGCCACCTTGGTTCCCGTACCGCGGATTTTGCGCCCCCTTAATGGGCCTCTGCCCATGTCGCCCCTGTGCCCGCATCTACCACCAGCGGCACGTCAAACTTTACCGCCGGATCAGCCGCATTTTCCATCACGTCACGGGCCACGCCGATCAGATCGTCTGCGGCGTCCTTGTCGACCTCGAACACCAGTTCATCGTGGACCTGCAACAGCATCCTGGCAGGCAGCCCCGCAATCGCGTCATCCATGCGGATCATCGCCCGCCGGATCACATCGGCGGCGGTGCCTTGGATAGGCGCGTTGATGGCCGCCCGCTTGGCGAACCCGGCACCCGGTCCCTTGGCATTGATCTCGGGCGTGTGAATCTTGCGCCCGAAAAGCGTTTCGACCCGCCCGTGTTCCTTGGCAAAGGCCACCGTGTCATCCATGTATTTGCGAATACCGGGGAAACGTTCGAAATAGCGGTCGATGAACCCCTGCGCTTCGGCCCGAGGGATGCGCAGGTTGCGCGCCAGACCAAAACCGCTGATCCCGTAAATCACGCCGAAGTTGATGGCCTTGGCCTGACGGCGGACATCGGGCGTCATCTCGTCCAGTGGCACGTCAAACATCTCGGACGCGGTCATGGCGTGAATATCATGGCCCTCTGCAAAGGCCTGTTTCAGCGCCGGAATGTCCGCAATATGCGCCAGAATCCGCAGCTCAATCTGGCTGTAATCCAGCGCCACCAGCACCTTTCCCTGTTCGGCCACAAACGCCTCACGGATGCGGCGGCCTTCTTCGGTGCGGATCGGGATGTTTTGCAGGTTCGGATCGGTCGACGCCAGCCGCCCCGTATTGGCCCCGGTGATGGCGTAGGACGTATGCACGCGGCCCGTCTCATCATTGATATGGGTCTGCAGGGCGTCCGTGTAGGTCGATTTCAACTTGCTCAGCTGACGCCAATCCAGCACCCGTGCGGGAAACTCATGTTCGGTCGCCAGATCCTCAAGAATATCCGCACCGGTGGAATATTTCCCCGTCTTGCCCTTCTTGCCGCCCTCAAGCCCCATCTTGTCAAACAGGATTTCACCCACCTGCGCGGGCGATCCGACGTTGAATTTTTCGCCCGCCAATTCGTATAGCTCATCCTCCAAACCGGCCATTTTCTGGCTAAAGGCATTGGACATCCGGCTCAGCGTATCGCGGTCCACCTTGATGCCCGACATCTCCATGCGCGCCAGCACCGGCACCAGTGGACGTTCGAGCGTTTCGTAGACGGTGGTCACCTGTTTGCGGTGCAGCTGCGGCTTGAACATCTGCCACAGACGCAAGGTGATATCGGCGTCTTCGGCGGCATAGCGCACCGCGTCTTCCACCGGCACACGGTCGAATGTCTTGGCCGATTTTCCGGTCCCCAAAAGCGATTTAATCTCGATCGGTTTGTGGCCCAGATACCGTTCGGACAGCCCGTCCATCCCGTGATTATGAAGCCCCGCATTCATCGCGTAGGACATCAGCATCGTGTCATCAATGGGCGCCACATCGACGCCAATGCGCGCGAAAATCTTGGCGTCGTATTTCATATTCTGACCGATTTTGAGGATACTGTCGTCCTCCAGCATGGGCTTGAGGATCGCCAGAGCCTCCTCAAAATCCATCTGTCCCTCAGCCAGCGCATCATCGCCGAACAGATCATCCGCCGCACCGCCCTTGTGGGTCAACGGCACATAACAGGCGTGCCCTGCCTCGACGCACAAAGACACGCCCACCAGCTCCGCCCGCATTTCATTCAGCGCCGTCGTCTCGGTATCAACCGCCACATATCCGCGCCCGTAAATCCGGTCGATCCACGCTTTCAACGCGTCGGCATCCCTGACCCAATCATAGGTCGCATCCTCAAACGACGGCTGCTCCGGCGCGTCCTCGGCCTCGGGCGCGGGGGCCGCGTCTTCGATGACAGGCGCCTCAACATCCAGCTTTTCGGAAATCCGCCGCACGATGGTGCGGAACTCCATTTGCGCCAGAAACTCCAGCAGCTTTTCCGGCTCCGGCTCACGCACCTCAAGATCATCCAGCGTGAACGGCAAATCCATGTTCACATCCAGCGTGACCAGCTTCTTGGACAGCTCGATCTGCGCGCGTTTTTCAATCAACGTCTCACGTCGCTTCGGCTGTTTGATTTCGCCAGCGCGGTCCAGCAACGTTTCCAGATCACCATATTCGTTGATCAACAAAGCCGCCGTCTTAATCCCGATCCCCGGCGCGCCGGGCACATTGTCCACACTGTCACCTGCCAAGGCCTGCACGTCGATCACCCGTTCGGGGCCCACGCCGAACTTTTCCTCAACCCCCTCACGGTCGATGACCTTGTTGCCCTTCATGGCATCCATCATCACCACGCCGTCACCCACCAACTGCATCAAATCCTTGTCGGATGAGATGATGGTGCACCGCCCCCCTGCTTCACGCGCCTGACGGGCAAGGGTGGCGATGATGTCATCCGCCTCAAACCCCTCGATCTCCTCGCAGGCGATGTTGAAGGCGCGGGTGGCATCGCGGGTCAGCGGGATCTGCGGGCGCAGATCCTCGGGCATTTCATCGCGGTTCGCCTTGTACTGGTCATAGAGGTCATTGCGGAACGTATGGCTGCCCTTGTCGAAAATCACCGCCACATGGGTCACATCGCCCCCTGCGTTTCCTTCCACATAGCGTTGCAACATGTTGCAAAAGCCGGACACAGCCCCCACCGGCAAACCATCCGATTTTCGGGTCAGCGGCGGCAGCGCGTGGTAGGCGCGAAAAATAAATGCCGATCCGTCGATCAGATGCAGGTGACAGCCTTTTCCGAACGCCATTGCGAACCCCCCCTTGTCGTCCCGCCTGTTTTCGCATGAACCCGGCGGCACGACCAGCCGCCAATTCACACCCCGACCCTTTATGGTATCAGCCCGTTCCACCGCAGGGACGCCGTCACCGCATAGGGCGTGGGCGTCCACCAGCCAAAGGGCACCCCCGCCTCACGCAGCATCGCACCAACCCAGACATTGCACGTCCGAAAAATATGAAACCGACCCGCTGCTGCAAAAAACGCATCCGTCTGCGAAAATCCGTCCAGCGCCAGCCGCACGGGCGCATCCCCCGCCTGCGCCCGGATCACACTGCGCAAGGCAGAAAGCTGTGCAAATGTAACAGGGACACGCCGCAACGCGGGATGATCGGGCAGCGGGCCATAAACCTCAAACCGCAGCACCCCTGCGTCACCGGTCGCCGCCCGCCAGACAGCGCCGGGCCTGATATCCGCATAAGACCCGGCCGTCGTGTAAAAGGCGGCACTGCCCCAGCCCACCGACAGCCAGGCCGCATTGGGATGGTCCAAAGGCACACCTGCCTCGGCGATATCTTTGAAAACCGCTTCGGTGTCCTCATCCAGCGGCAAAAGAATGTCGTAATGGATCGGCCCCTGAACCAGCACGATCCAACCTTCACTGCCGTCCGACACACCTCCGTCCGAAGACCAAAGCGCCGCCACGAACGCTGCGATCAAATACGCGATGACCGGGCCGAGCGCCCAAAGACACCAACGCGCAGCGCGCCTCACTCAGCGGCATCCGCCTTGCTGGCATGGATATAGCGCGCGTCACAGTAGGAACATTCGACCCAGCCGGTATCGCGCGGAATTTGCAGCCAGACCCGCGGATGGCCCAACGCGCCCTCGCCCCCGTCACAGGCAATCCGCCAGTCGGTCACGATCTTGGTTTCGGGTGCAGGATGCGCCATGAATTTGCCTCTTGGTTGCGGGCACGCTAGGTGCCCTCTGGAACGGTTGTCGTGACGCGGCATACTAGCGATCCTTCGCCCATGAACAAGACGGGAAACGCCCAGCATGTCTCAGAACGCCATCGAAATCACGGGCCTGAAAAAGACCTATGCGGCGACCAAACGCAGCCCTGCAAAAGACGCGCTGTTGGGCGTCGATCTGACGGTGCCGCGCGGGTCGATCTTCGGGCTGCTGGGTCCGAACGGGGCGGGCAAGTCCACGCTCATCAACATCCTCGCCGGTCTGGTGACCAAATCCGCAGGCACTGTGACCATCTGGGGCTTTGATCAGGACCGCAATCCGCGCCAGTCCCGTGCAGCCATCGGCATCATGCCGCAAGAACCCAACCTTGATCCCTTCTTCACCCCGCGCGGGTCGCTCGACGTGCAGGCGGGCCTCTACGGGGTGCCAAAGGCGCAGCGCCGCACCGACGACCTTCTTGAACTGACCGGATTGACAGACAAGGCCAACGCCTATGCGCGGTCCCTGTCCGGCGGCATGCGCCGCCGCCTGCTGCTGGGCAAGGCGCTGGTCCACAGCCCGCAAATTCTTGTCCTCGATGAACCCACCGCCGGCGTCGACATCGAATTGCGCAATCTGCTGTGGCAAAACGTGCGCCGCCTCAATGACGACGGCATGACGATCATTCTGACGACCCACTATCTCGAAGAGGCCGAACAGATGTGCGACCAGATCGCCATCATCAACCACGGGGCCGTCATCGCCAACGACACCACCGCCAATCTCCTAAGTCAGCTGGACGCCAAAACGCTGGTCATCACCCCCGATGCGCCCACCGACCTGCCCAGCCTGCCGTCGCGGATCACCGGCACAGCCCGCGACAACGGCACGCTGGCGTTCACCTATAAAACCAGCCAGACCCGCGCGGATGAGGTGCTTGACCTGCTGCGCGCAGCCTCCATCCCGATCAAGGATGTCCGCACCGAAGACCCCGATCTCGAAGACGTTTTTCTAAACCTGACCCGCACCTGACGGCTGGACGCATCGCGCGGCCCGCCCTTCTTCTGATCCGAAAACTCCGGGGGAGGCCGCAGGCCGGGGGCAGCGCCCCCTGCGCGTGCGCAGCACGCGCGGATCGGACGGGCAAGGCCCGTTCGAACCCTTCGGATCAACGCGCCACCATCGGCCCCATATTGCGCCCGCCCAGGATATGCACATGCAGATGCGGCACCTCCTGCACCCCGTCCTCGCGCGCGTTTGAAATGGCGCGAAAACCGTTTTCGACGCCCGTGATCTCGCAGACCTTGGCCACCGCCCGCATGTAACCCACGATCTCCGCGTCACCGGCTGCGGTACAGAAATGGTCCATCGACACATAGGGGCCCTTGGGGATCACCAGCACATGCACCGGCGCCTTGGGCGCGATATCATGAAATGCCAATGCGTGGTCGTCCTCATAGACGGTCTGGTTCGGTATCTCCCCGCGCAGGATTTTGGCAAAGATGTTCTGGTCGTCGTAGGCAAAATCCATGGTTGTCCTCAATCGGCAAAAAGATACGGCGTCTGCGCCAGATTGCGCGCGATGTCTTCGGGAAGGCTTAGAAACTCGGCCAGTGGCGGCGTGTTTTCATCAGGGCTGTCCGTCTCGCGAATGCGGTAATGGTTCTCGAACCCCTCATCGCCGATCCGGTCGCTTTCATAAACCACATCATACCGGATCGTGGGCAACAGCTGCTGCATCGTCTCCTCGGCGGTCTGCTCTCCGGCAAGTCCCACCCGTTTGGCATGCCCGATCAGATACTCGTCCGAAAATTCGCACTGGATTTCCAAAAGCCGCGTCGTCGACCGGTCCGAAAAGAAGTCCTGCATCAGATCAAGGTTCGCCGTGTCCAGACAGATAATCAGGCGGTCCGTTTCGTAGTAATCGAACAACATCCGCATCAGCGCGCGCCGGTGACGCGTCCGCTTGCCCAGTGTCGTCTGGATACCGCCCAGATCGGGCAGCGGCGTATGTTCTTCGTTAAACAGATAATCAATCGCGGGGATATTGGTGTGATGTTTGATCGACCCCACCAGCCGCTTGGCCACATGCCATTTCTTGCACGCGATAATCATCAACTCCCGTTCGCGGCCCAAAGACGCCTCGGTCTCCCAGAACCGCGGCGCAAACCGTCGCCCGATCCGGCCGCGACCGGTCAGGAAGTGAAACAGCCGGTTGCCTTCGTTCGAGATTTTGAAATCATCGCGCCCGGATGCATAAAGCCGCCCCAACCTGTCCTTCAGCGCCGTGGCCTCGGGGCTGATCTTGCGCGCGAACAGGAAATCCTGGCTCAGCAACAGATCATAATGGTCATTGTAGAACGTCACCGGCATCCCGTAATCGGTGAACATCAAAAACGTCAGCGTGCGGGTGCGGATTTCAGGTTCCGGCACCAGATGGCGCACGAGGGTCTGAAAAAACGTCTCGTCCGGGATCCACGTGGTCCGGAAAAAGCGCATCACGTCCGGGCGGTTGCGCGTCATGTCCAAAATCCATTCCACCGTGCGGCGGCGCAGACACCACCACTGCGACCCGATCATGATCTGAAGATCCGCAGGAATCTCGCGTTCCAACCCCAGTTTCCGCTGCGCCCACCACGAATTGTAGAACAACGATTTATGCGTCCGTTCATTGAAGAAATGGCGGTAGATCAGCCGCTCTTCCTTCATGCCGGTCTTGATCCAGTCGCTCTCGAAAAAATCGAAACTCTCGATATAATCGCAATCATCTGCGTCCAGAAATTTCTTGGCGAACTTGGCGGATTTGATCGCCATGCAATCGCCTGACACCATGTAGAAATGCGTGGCCCGCGGGAAGGCATCAACCGCGGCCTCGACGGCATACAATGTGGCCTGCACCAGCGACCATTCCCCCCAGCCGCATTTGATACGTTTGGTGGCATAGGCGACATTCGGGTTGTCCTTCAGCCGTGTGCGGATCAGGTCGTAAGACGCCTTCGGCGCTCTGGCATCGAAATGGATCGCGATATAGTCACCAACCGCCGTCAGCTGCTCTGCCTGCTGCACGATCGCCTCAGGGTCTTTATGACACAGCAGGATGAAGGCAATTTTTGCCATATCAGAAACAATATTCCCCTAGGTTCATCAGTGTTTTAGATATGTAAACGTGAAGACGGATTGAATAAACACGATTTCTTTGCTTTTTTGAACAAAAGCGCGGCGGATCAACGTCGCGACAGATTAATGAGGACGAGCGTATGGGGTTTCCCGGCACCTGGATGACCGAGAGTGAGAGCGTGGTGTACCGGGTGGTGCCCAAATGTGCCTGCTCCACCATTGGCCAGATCATGTATTATTCCGATCATGGCAGCTTTTTCGACGGCGACATCCATGACGCACAAAGCGGTATGCACAAATGGTCGATGGAGGACAGCCAGCCGCTGATCACCAACAACGTCAAAAATCACGAAAGCTACGCCTTCACCTGCGTGCGCAACCCCTACACCCGCATCCTGTCCTCGTTCTTCGACAAAATCTGCGGCATCCAGCGCAACGGCAAACGGTATCGCGGCAATCTGGTGCCCCTGCTGATCCAGAAATACGGCATCGAGGTCGGATCGCCCGAAGACGGGTTCGAATTCGATCAGGTCAAATCCTTCCGCCGGTTCTTGCTGTTCGCGCGCGACACCATCCGCTGGCGCCGCCCGATGGACCCCGACATCCATTGGTCCGCCATGTCGGGCCACATTTCGACCTTCATCGTGAACGGTGGCCGCTACGACAAGATTTTCTGGACCGAACAGTTCAACGACGGGATGCAGGACGTTCTGAACGCCATAGACACGCCCAACAGCATTGATCTGGCAGAAATCCCCCGCTTCAACGAAAGCGAAGGCCACGGCCCCAAACGCGCCCATCCGGTCGAGGATTACTTCGACGATCTGTCGATGCATCTGGTCTATGAAATCTACAAACGGGATTTCAACCTGTTCAAGTACGACTTCGAAAATCCCGGCAACAAGATGCCCGTGGCCGAAATCGACCTGGACGAAGTGCACGCCAAACTGGGGGAATGATCTGACGATCAGCGCCTGCGGCGGGCGGGGGGGGGGCGTTTGTGCCAAACGCCCCCGAAACTGGCACCCTGTCCGTGCCCTCGTCAGGTCGGGTCCTGATTGCGGTGTAGAAATGCATATTTAAGAACCAAAGAAACACGGCGTTTCTTCCGGCGTCTTTACCAGCCATTAACGTTAACGCGCCATGCTGTTGAGGCGGTACAGGGAGGCATCCCGATGGCCGTAACCGAAGAAGCCGCCACTTGATCTGGATAAGATCGGGTGGCGCACTTCGTGTCCTCGTTTCTTTGGTTCACAAATATGCCCGCGCGGCAGGCATCTGCCCTCTCGACCGGGTCATGTCCTGTGCTAGTTTTCACCCGACATCAGCAGTCTCCCAACCAACGGGCACCCCATGAAAGTTCTGATCCTCGGCAGTGGCCCGAACGTGACGCAAGCGGCCCGTTGGGACAAAACTCCTTTCGACGTGATCGTTGCCATCAACAACGCCTGGAGGGTGCGGCCGGATTGGGATTATCTGATCCACCCGTCGGATTTCCCGCAAGATCGCCAGCCGGATCAGGTCGAAACCGGACAGAGGATCATCACCTATGAAACCTACGTTCCGGCACAAAACGCGCTTGGCGGATTTGTTTATGCGGGCGGCACCATGGCGTTCACAGCCGGATATTGGGCGCTTCATGATCTGAAACCGACCGTCATCGCGTTCATGGGCTGCGACATGACCTATGACGGCGCCCAGACCCATTTTTACGGCACCGGCACAGCCGACCCGCTGCGGGCGGATGTCACCCTGCGGTCTCTCGAGGCGAAATCGGCGCGGTTGCAGGCCATGGCGCATCGGCGCGGGTGCCGCACCGTGAACCTCAGTCGTGACCCCAGCCGCCTTGTCTTTGCCCGCGTCACACCCACCGATCTGACGGCACGCGTGTCCCTGAACGCGGCTGCCATTGATGACGCCCTGCGGCTGGAGGCCGATACAGGCTACATGGTTCCGTCCGGCAAATACTGGAAAGAGGAAGACCGCTTCGACCCCGCCATCATTGACGAAATCGACGCAGCCTGGCTGGCCACAACCCGCCCCTAGACCAGCCCTGCGGTTTTGAAGGCGGCCAGCATGTTCGCCTCTGGCCGTGGCCCGATGTGGCCGATAACCTCGGCCGCGCACATCACGCCCATGGCGGCGGCCACATCCAGCGCCGCGCCGGTGCTGACACCGTAAAGGAACCCTGCTGCGAATTGGTCCCCCGCGCCTGTCGCATCGACCGGTGTCACGGGCGTCACATCTGCGGTGAACCGCTGCGATCCCTGCTGCACCCAGACCGCATCGCCGGAACGTGTGCAGGCCACAATCTCACAGACCTCGGCGGCCTGACGCAGGGCCGCATCCAGATCATCGGTTTCATAAAGCGTCATCCATTCGGCATCATTCCCGATGGCAATGTCCATGTCTTCGGCAATCAGCCGTTTGAAATCGGCACGGTGGCGTTCGGCGCAAAACGGATCGGAGATCGTGATGGCAGACCGGCCACCGGCGGCCTTCATCTTGGTCGCAGCCTCGGAAAAGGCGGTCTTACCTTCATCCTTGTCGAACAGATAGCCCTCAAGGAACAACAGCCCCGTGCCGAACACATCGGGCACATCGGCGGAAGAAATATCCGCGCCCGCGCCCAGATAGGTGTTCATCGACCGTTCCCCGTCCGGCGACACAAAGATCATCGAACGCGACGTCGGCAGGTCCACATCCTGAGGCGGCAGCGGAAACGCGGTGCCTGCTTTCCCAAGGCTGTCTGCGTAAAACCGCCCCAGTGCATCGTCCTTCACCTTGCCGATAAAGGCCGTCTGCAGGCCAAGCTCCCCGATCCCCGCCAGCGTGTTGGCCACGGACCCCCCCGGCGCTTCGACCCGGTCCGACATGGACGCATACAGCAGTTCCGCCCGGTCCCGTTCGATCAGTTGCATGATGCCCTTGGTAATCCCCATCTGGTCCAGAAACGTGTCCGGAGCGGGGGAAATCACGTCTACCATCGCGTTGCCGATGCCGATGACGTCAAAATTCATGGTGTCTTATCCTCGTAAAGGCACAGCTCACGGATGTGGCAGGCCTGACATTTCGGTTTTCTTGCGACGCAGATATACCGCCCGTGCAGGATCATCCAGTGGTGCGCGTGCAGTTGAAAATCGGCGGGAATGTTGTCTTCGATGGCGCGTTCCACGGCATCCACATCCTTGCCGGGGGCAATGCCGCTGCGGTTGCCCAGACGGAAGATATGCGTGTCCACCGCCTGTGCGGGTTGCTGCCACCACATATTCAGAACAACATTCGCCGTCTTGCGGCCCACACCGGGCAGCGATTGCAGGGCTGCGCGGGAATTCGGCACGATGCCGTCATAGTCTTCGACCAGAATGCGGCTCAACTTGATGACATTCCTGGCCTTGTTGCGATAAAGACCGATGGTCTTGATGTGCGCGATCACACCCTCTTCGCCCAACGCCAGCATCTTTTGCGGCGTGTCCGCGATCTTGAACAACTCCGCCGTGGCCTTGTTGACACCCTTGTCGGTTGCCTGCGCGGACAGGGCGACGGCCACCACCAACGTATAGGCGTTCACGTGATCCAGTTCCCCTTTAGGTTCGGGGTCCGCTGCCTGAAAGCGGGTGAAAACCTCACGGATGGTGTGATAATCGAGTTGTCTTTGAAGCTTGGCCATGGCCCCTTTTGCCCGTGGGATGCCGTACGCACAAGGCGCAACATTCGGGTCGCACGGGCGATGATCGCCGCATAAACTGCCCCCATGGACCCATCAGACCGCTATCATTATCACGTCATCCGCCGCGCGCTTGATCACATCGACGCGGCACAGACGCCGCTGTCGCTTGAGGCGCTTGCCGCACGCATGGACATGTCGCCCGCCCATTTCCAGCGTGTCTTCTCGCGGTGGGTCGGCGTGTCGCCCAAACGCTATCAGCAGTATCTGGCGCTGGGGTATGCCAAGACCCTTCTGGCCGAAAACTTCACAACCCTCGCCACCGCGGATGCTGTGGGCCTGTCCGGATCGGGCCGCCTGCACGATCTGTTCCTCACATGGGAAGCCATGAGCCCGGGCGACTTCGCCAAGGGCGGCGCGGGCCTGACAATTCACTGGGGGACATTCATGTCCCCCTTCGGGCCGGTGATCGCCATGGGCACCGGTCGCGGGCTGTGCGGGATGGGGTTCACATCGGAAATGGGCGACGACGCCGCCTACGCCGATCTTGCGCGCCGCTGGCCCAAGGCCACGTACCACAATACACCCGACAGGATCCGCCCATGGGTCGATGCCGCCCTCAGCATGAAAGGCGACGCCAGACTGCACATGATCGGCGCGCCCTTCCAACTGAAGGTGTGGGAAGCATTGCTGACGATCCCCTCGGGCCATGTGACCACCTATAGCGAAATCGCAACGGCAATCGGATCACCCAAAGCGGTCCGCGCGGTGGGAACGGCCGTGGGCCGCAACCCCGTATCATGGTTGATTCCCTGTCACCGCGCCTTGCGCAAATCAGGGGCCTTGGGGGGCTACCACTGGGGCCTTCCGGTCAAGCGCGCGCTGCTCGCGTGGGAAGGGGCCCGCGAAGACGCCGGACAGGCCGCTTCGTAACCTTCTGCAAAAAATCATGTTTTTCGATAACCTCGGCGGAACCCTGCCGCCCTGGTCCGCGTTATTGGATAGCAATGGGGTTTGTCCGATATATTCCCCATCAAGCGCACCATGTCCGGTGCCCAACAATGGAACGAACGAAAATGACCCTGTCCAAATCCACCCTCGCCGTTGCCGTGTCCGGCCTTCTGGCTGTGACCGCCTGCGAACAAATTCAGGACCCGAACAACCCCAACCGCAACACCCAGCAGGGTGCCCTTGTGGGCGCAGCCGCTGGCGCGCTTGTGGGCATTGCGCGGGGTGACAATGTCGAAGAACGCAACCGTGGCGCTGTGACAGGTGCCTTGATCGGGGCCGGCCTTGGTGCCGGTGCGGGCGCATTGCTTGACCGTCAGGAAGCACAGTTGCGCCAGCAGTTGGGGTCCAACGCGCGGATCGTCAACACCGGTGACCAGTTGATCGTGACACTGCCGCAAGACATCCTGTTTGCCACGAACAGCGACCAGCTGTCCGGTGCCCTGCGCACGGACCTGAACGCACTGGCGCGGTCCATGAACGACTTTCCCAACACGCTCGTGAACGTCATCGGCCACGCCGACAACACCGGCTCCGCTGCCTTCAATCAGGACCTGTCCCAGCGCCGTGCGCAATCTGTGGCCTCTGCCCTGATCTCCAGCGGTGTGTCGCCAAACCGCATCCGCTCCATCGGTCGCGGCGAAGACGCTCCCATCGCGTCCAACCTCACGGCTGAGGGCCGCGCCCAGAACCGTCGTGTGGAAATCACCATCACGCCGAACTAAAGCATCCCTGCTTTTGTCGAAGGGTCGCCCCAACAGGGGCGGCCCTTTTTGTTTGCGACCTCGGTAGATTGGTCATACAATTTGACCAATTTCCGAAAGGTCACCGATGCCATTTGAACCTGTCCAGCCTGAGAAAATTTCCCGAACGGTGGTCCGCCAGATCGAACAGCTGATCCTGCGCGGCATCCTTAAACCCGGTGAACGGCTGCCCTCGGAACGCGAACTCAGCGAACGGTTGGGCGTCTCCCGCCCGTCCCTGCGCGAAGCCTTGGCAGACTTGCAGGACAGCGGCCTGCTGACATCCCGCGCCGGTGCGGGGGTCTTTGTGGGTGACGTGCTGGGGTCCGCTTTCTCGGACACGCTGGTCCGGCTTTTTGCCAATCACGACGAAGCTGTCTTCGACTACATCGCCTTCCGCCGCGATATGGAGGGCCTCGCTGCCGAACGCGCAGCGACCCTCGGTACCGATACGGACCTTGCCGTCATCGACACCATCTTCAAGAAGATGGAAACCGCCCACAGCAAACGCAATCCCACCGAAGAAGCGGGCCTTGACGCGGATTTTCACCTCAGCATCATCGAGGCCAGCCACAACGTCATCATGCTCCATATGATGCGGTCCATGTATCAACTGCTGCGCGAAGGCGTGTTCTACAACCGGCAGATCATGTTCAAACAGCGCACGACGCGTGACCAACTGCTGGACCAGCACCGCGCCATCAACGACGCCCTGCAGGCCCGAGACGCGCCCGCCGCACGCCGCGCGGTCGAGGCGCATCTGACCTTCGTGGAAACCGCCCTTTTCGAACAGGACAAGGCGGAAAGAAACGACGCCATCGCGCGAAAACGTCTCGATCACGAATTGCGCCGGTAGGGTCCTTCGGGCCGCCGCAAAAAGAAAAGCCCGGCACAATGGCCGGGCGTTTTCGATCTTGTAAGCCGGCGGGCCTAGTGCAGCTTTTGCCCGACCTCGGCGATAGACGCATCAATCATCGCATCGGCATCGCTGGCCGTCGTCTGTTTGGCAATCACATCGCGGGCCGCAGCCACAGCAACCGTCACGGCCTGATTGCGCACAGCGCGGATCGCACCCTGCTTGGCGCTTTCGATCTGGTCCTCGGCAGAGGCCAGACGACGGGCCACAGACGTCTTGATGTCGGCGGTGGCCTGTTCAGCAGCGCGCGTCGCCTCATCCTTTGCGTTCGCCACGATGCGGTCGGCCTGTTCCTGCACGTCGCGCTGCTTACGCTCGTAGCTGGCAAGCAACGTCTGCGCTTCCTCACGCAGGGCCTTGGCTTCGTTCAGGTCATTCCTGATGCCTTCCGCGCGACCATCCAGCATCCCGGACAACATGCCCGGAACGTTGAATTTGATCAGCACGCCAACAAAGATGATAAAGGCGATCAGAACGATCATGTCCGTGTTGGACAAAGACCAGAACTCAGCCGAAAACGGGTTCTTGCTGGCGGCCAGTGCAGGCGATGCAGCAAGGGCGAACAGGGCAGTCAGTGAATATTTCATGTCCTTACCCCTTCATCCGCGCGTTGATGGCCGCTGTGATCGTGCGGGCATCTGCCTTGCCACCAAGGGCGGCGACGATCTCTTTGGCGGTGTCCTTGGCGACGGCTTTCACCGCCTCCGTGGCACCGGCCTGAATTTCGGCAATGGCCTTTTCGCTTTCGGCCGTCTGGGCGGCAATCTCGGCGTCGGCCTTTTGCATTTCGACATCCAGTTTCGCCTGAATGTCGGCCTTGGTGTCGGCGACAATCTTGGCGGCCTCCGCACGGGCATCCAGCAGCGCCTGGTCGTAGGCGGCCTCGGCCTCCTGCGCGCGCATCTTCAGCTCTTCGGCGGCGGCGATGTCATTTGTAATTGTGCCCTGACGTTCCGCCAGCACGCTGGCGATGCGGGGCAATGCCACGCGGGACAGGATCAGATAGATCACGACAAGCGTGACCAGAAGCCAGAAAATCTGGTTGGGGAATGTCGAAAAGTCCAGCTGTGGCATACCTGCGCCGCTGGCCTCTGCCCCTGCTTCAACCGGTGTATCGGCCATTGTTTACGTTCCTCTAGGCATCTGGTGTTAGCGTCAGGCGGGTGCCGCCTGTCGCCGATGTTTGGGCCCTACATCGGGTGGATCGCAAAGGCGACCCACCCAAAGCGTAAGGATAAGCGGTCTATGTCTTAGACAGCGAACATCAGCAGCAGAGCGACGAGGAACGAGAAGATCCCCAGGGCTTCTGCAAATGCGATGCCGATGAACAAGGTTGCTGTCTGACCGGCAGCAGCGGATGGGTTGCGCAGTGCGCCAGCCAAGAAGTTGCCAGCCACGTGACCAACACCGATTGCGGCAGCGCCGGAACCAATTGCAGCCAGACCAGCGCCGATGTGTGCGAGTTCGCCTTCCATAATGTATCTCCTTACGATTGGAAGTTTAGCACCCCGGGGGTCACCCCCGAGGAAGCATTCTTAGTGTGAGGGGTGAAGCGCGTCTTTCAGATAGACGCACGTCAGAATTGTGAAAACGTAGGCCTGAATGGCCGACACGAGGACCTCAAGCGCGTAGATCGCAACAACGCCGAGGATCGCCACAGGTGCGATGATCAAACCCACCTGCGCAAAGCCCGCGAACACCTTCAGCACGGCGTGACCGGCCATCAGGTTGCCGGCCAAACGGATGGAGTGGCTGACGGGACGCACGAAGTAGGAAATGACCTCGATCACGGCGAGGATCGGACGCAGCGCCAAAGGCGCGCTGGACACCCAGAAGAGGCCCAGGAAAGCAGCGCCGTTCTTGACGAAGCCGATGATCGTGACAGTAAAGAACACTGCAAAGGCCAAAATCGCGGTCACGGCAATGTGCGACGTCGTGGTGAACGACATGGGCAACAGGCCAAGAAAGTTTGAAAACAGGATGAAGATGAACAACGTGAAGATATACGGGAAATACTTGATCCCGTCCTTGCCTGTCACATCTTCGACCATCGTGTAGACAAAACCGTACAGCGTTTCGGCAACCGACTGTGTGCGGTTCGGAACAACGGCGCGTTTGGATGTGCCGATGACCAGCAGCAGCACAATACAGGCCACGGCAATCGCCATCCACATGGTGACGTTTGTGATCGTGTACCATTCGATCGGACCTTCGCCGAACAAACGTTTCACTTCGAACTGATCAAGGGGCTTAAAGCTCAGCCCGCCGCCATCAACTGGATCTGCCACGTCAGTCTTCCTTTGTCTCGCCCGCCATGGGGGCGGTTGTTGCGTCGTCAGCCTGTTTGGCCAACTGGTCTCTCTGCATCTCTTCCGCCGACCGCATCATGGTTTTGACACCCGCCGCGAGGCCGAAGAATATAAATATAACCATCAGAAACGGAGAGGTGCCAAACGCGGCGTCCAACCCGTACCCAATGCCGAAACCGATCCCCAGACCGGCCACGAGTTCGATCACCATACGCCAGGCCATCTGTGCCTGAGAATAATGTTCGTCCTGATGGGGCCGCTTTTCGTCCCCGCCCTTCAACGCCGCGATCTTGTCGTCCAGCGCCTTCATGCGCGCTGCGTGATCGTCGTCGTGGACCGGGTCGGACACGTCGGAAGCCCCCTCCTTGGTTGGGTGGGGTTTAGGCCGGGTCAGGGGACAGAGTCAAGCTGGGGATGTGGTGTGTTAGGGCGCTGTTTTATTTAGGTATTTTTGAACCAGAGAAGCGCAAGACCTGCGTCAAAATGGCCAGCCGGGCGCCGTGTCGATATTCAACCATTTGGTTGACGTTTGCGCGGCATTGCGGTTGATGGCTTTATGTCTTCGCCCCTCGACCCCGTCTTTGCCGCCCTCGCAGACCCCACCCGCCGCGCGATCCTGTCGATGCTGCTGGAGGACGACATGGCCGTCACAGATGTGGCGGAACCGTTCGAGATGTCGCTGGCCGCGATTTCCAAACACTTGGGCGTTCTGACAGCGGCGGGGTTGATCAGCCAGGAAAAACGGGGCCGTGTGAAGTGGTGCAAGCTGGAACCTGATGCCTTGCGGGGGGCATCCGTCTGGATGCAAAGCTTTGGCCAGTTTGAGGCGGTCAACCTTGATGCCTTTGAAAGATTTCTGGCCGTCGAGCTGTCAGACGACAGCTAGGCGCCCCCGCTCATAAATCCCAAGTCGCGGCCTCATCTTTCAGGAACTTAAGGAACGCCTGCACTTTGGTCGTGCGGTGCAGATCGACGTGGGTCACCAACCACAGCTGCGCGGACCATTCGGGACGTGGCGGGATGACTTCGACCAATTCGGGGTGGCGCTCCATCTCCCATTTGGACACGAACCCGATCCCGGCCCCGGCCAGAACGGCATCCACCATCGCGCGGTTGTCTGTGGTGCGAAAGACGATGCGGTTGGCGGGCACCGTGGCAGTCAGCCACTGGATAAACGGCGCGCGGCTTTCGGCGTTGTCGTGACCGATGAACCAATGTTCCGGCAGATCGCCCTCGTCCTGCGGCCTGCCGTGGTTTGCAATATAGTCCGGCGACGCCACCAGATGCAGCGGCTGGAACGTGAACGGCTGCACCACATTGTCGGGCTGATCGGGGGCGGCACCCGCGCGGATCGCCACATGGGCCTCCCCGTATTCCAGCCGGAACAGGCGGTCGCCGGTCAGATAACGCACTGTCAGATCGGGATTTTCGCGCCGGAATTTGGCCATGACCGGCACCAGCATGGGCGACAGCATCACCAGCGACGTCACCACCAGATCGCCGGACACGCCTTCGCCCTGCCCGCGGATCCGGCCCGCCAGCTGGGTGAACTGGTCGTCCGTCGCGGTGGCCACCTGCATCAGATCCTGGCCTGCTTCCGTCGCGGTGTAACCCCGTGCATGCCGTTGAAACAGCTTCACCCCGAGGCGCTGTTCCAGCGCATCAATATGCCGGATCACCGTCGCATGATGCACGCCCAGCGCATCTGCCGCACCGCTGACCGTGCCGATGCGCGCCACTTGAAACGCCGTGCGGATTTCGTCCCAGTTGTCCATCTTATGTCCCACTTAACCTGTCCCATCTTGGCGCGCGGGTGCCCTGTGCCCAAGTCCCTGCCGATCACGTCTTTGCAATCGCCGCGTCTTTTCTGCATTTATGCACATCAGATAGATTATTCCAGCAGTAGCGTTCAAATTCGCAAATGCAATATCAGGGGGCAGACCCATAAAGGACCCCCAACATGCCCCATATCCTCCATATCGACGCATCGGCCAATCTGACGACAAGCCTGTCCCGCGCCGCCTCTGCCGCCCTGACCGCACAGCAGGGCGGCACTGTCACCCGCCGTGATCTGGCCGCCCACCCCCTACCGCAGATCGACGGGCCCTGGGCGGATGCCCGCCTGACCGACCCCGCGACCCGGTCGCCCGAGGACGCCGCCCGTCTGACCTTGTCCGACACTCTGATTGCCGAACTTCAGGCCGCCGACACCATCGTCATCGGCGCCCCCATCTACAACTTCGCCGCTCCCGCATCCCTGAAGGCATGGATGGATCTGGTGGCGCGCCCCGGCGTGACCTTCCGCTATACCCCAGACGGGCCGCAGGGCTTGCTGACCGGCAAGAAGGCCATCGTTGCGGTGGCGTCAGGCGGTGTGCCTGTGGGGTCCGATATTGATTTCCTGTCGTCGCACCTGCGCTTCTTCCTCGGCTTCATCGGCATCACGGACGTAGACATTCTGGCAGCCAAGGACGTGCTGCCCCCCGTGGCGGCATAGCGCGTACCTGCCTGACAGCACGGCGTCGGTGGCCACCGCTTGACTCCGCCCCCGCTGACGCCTAAACGCCCCTCATATCCGGACAGCACCAGCCGTCCGGTCCCTTGTCATCAAGGGATCGACCCCCGTCAGCGAGTTTCGCCCACGGGGGCCGTTTTGTATTGAACCCTCCGACCCCATATAGGTCGGGCAACCGCAACGACGCCGAAAGGACGCGCCCATGTTTGAGACCCTGTCAGACCGCCTTGGCGGCGTCTTCGACCGCCTCACCAAACAGGGTGCCCTGTCCGAGGACGACGTTAAAACCGCCCTGCGTGAGGTCCGCGTTGCCTTGCTTGAGGCGGACGTGTCGCTGCCCGTTGCGCGTGATTTCGTCAAAGCGGTGCAATCCAAGGCGACCGGCCAGTCCGTCACCAAATCCGTGACACCGGGCCAGCAGGTCGTGAAAATCGTCCACGACGAACTGGTCCACGTCCTCAAAGGGGATGACGACGCCGGCACGCTGAAAATCGACAACCCGCCAGCCCCCATCCTGATGGTCGGCCTGCAGGGCTCCGGTAAAACCACGACGACGGCGAAACTGGCAAAACGTCTGAAAGAACGTGAGGGCAAGAAAGTCCTCATGGCGTCTTTGGACGTGAACCGCCCCGCCGCCATGGAACAGCTGCAAATCCTCGGCGTGCAGATCGGCGTGGATACCCTGCCGATTGTAAAGGGCGAAGACCCCGTCCAGATCGCCAAACGTGCCAAGACCCAAGCCTCCCTTGGCGGCTATGACGTCTACATGCTCGACACCGCAGGTCGCCTCAGCATCGACGAAGAACTCATGCAACAGGTTGAGGCCGTCCGCGACGTCGCCAACCCCCGCGAAACCATGCTGGTCGTCGACGGCCTGACCGGTCAGGACGCTGTATCAACGGCTGAAAACTTCGACGGTCGCATCGGCATCACCGGCGTTGTCCTCACCCGAATGGATGGTGACGGACGCGGCGGTGCGGCCCTGTCCATGCGCGCCGTCACAGGCCGCCCGATCCGCTTTGTGGGTCTGGGCGAAAAGATGGACGCGATTGAGGAATTCCACGCCGACCGCGTCGCAGGCCGCATCCTTGGCATGGGCGACATCGTCAGCCTTGTGGAAAAGGCACAAGAAACGATTGAGGCCGAACAGGCCGAAAAGATGATGAAACGGTTCCAAAAGGGCCGGTTCAACATGAACGACATGAAAATGCAGCTGGACCAGATGCTCAAAATGGGCGGTATGGAAGGCATGATGGGCATGATGCCCGGCATGAAGAAAATGTCGAAACAGGTCGAAGAAGCAGGCTTTGACGACAGCGTCCTGAAACGCCAGATCGCCCTGATCAATTCGATGACCAAGAAAGAACGCGCCAACCCGCAACTGCTGCAGGCCAGCCGCAAGAAACGCATCGCGCAAGGTGCGGGGCTTGAGGTCCGTGAACTCAACCAGCTGATCAAAATGCACCGCCAGATGTCGGACATGATGAAAAAGATGGGCAAGATGGGCAAAGGCGGGATGCTGAAACAGGCCATGAAAGGCATGTTCGGCAAGGGCGGTATGCCCGATATGAACGACCCCGCCGCCATGGAAGAAGCCGCCAAGAAGATGGGCGCGCAACTGCCCGGCGGTATGGGTGGCCTCCCCGGTCTTGGCGGGGGTGCTGCCCTGCCCCCCGGCCTGTCAGGGTTCGGCAAAAAGAAATGACCCCCGCCGTGACCATACCCACACTTGAGACAGAGCGCCTTGTGCTGCGCGCGCCCGATCTGCGCGATGCGGACCGCTACATCGCGTACAAAATGTCTGAGAGGTCAAAATTCACCGGTGGCCCGATCGACCGCGAAAAAGCCGCGGGCCAGTTCATGGCCATCGCCGGTCAATGGGTCCTGCGCGGGTATGGTCTGTTTATGACCGCACTCAAGGATGCGCCTGGCGACGTGATCGGCGGGTTCGGCGTCTTTCACCCCTATTACCAAAAAGAACCCGAATTCGGCTGGACGCTCTACGACGCCAAATACGAAGGCAAAGGCTACGTCACCGAAGCCATGCGCGCGATCATTCCTTGGTCATGGGACGTGATGGGCGTGACGACCGCGCAGTCGCACATCGACGAAGGCAACGCACCATCCGCCGCCGTTGCCCGCGCGTTGGGGGCGAAACCCGACCCCGAAGAAACCAAAATCGCCAACGCCCCCGGCGGCGAATTTGCGAACCACTACACCCACGTCAACATCTGGCGTCACCACAAAGGGGCGCTGACATGATCAAAGCTGTACATACAGGTTGTGTACGGGGTGTGTACGGGGTGTGTATGGCCTGTGACACCCGAAACGGAGGGCTGACATGACCGACACCGCACGCGCCGCCGACATCCTAAAAGACCACCGCGACAGCATCGACCGCCTCGATGCGATCCTCGTTTACACTCTGGGTGAGCGGTTCAAACACACGCAGGCTGTGGGGAAACTCAAAGCCAGCCACGACCTTCCCCCGTCCGATCCCAAGCGCGAAGAAGCGCAGATCGCACGGCTTGAAGATTTGGCAAAACGGGCCGATCTGGACCCGGAATTTGCCAAGAAGTTCCTCAACTTCATCATCGCTGAAGTCATTCAGCACCATCAATCACATCAATCAAAATCCTAAGGAAATCAAACTCATGGCTATGAAAATTCGCCTCGCCCGTGGTGGCTCCAAAAAGCGCCCCTTCTACCGTATCGTCGCCGCCGACAGCCGCATGCCACGTGATGGCCGCTATGTTGAAAAGCTCGGCACATATAACCCGCTGCTGGCCAAAGACAGCGAAGAGCGCGTGAAAATGGATATGGAGCGTGTGCAGTACTGGCTCGATCAGGGTGCCCAGCCCACCGACCGTATCTCCCGCTTCCTCGAAGCCGCTGGCGTCTCCGAAAAGAAAGAGCGCGCGAACCTGAAAAAAGGTGAGCCCGGCAAAAAAGCGCAAGACCGCGCAGAAGAAAAAGCCGCCAAAGCCGCCGCCGCAGCCGAAGCCGCAGCCGCCCCGGCGGAAGAGCCCGCAGAAGAGGCCGCTTCCGAAGAAACGTCTGAATAATCAGACCTTTGGCAGGGCGGGTCGCGATGCAGATTGCGGCCCGTCCTGCCCACCCACAGGTGCACCATGGCAGATGACACGCTCATTGTCGGTTCCATCTCAGGCGCTTTCGGCGTCCACGGCGACGTGCGTCTGAAATCCTTTTGCGCCGACCCCGAGGCATTGGCCGACTACACCCCGCTGACGCGGTCTGACGGAAAAACCATCACCACCATCGTCCTCAAGGGCCAGACCAAAGGTGCCCTCATCGCCCGCGTCGACGGCATCACCACCAAGGAAGAGGCCGACGCCCTGCGCGGCATCGACCTGATCGCCCAGCGCGATCAACTGCCGTCCCTGCCGGACGACGAATTCTATCACACCGACCTGATGGGCCTGATGGCCTTTGACACCGGCGGCGCCGAACTGGGCCGCGTCAAAGCCGTGCAAAGCAACGGGGCGGATGACCTGCTGGAGGTTGTTGCCCCCGGCCTGAAAGACACTGTCCTCGTCCCGTTCACCCGCACCATCGTTCCGACAGTAGATCTTGCCAGTGGCCGCATTATCATCGACCCGCCCGGCGGATTGTTCGCCGATCCGGACGCATGACGCCGCGCCGCATTATCGTTCACGCCGGATTCCACAAGACCGGCACGACCACCGTTCAAACCCATTTGCGCGAAAACGGGCGTTTTATCTGGCCCAAATCCGCCTTGGTCCTGCCCGGGCGCACCCGTGGCCGCGCAGCCCTCATGGCCGTGCGGTATTCGCGTCTGGGCGCGCCTGCTTTGCTTGAGGCCTTTGCGGACGATCTTCATGCCACCCTGTCTGGCCTTGACGTTGGCCAAAGCCGCAAGGTTTTGATTTCGGATGAAAATCTGGCTGGACGGATGCCCGGTCGTGACGGCCAGATGGCCTATGGCGCGACGCCCGCGCTGATGGCAGCGGCGGAAGATGTCATTCACCGTGTGTTCGGCGATCAGGCCGAGGTCATTTTTCATTTTTCGACACGCGATCCCGAAAGCTGGCTGCGCTCGACCTATCGTCACAATCTGCGGACGTCGCGCCTGACCATGGATCAAGACGCCTATCTCGACACCTATCGCAACGCAGCAGATCTGCGCGCCGTGGCCGAAAACGTCGCAGGCGCTGTCAAAGGCCGCGTCCAGATACGCGATGTGTCCGGGCTGGATGGCCCGGAGGGTCTGTCGGCCCCCCTGATTGACCTGCTGGAATTGCCCGGTCATCTCCGGCGGGGCCTCAAACCCCTGCCGCCGCAAAATATCGGACCCGACGATCATATTCTGGACGATCTGCTGCGGCTGAACAGGTCTGATCTGTCGGACGACGATGTGCAGGCCGCCAAGGTGAAACTTATGAAGGACGGCGGGGCATCATGACGGATACGGCTGGCAAAGGTCGCTCGATCGGGCGCAAATCGGTTCAGGTCAGCCTGAAACCGCAGGAACTGATGACGGACCGCCCCAGTCTTGCGAAGGCATGGACGGCACAGGTCATCACCCTCTTTCCCGATGCCTTTCCCGGCCTGCTGGGCGAAAGCCTGACGGGGCGCGCGCTCAAGGACGGGATTTGGCAGTTGCAGACAACCGACCTGCGCCGCTTCGGGGTTGGCAAACATCGTAACGTCGACGACACCCCCTCGGGCGGCGGCGCGGGCATGGTGTTGCGTGCGGATGTTGTCGCCAATGCCATCGGGGACGCACGGCGCAAGGCCCGTGGCCGGATGCCCCTGTTGTACCTCAGCCCGCGTGGGGTGCCCTTTACCCAGAAGATGGCGCAAGACCTCAGCACGCAGGACGGCGTGACGTTGCTGTGCGGGCGGTTCGAAGGCGTCGACCAGCGCGTCCTGGATCATTACGAGATCATGGAGGTGTCCATGGGCGACTATGTTCTGACGGGCGGCGAATTGCCTGCAATGACCCTGATTGACGCCTGCGTCCGCCTTCTGCCCGGCGTTCTGGGCAATGCCGAAAGCGCTGTTGAGGAAAGCCATTCAAACGGATTGCTGGAACATCCGCATTACACACGACCGGCCCTGTGGGAAGGCCACGACATTCCGCAGGTTCTGACGTCCGGCGATCATGGCAAGGTGGCCGCCTGGCGTCGTGAGATGAGCGAACAGATCACCCGACAGCGCCGCCCCGATCTGTGGGCCAAAAAGTCATCGACAGACCCGCAGTAGCAAACCCGTTCAGGCATATCCCACCCGCCGCGGCCGGGAACTGCCAACGGGGTTGCACCCGAACCGGATGCGATCGAGGTCGGATTTTCCAAGCGGTCGGGCGAATGTCACGCCCGCCTTGTCCCCGTTCGACCAGCAAACCTTTCCGGCAAGTCGGCCACCGCTGTATGTCACGTCAATGGTTTGCCCGACGGCAAGGGGTTCCCCGATCGACAGACATGCGCCTGAGGCGCTGATGCTTGTGACGAGTGATTTACGTCCAACCGCGCCTAGGCGGACGGTCACGGGAAATCGTGTCGGAAATCGGTGAGCGCGATATTTCATGGACCAGATCCTTTCGGGTCGGACCCTCGCCTCAAAATCTCAACAAACTATAAATAATTTCCTCAATCGTCAGGCGTGGTTAATGCCCGCCCGCCGGAGCGGTCCACATAGGCGCGCAACATATGCGCATCGTAAAGCGGCATCGCCATGACATCGTCACCGATCTGTGTCACCGACGGCGACAGGTAGCGCACAGCGGCAAGTCCGGTGCGACATGCCTCACCCACCCGCAACCCGCGCGTGACAGGACATAAATCTATCAGCCCTTGACGCAACAAATCGGCCGTCAGCGGATCAAACCGCGAATTCGGCCCCGCCCCCGCGCAATTCACGACAAACCCCGTCTGATAAAGCGTTTCCGTGCCTGTCGCATCGACAAGCCGCACAACCGCACCGTCCGGCCCGTGCTCAACACCCGCCACAAGGCCCTGCATCACCCGCGCACGACCCGCGCCGATCAAACGGTGCATATCCTGAATGGTATCACGCGTGCCCCCGCGCAACCAAAGCCGCAAAGTGCCCGGCACACGTCGCGCCTCATTGAGATCGGGGACATAGACGCTCAAGGGTGTATCCAGAAAATGTGCCCTGAAACCGGCCCGAATTTCACGCATCTCGTCACCGTCGGCACGCGCACGATCAATTTCTGCGCCGACCTCGGCCAGAAAACTGTCGGCGGTGGCGTGTCCTGTGGTCAGACGCGGCTGCGTCATGCGGCGCGGCAGGCGCGGCACCAACGGGGGCGGCACCTCCCCGTCGGGTGCGCAGGCGACAAACCTTATGTCGTCATCCGCCAGCAGACTTTGGCACAGGCGCAGCACGTCAAGCATCGCAGCATTGCCCCCGATGCAGAAAATCTCCTCCCCCGCTTCTATATGTCTGGCGATCCGGTGTTCGTGTCCGAACACGCTGGGGGCCGCAAACGGGCCATCATCGCCGTCAATCCGCATGGTGGACGGGCCACCGGGGGCCACATCGACCGAGCGCGCCCGCAACGTCCCGCCTGACGCAAGACCGATCAGCAGGCCATCCTGCGACTGCTTTAGCGATACCGCCTCATCGGTGAGAAAGGACACCGACACGCCGGTCTTTTGAAGCCGGTGGACGATCTCCTCCAGCCGTTCGGCCATGAAGTCGCCGTAAAACTCCCGCGGCGCATTGACGCCGTATGTGTCGCCCGCCGCAACCAGCGGTGCTGCCATGGACAGCCAGTCGGGCGACCGCCCCTGCATCCGGTCGACAATCCGGTCCCAATTCTGCGACAGCCATCGGGCAAAGGCCGGATCAATGTCATCCGCAGGAGAATTCAGCAAATAGGCATACCGCCACGGCGTACCCGCCTCGCCTGTTGCATAGGCTGCTCCGCGCCCCAGCTGCGTGGCCTGCCGCCCGACAACCACAACCCGTTCGCCCGGCGCGAACCTGCCGGTTTCAAGGAAGGCAAAAGCGGTGATGCCGTCGCCAACAATCACGTGGGTCGGCGCATCGGCAGCAAGGTCCGAAGGCTGGGTCATGTTATCACTCTCTTGGGTTGGTCAGGGACGTAATGCGGCTTTCGGGCAAGGTCAAACACCTGCGCGGTGGTCGACAGGCCAGCACCGGCAGAACGTGCCGTCACAAAAGGGGGCTGAATGTCCGCGCCTGTCTGACCAAAGCCCTTGATCGCCGCGCCCCGCGCCCTTATACGCCGCATGTCCGCGACCGGAATCGGTCGACCGGACCTGTTTGGTATTGGCCGCGACCTCTTCACCGCGAACCCGCCAGATAGCATCAACAAGGACGCGAACCTCTGGTGGGCCCCCGACGCAAATCATCGGGACTAACCCAAACGAAGGCCAAAGCTCTGGCGCCGATCACATCCGCGGGCAAACCGCGCGACATATAGGAGACGGTCAATGAACCTGATCGCACAACTCGAGGCGGAACAAATCGCCGAACTGGGCAAAGACATCCCAGACTTCAAAGCGGGTGACACCATCCGTGTCGGTTACAAAGTGACCGAAGGCACGCGCACCCGTGTGCAGAACTACGAAGGCGTGTGCATCGCACGCAAAAACGGCAAGGGCATCGCCGGCTCTTTCACCGTTCGCAAGATTTCCTTTGGTGAAGGCGTGGAACGTGTGTTCCCCCTCTATTCCACCAACATCGACAGCATCACCGTTGTGCGTCGTGGCCGCGTTCGTCGCGCCAAGCTGTACTACCTCCGCGCACGCCGTGGTAAGTCCGCACGTATCGCTGAAAAGACCAACTATCGTCCGCTGTCCAGCGGCGCAGACGCATAAGGATTGGGCGCATGAAAAAAGACATTCACCCCGACTACCACATCATCGACGTCAAAATGACCGATGGCACGGTTTACCAGATGAAATCCACCTGGGGCGCCGAAGGCGACCAGCTGAGCCTCGACATCGACCCCACCGTGCACCCCGCATGGACCGGCGGCGGCGCACGCCTGCTGGACACCGGCGGCCGCGTGTCCAAGTTCAAGAAAAAGTACGAAGGTCTGGGCTTCTAAGCTTTGGCACTTTGCAGATAGAAACGCCGCTCCC
>NZ_JAHDGE010000001.1:32162-103253 GCF_020627745.1 Pseudooctadecabacter sp.
CGGCCGCCGCCACCGCCACCGCCGCCACGACGGCCCCCGCCGCCGCCGCGCTTGGGTTTGGCTTCTTCTTCGTCCTTGGCCCAAGGGCGGCCACCTGCCACGGGGATGTCGGCCTTCATGGCCTTCTGGATGTCGCGCAGCTCGCCCATCTCATCAGGTGCACAAAAGGCAATCGCCATACCGTCCGCGCCCGCACGGGCCGTCCGGCCAATCCGGTGCACGTAGTTTTCGGGCACATTGGGCAGGTCGTAATTGTAGACGTGTTTGACCTCGGGAATGTCCAGACCACGCGCCGCCACATCCGTGGCCACCAGCACCGTCACCTTGCCCGCCTTAAAATCCGTGATCGCGCGATCCCGCTGGCCTTGGGATTTGTTGCCGTGGATCGACGCGCTGGCAAAACCCTTTTTCTCAAGCAGTTTATGCAGCTTTTCGGACCCGTGTTTCGTGCGGCCAAACACAATCGCGCGTTCATCGCGGTGCTTGTCCATCAATTCAATCAACAGATCGGTCTTGGCAGCCTTGGCCACGAAATGCACCGATTGTTCGATCCGGTCCACCGCCTTGCCGGGTGCGTTCACCTGCACGCGCACGGGGTCGTTCAGATAGGCCTGTGCCAATTCGTTCATCTGTTTGGGCATCGTCGCTGAAAACAGCATCGTCTGACGATCCGCCGCCAAGAGAGGTGCAATCTGGCGCAGCGCATGGATGAACCCCATGTCGAGCATCTGGTCCGCCTCATCCAGCACCAGAAAGTGCGTCTCATTCAGGCGCACGGCCTTACGGTCCAGCAGGTCAATCAACCGGCCCGGTGTGGCGACCAGCAGGTCCGTGCCACGTTCCAGTTTACGCATCTGCCCGACGATACCGGCCCCGCCCACGACCAACATGGTCTTGAGGTGCGTGCCGGTGGTGTAGGCGGCCAAATTCTCCTGAATTTGTTTGGCCAATTCGCGGGTGGGGGCGAGGATCAGGGCGCGCGCGGTTTTGGGCGCGGGCTTGCCCTGTTCTTTCAGCAGCATGTTGATCATCGGCAGGCCAAAGGCCGCCGTCTTGCCAGACCCGGTCTGTGCCAGCCCCATCACATCGCGGCCATTCATGGCGTGCGGGATCGCTTGGGACTGGATCGGTGTCGGGTCGGTGATGCCTTGCTTTTCAAGGGCGGCGATCAGTCGGGGCGCAAGGCCCAGCATGTCAAAATCCATCGGTCGTCTTTCTGGGCAAAGGCCCATGCACGGCGCTATGGCCGTCAATATCTACGGGAACTGCCCGCCACAGAACGCGCGCCTGATGGCGCGGCACCCCTGCGTGATTGTGGGAACCTTCATCGGACCTGTCTTTGGTCCGTGGTCGATACACCTGCGCGCACCTTGTGCGCCTGCTCACGCGGCAGCCGGTATCGACCCGTTGTGTGGCACATGGAGGCCACGCCCCCACAAGTCAATCCCCAGTGGCCCGTGTGCAGTGATTGTCTTGCCAGCCAGACGCAGTAAGGTTACGCCATCTTTCCGGGCAACGACCCGGAAACAGCATCGAGGGAACAAAGCAGTGGCACATATCATCGTTGTGGGGAACGAAAAGGGCGGCGCGGGCAAATCGACCGTGTCGATGCATGTGGCCACTGCCCTCAGCCGGATGGGCCACAAGGTCGGCACGCTTGATCTGGACCTGCGCCAGAAGACGCTGGGCCGCTACATCGACAACCGCACGACCTATCTGGCCAAAGAGGGGCTGGCCCTGCCCACCCCCACCTACCATGACCTGCCCGAGGTCGACCCCGCCTCCCTGCGCGAAGGCGAGAACATCTTTGACCACCGTCTGTCCGCCGCGGTGGCAGGGCTGGAACCGGACAACGATTTCATCCTGATCGACTGCCCCGGCAGCCATACCCGTCTGTCGCAGGTGGCCCATTCGCTGGCCGACACCTTGATCACGCCCCTGAACGACAGCTTTATTGATTTCGACCTGCTGGCCCATATCGACAGCGACGGAGAAAACATCACCGGCCCGTCGGTCTATTCCCAGATGGTCTGGAACGCGCGGCAACTGCGTGCGCAGGCGGGGTTTGAACCCATCGACTGGATCGTGGTGCGCAACCGGATGGGGGCGCAGAACATGGTCAACAAACAAAAGATGGAAGCGGCGATTGAAAAACTCAGCCGCCGCATCGGGTTCCGCACGGCACCGGGGTTCAACGAACGGGTCATCTTTCGCGAACTGTTCCCGCGCGGCCTGACCCTGCTGGATTTGCGCGATCTGGGTGTCAAAGGGCTCAACATCTCGAACGTGGCCGCACGGCAGGAATTGAGGGAGCTTATAAAAGCGCTCAACCTGCCCGGCGTCACGGTTGATTTTTAACCAAGACCAAGATCTTCAAGGAAATCTCCGTCGCCCAATCGCATCCGACCGGTCAGGCCGAACAGCTTCTTGATCCCGATGATGCCAAAGAATGCGGCCAGAACCACCGCGAGCAAGGTCGCTGCGGCCGTCATGTCGCCGGTTGCGGCCGCATCTATCAGTCCCGCGAACCACTCGGATGCGGCATCGGCAAAGGCAAGGCCCTTGGACACGATATCCTCGGGCGTGCCATCCACGATCTGCGCCTGTGGGGGCAGCGCGGCCTGATTGACGACGTCGGGTGTGACCGCCTGAACAGGTGCCTGTGCCACTGTCGGGGTGCCGGTCACGGCCATCCCGTAAATCACAGACCCCGCAAGAAGCACAAAGGCCCCGCCGACAATGCCGATCAGCGCTTTGCGCAGGCTGAACCGGCGCGGGGATGCGATGATGGGGTCGGAGTCATACACCACAGGTTCGGCGTGCGACGCCTCGAAGGGGGCAGTCTGCACCAGCCCGTATCCCATAGGCGCCGCCGCCGCGCTTTGGTCCGCGTCCTCGTGGTCTTCCGTCCCATGTGCCAAAACATGGCCGTCCTCTGTCCGATGAAACGCGAGTTTTGCCAGAGCCAGCAACCCGATCACCCCAGCCACCTTTGAAAGGATTCCAAAAATTGTGAACGTACCGTCCGCAGGCGCACCCAAGGCTGCCGCGCGCCCGTCCATATAGGGCCAGATCACGACCGCGTCTTCAGGCATCGCAAGCCCCATATCGACCATCGATTCCTCAACCAGACCCCGCCATTGCCCCAGCCCGCGAATTTCACCATTCAAAGACATAACCGGGCCAAGTTTTCCGTCGTCCAGCACCATTTCTTTGACCTGCGCGGGCGTGAATGTCGAAAAGCGCGAATCCTTAGCCGTGAGCATCGCAAAACCGCGCACCGCATTCGGATCGCTCTCGGTCGGGGCGACAATCGGGAACATCACGACATAGTCGGTGGTCCAGTCCTTTTCGTACGAAAGATTGTAGGAATAGTCCCACAGCAACTGCGCCTCGATCATAGCCTCGCGCACGGGGGATACATCTAGTGCGCGATCAAACGCCTGCACCTCGACAGCCGCGGGTGGGCCAGCCTCAATTGCGCGACGGTCCGCCGCCTGCCGTGTGTTGCTTTCCACCTGAAGAAAATAGGCCCCCACGAATATCAGGGCAGAAATCACGCCCAGCGCCATCGGGCCAAGCCGCAAGAACCATAAAATCAAAGTGCGATAGGCCATTCTGGCACCTTTCAGCGATCTATCCGTGTCTTTACGTAGGTGCCCTATCAGGCAAAAATTGGGCCGGACCGTGCCGATTTCACGCTGGAGTTGCGCGGCACGCGCTGTGCGGTCATGGTACCCGCTCAAAGGCGGGACACCGGTGCGACGTCCGTCTGGCATTATTCGGTGGGGCACTCTGGCCCTATCTGACACCCCGCAAAGTCGCAATAGTATGACATCGCGCCACATCAGCGCCCCCGATTCTAGCAGGAGGTCCCCTAATGGACGGAATGACAGCAAACGATCTGACCCACGTCGTAGAGGCCGACCGCGCCCACGTGTGGCACCACCTGATCCAGCACAAGCCCTTTGAGACCGGTGAGCCCCGCATCATCGTCGAAGGCAAAGGCATGCGCGTCTGGGACCAGCACGGCAAAGAACACCTTGATGCCGTCGCCGGTGGCGTCTGGACTGTCAACGTGGGCTACGGCCGTGAAAGCATCGCCGACGCCGTGCGCGACCAGATCCTGAAGATGAACTTCTTTGGCGGCACCGTGGGCACGATCCCCGGCGCCTTGTTTGCGGAAAAGCTGATCGAGAAGATGCCCGGCATGACGCGGGTCTACTATGCGAACTCCGGATCCGAGGCGAACGAGAAAGCCTTCAAGATGGTCCGCCAGATCGCCCACAAACGTTACGGCGGCAAGAAGACCAAAATTCTCTACCGTGACCGCGACTACCACGGCTCAACCCTCGCCACGATGTCGGCAGGCGGACAGGACGAACGCAACGCCCAATACGGCCCCTTCGCGCCCGATTTCATCCGCGTTCCGCACTGCATGGAATACCGCAAGCACGAACAGGATGGCGCGCCAGACCAGAACTACGGTGAATGGGCCGCCAACCAGATCGAAGAGGTCATCCTGCGCGAAGGCCCCGACACAGTCGGTGCGCTGTGTCTTGAACCCGTCACAGCCGGTGGCGGCGTCATCACGCCCCCTGAAGGCTATTGGGAACGGGTGCAGGAGATTTGCACCAAGTACGACATCCTGCTGCACATCGACGAAGTCGTTTGTGGTATGGGTCGCACAGGCGTTTGGTTCGGCTATCAAAACTACGGCGTACAGCCGGACATCGTAACAATGGCCAAGGGCGTGGCCTCTGGCTATGCGGCGATTTCGTGCTGCGTGACGTCCGAGAAGGTCTTCGATCTGTTCAAGGACGACCACACCGACCCCATGAACTACTTCCGCGATATTTCCACCTTTGGCGGCTGCACGGCAGGCCCCGCTGCCGCATTGGAAAACATGCGCATCCTTGAAGACGAGAACCTGCTGGACAACACATTGGTCATGGGTGACCGCCTTGTGGCAAATCTGAACGCGCTGGCTGAAAAGCACAAAGTCATCGGCGACGTGCGCGGTAAAGGTCTGTTCTGCGGTGCCGAACTGGTGTCTGACCGCGACAGCAAAGACCCCGTGCATGAAAAGATGGTCGGTCAGGTTGTGGCCGATTGCATGGCGCAAGGCGTGATCATCGGGGCCACCAACCGTTCCGTTCCGGGCAAGAACAACACGCTGTGTTTCTCACCCCCGCTGATCGCAACGGCCAATGACATCGACGAAATCACCACTGCGGTTGATGGGGCACTGGGGCGTGTGTTCGGCTAAGCACCGACACCAACATTACATACGGGCCGGGTTCAGAGTGGACCCGGCCCTTTCTTTTTGGAAAGGTGGGACCACACGTCATTTTCAAAGGCCCCGTTTCATGCTCCGTTCCTGTCTTGCCCTCCTCCTGTTGGTCACAGCCCTTCCTGCCGCTGCGCAAAATTCATGTGACTTCGCCAATGACAACGAATGTGACGAGGCCCGCTTTGGCGGACAGGGCTATTGCGAAGACAACACCGACAGCAACGATTGCGCGCTGGTGGCCAAAGGCATCGCAGACAACAGCTGTGAATTTGCCTTCGACGGGGAATGCGACGAATACCGTTTTGGCGGAACAGGGGCCTGTCTGGACGGGTCAGACACGTTGGATTGTTCCGAATGGGTCACAATGCGCGAGGCCGATTTTATGACCCGCGCGCAGGCCTTGGGCCTTGATACCTCGGCCATCCAACGCTTGGGTGACAACACCTGCCGCTGGAACAACGACGGCGAATGTGACGATGCAAACTATGGCGGAACGGGCCTGTGCGACAGCGGGACCGATGCCACAGATTGCCTGATGAACGTCCAATCCAGTGCTGCTTTGACCTCGCCCAATGCAGGCGACGACAGCTGTGCCTTTGCACAAGACGGCGCATGTGATGAGGCTCAATACGGTGGCCAGGGGTTCTGTGCGGATGGCACCGACACCACAGATTGCAGCGCCCAGACCGTGGCCGCCCCAGCGGGTGGCGGCGATGACAGCTGCGAATATGCCAACGATAACGAATGCGATGAGGCCCGCTACGGCGGTGGCGGCTATTGTGCAGACGGCACGGACACCGCCGATTGTCGCCAACTGGCCGCTGGCCGCGATGACGACAGCTGTGACTTTGCCAATGACAACGAATGCGACGAACTGCGCTACGGCGGGGGGGGTGCGTGTCTCGATGGCACCGATGCCACCGATTGCGACGCCTTCGGCACCTCACCGGAGGCTCTGGCCCGCCTGCTGGCCCTTGTGCCCGACACCCTGCGCGCAAGCTTGGGTGATGACAGCTGCCAGTATTCAAATGACGGCGAATGTGACGACGTGGCCTTTGGCGGCACGGTCTTTTGCGAAACCGGCACCGATGCCTCTGACTGCCGCGCCATGGCGCTGGGCGGGGAGGACAGCTGCCGCTGGGCCAATGACGGCGAATGTGACGAACCGGGCATCGGCACCGACAACTGCACCTCCGGCACGGATGTGACCGATTGCGCGCCGGTGGCCTATCTGCGCAACCGCACCGACACCTGCAATACGGCCTTTGACGGGGTCTGCAACGAAGCCTCGGGCGGTGACGGCACGTGCGAGGCCTTCAGCGACACCGCCGATTGTCTGGGCCGGTCGCGCCCCGCTGGTCTGGAAAACCACTTCTTTGGCCGCGATGACCGGCTGCTGGTCAATGCCACGCAAATGCCATGGTCGGCGATCGGGTCGCTTGAACTGCAGGACGGCACCTGCACCGGCACATTGGTCGGCCCGTCGCTGGTGCTGACGGCGGCCCATTGTGTCACCGACACGGGCGACGAAACCCTGACCCCCGTCAGTTTTACAGCCGGTTTGTCGCTGGGCCGCTCCATGGGGGAGGCAAAAGTGCTGGGCGCGGTGTTCGACCCCAACTACACGCCCGATGCCCAACCCGCAGGCGGCGGCAACGGCTATGACTGGGCGCTGGTGGTGCTGGACCGCCCCTTGGGCGATGACGTGGGATTTCTCGACGTCCACGAACTGACCGCAGCGAACCTCAGCCAGATCGGACGCGCGGGGCTGATCGTGAACCAAGCAGGCTATTCGTGGGACACGGGCGACAACCTGTCCGGCAACGTCGGCTGCCGTGTGATCGAAGCCTATGACGACAATTCCATCCTGCACGAATGCGATACAGCCCAAGGCGACAGCGGATCACCGTTTTTGCTGAACGTGGACGGCGCATGGAAAATCATCGCCGTGGACAGCACGTTCTTCAACCCCGACGATGACAAGACCCCGTTTGCGCAGGCGAACCTCGCGGTCGACAGCCGCGCCTTTGCGGCGGCGGTGGAACAGCAAAGGTAGTGGAGGTGGTGGTCTGACTAGCGGACGAAGCGGCCTATCATGCAAGCCTCTTCTCGAGATAGTAGAACGCGTTGCTGCCTTCGTAGTCAGGCAAGGAGCCAAAGACTGCGTAGCCGAGGTGTTCGTACAATTCGCGAGCTTTCGAATTTCTGGTTTCGAGGTGGACCCGAATGCAATGCTGCGCCTTTGCGTGGCGTTCGGCGTACCCAAGAAGCTTTCTGCCGAGCCCTTGCCCCCTGTGACTTTCGTCAACCCAAAGTTCAGATATGTGCGCTGAACGAAAGGCAATTTCTCCTTTGCAGCCTGCGATCATTTTTCCGTCCTGACCCACCACCTTCAACAAAAAGGTCTCAAACTCGTCCTCACGTAGAGCTTGACCTGCGGAGGCCAGATTGTTGTGCAGCTCTCCAATCCGCTCTTCGGATGCCGGACTTTCGATTTCAATTTTAACAATGGACATCCACCTCTCCCTTTACGTACTTTTGCTTGTGACCAAACCGTATGTCTGCCGTTTCGAAAGGCAAGATAGGGCTTAATGCAAACCTCTCCCCCATAAGACCAGTTCACATCCTCGCTAAGGCCAGCTAAACTCACCTTATGGCCCTCCCCGTCGAAACCTTTTTTCTGCAACCCGACGCCGAAGGCACGTTGCAGACCCAGATCCGCCAGCTTGTGGCGGAGGGCATCCTTGCAGGCCGGTTCCGACCCGGCGAAAAACTCCCCTCCTCGCGCAAACTGGCCGAACATCTGGGCGTCAGCCGGATCACCGTCACCCTCGCCTTTACGGAACTTCTGGCGGATGATTACATCGTGGCCCGCGGGCGGTCCGGCTATTTCGTATCCGACAACGCGCCGGAGCCGCCGCATTTTCCCGCAAAGGCCGCAGGCGACAGCACCGTGGACTGGTCCCGCGCCATCGGGCAACGGTTCACCTCTCTCGACACCTTTTCCAAACCTGCCGACTGGGCCAATTACCGCTACCCGTTTATCTACGGGCAGGCCGACCCGACCCTTTTTGACAGTGCCAACTGGCGGCTGTGCGCGCTGGAGGCGTTGGGCCGCAAGGATTTCGACGCGCTGACGGCCGATTACTTTGACAGCGACGACCCCAAACTGCTGGATTTCATCGCGCGCCAGACCCTGCCCCGACGCGGCATCCTGGCCAAACCGGACGAAATCCTGCTGACTTTGGGGGCACAAAACGCCCTGTGGCTGACCGCCCAGGTGTTGTTGACCCAACGCCGCACCGCCGCGATTGAAGACCCATGCTATCCCGCCCTGCGTGGCATCCTCGTGCAATCGCGATGCCATTTGAATGCCATTCCCGTGGATGGTGACGGCATCCCGCCGGATGCTTTGCCCAAAGACACCGATGTGCTGTTCACCACCCCCAGCCACCAATGCCCGACAGCCGCCACCATGCCGATGTCGCGCCGACATGAGCTGTTGGAAAAAGCAGAACAGGAGGATTTTCTGATCGTCGAGGACGACTACGAATTCGAGATGTCGTTTCTGAAACCGCCCTCGCCTGCTCTCAAATCCTTGGACAGAAACGGGCGGGTGATCTACGTCGGCTCGTTTTCGAAATCGCTCTTTCCGGGGCTGCGGCTGGGCTATCTTGTCGGCCCCGCCCCGTTTATCCGCGAGGCACGCGCCCTGCGCGCCTCCGTCTTGCGGCACCCGCCCGGCCACATCCAGCGCACGGTCACCTACTTTTTGTCGCGCGGTCATTACGACGCCCTTGTGCGGCGCATGTCCCGCGCCTTTCACGACCGTCGCACCACCATTGACCGCGCTGTGAATGAACACGGGCTGACCGTCGCCGGGCGCGGCAGCTTTGGCGGGTCGTCCTTGTGGATGCGTGCGCCGGATCACGTGGATACCCGCGATCTGGCGGCGCGGCTGGCGGAAAAATCCGTCCTGATCGAACCGGGAGATGCCTTTTTTCAAGGGTTACATCCGCCGACCAATTATTACCGACTGGCCTACAGCTCCATCCCGACACCGCGCATCACCGAAGGGGTCGCCCTGCTGGCGCGGACGCTTGGCGAAATGGCCTGATGCTGCACAGCGGCGGAAGAACGACTCGACATCGAGGCAAATTAATGAGACCACAGGTCTCGATATGCACACTACTGGCGATAAAGCCCGTAATGAACTGGACCTAACGTTGCGGGGGGCAAACCCATAACGTAGGACCAAATTTGATCAGAGGGGATTCCCAAATGAAAATGACCACCGAAGAAGCTTTCGTAAAGACGCTTCAAGCCCACGGCATCGACAATGCCTTCGGGATCATCGGCTCCGCGATGATGCCGATCTCCGACATCTTCCCCGATGCGGGCATCACCTTCTGGGACTGCGCCCACGAAGGCTCCGCCGGGATGATGGCGGACGGCTACACCCGTGCCACCGGTGAAATGTCGATGATGATCGCCCAGAACGGCCCCGGCATCACCAACTTCGTGACCGCCGTCAAAACCGCCTACTGGAACCATACGCCGTGTCTGCTGGTCACCCCACAGGCCGCCAACAAGACCATCGGTCAGGGCGGTTTTCAGGAAATGGAACAGATGAACCTGTTCGCGGATTGTGTGGCCTATCAGGAAGAGGTCCGCGACCCCACCCGCGTAGCCGAAGTTCTGACCCGCGTCATCGCCAAGGCCAAGCGCCTGTCCGGTCCTGCCCAGATCAACATCCCGCGTGACTTCTGGACGCAGGTCGTCGACATCGAAATCCCCGAGCCGATCGAATTCGAAGTCTCCGGCGGTGGCGAAAACTCCGTCAAAAAGGCGGCGGAACTGATTTCCAACGCCAAGAACCCTGTCATCCTGAACGGTGCTGGCGTGGTTCTGTCCGAAGGCGGTATTGAGGCGTCCAAGGCGCTGGCCGAAAAGCTCGATGCACCTGTCTGCGTGGGCTATCAGCACAACGACGCGTTCCCTGGCTCCCACCCGCTGTTTGCAGGCCCGCTGGGCTACAACGGGTCCAAAGCCGGTATGGAACTGATCAAGGACGCCGACGTGGTTGTCTGCCTTGGCACGCGCCTCAACCCGTTCTCCACCCTGCCTGGCTATGGCATGGATTACTGGCCCACGGACGCCAAGATCATTCAGGTCGATATCAACCCGGACCGTATCGGCCTGACCAAAAAGGTCACCGTGGGCATCGTGGGTGACGCGGCCAAAGTGGCCAAAGGCATCCTCGAAAACCTCAGCCCCGATGCTGGCGACGCAGGCCGCGAAGCCCGCAAAGCCAAGATCGCTGAAACCAAATCCCGTTGGGCGCAGCAGTTGTCCTCCATGGACCACGAGGACGACGATCCGGGCACGACATGGAACGAACGTGCCCGTGCGGACAAGCCCGACTGGATGTCCCCACGGATGGCGTGGCGCGCGATCCAAAGTGCGCTGCCGCGCGAGGCGATCATCTCCTCCGACATCGGCAACAACTGCGCCATCGGCAACGCCTATCCTGACTTCGACGAAGGCCGTAAATATCTGGCCCCCGGCCTGTTCGGCCCCTGCGGCTACGGCCTGCCTGCTATCGTCGGTGCCAAAATCGGTCGCCGTGACGTGCCTGTCGTGGGCTTTGCCGGTGACGGCGCCTTCGGCATCGCGGTCAACGAATTGACAGCCATCGGTCGCGGTGAATGGCCTGCGGTCACGCAGATCGTCTTCCGCAACTACCAGTGGGGCGCGGAAAAGCGGAACTCCACCCTGTGGTTCGACGACAACTTCGTGGGCACCGAATTGGACACAGACGTGTCCTACGCCGGCATTGCCAACGCCTGCGGCCTGAAGGGCGTCGTTGCCCGCACGCAGGAAGAACTGACCGACGCGCTGAACCAGGCGATCAAGGACCAGATGGAAAACGGCATCACCACGCTGATCGAGGCCATGATCAACCAGGAGCTGGGTGAACCTTTCCGCCGCGACGCCATGAAAAAACCAGTGGCCGTCGCCGGTATTTCCAAGGACGACATGAAGCCCCAGTTGGCTTAATGTCTGTCACAAGACCTTGGGCCGGGGCGGGATTTTCCTGCCCCGGCCATACGCATCTTTAAGGGGACCCCACCATGACTTTCCTGTCCAACGACGCGGCTGAGGCCCCCGCCCATATCATCAAACTTGCCCAAGCCCTGCCCAGCCCCCGTGTGGCCATCGCCCGCGCTGGCGCGCCGCTGCCCATGCTGGCCGCCAAAGAGGCGACAGAGGCCAATATGATGGTCCCGATCTTCACCGGCGAACGCCACATGATCAAAGACGAAGCCGCCAAGCTGGATTGGGACATTTCCGAATTCGAAATTATCGAGGCTGACGGCGAAATTGAAAGCGGCATGGCCGCCGCAAAGGCCTGTGGCGAGGGCCGCGCGGATGTCTTGATGAAAGGCCAGTTGCACACCGATGCCTTCATGCGCGCCGCCGTCGCCCGCGACAACGGGCTGCGCACGGGCAAACGGTTTGTGCACATCTTCCACATCACCAAGGGCGATCAGGCGATCACGATTTCTGATGCCGCCGTGAATGTATCCCCCAACCTTGACACGCGCCGCGATGCCACGGCTGAGGTCGTGACCCTGCTGCATAAAATCGGCAACGCCCGCCCCAAGGTCGCGTTCCTGTCCGCCACCGAAAGCCCGATCGACAGCGTCCCGTCCTCCGTCGAAGGCCGCGAACTGCGCGACTGGGCGGCGGACACCATCGCGGATGCCGATTTCTCGGGCCCCTTGGCGTTCGACCTGATCATGTCGCCCAAGGCAGTCGAGGCCAAGAAAATTACGGGCGACCCCGTGGCCGGACAGGCGGATGCGATCATCGTGCCCGACATTGTCTCAGGCAACGCGTTGTTCAAATCTTTCGTTTACCTCACCGGTGGCTGTGCCGGTGGCATCGTCATGGGGGCCAAGGTGCCGATCCTGCTGACGTCCCGCGCGGATCCTGCGGCGGCGCGCCTGTCGTCCATCGCCCTTGGGGCCATTGTGGCGGCTGGCTGATGATTTTGGTCGTCAATGCCGGATCGTCCTCGATCAAGGTGGCGGTGTTCCAGCCGACGGACACGGCTGACCTGACAGAGGTCATGGCAGGCCAGGTCAGCGGCATCGGCGGCCCATTGGCCCATATTGATCTGGGCACTGACGACAAAGACATCGCAGCCCCCGATCATGACGCCGCCCTGACAGCGATCCTGAACAGCCTTGCCGCCCAAGGCATCACGACACAAACCCTGACCGCCGCCGCCCACCGCGTGGTTCACGGCGGCACGACCCTTGTGGCCCCCTGCCGCGTCGATGACGATGTGATCGCTGGGATTGAGGCGGCCATTCCGCTGGCCCCCCTGCACAACCCCAACAACCTCGCAGGCATCCGCGCGTTGCAGACGCTCGCACCCGACTTGCCGCAGTTTGCCAGCTTCGGCACGGCCTTTCACGCGACCAATCCTGATGTGGCCACGGCCTATGCGATCCCAGCGGACGACCGCGCCATGGGCATCCGGCGCTACGGGTTTCATGGCCTTAGCTATGCGTGGATCGTCACGCAGTTTGGCGATGAGATCCCGTCCCGCCTGCTGGCCCTGCACCTTGGGTCCGGCGCATCGCTTTGCGCGATCAAAGACGGCAAATCCGTTGCCACCTCCATGGGCTATTCGCCGCTGGACGGGCTGACCATGGGCACACGGTCCGGTGCGATTGACGGCATGGCCGTGCTGCGGATGGCTGAGATTCACGGCATTGATGAGGCGGAACGTCGGCTCAACAAGGACAGCGGCCTCAAGGGGCTTGGCGGGGCTAACGACATGCGCTTGCTGCTGGCCGCCGACACACCTGAAGCCAATTTCGCCATTGATCATTTTTGTTACTGGGCCGCACGGCACGCCGGGTCCGCACTGGTCGCCATGGGCGGCATTGACGCGGTCGCCTTTACCGGTGGCATCGGCCAGAACTCTGCTGACATTCGCGACCGGATCATGGCGCATCTGGCCTTTCTGGGCGATATCCCCGTCCACGTCGTTGAAACCCAAGAAGAACGCCAGATCGCACTGGATGCCGTTAATCTGGGGGCCGCGTGATGGATTGGGCGTTGCAGATCACTGACCTGAGCCAAGGGACATTTCTGGCCCTCGTCGCGATCACATTCGTCGCGGGCATCGTGCGCGGGTTTTCGGGCTTTGCGCTGTCGGCCTTGGTGATGGCATCGGCGGCGACATTCCTTGCCCCCGTCCTGTTGATCCCCATCCTGTGGTTTTTGGAAATGTCCGCCAGCCTGATGATGGCGCGCGCGGGCATCAAAGACGCGGATCGGGGCGTGGCCCTCCTCCTTGTCGCGGGGTCCGTCATCGGCTGGCCACTGGGGCTGTGGCTGACGTTGTCGATGCAGGTCGACACCTCACGCGCGGTGGCCCTGTCGATCATCGTGGTCCTCGCCGTGTTGCAACTGGGCAAGGTCCGCATCCCCGGCCTGTCGTCCAAGGCAGGCACGCTGACAGCAGGCATTCTGGCAGGCATCGGATCAGGGCTGGCCCACGTCGGCGGCATGGTCATCGCGCTTTACGTGCTGTCACTGGGCAGCGCGGCACGGTCCATGCGCGGCACGCTGGTGTTGTTCCTGTTCGCCTCAGGCCTCTTCTCCCTCTTTATCCAACTGGGCTTTGGCACCATGACGGCCACCGCCGCCGCCCGTGGTCTGCTGCTGATCCCGCCGACCCTGCTGGGCGTCTGGCTGGGCACCAAATTGTTCATCCCCAGATGGGAATCCTACTATAAACCCTTCTGCCTCTCCCTTCTGATCGGCCTTGCCTCGCTCGGCCTGATCCGCACCCAATTCGTCTGACACTGAAAGGTCCTGATATGCCCAAAGATCAACCGGTCATCGACACATCGCCCAAGGTCTCGGACGAGGTGCGCAAGACGACCTGCTACATGTGCGCCTGCCGTTGCGGCATCAACGTGCACATGAAGGACGGCAAAGTCGCCTATATCGAAGGCAACAAGGACCACCCCGTGAACCAGGGCGTTCTGTGCGCGAAAGGTTCCGCCGGGATCATGCAGGTGAACGCGCCATCGCGCCTGAAGGCCCCGTTGAAACGGGTGGGCCCGCGCGGGTCGGGTGAGTTTGAAGAAATCAGCTGGGAAGAGGCGCTGACCATCGCCACCGACTGGCTGAAACCCGTCCGTGAGAAGCACCCCGAAAAGCTCGCGTTTTTCACCGGCCGCGACCAATCGCAATCGTTCACGTCGCTTTGGGCACAGGGCTTTGGCACGCCCAACTACGCAGCCCACGGCGGGTTTTGTTCCGTGAACATGGCCGCCGCTGGCATCTACACCATGGGCGGCGCGTTCTGGGAATTCGGCCAGCCCGATTGGGACCACACCAAGATGTTCGTGCTGTTCGGTGTCGCCGAAGACCACGACAGCAACCCGATCAAAATGGGTATCGGTAAAATCAAAGCCCGCGGCGCGCGCGTGGTGGGTGTGAACCCGATCCGGTCCGGCTACAACGCCGTCGCAGACGACTGGTTCGGCATCACACCAGGTACCGACGGCCTGCTGATCATGTCGCTGATCCATGAGCTGTTCAAGGCCGGCAAACTGGACCTCGACTACCTCGCACGTTTCACCAATGCGTCTTGCATCGTGAACGAAGACCCAAATAGCCCCGACAACGGCCTGCTGCTGCGCGATGGCGACGGCCAGCCGCTGGTCATCGACCGCAACACCGGCGATCTGGCCCCTTGGAACGGCCAAGGCGTTGACCCCGACCTGCGCGCCACCCACCGTCACGCTGGCGTCACCCACCGCCCCGTCTTCCACCTGATGGCCGACCGGTTCCTCGACGTGAAATACGCCCCCGAAAATGTCGCCGCCCAGACCGGGATCGAGGCAAGCCGCATCAAACGCCTCGCCGCCGACATGGCGCGCGTCGCTTTTGACGAGGCGATTGAACTGGACCGTCCGTGGACAGACTTCCGTGGCAAGAAGCACGACAAAATGGTGGGCCGCCCTGTGTCGATGCACTCCATGCGCGGCATCTCTGCGCATTCCAACGGGTTCCAGACCTGCCGCGCGCTGCACACGCTGCAAATCATCCTCGGCGCTGTGGAAACGCCCGGCGGAATGCGGTTCAAACCGCCCTATCCCAAACCTGCCACAGCCCATCCCAAACCCCACGGAAAGGTCACACCGGGTGAGGCATTGAACGGCCCGCACCTCGGCTTCACCCACGGGCCGGACGATCTGCTGCTGCACGAAGACGGCTCCGCCATCCGCATCGACAAGGCGTTTACGTGGGAAAACCCGCTGTCGTCCCACGGCATGATGCACATGGTCATCGCCAACGCCCACGCGGGCGATCCCTACAAGATCGACACGCTGTTCATGTATATGGCGAACATGTCGTGGAATTCATCCATGAACACGACCGCCGTGATGGACATGTTCACCGACAAGGACGAAGAAACGGGCGAATATGTCATCCCGCGCATCATCTATTCGGATGCCTATTCGTCCGAAATGGTGGCCTTCGCGGATCTGATCCTGCCCGACACGACCTATCTGGAACGCCACGATTGCATCTCGCTCCTTGATCGTCCGATATGTGAGGCTGACGCCGTGGCCGACGCCATCCGCTGGCCCGTGGTCGAACCCGACCGCGACGTGCGCGGATTCCAATCGGTGCTGTGCGACTTGGGTGCACGCCTCGGCCTGCCCGGCTTTGTGAACGAAGACGGCACCCAGAAATACGACGACTACGCCGATTACATCACCAACCACATGCGTCGCCCCGGCGTGGGGCCGCTGGCCGGTTGGCGCATGGGCGACGACGGCCTGACCGAAGGCCGCGGCCAACCCAATGAGGCGCAACTGGACGCCTATATCAAGAACGGCGGCTTCTGGATGAGCCACGTCCCCGAAGAGGCCGCGTATTACAAACCCTTCAACATGGCCTATCAGGACTGGGCCGTGAAAATGTCGTTCTACGACAGCCCCCAGCCCTATATCTTCACGCCTTACGTGGAACCGCTGCGCCGGATGCAACTGGCCGCCGAAGGCCATGGCGCAGTGCAGCCCCCCGATCACCTGCGCGCGCGCATCAAAGACACGATGGACCCGCTGCCTATGTGGTACGCGCCTTTGTCGGATGAGCTGACGGATACGTCCGAATACGACGTTCACGCCCTGACCCAACGCCCCATGGCGATGTATCACAGCTGGGGCACCCAGAACGCATGGCTGCGGCAAATCCACGGGGTGAACCCGCTTTATGTGCCGACTAAAATCTGGGAAAAACATGGCTTTTCCGAAGGGGATTGGGCCAGAGTCTCCTCCCCCTCCGGCGTCATCACCGTGCCCGTGGCCCATATGGCCGCGCTCAACGAAAATACGGTCTGGACATGGAACGCCATCGGCAAACGCAAAGGCGCGTGGGCGCTGGACAATGACGCGCCTGAAACCACGAAAGGCTTCTTGCTGAACCACCTGATCCATGAACTCTTGCCCGAACAGGCCGACGGCATGCGCTGGTCCAATTCGGACCCGATCACAGGCCAGGCCGCTTGGTTCGATCTGCGCGTCAAGATCGAGAAAACCGCAGCCCCCAAAGGCCAGCAATCCCAGCCTGCGGCACCTGCCCAAAAGGCCCCCGTGCCCAAAGGCCCCAAGGATCTCACGTGGAAGGTGGGCAAATGAACAAAACCCTCGCCCTCATCTTCGCGGCACTGGCCCTGATGATCGGGTCCTTCATCTGGTTCGTCGCCACATGGGACGCCTCCAAAGAGGAACCGATTGGTTTCGTTTTGCCAAAAATACTCGCCCCGCAGGGTCCATCCTCTGCCACAGGCACCGTCTTCATCGCAAAGGGAACAACATGACAACGCTCCCCACCTCCACTGACAAAAAGCTCGGCCTGGTTATCGATCTTGATACCTGTGTCGGCTGCCACGCCTGTGTGATCTCCTGCAAAGGGTGGAACACCGAAAACTACGGCGCGCCCCTGGCCGATACCGACGCCTATGGCGCGAACCCCTCGGGCACGTTCCTGAACCGCGTCCACAGCTATGAAGTGCAGCCGTCCGAAGGCGCGGCCCAGCTGATCCATTTCCCCAAATCCTGCCTGCACTGCGAAGACGCGCCTTGCGTCACCGTGTGTCCGACAGGGGCAAGCTACAAACGGGTCGAAGACGGCATCGTGCTGGTCAACGAACAAGACTGCATCGGCTGCGGGCTGTGCGCATGGGCCTGCCCCTACGGCGCACGCGAAATGGACGCTGTCGAAAAGGTCATGAAAAAATGTACCCTGTGCGTCGACCGCATCTATAACGAAAACCTCCCCGAAGAGGACCGCGAACCTGCCTGCGTGCGCACCTGCCCCGCAGGCGCGCGGCACTTCGGGGATTTCGCAGACCCGACCTCCAACGTTTCTATCCTGTCGGCGGAACGGGGCGGCATGGATTTGATGCCCGAAATGGGCACCAAACCCGTGAACAAATACCTGCCGCCGCGCCCCAAAGACCGCGACAGGTCCGAAGACGTGGACATTCTGGCCCCCTTCCTTGAACCCGTCGCAGCCGAGGCCACAGGTTTTCTAGGCTGGCTGGACAAAGCCCTCGACGCCATGCCCGGAGGTAAGACCTGATGCATCCCGCACCATCCGTTATCCTGTTTTCCACGCTTTCCGGTCTGGGCTTCGGCCTGCTGGCCTTCCTTGGGTTTGGTATTCCGCAACCCACCGGTTTCTCGGCGTTCATCTGGTTTTTCATCGCCTACGCGTTGGCTGTGGGCGGCCTGATTTCGTCGACATTTCACCTCGGTCACCCGGAACGCGCGCTGAAAGCGTTCAAACAGTGGCGGTCCAGCTGGCTCAGCCGTGAAGGGATTTGTGCCGTGGCCGCCCTGCTGGTCATGGGGCTTTACGCGAGTGCGGCCATCTTTTTTGCGACGCCGCTGCCGGTCATCGGATGGATCGGGGCCGCGCTGTCACTTCTGACGGTGTTCACAACCGCGATGATTTACACCCAGATCAAGACCGTTCCGCGCTGGCACAACATCACCACACCCGCGATGTTCCTCAGCATCTGCATCGCCGGTGGCGCCCTGCTGGCAGGGCAGGTCGGCATCGCCATTGTCCTGTTGATCATCGCGGCGCTGGCGCAACTGGCCCATTGGATCATCGGGGACAAGGCGCTTGCGCAATCGGGCACCACCATGGCGACGGCAACGGGCCTCGGCGACCGTGGCGCCGTCCGCGCGTTCGAACCTCCGCACACCGGCACAAACTACCTTCTTAAGGAATTTGTTTATGTCATCGGCCGCAAACACGCCGCAAAACTGCGCATTCTGGCGATGGCCCTGATGGTTATAGCGCCGATCGTCCTGCTGGCGCTCACACAGTTGGACAGTGTCAGCGGCAGCACCGATCACATCCTTGCCGCATTGGCCGTGCTGAGCCACCTTGTCGGCGTCTTTACAGCCCGCTGGCTGTTCTTTGCGCAGGCCGAACATGTGGTCGGCCTCTACTACGGCAAACGTTGAACGCAAAACGGGCCCCGAGTTGGGGCCCGTTCGGTTTTGGGCAGACGTCTAAAATTCTCGAATTTTAGAGCGCCCCGCCGAATTCAAGTGCGGATCCGCATTTCCGTTTCACCGTCAAACAGGTAAACGCGTTTGGTCTCAAAGGTGAGGCCCACCATCTGGCCTTCGCTGACGCGTTCATCGCCACGTTCCTCCACGACAATCCGGTCACCCGCCGGGCTGACCAGATAGGCATAGCTGACCCCACCAAGGCTTTCGACCAGGTCCACGCGCAGCGCGCCGCCTGCGTGGTCAATCGCCAGATGTTCGGGCCGCAAACCCACATCCACGGACTTTCCTTTGTAAGCCGGTGCAATCCCGATCGGGATCGTTTGTTCCAGCCCCGGAACCTCAACCGCGCCGTCGCCCGCTGTGCCCTTGATGAAGTTCATCGCAGGAGAACCGATAAAGCCAGCAACGAATTTGTTGTCAGGATCGCGGTACAGCTCCATCGGGGCGCCGACCTGTTCGATGTGGCCCAATCGCAGCACGACGATCTTGTCGGCCAGCGTCATCGCCTCAACCTGATCGTGGGTCACGTAGATCATCGTGGCACCAATCTCCTTGTGCAGACGGGCGATTTCCACGCGCATCTCGACCCGCAATTCAGCGTCGAGGTTGGACAACGGTTCGTCGAACAGGAACACTTCCGGACCACGAACAATAGCACGGCCAATGGACACACGTTGGCGCTGACCACCCGACAGGGCCGCAGGCTTGCGTTCAAGGTAGTCATCAAGCTTGAGGATCCGCGACGCTTCGGCCACCTTTTCCTCAATCTCCTTTTTCGGGTGGCCGTTCATCTTCAGGCCGAACCCCATGTTTTCTTTCACGGTCATATGCGGGTAAAGTGCGTAGGTCTGGAACACCATGGCCACGCCCCGCTGGGCGGGATCCATGTGGGTCACGTCCCGCGTTCCGATGCTCATGGACCCGCCTGTCGTTTCCTCCAGTCCTGCGACCATGCGCAGCAACGTGGATTTACCGCAGCCCGATGGGCCGACAAAGACGCAGAATTCACCATCATCAATCTCAAGATCAATGCCATGGATGACCTGCACGTCACCGTATTTCTTGATGACCTTGTTCATAGTTACGCCGGACATGGTGGGCCCCTTTCTTAGGAAGTTGTCGCAGTGGCCGGAAAGTGCCAGGAACTGGCTTCTTTCGATATGGCTTGAGCAGTTGTTTGGATGCGCGGGACAAGGCTTTCCAGCCCCGCGAGATTTGTGCGGGTCGTGGTGCTGGTGACGGACAAAGCGCCCAGCACACGGTTCGTTTCAGTGAGGATCGGAACCGCGACGCAGATGATGCCGGGTTCGTGTTCTTCGCGGTCAAAGCCGTAGCCATTGGCGCGGATATCGGCGAGTTCCTGACGCAGGCTTTCAGCCGATGTATGGGTCGTGTCCGTAAAAGCATGATAGCTTTGCTGGTCCAGAACGACGGCCAATTCAGGCTCTGGCAGATAGGCCATCATCGCCTTGCCCACGCCGGTGCAATAGGCTGGGCCGACTTTGCCTGATTGGCTGTACATCTGCACCGGTTCGGCCGCGTTGCGTTTGTCCACGTAGATCACCTGAGCGTGGTCCAACTGTGCCAGATGGACAGTTTCACCCACATCCGCGCTCAGCTGGTCAATCTGTGCGCGTGCAATCGGGGCCAGTGACGCGGTTTGCCACGCGGCGTGGGCCAACCGCACCAGACGCACCCCTGGCGCATAGGTCCCGCGTTCCGGATCGAACGACAGCATCCGCTGATTCGTGAGGGTTTGAACAAACCGGTACAGCGTGGCCTTCGGGAAGGCCGAGCCCGCCAGCAATTCGGCAAACCGTACAGGACGGCCATAGGATGCGACCTGATCGAGGACGTCCAATGCCTTACCAACGGTGCCGTCGCCTGACGCGCTCACGGTTATTCCTCCCATTTCGGCGGGTCCTCCAACCTCGCCTGTTGACAACCATGGGCGAGTCGCGATTAAATTTCAATATTCAAAACCAAGTTTCAAATAATGAGACTGGTTAAGATGGAAGCTAAGGGAGGAAACCATGCATTCCATGATGAAAGCGTCCGTTGCGGCGCTCGCTTTGGGTGTCGCATCGACATCCGCATTCGCTGACGGTCACGCACTGTCCGGCGATCTTCGTATCGTATCCGATATGTCCAACCCTGCACCCCGTGCAGTGATGGAAGGCCTTGTGGCCGACTTCGGGGAAATGCACCCCGACCTGAACATCGAGCTGACGATCGTTGATCGTGAAGCCTGGAAAACACAGATCCGCAACGCCCTGACCGCTGACGCGCCTGACGTTGTGAACTGGTATGCCGCCAACCGTATGGGTCCATACGTTGAGGCCGGTCTGTTCGAAGACGTGTCCGACATGTACGAAGACGGCAGCCTGCCAGGTCTGGACGCTGTGAAAGGCGCCATGACACTTGATGGCAAGCAGTGGGGCGTGCCTTACACGTTCTACCAGTGGGGCATCTACTACCGCGAAGACATCTTCAACGAGCTGGGTCTTGAAGAGCCCACCACGATGGAAGAAGAAATCGCAAACTGTCAGGTCATCCTCGACAGCGGTCGCAAGTGCTATGCCATCGGCACAAAGTTCCTTTGGACTGCTGGCGGCTGGTTCGACTACATGAACATGCGCACAAACGGCTTTGATTTCCACATGGAACTGGCCCGCGGCGAAGTTGAGTGGACAGACCCACGCGTTGTCGAAACATTCGAAAACTGGGCTCAGCTGATCGACATGGGCGCCTTTATCGACGACCACCAGTCCTACAGCTGGCAGGAAGCGTTGAAGTTCATGACAGACGGTGACGCGACAGCTTACCTCATCGGTAACTTCGCCGTGGCACCTATGCGTGACGCCGGTCTGGACGATAGCCAGATCGACTTCTACCAGTTCCCAACGATCGCAGACGTTCCACAGGGCGAAGACGCCCCGACGGATACGTTCCACATCCCGGCTCAGGCGTCCAACAAAGACAACGCCCGCGCATTCCTGTCCTTCGTCGCTTCTGCCGACGTTCAGACGGAAATCAACTCCGGCGATGCACTGGGTCAGCTGCCAATCAACGCTGACTCCGGCGTCGACGCAGACGAGTTCCTGGAGCAGGGCTTCGATATGCTGTCCAACAACGCCCAGGGCGGTGTTGCTCAGTTCTTCGACCGTGACTTCCCAGCCGAGATGGCATCTGTGGGCATGGAAGGCCTGCAGGAGTTCATGGTGTTCCCCGAGAACCGTGACGACATCCTGGCCCGTCTGGAAGAAGCACGTCAGCGCATCTACCAGTAAGCTTTGACTTACCGGGGGCGGGCCATCTGGTCCGCCCTCACCCCTGCCCTTCGCATCAATCCATCTGCAAGCCGCGCCAGCGATTTTCACATGTGTTGACCGTCAGGAGACCAAGCCATGACCGCACCCGCCGTGCCTGATACCCATCCGCCAGTAAAGCGCAGCTGGTATAAGGAAAACGAAATTGCGGTGACGCCTTGGCTGTTCTTGTTGCCCGGCATTCTGTTTTTCGCCTTATACGTTATCATCCCGATTTTTCAGTCGTTCTGGATTTCGTTCCACCAATGGGACGGTCTGGGCGAAAAGACATGGGTTGGCCTTGGCAACTACGAACGTTTGCTGGGCGGGGACCGCAAGTTTGAGGTGTCGTTCTGGAACAACCTGAAATGGCTGGTGCTGTACCTTTTGGCCATCCCCATGGGCCTCTTCATCTCGTTGTTCCTGAACCAGACGGTGCGCGGCATCCGTCTGTACAAATCCTTGTTCTTCTTCCCCTTCGTGATTTCGCAAGTGGTGGTGGGCCTTGTGTTTTCATGGTTCTACCTGCCCGGTGATCAGGGTCTTTTGAACAACGTCGTTGGCGTGTTCGGCCTTGGGCCGTACAACATCCTTGGCAGTCCCGACAGCGCCACCTACGGCATCATCGCCGCCGGTCTGTGGCCGCAGACGGCCTATTGCATGATCCTGTACCTCACCGGTCTGAACGCCGTTGACCCCGAACAGGTCGAAGCCGCCCGTCTGGACGGTGCCAAGGGCCACAAGATGCTGTGGTACGTTATTATCCCGCAACTGAAGCCTGCGACATTCATTGCCTTCGTCGTGACGATCATCGGCGCGCTGCGGTCCTTTGACTTCATCGCCGTGATGACCAACGGCGGGCCGTTCGGGTCCACCCGCGTGCTGTCGTTCTACATGTTCGAAGAATCGCTGTCTGAATTCGGGTTCCGCATGGGCTATGGCGCGGCCATCGCGGTGGTCCTGTTCTTCATCATGCTGGGCTTCATCACCTACTTCCTGTGGTCCATGTACCAAGACGAAAAAGGGGCACGCTGATGTTTCCGACACCTATCGAAAAAACGTCCCGCAGCTGGCAGATCACCTATCAATGGCTGCTGCCCGTCGTCCTGATCATCTGGCTGCTGCCGCTGATTGCTGTGGCTGTGTTCTCCATCAAACCGGATGCGGATTTCACCAACGGCAACTATTGGGGCATCCCGTCTTCGTTCGAGATGTTCAACAACTACGGCAAAGTCTTTTTCGAAAGCGATATGCCGCGGTATCTGCTGAATTCGTTCATGATCACGATCCCGACCGTGATCGGTGCTGTGGCCTTGTCGTCGATGACCGGCTTTGCGCTGGGCGTGTATAAATTCCGCGGCAACCTGTTGATCTTTTTCATGTTCATCGCCGGCAACTTCGTGCCGTTCCAGATCCTGATGGTGCCGGTCCGTGACCTGACCCTGTCGCTGAACCTTTATGACACGAAAACAGGCCTGATCCTGTTTCACGTGGCGTTCCAGACCGGGTTCTGTACCTTGTTCATGCGCAATTTCATCCGCGCCCTTCCGTTCCCCCTGATCGAGGCCGCGCGCGTTGAAGGCGTCGCAGAGTGGCGCATTTTCCTCTACGTGGTTCTGCCGCTGATGAAACCTGCGTTGGCGGCCCTTGCGGTGCTGATCTTTACCTTCATCTGGAATGACTACTTCTGGGCAATCGTTTTGACCCAAGGTCCGGACAGTCAGCCCGTGACAGCAGGCATCACCTCGTTTAACTCGCAGTACCGTGCGGCATACCATTTGATGTCCGCCGGCTCCATTGTGGCCGCCTTGCCGCCCGTTGCGATGTTCTTCCTGATGCAGAAGCACTTCATCGCGGGCCTCACACTCGGCGCTGTTAAGTAAGTAACGGAACAGACATGACAACGATTTCGACTTCTGCGGCGGATGCACCCGCCGCAGGCCTCCCCATTGGCGACACTGGCGTCGAACGCAAACCCGTAGACCACACATGGCGCCTTGATGATGGTCGCCAGACCATGGTCATCACCGCCACCGGTGAACGTTTGCCACAGGTCGTCTATTGGGGCGAACGCCTGCCGCTGGGCGAAGACCTTGTAACGTTGCACAACGCACATGCCATCGACGTCACCGGCGGGATGTTGGACGAGAACCCCGATCTGTCCCTGTCCCCCGAAGCATCGCGCACTTTTCCGGGCCAACCCGGTCTGATCGTCCGGTCCGAGGACGGCACACCGCTGCTGCCGAAGTTCTGTTTTGAAAGCGTTGAGAACGGCAAAGACCTGACAATCCGCTACCGCGACGAAGGCAACGGACTGACGCTGACGTTTGAATTTATCACCGATGCGGAAACCCACATCATCCGGTCCAAGACCGTGCTGAACACCGACAGCCCCGTGCATCTGCACTGGCTGGCCGCCCCCGTCGTACCCGCCCCGCAGGCCAGTGATGAAATGATTGATTTCACCGGCCGCTGGTGTGGTGAATTCCAGACCAACCGCACGGCGTGGTCCCCCGGTATCCGCTACCGCGAAAACCGCACGGGCCGGACCGGCCACGAACATTTCCCCGGTCTGATCATCCCCTGCAGCGGGGCCACCAATACCCAAGGCGAAGCCTACGCCTTTCACTACGGCTGGTCGGGCGGTCACCGCATGGTGGCGGAGGAACTGCCTGACGGACGCCGCCAGATCCAATGGGGACACGCCGCCCGGATGGAGCACGAAGCCTCGACCGAGTTTTCCACAGCGCCCCTTTATATGACCTATTCCAACGAAGGTCTGAACGGCTGTGCCGTGTCCTTCCAGCGCCATGTCCGTGACCGGATCGTAACCTGGCCGAAACCGGACCGCCCCCGCCCTGTGCATTACAACTGCTGGGAAGCGGTCTACTTTGACCACAAACTCGACGTGCTGTGCGATATTGCCGATCGCGCGGCCAAACTGGGCGCGGAACGCTTTGTGCTGGATGACGGCTGGTTCGGGAACCGCGATGACGACACCCGTGCCCTGTCCGACTGGGAGGTCGACCCCCGCAAATACCCCGACGGGCTGACGCCCCTGATTGATCACGTGAAATCGCTCGGCATGTCCTTTGGCATCTGGTTCGAGCCCGAGATGATCAACCCCGACAGCAACATCCACCGCGCCCACCCCGATTGGGCGCTGGGGGCGGAAGACCAGTTGCTGGGACGTCAACAAAAGGCCATCAATATGGCCCTGCCCGAAGTGCGCGATTTCATCTACGACCGCATGTCCGCCATTCTGGCCAATCACGACATCGACTACATCAAATGGGACCACAACCGCGTGCTGCCCATGCCTGATGCGGCCCAGACGCGCGGGTCCTACCGTTTGATCGACCGGTTGCGCGAACAATTCCCGAATGTGGAAATTGAAAGCTGCGCTTCGGGCGGGGGCCGGATTGATTTCGGCATCCTTCAGCGCACGCAGCGTGTCTGGCTGTCTGACAGCAACGATGCTTTGGAACGGCTCAACATCCAGCACAATGCGGCCCTGTTCCTGCCGCTCAGCATCACCGGCAGCCACGTTGGACCCCGCCGCTGTCACACCTCCGGCCGTATGTTTGATATTTCATTCCGGGCCTGGGTCGCTGCCCAGCGCCACATGGGGTTCGAAATGGACCCGCGCGAGTTGGACGACTATGAAACCCGCGTCCTGACCGAGGTCACTAGCTGGTGGAAGCACAACCGCGACTGGATGGAAGACGCCGACATCCTGCGCCTCGACAGCCAGGACCCCGCAGTCATCGCCGAACAGCAAATGCCCCGCGACGGGGAACGTTTCGTGGTGTTTGCGGGCAAGGCCGCGACCTCTGCCCAGATCGCGCCGCGCCCTTTGCGGCTGACCGGTCTGAACCCGCATTCCATGTATGAGGTCAATCTGGCCAACCGCCTGACCGCGTCACACCTGTCACGCGGGATGCCGGCCCTGAAGGAAGGACCGATACAGGTTTCCGGTGCGTACCTGATGCATCACGGCGTAACCTTGCCATGGTCATTCCCCGACACCATGTGGGTTCTGGAAGGAAAGCGCCTATGACACCGACCTGGCTTGCTGCGGATTGGGGAACCTCGAACATGCGTCTGTGGGCCATCGGCGCCGATGGCACGGTTTTGGGCGAAAGAACCTCTGACCAGGGCATGGGCCAGCTCGGGCCATCAGAGTTTGAAGGGGTGCTGACAGGTCTTGCGGCAGAGTGGTTGGACACCGCTGATCACGTGGTCGCCTGCGGTATGGTCGGGTCACGGCAGGGATGGATCGAAGCGCCTTACCAAACGGCCCCCTGCGCCGTTTGCCCCGACACGATGGTTACGGCCCCTGTCAAACGCGCAGGCCTGACCGTGCACGTCATCCCCGGTATTCGCCAGATGGACCCGGCCGATGTCATGCGCGGCGAGGAAACCCAGATCGCGGGCTTTCTGGCCCAGAACGACGGCTGGGACGGTGTCCTGTGTCTGCCCGGGACCCATACCAAATGGGTCCATGTCTCTGCCGGCGAAGTCGTCAGTTTCCGCACCTTCATGACCGGTGAGATGTTCGCCCTGCTGTCGGGCCAATCCGTGCTGCGCCATTCCATTGCCGCCACCGGCTGGGATGAGGACGCATTCATGGACGCGATGTCGCAAACCCTGTCCAAACCCGAAGGCATGGCCGCACGCCTGTTTTCCTTGCGCGCGGGGCAACTGGTTCACGGGACGGACACCATCACCGCCCGCGCTCAGCTCAGCGGACTTCTCATCGGGGCCGAACTGGCCGCCGCAAAACCCTATTGGCTGGGCCAGCAGGTCGCGATCATAGGCGCCGATGCCATTTCAGCGCCTTATGTGTCCGGCCTTGTGGCTCAAGGCGTTGCTGCCGCACGGGCCGACGCAAAATCCACGACACTGGCCGGCATCAAAGCCGCCCAAGCCCTGTTGAAAGGCTAACCCATGACCCAGCGCACCCTCATTGCCATCCTGCGCGGCATCACCCCGGCAGAGGCCGTTCCGGCCGTCGAGGCCCTGATCGACGCGGGCATCACCTCAATCGAGGTGCCGCTGAATTCCCCTGATCCCTTCGACAGCATCAAAGCCATGGCCGATGCCTTCGGGTCACAGGCGCTTATCGGGGCCGGCACGGTGCTGAGTGTCGAAGACGTCAACCGCGTCGACCAGGCGGGTGGCAAACTGATCGTGTCCCCCAATATGGACCCGCGCGTCATCCACGCCACCAAAACCGCCGGTATGCAAAGCTGGCCAGGCGTCATGACCCCGACCGAATGTTTCGCCGCCCTGAAAAACGGCGCCGATGGGCTGAAAATCTTCCCCGGATCGCTTCTTGGGCCGGACGGCCTCAAGGCCATTCGCGCGGTGCTGCCCAAAGGCACTCAGGTCTACGCAGTGGGCGGCGCAGGCCCCGAGAATTTCAAGGAATGGATCGACGCCAGCGCCGATGGTTTTGGCATCGGATCGGCCCTTTATAAACCGGGTATGTCCACCGCCGACATCGCGGCACGCGCCAAGGACATTGTCGCAGCCTATGATACCGCTGTAGGCTAATGCGATGATCTATGATGATACCAAATGTGCCTTGGGCGAAGGCCCATTGTGGCACCCCGACCGGGGTGAGTTGTTCTGGTTCGACATCCTGTCCAAACGTCTGCACATCAAGGGCCGTCACTGGCAATTCAACCACTATGTATCTGCGGCGGGTTGGGTTGACGATGACACTTTGTTCATGGCTGACAGCATTGGGTTGCACCTTCTGAATCTGGCGACGGGCACGACCGAAATGGTTGCCGCCATCGAGGATGATAACCCTGTGACGCGCTCCAATGACGGGCGCGCGGACCCTTGGGGTGGGTTCTGGATCGGCACGATGGGTTTGAATGCCGAACCGGGTGCAGGCGCGATTTATCGGTTCTACAAAGGCGAAGTGCGCAAACTGCACGCGGGCATCACAATCTCGAACGCGATCTGTTTTGCCCCCGACGGGGCTTGCGCCTACTTCTGCGATACGATCACGCGCAAAATCATGCGCCAGAAGCTGGGCGAAATTGACGGCTGGCCCGTGGGCGACGCCGAGGTTTGGCTGGATTTCGGGCGCACCGATTGGGGCCCCGATGGCGCTGTCGTCGATGCCTCCGGCAATTTCTGGAATGCCCAATGGGGCGCAAACCGTGTGGCCTGTTATGCCCCCGACGGCACGCTGACCCAGACCGTGGCCTTCCCCGGTGTTCAAACGAGCTGCCCCGCCTTTGGTGGCCCCGACCTCAAGACCCTGTTCTGCACATCTGCGGCAGACGGGCTGATCGGGGATGATGATGGCAAAACCTTTGCCACACCCGTGGACGCCGTGGGCCAAGCCGAACACCAGATCATTCTGTAACGCTGGTCCCCCCTTCATCTGGCCAGAAAAACTCAAATCCCGACCCTGCCCCCAGTCCGGAGCCCTGACATGAAACGCACCCTCGGCGTCTGCTATTACCCCGAACACTGGCCCGAAGACATCTGGGCCGACGATGCCGCGCGCATGGTTGCGGCGGGGATTTCATGGGTGCGGATCGGAGAATTCGCATGGTCGCGGATTGAACCAAAACCCGACCAGTTCGACTTTGACTGGCTGGACCGCGCCATCGACACGCTGGGGGCTGCGGGCCTCAAGGTCATTCTGGGCACGCCCACCGCAACCCCGCCCCGTTGGATGCTGGACAAACACCCCGACATGCTGGCCGTCGACGCCGAAGGCCGCCCACGCGGTTTCGGATCGCGCCGTCATTATTGTTTCAGCCACCAAGGCTACCGCGCCGAAAGCAAACGCATCACCGCGATCTTGGCGGACCGCTACGGAAAAGACCCCCATATCGCCGCATGGCAGACAGACAATGAATACGCCTGCCACGACACCACGCGCAGCTATTCTTTTGCTGCCACCCAAGGGTTCCAGCAGTGGCTGGCGCAAAAATACCAATCCCCTGATGCGCTGAACCGCGCTTGGGGCAATGTGTTCTGGTCCATGGAATACGACGATTTCGCGGACATTGATCTGCCCAATCTGACGGTCACAGAACCCAACCACCCCCACGTGCTCGATTTCTACCGCTACTCGTCGGACATGGTCGCTGACTTCAACCGCGAACAGGTGGCTGAGATCCGCGAACGGTCCACCGCGCCGATCATCCACAACTACATGGGGCGTGAGACGTCTTTCGATCACTTCAAGGTCGGGGCGGATCTGGATATCGCAAGTTGGGACAGCTACCCCATCGGGTTTCTGTCTGACCGGCTTGAGGGTGATCCCGATTTCAAAGCGCGCTTCATGCGCCAAGGCCATCCCGACAATCAGGCCTTTCACCACGACCTTTACCGCGCAGTGGGCCGCGCCGGTGGCAACCCGTCGCCTGCAGGCGGGCGCTGGTGGATCATGGAACAACAGCCCGGCCCCGTGAACTGGGCGCCCTACAACCCGGCCCCCTTGCCCGGCATGGCGCGTCTTTGGGCGTGGGAGGCGTTTGCACACGGTGCAGAAACCGTGTGTTATTTCCGCTGGCGGCAGGCCCCCTTTGCGCAAGAACAAATGCACGCGGGCCTTCTGCGCCCCGACAGCGCCGATGCCCCCGCCTTGGCCGAATGTCTGCAAGTCGCCCGCGAAATTGAAGACATGCCAGATGTGGGCACCGCCAAGGCGGATGTGGCCCTCGTCTTCGACTATGAAAGCGCATGGGCGTGGGAGGCTCAGCCCCAAGGTGCCGATTTTGACCAGTTCCGTTTGGCCTTCGCGGCCTACCGCGCCTGCCGCCGCCTTGGCCTGAACGTGGACATCGTGCCGCCAAATGCGACAGACCTGTCGGACTACAAATTCGCGCTGGCACCGGGCATCATGGCCCTGAGCGCACCCTTGAAAAAGGCGCTCGGGACAACGTTGTCACTGATCGGGCCGCGGACGGATACCAAGACCGAACACATCTCAATCCCGACACCGATGGGACCCAACGTCGACGGGCTTGATGTGACCGTGACGCTGACGGAATCCATCCCGCCGCAGGCATCCATCCCATTGGAAAACGGCGGCCAGTTCGTCCATTGGCGTGAGGTTCTGGAAGGCGGTGCCACCGTTCGTTTGCGCACCGCAGACGGCATCCCCGCTATCGCTGGTGACACGGTCCGCTACCTCGCGGGCTGGCCCGATGATTCCACGTGGGAAACGATTCTGCGCGATCTGTGTGACGAAATCGGCCTGACCCATCACACCCTTCCCGACGGGCTGCGCCTCCGCGATACGGACACGCACCGCTTCGTCTTTAACTATGCGCCCGAACCGTTGACTTGGAACAGTACCGAAATTCCCGCCGCAGGTGTCCATTGGGAGGCCCTATGACCCCGTTCGGCACCACAAAACGGGGCGAGGATGTTCATGCTATCCCCCTCACCGGTCATGGCCTGTCTGTCACCATCCTGACCTATGGGGCCATCGTTCAGGATGTGCGTCTGGACGGGATCAATCGTTCGCTGACGGTCGGGTCCGACACGATCGCCGATTACGAAGGCGAGATGCGCTATCACGGGGCGATTGTCGGTCCAGTGGCGAACCGGATTTCTGGCGGAACGGCCACCATAAACGGATTTGAACATCAGCTTGAGCGCAATTTTATCGGCAAACACACGCTACATGGCGGCACCCGTGGCCTTCAAACCCGAATTTGGTCGGTAGAGGACCGCACGGACACCACTCTCACCCTCAGCCTGTCGGTGCCTGACGGGGATTTCGGCCTGCCCGGCAACAGGATCTTCACGGCGCAGTTCTCGCTTTCTGCGGGACCCGCGCTGACCCTGTCGATCACGACAACCACAGACGAGGACACCTACGTCAATGCCACCAACCACAGCTATTGGAACCTAAGCGGCGATGCGGGCATGGAGGGTCACATTCTGCGCATCAATGCCGAAAGCTACCTGCCGACAACCGACGAAAGCCTGCCCACAGGAGAAATCAGGCCCGTTGACGCCACTGCGTTTGATTTCCGCAGCCCCACGCCGCTTGTTCTGGGGGAAACTGCCTATGACAACACCTTCGTTGTGGCCGATGCCCGGCGTGACCTGACACCGGTCCTGACTTTGTCTTCGGACACAGTTGAAATGACCGTCGCGACCACGGAACCCGGTGTGCACATCTATGATGACAGGCCCGATTATTCAGCCCTTGCCATCGAATGTCAGGTCTGGCCCGACGCACCTGCGCATCCCCGTTTTCCGTCTGTTGATGTGACACCGGACGCCCCTGTCACGCAGACCACACAGTGGACGTTCGCCCGACGATGACACCGCGCCAAAAACCGTCAGAATCGGTTTGACAGCACGGCCCCGTCCGACTATTCCGCGCGCTGTGCATGGCGTTATAGCTCAGTTGGTTAGAGCGAACGACTCATAATCGTTAGGTCCCTGGTTCAAATCCAGGTAACGCCACCACACCTTCCCCGTCTCGAACCAAACTTTTGACATCACGCGCAGGTTGCGTAGTCTGCCGTTCTTGGTGGGGGGAGACCAAACATATGGCACTGGTTCAGGACTTCGCGGCAATCATCGGGGACGCCTATGCGCTGACCGGGGCCGACACCGCACCGTGGTCAAAGGACTGGACAGGAAAATATTGCGCTGAACCCGGTGTCGTGTTGCGCCCGTCCTCAACCCAAGAGGTCAGCCAGATCATGGCACTGGCCCATGAACGGCGACAATCCGTGACGCCTGTATCAGGTCATACTGGTCTGGTGGGCGGTACCTATGCACCGGGCGGCGTCATGGTATCGCTTGACCGTTTGAACACCATCCATGAGGTCAACAGCACCACACGAACCGCGACCGTCGATGCCGGGGTTATTCTGTCGCGCCTGCATGACGCGGCTGAGGCACAGGGGCTTATCTTTCCGCTGACCTTCGGGGCCAAAGGGTCTGCGATGATCGGTGGTGCAATGTCCACCAATGCCGGCGGGTCGAACGTTCTTCGATATGGCAATACCCGCGACATGGTGCTGGGGCTTGAGGCCGTTCTGGCGGACGGGCGGATCGTCAATCTCATGTCAGCCTTGCACAAAGACAATTCCGGTTTGAACCTGCGGCAGTTGCTGGTGGGGTCCGAGGGCACGTTGGGCATCATCACCAAGGCGGTCCTGAAACTGGCCCCGAAGCCCCGCAACCGTGTGACGGCGATGGCAGCCCCCAAATCGCTTGATGCGGCGCTGGCGCTGCTGAACCGCCTGCAAGACGCGACCGGCGGGGCAGTCGAGGCATTCGAGTATATGCCCAAACACTACATCGACGTGCATCTGGGGCGGGTGGAAAAATCACGTCCGCCGTTTTCCAAATCCTACGCGATCAACATTATGATCGAGGTGGCGACGACAACAGATATGGATGTCACCGATATCGTGCAGACCGAACTCGCCGCCGGGATGGAGACGGGCCAGATCCTCGATGCCACCATCGCCCAAAACGAGGCGCAGCGCACCGAGATGTGGGAACGCCGCGAAGCCGCAGCAGAGCTGACGTTCTGGCGCCAGCCCATCGTCGACACCGACGTGGCCGTGCCTTTGGACAAGGTGCAAACCTTTCTTGATGACGCGACTGCGAAAGTTGCACGCATCGACCCCAAGGCCGATCCTTTCTACATCGCCCATCTGGGCGACGGAAATATCCATTACGGGGTTTACCCGTCCGCGGATGAGGCCGACCTGAAGGACCGGATCGTTGAGGCGATTGAGGACGTCGTGGAAAGCTTGGGCGGCAGTTTCAGTGCCGAACATGGTGTCGGCCTGTCCAAGCTGAACACGATGCGCCGCCGCAAGGATGCAACGGCCCTTGATATGATGCGAAAAATCAAAGGTGTTCTGGACCCCCACGGCATCCTGAACCCGGGCAAGACGATCCCGGACTAGACGCAGTCACCCCTCAGCGACGGCCTTGAAGAAATCGGGGCCTGCCTGATCGAGCAGTTCCTCGGCCAGATCACGGCCCATGGCAGCGCCGCCCCCGACAGGACCGCGCCGTTCGCCCGTGAACACAATCTGCCCATCAGGGCTCAGAATTTCGCCGCGCAGCCACAGCTGGGTGCCCTCCAGCATGGCCAGCCCGCCAATCGGCGTCTCACACGACCCGTCCAGGGCCGCAAGGAACGCGCGTTCCGCCGCCAATCGCAGGCCGGTTTCCGGATGGTGCAGTTTCGCCAGCATCTGCCGCGCACGCAGGTCGTCCGCGCGGTATTCAATGCCGATGGTGCCTTGTGCAATCGCCGGCAGCATGTCTTCGGGCGCGATGGCGTGGGCGGGGACATCGGTCATATTCATCCGGTTCAGTCCGGCCATGGCAAGGAACGTCGCATCCGCCACCCCATCGGCCAGCTTCTGCAACCGCGTCTGCACGTTGCCGCGAAATTCGACCAATTTCAGATCGGGGCGTTTGACCTGCAATTGCGCACGACGGCGAAGGGATGATGTCCCCACCACCGCGCCCTGCGGCAAATCCGCGATGCTGGCGTATTTCAACGACACAAAGGCGTCGCGCACATCTTCGCGGGGCAGAAATACATCCAGAACCAGCCCGGCGGGCTGTTCCACGGGCATGTCTTTGGTCGAATGGACCGCGATATCAATGCGGCGGTCAATCATCGCCTCTTCAATCTCTTTGGTAAAGAGACCCTTGTTGCCAATGGTTTTCAACGCGATGTCCGCGTCAATCAGTGTCCGGTCGTCACCCGTCGTCTTGATCACGCAAATTTCAAACGCCTCTTCCGGCAGATCAAATGCCTCCATCAACCGGCCACGGGTTTCATGGGCTTGGGCCAGTGCCAAAGGCGATCCACGGGTTCCGATCTTGAGGGGTGCGGCGGGTGTTGGCAGTGCATATTCCATGAAAACCACCTTTAGACCTGTCAACCAAACCTGACAACTCTCTTGACACGATTGCCCACAAAAGGGACACCGAACACAAGTTAAGGAGTAGCTATGACAAAGACGATCCTGCGTGCCCTTGCGGGCGAAACCCTGCCCACGCCGCCGATCTGGATGATGCGACAGGCAGGCCGCTATCTGCCCGAATACCGCGCCACACGGGCCGAGGCGGGGGATTTTCTATCGCTGTGCTATAACTCCGAACTGGCAGCCGAGGTTACGCTGCAGCCGATCCGCCGATACGGGTTCGATGCGTCAATTCTGTTTGCTGACATTTTACTGTTGCCGCAGGCCTTGGGTGCAGATCTGTGGTTCGTCACAGGTGAAGGGCCGCGGCTCAGCACAGTGACCACGGCAGATGACCTCAAGAAACTTAAACCCGCGACAGACATTCACGACCATCTCGCGCCTGTCTATGAGACCGTCAAAATCCTGTCCCGCGAATTGCCCGATGAGACGACCCTGATCGGCTTCGCAGGCGCGCCGTGGACCGTCGCGACCTATATGATCGCGGGTCAAGGCACTCCCGACCAAGGCCCCGCACACGCGCTGAAGGCCGAAGACAAAGCCACGTTCGAGGCCCTGTTGGACCTGATCACAGACGGCACCATCGACTATCTGAGCAAACAGATTGAGGCCGGGGCCGAGGTTGTGAAAATCTTCGACAGCTGGGCGGGATCGCTCAAGGGCGATGATTTCGTGAACTATGCGGTCAAACCCGCCGCCAAGATTACTGCCGCCCTCAAGGCGCGCCACCCCGACACGCCTGTCATCGCATTCCCCCGTGGGGCCGGTGACAAATACGTCGGGCTGCACGAAGCCATCGGGGCCGATTGCATCGCGCTGGACGATGGTGTCACCGCAGACTGGGCCGCCGCAAATGTGCAGACTGGCGGCTGTGTGCAGGGCAACCTTGCCTCATCGCATATGGTCACAGGGGGCGACGCACTTGTGTCTGAGACCCGCAAGATCGTCGATGCGTTCAAAGGCGGGCCGCATATTTTCAATCTTGGTCATGGTATCACACCCGATGCGGACCCTGAAAATGTGCAGCTGATGATTGATACTGTGCGCGGCAGCTAAGGCAGATTGCCGCTTATCAGTCGGGCACCACTTCGACCGTGCTGGCAATTCGCCGGACTTGGAATACCTTTATGCGATGTTCCGTTGTCTTGCTCTTCTAGCGCTAATTATCGCGTCACCCGCAGCCGCCCAAAACCGGACCGAGGTTGAGGCGCAGTTTCGGTCATGGTTGGACACCACCATCTGGCCAAGGGCCGAGGCCGACGGGGTGGCACGCGCGACATTCGAGGCCGCCTTTGACGGGGTGACGTTAAACTGGGACCTGCCCGATCTGGTCCCGCCGGGCACCACGCCCCCGGAACGGCGTGTTCAAACGCAAAGCGAATTCCGCTCCCCCGCGCGCTATTTCCGCCCTAATACCGTTGACCCGACCGCACGGATCGGGCGCGACTACGCCGCGCGCTACGCCACTGAACTGGCCCAGACCGAGGCCGCAACCGGCGTCCCTGGTCATATCATTCTTGCCATCTGGGGCCGCGAAAGCGGTTATGGGCAGGTGTCGATCCCCTACAACACCTTCCGCGTGCTGGGCACCAAGGGGTTCATGTCCACACGGGCCGAATATTTCACCGAAGAACTGATCGCCGCCCTGCGTATCGTAGAGGCTGGCCACATCGGCCCCGATCAAATGCGGTCGTCATGGGCGGGGGCCATGGGCCAGCCGCAATTCGTGCCGCGCAGCTTTGAATATTACGCCCGCGATGGAGATGGCGACGGGCGCGCCGACATCTGGAATTCAGAAGCCGACACAATACGGTCTGTGGGCAATTTTCTTGGTCTGAATGGCTGGGACCCTGCCCGTGATTGGGGGTTTGAGGTGACTGTGCCCGCGTCCTTGTCCTGCACTCTTGCCGGTCGCGATCAGGGCCGCACGATAGCGGACTGGGAAGGCATGGGGATCACCCGCGCGAATGGCCGCCCCTTTCCTGCCGCCGAACAACAGGGCGAGGCGTTCTTGCTGATGCCTGCAGGACGGAACGGGCCTGCGTTTTTGGTGACCCCCAATTTCTACATCATCAAGACCTACAACAATTCAGACCTCTACGCGCTGTTCGTGGGCCATGTGGGCGACCGGATCGCCTATAATGTGCCCGCCTTCCGCGCCGGATGGCAGCCCGTGGACAGCCTGTTGCGATCCGACATTGCCGCCCTGCAACGCGGGCTTGAGGCGCAGGGGCTGGACGTAGGGGGTGCCGACGGGCTGGCCGGGTTCAAGACCCGGCGGGCCATTGGTCTGTGGCAAGAAGCGCAAGGCCTGCCGCCCACATGTTTTCCGTCACGCGCGGTGGTGACGGCCTTGGGTGGTTAGTGCCACTTGGCCAAGGGTGGCAGGCTCATCAACACGGCGTTGGCATCGTGGCCTGTTTCCAAGCCAAATTTAGTGCCGCGATCGTAGACGAGGTTGTATTCCGCATAGAGGCCGCGATGGACCAATTGCGCGTCCTTCTCCGCCTCACCCCATGGATCATTGCGGCGCTTTTCGACCAAGGGCACATAGGCTGGCAAAAATGCGCGCCCGATATCTTGGGTCAGGGCAAAATCGGCGACCCAATCCCCCGTGCACAAATCATCCATAAAGATACCACCGACCCCCCGCGCGCGGTTTCGGTGAGGGACGTAGAAATATTCATCCGCCCATGCCTTGAGCTTGGGGTAATGATCCTCCCCATGGGGATCGAGCCACGCCTTCTGCGTTGCATGAAAATGCGCCGTGTCCTCGGCGTATTCCAGACATGGATTGAGGTCAGACCCGCCACCGAACCACCACGCATGGGGCGTCCAGAACATGCGGGTGTTCATGTGAACCGCTGGCGCATGGGGGTTTTGCATATGCGCCACAAGGCTGATGCCAGCGGCCCAAAAACGCGGGTCATCCTTCATCCCCGGAATGCCCTTGCGCGCGGCCATGGCCATCTGCGCACGGTCGCCCAAGGTGCCATAGACGGTTGAGATATTCACGCCTACCTTTTCGAAGACACGCCCGCCGCGCATGACCGACATCAGGCCACCGCCCGCGTCCTCGCCCGCGTCGCCGGTACGCTTGGTCTCGGTCACTTCGAACCGACCGGCGGGCAGGTCCGCGTGGGGGCCAACGTCCTGCGTGTCCTCAAGGGCCTCAAAGGCCGCGACGATGTCATCCCGCAGGGTTCGAAACCACGCAGAGGCCTCTGCTTTCTCGGAAATCATGTCGTCAGCGGCCATCTCGCACCTATGTTATTGCCTATCAAAGAGACCTAACATTACTTCAACCGGCAGGCCAACACCTGTCACGTCGCTGCGACGTGAAGACTGTCTAAGGAAACGTACATGACCAAAGCAACCCTCCCCCTCCTCGCGCTGGCGGCCCTTGCGGCCTGTGCCACGCCCCGCGAACAATGCATTTCAGACGCCAATCGCGGCCTTGCAACACTTGACCGGCTGATCGCCACGACCCAAGGCAACATCAACCGCGGCTTTGCTGTGACCGAAGTGCAGGATGTGCGCGTTCTGCGCAGTACATGCGAAGGCACCAACGAGGACGGTTCGACCTTCCGGTTCCCATGTGAGGAAACCGAGACGTTCACCCGTCAGCAACCCGTGTCGATCAACATCGCGGAAGAGCGCACCAAGCTGGCGCAGTTAGAACAACGCCGTGATGAACAGGGGCGCATTGCACAGCAGCGCATCCAGCAATGTGTGGCCATTCACCCGGAATAATCAGTGCGCAGGGGCCGAGGCGGGATCAATCAGCGTCCGGCCCCCATCGACTGTAATGATCTGGCCCGTGACGAAATTGGATGCATCGGACGCCAGATATTGAACGGCGTCCGACACTTCTCCGGGTCCGGCGATACGACCCAAAGGCGTGTGGTCGATGATGTCGCTGCGGTATTCGTCATGTTCCTTCAGCTGGTATTTCAGGCTGGATGACATGACCGACCCGAAGGCCACTGCATTGACGCGAATACGGTGCGGGGCCAGCGCCACCGCCATGGACCGTGTCATCTGATCCAGTGCCGCCGTGGAAATCGAATACCCCAACAGGTCTGCGTTTGCCCGGCGCGCGGCAATAGAACTCAGGTTGATGATAGACCCGACAGGCCCCTCTTCCTGATCTTCCGCCTGTTTGATCATCCTTTTCGATGTGGCCTGCGTCAGGCGCAGGGCTGTCATCAGGTTCTGGTTCAAAAGCGCTTCGACCTGATCCTCCTTGGGATCAAGGGGATCGGAATGCATCATCTGCCGCGAGGCATTCACCAATATGTCTACACGCTCGAAACTGTCGACCGTCATGGACAGCAAATTGTTGATGGACAGTTTCTGCCGCAGATCGCAGGCAAATGTGCGGTAGCGTTCGGGTTCGACTTCCGCCGATCCCAATTCCTCTTCAAGGCGGCTTTCGTCCATATCCGCGAAGACAACGTTGGCACCTTCGGACACAAAGTGCCGTCCGATCGCAAGGCCGACGCCATTGGCCGCACCGGTGACGATTGCGGTTTTACCTGAGATTGAAAACGTCATGTGAACTCCTGCGGCGATGCCTGCGGTTTGGTTCTATCGTTTCGGTTTCGTGGCACGAAACAGTTTGAATGCGCCCGATCCATCCAGTTCCTCCACCCGGCCAAACTTGGCCCCGAGCGTGGATTCGTAGGGCAAATGCCGGTTTGCCACCATCAGGAACGTACCACGTGGTGTCAGCAAACGGGCGGCTGTGGCGATGAAACCACGGCCCAGATCAGGGTCGCCGTCGCGCGATGTGTGGAATGGCGGGTTCGACACGACCACATCATAGGGCCCGCCTTGGTAAGTGAGTGCATCATCCCAATGGGCTGTGGCGCGTGGATCGGGGACGTTCTTCGCGGCACAGTCCAGCGCAATTTTGTCGGCCTCAACCATGTCGAGGCGCGTGACGGCATCGCTTTGCAGCACCACGCGGGACAGATAGCCCCAGCCAGCGCCCAGATCTGCGACAGCGCCCTTCAGCGCGTCCACATGGGGGGCCAACAGGGTAGAGCCTGCGTCAATCTTGCTTTCGGAAAAGACGCCGGGGGCTGTAATGAAACCGTCGGGCGATGTGATCGAGGTGTTCCAGCGCGGCGTCTCTCCGGCCTGAAACCAGAACAGCCGCCCGTGGCCTTTGGTGACGACACCCTTAATCTGCGCAACCTTGCGCACATCCTTGTAGATGCTTTCGATCCCGTCCGTCTTTTGCCCGTCGACGATCACCAGACCGCCCGCAGCAATAGCGTCATTCACCATCACCCGTGCCAGAGTCTTCGATCTTGGCACCACCACCAATGTCGCCGCGCGCCCCGCGCCATCCCCGACCAGCCCCATAGCGGACCAATACTGGTGATCGGGGTAGAACACTGCCCCGACCGACACATCGGTCAGCCCCGCAAGGTCATAACCTGCAGGCGGACGCAGCACATGCAACGGCCCTTCGACCTGCAGCCCCTCTTGCAGAGCAGTGAATAGTCTGGAGTGTTTCATGGCCAAAGAGCGGGCAGCGGCCCTTACTCTTTCTCCATCGTGCATTGCAGCGGGTGCTGGTGACGGGCTGCAAAATCCATGACCATCGCGACCTTCGTCTCGGCGATTTCGTGGCTGAACACGCCAACGACTGCCAGACCTTTTTGATGAACGGTCAGCATCAGTTCCACCGATTGCGCATGGGTCATGCCAAAGAACCGTTCCAGCACGTGCACCACGAATTCCATCGGCGTGTAGTCGTCGTTAAGGATCATCACCTTGTACAGCGGTGGTCGCTTTGTCTTCGGGCGCGTCTCAAGCTTGACGCCGATGTCGCCATCGCCGTCACCGTCTTTGTCTGCCATCATCCATGTGCTCATGAGCATTGCGAATCTCTTTGCGGTATCTGGTGAAGTCTTCCCTAGGCGGCTTAATATAATCTTCATAGCCCTTATGAAAAGGGGGCACGCGCTGCGTCGTTAGGGACAATTATGGACACCCACCGCTGGACCATTGCTTTTGATGCCGATGACACGCTTTGGCACAACGAACGCGGGTTTCAACTGACGCAATCGCGCTTTGCCGACATGCTGGCGGATTGGGTGGACAAGGACGACCTGATGGGGCGACTTCTGGCCGCTGAACGCCGCAACCTTGCGATTTACGGCTTTGGCATCAAAGGCTTCGTGCTGTCGATGATCGAAACCGCGCTTGAGGTAACGGAGGGCAAGGTGCCAACGGAGGTTATCTCGGACCTGCTGGCGATGGGGCGCCATATGCTTGCCGATCCGGTGGAACTGCTGGACGGCGTGCGCGCGGCGATTGAGGCGGTGAAGCCTGACGCCGACATTTTGCTGATCACCAAGGGTGATCTGCTGGATCAGGAACGTAAACTGGCCCAATCGGGCTTGGGTGACTTGTTTGATCGTGTCGAAATCGTCAGCGACAAGACACCGGACGTCTACGCCCACATCTTTGCCGCACATGATACGCCGCACCATATGATGGTCGGCAATTCAATCAAATCAGACGTGATCCCCGCGATTGAGGCTGGCGCTTGGGGCGTCCATGTGCCCCACGATCTGACATGGGCTTATGAGGCAGCAGATGCGCCCGTCAGCCACCGCAGGTTCCGGCAAATCACCGCCCTGTCGGACCTGCCTGATCTACTGGCTGACTTGCATAGCCGCGATTAAACTGTCGTTAACCAAACTGCCCCATTCCTGCCACAATCGGCCATGTTGCGTCTTATTTTCGCCGCACCCCCTAGATGTGGCCCCCTGTGCGCGAAAGACACACCAAAAGCCTTTGATATAAAGGTATTTTCCCAAATCACAGCGCGTGCTACCTTGTTCGAATAACAAATGAGACCCCACCAAAAAATCGGGGCTCGCGAGGCAGTAAAGAGGCAGGTGTCGTGGCACGACGTATAAATCACCCCGCGTTGGCGGGTATTCTTCTATTGTTTACGCTTCTGTTGGCCGCAATCGCGCCAATGTCAGCCAAAGCCGCCCCCTATGCGGCGATGGTGGTCGACGCCCGCACGGGTGAGGTTCTGCATTCGCGCAACGCCGATACACCGCTGCATCCGGCATCGCTGACCAAGATGATGACCCTCTACATCGCGTTTCAAGCGGTCGAACGGGGTGAGATTGGCCTGGATGACATGGTGACCATCACACCGCTCGCCGCCAATGAACCGCCCTCCAAACTGGGGCTGCGTCAGGGCCAGCGCATCCAGTTCCGCTACCTGATCCGCGCCGCTGCCATTAAATCCGCCAATGACGCCGCCACCGCCATCGGTATCGCCCTTGAAGGCAACGAAGCCGCCTTTGCCCGCCGCATGACAGCCACCGCCCGCGCCATGGGCATGACCCGCACGACCTTCCGCAATGCCCACGGCCTGACGGAATCGGGCCATATGTCGACAGCCCGCGACATGACCACGCTGGGCCGTCACATGATCTACGATTTCCCTGAATACTATAACATCTTCTCGCGCCGTTCGACCGATGCAGGCGTGCGCGAAGTGGCCAATACGAACCGCCGCTTCCTCAACGCCTATCGCGGCGCGGACGGGATCAAGACGGGCTATACCCGTGCGGCTGGATTTAACCTCGTGGCCTCCGCCGAACGCGGTCAGGAACGGATCATCGCAACCATGTTTGGCGGATCGTCCACCGCGCAGCGCAATGCCCGCGTGGCTGAACTGATGGACATGGGCTTTGCCCGCGCGCCCAGCACCGCGCGCGTGGATCGCCCGACGCCCGTCCGACCTCAAGCCGCTGGCGCCGATACCCCTGCCCCCGGCACGACGGCCCGAACCGTGCGTGTAAACGGCCTAGTGGCCCGGTCATTGCGTCCGCAAGCACGCGCTGTTGCCGAACCGGAAGCCCCCGTTGCAGCCTTGATCGTGGATGCCGATGTTATTGAAAACGCGGTGAGCGAGGTTCTTCAGACGGCGGCCGTGCCTGACGCCACACCGACACCCCCAAGCCGACCCAGCGGCGACGTGGTTCTGGCCGCTGTGCAGCAGGCCACGCCCGTGCCGACAGAACCGGAGGTCGTGACACGCATCTCAACCTCGGGCAGTCGCTTGTGGGGCATTAATGTGGGCCGGTACGGGTCACAATATCAGGCCGAACGGGTGTTGCTGCGCGTCGCGTTGAACGAAATGTCCACGCTGGATGGATCGCTGCGCCGCGTGAACCGGTCCCCCCAAGGGTATGATGCGAATTTCATGGGGCTGACGCGTGACGGCGCGGAATTGGCCTGTGCCCGCTTGCAAGCGCGCGGCACCACGTGTTTCATGATCGGGCCTGATTAACCCCGACCCGAAGGACCACCCATGACCCAGATGATCGTCACGCCCCCGCCCCTGCCCACCTTGCAGACCACCGGAGGCGACATCATCGGCGTGCACCGCATCTTTTGTGTCGGCCAAAATTACGCTGATCACGTGGCTGAAATGGGCGGGGATGCGAAATCCAATCCGCCGATCTTTTTCATGAAACCGTCCAGCGCGATTGTGCCTGACGGCGCGACGATCCCTTTTCCTCCGGCGACACAGGACCTGCACCATGAGGTCGAACTGGTCGTGGTCCTTGGCGAGGGTGGCAAAGACATAGATGAGGCAGACGCCCTGGGCCATGTCTTTGGCTATGCCGTCGGCAATGATCTGACCCGCCGTGACATTCAAGGGGCCGCGAAGGCAAAAGGCGCGCCTTGGGACATGGCCAAAGGTTTCGACAATTCCGCCGTGATCGGGCCAGTCGTGCCCGCCTCGGATGCAGGCGATATGGCCAAGGGCGCTGTGCGCTGCGCGGTCGATGGGGGCGTGCGCCAGAACGGCGACCTGAACCAGATGATCTGGTCCGTGCCTGAGATCATCGCCACGTTGTCGCGCACCGTGACCCTTCAGCCCGGCGACGTGATCATGACAGGCACGCCTGCGGGCGTAGGGCCCATCACGGCGGGCCAGACCTGCCTGTGCGAAATCGAAGGACTGCCCTCCGCCACCGTGACCTTCGCGGCCTAAAGCTCGCGAAATTTAGCCGAACGCGGCGGCCATCAACTCGCGGGTATAATCGGTTTCGGGGCGATCAAAGATCGCCTCGGCCTCACCGGCCTCAACCACGTCACCGCGTTTCATCACCATCACCTTGTGGGACAAGGCGCGCACGACTTTCAGGTCGTGGCTGATGAACAGATAAGCCAGTTGATATTTCTTCTGCAGATCGCGCAGCAGATCGACGATCTGCACCTGCACGGTCATATCCAGCGCCGAGGTCGGTTCATCCAGAACGACCAGTTCCGGCCGCAGGATCATGGCGCGGGCAATCGCGATCCGCTGACGTTGGCCGCCTGAAAACTCGTGCGGATACCGGTCCATCAAGGCAGGGTCCAAACCGACCTCGCCCATGATCTCGGCCACCATATCGCGGGGATTCTTGCCCGGTGCCGTGCCGTGGATCGCCAGACCTTCGGCGATAATCTGTTCCACCGTCATCCGCGGACTGAGGGAGCCGTAAGGGTCCTGAAACACGATCTGCATTTCGGAGCGCAGGGGCCGCATCTGGCGGTCACGGAACCCTTGGATGTCGCGGCCCATGAACACAATCCGCCCTTCGGATTTGATCAGCCGCATCATCGCCAACGCCAAGGTGGTCTTGCCTGAGCCAGACTCGCCCACGATCCCCACGGTTTCGCCCGCACGCACGCTGAATGTGGCGTCATTGACGGCCTTCACGTAGCCCACGGTCCGGCGCAGCAGTCCGGCCTGCACGGGAAACCAGATCTTGAGGTGCTCAGCCTCGGCCACGACCTTGGCGGCAGGGTCCACCGGGTCTGGTACGCCCACGCTTTCCGCCTCAAGCAACATGCGGGTGTAGGGGTGTTGGGGGTTGGCGAACAGCTCAGCCGTGGGGCCGGTCTCAACAATCTCGCCGTCTTTCATTACACAGACCCGATCTGCAATTTTGCGCACGATGGTCAGGTCATGGGTGATGAACAGCATGGACATGCCCAAATCCCGTTTCAGATCGGCCAAGAGGTCCAAAATCTGCGCCTGAATGGTCACATCCAGCGCTGTTGTAGGTTCATCCGCAATCAGCAGTTCTGGCCCGTTGGCCAGCGCCATGGCGATCATCACGCGCTGACGTTGCCCGCCGGACAGCTGATGCGGATAGGACGTGAGCCGCGTTTCAGGGTCTTGGATGCCCACCTGCGTCAGCAGTTCGATGATCCGTTGGCGGACCTTGTCGCCGCGCAATCCCTGATGCAGTTCGATAGATTCGCCCAGCTGCTTTTCGATGGTGTGCAGCGGGTTCAATGACGTCATCGGTTCTTGGAAAATGAAACTGATGTCGTTGCCACGCACCCGGCGCAGGGTCGCCTCTGACGCGCCGATCATTTCCTCGCCGTCGTAGGCCACGGACCCGCCAAGGGTCGCGCTGTCGCCCAGAAGCTGCACGGTGGACAGGGCCGATACGGATTTCCCCGACCCCGATTCCCCCACCAGCGCCACCGTCTCACCCTTGTCCACGTGAAACGACACGCCGCGCACCGCGTGGGTCACTTCACCGTCCTGCCGGAAATCGACGGTCAGGTTTTTGACATCCAGCACACGGGTCATGAGAATGTCTTTCTGGGATCGAACGCGTCGCGCACGCCTTCAAAGATGAACACCAGCAACGACAGCATGATCGCGAAGGTGAAAAACGCGGTGAACCCCAGCCACGGCGCTTGCAGGTTCTGTTTGGCCTGCAACGTCATCTCCCCCAGCGACGGGGCGGAGGACGGCAAGCCGAAGCCCAGAAAATCCAGGCTGGCCAGCGTGGCGATGGTGCCGGTGATGATGAAGGGCAGCATGGTCAGTGTCGCCACCATGGCGTTGGGCAGCATGTGGCGGAACATGATCGTCCGGTCGCGCACGCCCAACGCCTTGGCCGCGCGCACGTATTCAAGGTTCCGCGCCCGCAAGAACTCCGCGCGAACGAGCCCCACCAAGGCAGGCCAGCCGAACAGAATGGTCAAAAACACAAGGAGCCAGAAGGAGCGCCCCAAAATCGCAAACAAAATGATGATGACATACAGCGACGGGGTGGAGCCCCAGATTTCCAGCAAGCGCTGGAACACCAGATCGACCCAGCCGCCGAAATATCCCTGCACCGCACCGGCAATGATGCCGATGACCGACGCCACAGACGTCACGATGATGGTGAATAAAATCGACAGCCGGAACCCGTGGATCACCCGTGCAACAACGTCGCGTTTGGTATCGTCAGTCCCCAGCCAGTTGTTGCTGTCTGGCGGCGATGGGGCCACGCCGGGGATGTCGACAATGGTGTTGTAGCTGTAGGGAATGGGCGGCCAGACAAGCCAGCCTTTCTGGAAATCCTCACCCTCAAGCGTGCCGTCATTGGCGGCGGCGATCAGCGCTTCGGGTTCGAAAAAGCAATCCTCAAGCCCGCCGGTTTCAATCAGGCACTTAACCTCGATGTCCTTGTATTCAGCCTCGGTCGGGAAATCGCCGCCGAAGTCACGTTCGGAATAGAAGTTGAAAATCGGCATGCGGATTTCGCCGCGGTAGCTGACCATGATCGGTTTGTCGTTGGCCAGAAATTCGGCAAACAAAGACAGCCCGAACAGGATCATGAAGATCCACAGCGACCAATAGGCCCGCCGGTTGCGTTTGAAATTTGTCCAGCGACGGCGGTTCAGGGGCGACAGGGACAGACGGCGTTTGCGCGCGGGAAGGGTCTGCATGGCGGCTTCGGTGGTATTGGCCATTATCCCCTCCTCTCAAAATCAATGCGCGGGTCGATGAGGACGTAGGTGATGTCCGTGATGATCCCCACGATCAGCCCCATCAACGAGAAGGCAAACAGCGTGCCGAACATGACCGGATAGTCGCGCTGCAACGTGGCCTCAAACCCCAAACGGCCAAGACCGTCGAGCGAGAACAGCGTCTCGATAATCAGCGATCCGCCGAAGAACACACCGATGAACAGCGCCGGAAAGCCGGAGATCACGATCAGCATCGCGTTGCGGAACACATGGCCGTACATCACGCGGGATTCAGACAGGCCCTTGGCCTTGGCGGTGATCACATATTGCTTTTTGATCTCGTCGAGAAAGCTGTTCTTGGTCAGCAGGGTCAACGTCGCAAAGGCGGAGATGGTCGAGGCCAGAACCGGCAGCGCAATGTGATGGAAATAATCAACGATCTTGCCCCATGTGCTGAACTCCTCCCAGTCGGGTGAGGTCAGGCCGCGCAGCGGGAACAGCCGCGCGCAGGTGGGGTTGATGTCATAGAAGAACCGCGCGTTGTCGCGCAGCCAGTCCGAAATTCCGAACGGGAAGCGGAAACAGTTGTTTGATGCAAAAAGCACGATCAACAAGATCGCGAACAAAAAGCCGGGGATCGCATAGCCCACGATGATCGCACCGGATGTCCACGTGTCAAAGGACGACCCATCGCGCACCGCCTTGCGGATGCCCAAGGGGATCGAGACGAGGTAGGCGATCAACGTCGACCACAGGCCCAACGTCACCGACACAGGCATCTTTTCCAACACCAAATCAACAACGGATACGGACCGGAAATAGCTTTCGCCAAAGTCGAACCGGACATAATCCCACATCATCAGGAAGAACCGTTCAAATGCGGGGATCGGCACGGCGGAACACGCCTCTTCGCCCAGATCGGGCTCCCCCTCATATCCGGCGTCACAGACCACGCGGGCGAAGTTAAATTCGACCTGCAACTGATCCAGAAATTCCTGCGGCAACCCCCGTGCGCCAACACTGTCGTTGCCGCTGTCATCCACCAATTCCGACCCGCCGCCGGAAATGCCTTCGAAGACGTCGCCGCCCCCTTCCATCTGGGCGATGATCTGGTCAATCGGGCCGCCGGGCACAAACTGTGTCAGCGCGAAATTGACAATCATGATCCCCAGCAACGTGGGGATCACCAGCAGCAATCGTTTGAGGATATACGCGCCCATTCAGCCTGTGCCTTTACCGGTCATCTTATGGCCCACCAAATCGCCTAAAGCGCGCCTTCGGCTTCCAACTGCTGGGCCTTTTCGGCGTTATACCACCAGAATGACAGGTTCCCCAGCGAATAAGGAGGCAACGGATCGGGGTATTCGAACATGTCGTAGTAGGCGACCGTGTGCGAAGATTTGTACCACTGCGGCACCCAGAATCCTTTGGCACGCAACGCGCGATCAAGGGCATTTGTGGACACCTGCATCTCTTCAAGACTTTCGGCACCGATCACGGCGGTCAACAGACGGTCAATCGCCTCGTCCTCAAGTCCCATCAGATTGCGGGAACTGTCCGCCGCAGTTTCGGACCCGAACCATTGGCGCATACCTACGCCGGGTTCAAACCCTTGCGTCATCGTGTGGTTGATGAATTCGAAATCGACCGGCGCTTGCAGACGATCCACGTATTGCGCGTAATCGACCCGGTTCAGCGAGGCATCGACCCCAAGGCGCTGCAGGCTTTCGATATAGGGGTTCACGATACGATCAAAGGCTGGCGAAATCTGCAAGAATTCGACTGTCAAAAGTTCTCCGTCCTTGCGACGCATCCCGTCATCGCCGGCCATCCAGCCGGCCTCATCCAGCAAATCGGATGCGCGACGCAGGTTGGCGCGGTCCGTAGGGCGGCGCGGGTCGGATGTCGGCGGCAAAATCGCCTCGCTCGTCAGGATGGACGCATCCAGCAGACCTTCGTCGACGAGGGGCTGAAGCAAAGCGATCTCACCCTCACTCGGAAGACCTTGCGCCTGCAGCTCGGTCCCCTGCCAGAAGGATTCGACGCGGTCGTAAAGACCGTAGAACAACGTCTCGTTGGACCATTCAAAGTTGAACATCAGCCGGATGGCTTCACGGACGCGCGGGTCCTGAAACTTTTCTTCACGCAGGTTGAAGATGAAGGCCTGGGCCGATCCGATTGTGCCGTCGGGCAATTCTTCAACCGTCACCCAGCCATTCTCGACAGCGGGAAAATCGTAGCCCGTGGCCCATTGCAGGGACGAGTTTTCGTTGCGGAACGTATATTCGCCCGCCTTGAACGCCTCGAACGCAGCCGCGCCATCGGTGAAGTATTCATAGCGGATCGTATCGAAATTCGCCTGTCCGATGTTCAGCGGATGCTCCGCCCCCCACCAGTCGGGGTCACGTTCATAGATGACCTGCCGGTTGGTGTCGAAGCTGCCCAGCACATAAGCCCCGGTGCCGAGAAACGGCACGTCCGTGCTTTCGTCCAGACGGGCGCCGGTTTCTTCGAACCATGCCTTTGAAAACGCGCGCGTGCCGCCCGCAAAGCCGATCACGTCGCGGCGCGGAGCCTCTTCGGTGAAGTTGAATTTGATCCGGTAAGTGTCGAGCAATTCAACACTGTCCACGAACCCCGAAACCACATTGCGGTATTCGGCGATGCCTTGCTCCATGATCAGATCATGGGTGAACAACAGGTCCTCAGCCGTCAGCGGCGTCCCGTCAGAGAACGTCACATCGTCGCGGATGTTAAAGATCACCCAGTCGCGGCTTTCGGGGTATTCGATGGTCGTGCACAGGTAGCAATACGTTCCGTAAGGATCGTCGGCCGTTGCGGTCATGATGCTTTCGTACAAGACAGTGGTGCCGGCGGCCGCCGCGCCTTCGCGGGCGAAGTTGTTGAATGTGTCAAACGTGCCACGCGCCCAAACGCTGATTTCACCCCCCTTGGGTGCATCAGGGTTCACATAGTCCAGATGGGCCATATCGGCCGGATATTTCAATTCGCCAAAATTGGTATAGCCGTGGCTTGTGATGACCTCTTCGTGGCTGTCCGCCCGCACAAGGGTTGCGGCACCTATGGCCAGAACGGACCCGGCGAGCAGCATCAGCAATTTCGACGAATGCGCCGTTTTCGATGCGGCAACGGTTTTGGCAGTCTGACGGGATTTCACGGGCATAGGGGCACTCCTGTTCAGGCGGGATTTATCCATATGTGAAGCTAAATCGCGGATTGTCGAACATTCAAGTTGAGATTGCGTGACTTCGCCGTGATCTAGGACCTTTTCCCAAAAAGAAAGCCGCCCCCGAAGGAGCGGCCCCAAAACCTGTCGTCCAGCGTGTGACCTAGTCGTCAAGGCTGTCGAGGTATGCAATCAGATTTGCACGATCCTCGATCCGGCGCATACCGTTATAGCCCATTGCGGTGCCGGGCGCGTAACCTTTCGGGTTTTCAAGAAAGGCGTTCAGTTCTTCCGCCGTCCAGACATCATTCACAGCAATAAGATTGCCGGAATATCCATATCCATCGACCGCAGCAACATCACGGCCGACAACACCGTAAAGATGCGGGCCAACGCCGTTCACGCCCTCTTCCAATGCGTGGCAGGCTGAACAGGCGCGCCACTGGCCTTCACCGTCAGCGGCACTTGCTGCCGCGTAAACTTCAGCGAACGCAGGCCCTTCTTCGACGTCACCGCCCGCATCTTCAGCCGAGGCCACTTCGATGGTGTAGCCCGCCACATGGTCATCGCCATGGCCGTGCCCACCAGAGTGATACACCGTCTCGGCGACCCAGCCGCCAAGCAAAAAGACCAGCAACGTGCCGCACACGCCGCCCAGAACTTTGGTCATTGTCATTGTGTCGAACATGTCGCGTTCCATTTTCTTCCTGATTCAAGCGCCATGTATCCGCTTCCCCCGCCAATGATCAAGGTGTAGCACCGCGACGAAATGCCCATTTTTCGTAAACCACGACGAATGTGGGGCTCCGGGGGGATAAAATGTCGAAACAGATCGCATTTCAGGGGGAACCAGGCGCATATGGCCATCAGGCCTGTGTTGAAGCGCGGCCTGATTATGATCCGCTTCCCTGCCCCACGTTCGAGGCCGCGATTGATGCTGTCCGGACAGGCGAGGCCGAACTGGGCATGATCGCCGTTGAAAATTCCACTTATGGTCGCGTAGGTGATGTGCATACGCTGCTACCGGGCAGCGGGCTGCATATCGTGGACGAAGCTTTTGTCCGGGTTCACATCAACCTTCTGGGCAAACCCGGCGCACAGCTGGGCGACATCAGGACCGCAAGCGGTCATGTGGTGATCCTCCCTCAGTGCGGCAAATTCCTGCGCGCCAACGGAATCGCGCCGCAGGTCAGCCCCGACAATGCACGTGCGGCCATGGACGTTGCCGAAGGCGACGACATGACCGCAGGCGCGCTTGCGTCTGAGATGGCGGCCGAGATTTATGGCCTGAACGTCATCGCCCGCCACATCGAAGACCATGACCGCAACACGACACGCTTTTTGATCATGGCGCGCGAACCTGATTTCAAACGGCGTGGCAAACACGGCATGGTCACCAGTTTCGTGTTCCGCGTCCGCAACATTCCGGCCGCCTTGTACAAAGCCATGGGCGGGTTTGCCACCAATGGCGTCAATATGACCAAACTGGAAAGTTACATGGTCGGCGGCCAGTTCACTGCAACGCAATTCTACGCCGAGGTCGAAGGCCACCCCGATGACCGCAACGTCAAACTGGCCATGGATGAACTCGATTATTTTACCGATCACATCCGCCTGATGGGGGTCTTTCCTGCAGCTCCACGTCGGTTGGAAAAGGCGGACCCTCAGGCGCGGTAGCGTTTCTCGACGTCTTCGGCAAAGGTCCCGACAGCTGCCGAAAACCGGCCCTGCGTTTTCTGGCGCGCAAATTTCAAGGACTGGAACAGCAGCTTGGCTGGGATTGATTTCGCGACAGCCTCAAACCGGACGTTCAAACGGGTGCGTGCGCGCGACAACGCCACCAATTCCACGTGCAGCACCCCGTCGGCATTCTTGGATGTCATCGTGATATCCATTCCGTGGGGGCGATCTGCCTTCGTGACGTGGCCTGTAATTTTGCGTTCGACACCGCGCATCAGAAATTTGACACGCCACTTCGCGCCAAGGCCATCTGTATCGCCCTGCTCCAGCCGCTCAACATCGGCACCGCGCCGCATGACGGAGCGTTCGAAAGTCGCAAAATCGGTCACCTGATCAAAAACAAAGTCAATCGGGGCTTCGATGTCTTCACGCGTCGTCAATTCCATATGTCTTTGCCTATCGTCCGGCTTTTCCAGCCTGTTCTACTGCCTAGACCGTTAATCTAGCGTGTCCGCCAACCAATTCTCTAGCAGAAAATGCGCGATGGCCCCTTTTCGGGCCGGTTTGATCGTCGGGTGTTGTCCCTGCGCCGCTTTGGCCATGTCGTCGCGGCTGACCCAGATCGCGTCTTCCAACTCAACTGGGTCTAGGGTGATGGTGGTCGATGTCGCCTCCCCCCGGCAGCCTATCATCAAGGACGATGGAAAGGCCCAGGGCTGGCTTGCCAGATAGCTCACTGACCCTACACGAACACCTGCTTCTTCGAACACCTCCCGGCGGACGGCGGCCTCGATCGTTTCACCGGGTTCGACAAACCCTGCAAGCAGGGAATACATCCCCTCCGGCCAACCGGGGGAGCGCCCAACCAGCACATCATCACCTGAGGTAATAAGCATTATCACCACCGGATCCGTGCGCGGAAAGTGCGAGGTTCCGCAGCCCGGACAGGACCGGCGCCAACCTGCATCGGCGGCTTCACTTTGCGCGCCGCAGGCCGAACAAAACCGGTGGCTTTGGTGCCATGCAATAACAGCCCGTGCAGTGGCGGCCAGTTCCGCGTCACGCGGCGTCAACCCCGTCATAATCGCGCGCAATTCGGCAAAAACAGCGTCGCCCGTGGCGGGGTGCTGCTGCAAGGTTGGATCCAGAAAGCTGCCCATCTGGTCCGCCTCCGGCAGGTCGGGGTCCCAACGGTCCAGCGACACCGCAAAGACCGGCCCCGCGTCATCCAGCCCCAAAAACAGCCGCACTTCACCCGCGTCCGCCATCACCGGATGGTCCAGCGGCACCCGCAACAGCGGCCCGCCATCCCCATCGGTCAACACCTTACCGCGCCAGATCACGATGCAGCGCGCCGCGACGTCCGCTGCCGTCGCCGCAATATCGCCCCGCAACTGCGCTGCACGATCAAGGCCGGAGCCCCCGAAGGTCACTGTCTCTGCATGTCTCATACCCGCCAAGTTGCACGGGATATGGCCACGCACAAGACCACCCCTTGCATGGTGCTGCCAGCATTCGTATATGACCCATGAGGGGTTGGCGCGGGCAAGTGCCTCGCCAACCTGGTCAGGTCCGGAAGGAAGCAGCCACAACGAGCCCCACTTGGGTCGATGTCCAACCTCTCACCCATGTTGCTTTTGGCGCAGCAGAAGCCTTGGCTTTCGCCGACGACAAAAGAACGCTATCTCCTCCACATGACCCAAACCCTCACCACCCTCGGCTGGTCCGATCATTTTGCCCGTCAGGTCACGCTGGAGGACACCCAGCGTCCCATGCGGATCACCGCCGTGCACCGGTCCCGTTTGGACGGGCTGACAGCGAATGGCACAACGTCGCTGTCCCCCACGGTTGAGGCGGGGCGCTATGCCGTGGGCGATTGGGTCATCGCCACCGGTGCCTCCGCATCCGAGCCGTTGGAGCGTACAACGGAAATCACCCGCCGTGCCGCAGGCGAGGAATCAAAACCCCAGCTGATCGCGGCCAACGTCGACACCCTTGGCATCGTCACCAGCTGTAACGCCGATTTCAACGTGGCCCGTCTGGAACGGTATCTGGCCATGTGTGCGGCATCCGGTTGTTTGCCGCTGGTCATCCTGACCAAAGCCGATCTGACCGACGATGTGTCGAACTACATCAAACAGGCCGAACGTCTGTCGCCGGTGCTGACGGCCATCGCGATCAACGCCAAAGATGACGACGACGTGGCGCGCCTTGGGCCGTGGTGCGACAAGGGCCAGACGCTGGCCTTGGTGGGATCATCGGGCGTGGGCAAAACCACGATCCAGAACCGCCTGACAGGCCAGATTGATGCCACCCAGGACATCCGCGAAGATGACGCAAAGGGCCGCCACACCACCACCAACCGAAACCTGCGCGCCACCACCGCAGGCGGCTGGCTGATCGACACACCGGGCATGCGCGAATTGCGTCTGGTGGACGCCGAAGACGGTGTCGATGAGGTTTTTGCCGACATCACAGACCTTGCCGCGCAGTGCAAATTCAACGACTGCGCCCATCAAACCGAACCCGGCTGCAAAGTGCGCGCCGCGATTGAGGCCGGTGATCTGGACGCCGACAGACTGGAACGCTGGCGCAAGCTGGAACGCGAAAACCGGTTCAACACCGCGACCGTGGGCGAAAACCGCGGCCACCTGAAACGTTTGCAAAAAATGTACAACGAAGGCAAGGAGCGCGGGGCGGCCAAGCGGCGCACGTGATCAGGCACTGGCCCATTCATACTGTGCATCGCGTTCCACCGCACAAGGCCTGACGGCCCGCAGCCGCGCCAAGGCGGTATCCGGTCGTTCCCCCGCCTCGACCATCAGCCGCAGCGCGATCATACCGGACCGCCCGCAGCCCCCGAAACAATGCACCAAAATTTTGCCGCCCCCTGCAAGAAGGGACTGGGCCTGCATGCCGACATCGACCCATTTTGCCTGTACCGCCTCATCAGGCGCACCAAAATCCTCAACCGGTAGATGGATCCAGTCTATATCGGCCATCGCAAGGTCATCCCCTAAATCGGACGCGCCCATCCGGTCCAGCTCTGCCCCTGTGGTCATGGTCAGGACCATGTCCGGCCCCCATTTCAAAACAGCCGAAAGGTCGGCCTCATAATTGCCGAAGCGGCCCGGAATAGGTGACAGCGCCACCTGCCCTTGTGCCACATCCACCGCGAATATCCCGAACCCTGCCATCAACGCGCCCTCGCTTTTGTCGCGGTCTCCGCTATATCTGGGCCATGGGAAAATCAGAAGACCTTGCTGAAAACCGCACCGATTGGGCCGAAGACCGTACGTTGATGGCCAATGAACGCACCTTTGCCAGCTGGACAGGCGGCGGTATGGGCGCAATCGGTCTGGCGCTGGCATTCAAAGCTGTGTTCGGCGATTTCGACCCGCCCATCGTCGCGCGAGTGGTGGCCCAAATTCCGTTGATCGCGGCGATTGTGCTGTTCTGGTCCGCCCGGCGCAAGGCATGTCATACGATTGCGCGCCTGAACGAACGCACGGTTGAGGCGGCATCAACCGTCACGCTGACCATTATCACCAGCCTGATGACGGCAACCGCCGTTGGCGCAGGGTTCATTCTTTGGTTTGTCTAGTGGACGCCCCGCAGACCCGCGCATAGTCTAGCGCAATGACCGAATCCGACAGCCCCCAGTACCAAGTCCTCGCCCGGAAATACCGCCCCGAGACGTTCGCCGACCTCGTCGGTCAAGACGCGATGGTGCGCACCCTGAAAAACGCCTTCGCCGCCGACCGCATTGCGCAGGCGTTCATCATGACCGGCATTCGGGGAACCGGCAAAACGACGACCGCACGGATCATCGCCAAGGGCATGAATTGCATCGGGCCGGATGGAAACGGCGGCCCTACGACAGAACCCTGTGGCGTTTGTGAACATTGTGTCGCCATCATGGAAGGTCGCCATGTGGACGTGATGGAAATGGACGCTGCATCGCGCACGGGCGTGGGTGATATCCGCGAAATCATCGAAAGCGTGCATTACCGCGCGGCCTCGGCCCGTTATAAGATCTACATCATCGACGAAGTTCACATGTTGTCGACAAGCGCGTTCAACGCGCTGTTAAAGACGCTCGAAGAACCGCCCGCCCATGTGAAATTCATCTTTGCCACCACCGAAATCCGCAAGGTGCCGGTGACGGTTCTGTCACGCTGCCAACGCTTTGATCTGCGCCGGATCGAACCCGAAGACCAGATTGCCCTACTGCGCCGCATCGCCACCGCCGAAGGTGCAGAAATCACCGATGACGCGCTGGCGCTGATCACCCGCGCCGCCGAAGGATCGGCCCGCGATGCACAGTCGCTTCTGGATCAGGCAATTTCCCACGGGGCGGGCGAAACCACCGCCGAACAGGTCCGCGCCATGCTGGGTCTGGCGGATCGGGGTCGTGTGCTGGACTTGTTTGACATGATCCTCAAAGGTCACGCAGCTGAGGCCCTGACGGAACTGTCCAGCCAATACGCCGATGGCGCGGACCCCATGGCGATCCTGCGCGATCTGGCCGAAATCGCCCATTGGGTCAGCGTGATCAAGATCACGCCCGACGCCGCCGAAGACCCAACCGTCGGCCCCGATGAACGTACCCGTGGCGCCGATATGGCCGAGGCGCTGCCTATGCGCGTCCTGACCCGGTTGTGGCAGATGTTGTTGAAAGCCTTGGAAGAGGTCTCAATGGCGCCCAACGCGATGATGGCCGCCGAAATGGCCGTGATCCGCCTGACCCATGTGGCCGACCTGCCCAGTCCCGAAGAACTGGTGCGCAAGCTGGACGGTCAAACCCCGCCCCCCCCTACAACAGGCGGCGGCGCACCTCGCCCTGCGCAAACCGCACCGCCCGACGCGCGCGGTGCACCGGCCCCCACCCATTCCGGTCCGTCCGGCACATCCATGTCCACAGGCAGCGCGGCGGTGGCCATTGCAGCCGAAGAAGCGCTGCAACACTACCCGACCTTCGATCACGTGGCCGAACTCATCCGCCGCCACCGCGATGTCAAACTGCTGGTTGAGGTTGAAACCGGCGTGCGTTTGGTCGCCTATCAACCGGGCCGGATCGAATTTGAACCGGCCCCCAACGCACCGCAGGATTTGGCCCAACGCCTCGGCTCTCGCTTGCAGGCGTGGACAGGCAACCGCTGGGCCGTCACCGTGGTCAACGGCGGCGGCGCACCCACAATCGCAGACGTCCGCGACGCCGAAATGAACGCCCTGCGCGACCGCGCCACAACGCACCCCGTGGTGCAGGCCGTGCTGTCCCAATTCCCCGGCTCCAAGATCACCGACATCCGCAGCCCCAAAGAGCTTGAGGCCGAAGCCCAGCAGGATGCCTTGCAAGAGGTCGAAGACGAATGGGACCCCTTCGAGGACAGCTAACTTGCGGCACCCCGCGCCCCCGCCTATCTAGGGGGCAACACATGAATAGGAGACGACAGATGTTCAAAGGACTTGGCGGGCTTGGCGATATGGCCGGCATGATGAAAAAAGCCCAGCAGATGCAAACCGACATGGCCGCCCTGCAGGAAGAGTTGCACAACGTCATGGTCGTGGGCGAAAGCGGCGCGGGTCTGGTAAAGGCCACGGCTTCCGCCAAAGGGGAACTCAAAGCGCTCGACATCGACCCGTCCATCTTCAACGGCGACGACAAAGAAGTGGTCGAAGACCTGATCCTCGCGGCCATCAAGGACGCCCAAGGCAAAGCCTCGGACAAAGCGCAGGAAGAGATGGCGAAGCTGACCGAAAGCCTCGGACTGCCCGCCGATATGAAGCTGCCCTTCTAAAACGTGTCCCAAGCACCCAAGGACATTGATGCGCTGATTGACCTGATGGCCCGCCTCCCGGGCCTCGGGCCGCGATCGGCCCGTCGTGCTGTCCTGCATCTGATCAAAAAGCGCGGGCAACTTCTCAATCCGTTGGCAGACGCCATGACCACGGTCGGTGCCACAGCTCGTGAATGCCTCAACTGCGGCAACATCGGCACATCCGATATCTGCGATATCTGTGACAGTGAAAAACGCGCGACCGGCCAAATCTGCGTGGTCGAAGACGTGGCCGACCTATGGGCGATGGAACGCGCAGGCGTCTTCAAGGGCCGCTATCATGTGTTGGGCGGCACATTGTCGGCCCTTGATGACATCGGCCCCGATGAATTGCGCATCCCGAAACTGCGCGACCGCATCACCACCGAAAACGTGACCGAAGTCATCCTTGCTTTGGGCGCGACAATCGACGGCCAGACAACGGCCCACTACATTGCCGACGAACTGCAAGGCATCCAGGTCACATCACTGGCCCAAGGCGTCCCCGTGGGGGGTGAGCTTGATTACCTCGACGATGGCACAATCACCGCAGCGCTCAACGCCCGCAAAGCCCTCTGACCGCATTCTCGCCTGAAACCCTCCACTGGAGGCTTTCCGAGACGGCTCGAACTCTCTGGTTCAAAAATACCTCCGCCGGAGGCTCCAACGCGGCACCCCCCACCAACCTTTGGCACGGCACACACCAGCGCCTCACGCGTGCACAAAATAATAAAACAAAACCGCCCCAGCCGTCAGGCGGGGGCGGTTTTTCAATTTACCAAAAGGTACGTGACGCCGGCTCAATCCTCGTCGTCGCTGCCATCGTCGTCGGGCAGATTAAAGAACGTATCCGCATCCGGCACCGAGGTATCCTCTTCGGGCTCTGGCGCATCGGACAACGTGAACGTCTCAAGACCTGCCATGCCAGCCGGGATCTTGGGTTCATCGGGGTCGGCGCCAAGACTTTGTTCTGTCGACACCAGCTTGCGACGTTCATCATCCGTCATGACGCCGCCCTCTTTGGCCTTCTTGGCATTGGCCTTTTGCACGGCCGCATCCAGTTCGGACTGTTTGCACAACCCCAAAGCGACGGGATCAATCGGTTCGATGTTATTGATGTTCCAGTGCGTCCGCTCACGGATGGCTTGAATCGTCGGCTTGGTCGTGCCGACCAGTTTGGACACCTGACCGTCAGACAATTCGGGGTGGAATTTCACCAGCCAATAGATCGACGCAGGGCGATCCTGACGTTTGGACAAGGGCGTGTACCGCGGGCCGCGGCGCTTTTCTTCCCCGGCAGAGGCGGGGTTATACAGCAGCTTCAACTTGTGCAGCGGATCGGCCTCGGCTTTGTCGATCTCTTCCTGGGTCAGCTGTTTGTTCGCGATCGGATCAAACCCCTTCACCCCGGCGGCGACGTCACCATCGGCAATGCCCTGAACTTCCAACTCATGCAGGCCACAGAAATCCGCGATCTGTTTGAATGTCATTGTCGTGTTGTCACACAGCCAGACGGCTGTGGCTTTGGCCATAATCGGTGTACCGCTCATCGCGTCTCTCCTTATCTGTCGACAAACCTCTCCCGCGCCCTTGAGGGGGCTGACCGTTTCGGGCCGGGTTCACGTTGTCGGGGAACTTGAAGCGTATATAGTCGCGCAAACTCGTTATGGAAAGACCCCAAATGCTACGCGCCCTTGCCCTGTTGATGATCCTTGCCCTGCCCGCCAAAGCCCAACACGTGGCGGGCGAATTCGACTACTACGTCTTGTCCCTGTCATGGTCCCCCAACTGGTGCGCGCTTGAGGGTGAGTCCCGCGGATCGCCCCAATGCGACGACGACCGCGATTTTGGCTGGGTGCTGCACGGCCTTTGGCCGCAATATGAACGGGGCTGGCCCGCCGATTGCCGCCACACCTTTCGCAACCCGTCCCGTGCGGACACCGCCGCCATGGCCGACATCATGGGCACCAGCGGTCTGGCGTGGCATCAGTGGAACAAACACGGATCCTGTAGCGGGCTGTCGCCGGACGACTATTTCGCCTTGTCACGCGAAGCCTACGGGCAAGTCACCCGGCCGCAGGTGTTCCGCCGTCTGACCGACCCGGTCACCTTGCCTGCGTCCCTTATCGAAGAGGCATTCATGCGCGACAACGCAGGTCTGGACGCCGATGAAATCACGATCACCTGCCGGTCCGGCCGCATACAGGAGGCGCGTATTTGCCTGACCCGTGATCTGGAACCGCGCAGATGTGGCGCTGACGTGATCCGCGATTGCACGCTGGATGACGCGCTGTTCGATCCGGTCCGGTAGCGTGTCCAGACACCTTCAGCGCCTGTTCGTCGTAGCAATCGCCACGGCTCTTTTCGCAGGATTCGTCACCACCTATTGGAACACCTGGGCGGTGGACCTAAGCGCGATCTACTTTGCCGCACGGTCCTTTGCGCTGGACCAGTTCGATCTGATCTATCTGTCCCAGCCCCAATTTTTCGGAACATCGGCCTCCGTCGAATGGCAACGCATGGCAGCGGACCTGGGCCATGACGGTGTCGTCGTCCTGCCCTACGTCTATGCCCCCATATGGGCGGCAGTTCTGGCACCGCTGGCCGCTGCGATCGGGCCGATGGCGTTTTACAACGCGGTGCTGTGTCTTCATGCGGCGGCCTTGGTGGGGTCGATTTGGGCAGCCTTTCGATTGGTGCGCCTGCCAGAAGCGCTCCTGCCTTGGGGATGGGCCGCAATGGCGGTGATGGTTTGGATGCTGCAACCCTATCACCTCGCCTTTTGGCTCAACCAGCCGCACATTCTGGTCACCTTTCTGATCCTTGCCGGGTTTGAGCGTTATCACGCGGGCCATGTTAAATGGGCCGGTGTTATTCTGGGCCTCGCCACAGCGCTGAAACTCAGCCCGATCATCTTTGGCCTGATTTTCCTCATGGACCGCAGATGGGATGCGGCAGCCGCGATGGCCGTGTCGGGCTTGGCCCTGTTGGGGGTCAGCATCGGCCTGAGCGGTGTGCCGCTTCATCTTGCGTTCTTGGATCAGCTGGCACGGGTTGGCGACAACGTTCTGGTGAACCAGCTGAACCTTGGACTGGATGCCATTATCATCCGTGCGGCAGACCTGTGGTCCGGTGCGCCGACGTTGCCCCTTGCGGGGATTGACGTGCACGACGCCCACAGCGGCATTGCCGCCATCCGGTTGATCGTTCTGGCGCTGGGCGTGCTGGCCATCTGGCGGCTGCGAACGTCAGGCCGGGTGACACGAACAGGCAGCCTGTTGTCCCTGTGGTCCCTCAGCATCCTGTGCGGCCCATTGGGGTGGAGCCATTATCTGATCGGGCCGCTGATCTTGGCCTTGGCCGTCTGCATTAGCCGTCCGGCACCGCGCCCGATCTTGTGGTTCGGGATCGCCGCGATCCTCGTCTCAACCCCGTTGCGGCGGGTGTTTGAAGCGCGCGACGTTGATCCCATTTGGGTCATGGCGACAGGCGGGCTTTGCCTGTTGATCCTCATCACCCTCGGCCTGCGGCGCGGCCAGCCTAACCCACCTTGAGGACGATTTTGCCGATGTGTTCGCTGCTTTCCATCCGCGCGTGGGCGGCGGCGGCATCGGCCAGATCAAACGTCTGATCCATCACGGGTGCCACACGGCCTGAGGCGAGCAAAGGCCAAACATGCTGCCGCAGATCAGCCGCAATGGCCGCCTTTGCCAGATCGGATTGCGGGCGCAAGGTCGATCCTGTGATCGTCAAGCGGCGCATCATCACTTGGGCGAAGTTCAATTCGACCTTCGGGCCTTGCAAGAATGCGATCTGAACGAGGCGACCGTCATCGGCCAATGCGCGCACGTTGCGCGGCAGATAGTCCCCGCCCACCATATCAAGGATCAGATGCGCGCCGCCATGGGCCTTCATGACCTCCACAAAATCATCTTCGCGGTAGTTGACCGCGATTTCAGCGCCCAGATCACGGCAGACTGCGCATTTGGCGTCACTCCCTGCCGTGGTAAACACCCGCGCGCCAAAAGCATGGGCCAACTGGATCGCTGTGGTGCCGATGCCCGACGACCCGCCATGAATCAACACCCTCTCCCCCGCCTTGAGACCGCCGCGCACAAAGACGTTGGACCAGACGGTAAAGAACGTCTCAGGCAGGCAGGCGGCCTGTTTCAGGGTCAGGCCCTCCGGCACGGGCAGGCAATGGGCCGCAGGCGTCACGACCTCCTGTGCATAGCCGCCACCGGGCAACAGCGCGCAAACCGTATCCCCCACGGCCCAGTCGGTCACGCCGGGGCCGATGGCACTGATGGTGCCCGCGGCCTCCAGCCCCGGCAGGGGGCTTGCACCCTTGGGTGGATTATAAAGCCCCGCACGCTGTAAAGCGTCGGGCCGGTTCACACCGGCGTAGGCCACCTTGATCCGGACCTGGCCGTGTGCAGGTTCGGGAACCGCGACCTGTGCTGCTGTCAAAACCTCAGGCCCGCCCGGCTGTGCGATCGTGATTGCCATCATGTCTGTCGTCATATGATCCACCCCTTGTCCGCCACCGTATTCAGAACACAACCAGAGAGAAAGGCATCATGTTCACAGCGCTCCTTGTCCTGAATATCGTTATACTTGTTCCGGTGATGACGGGATTGCTCCGCGACAGTGACCGCATGGCATCGGCCTACGGGGCCGACACCGAGGCACGTCGTATCCTCATCTGTATCTACGCCGCGATCATCGTCGCCAGTGCAGGCGTCCTGATCCTGACCTTCATAGGGCACCCATGGGCCGAGCCCATGACGGTCTCCATCTTTACACTGCAGATCGTCTACAAACTGTTGTCCGTCTGGTTGGTGGGGCTATCGAACCCAGTTGTCCGCGCAAATCTGTTTGTTGCTGTCGTTCAAATCCTCGCCGTAGCAGTTTACGCTCTGCAGTCGTGATCAGTTTCGCGGCGATGACCATGAGCCAGGCAGGTCATCCGGCACGGGACCCGGCGCTTTGATGCGAGAGGTCATCGCCTCCAATGCGCTTGCGAAAGGTTTGGTCAGCGGGTTGTTGTTGACGGATGCCTTGAACTTTTCGAACTGCATCACATTGTCGATCCGCCGGTCGATAAAAGCTGATGTTGCCTGCCCATCCAGACTGTCATCCCCAAGCCAATACAGGATCACCGACGCATAAACGGCCGACAGCGTCGCACGTTTCGTATACCAGTTCACATCATCCGATGTGTCCCCCAGCGCCGTCCAGATTGCATCAGCCGTGCCCCAGATCAGCTTTGATCCTTCAGGCGCCATATGCGGCAGGGCGAACAAGACCGATCCGCGGCGCACGGCCTCTTTATCGTCGACAGCATCCAACCGAAGGCGGATCGCATGGGCGACCCTGTCGCGGAACCGCATATCACCCAATTCTGCTGCTTCAAGGGCCGTGACCATCGCACGGTCCCCTTCCATGTGGAACAGGATTGCCAGATCGACAGCGCCGCGCGGACACAGCGCGCGCGCCGCGTCCATGGTCATCTCACTGTCCTGTACCGCTGCGCGAAACGCGGCCTCCGTCCAGCCGTCAAAGGCCACATGAGGCAGAATCGCATCCAGCAATTCCAGTTGACGGGGGTCTGGTTCGGGCATCATGAGAGCCTGCCTTTCAGGGGTTTTGCGATACTCTAGACAAGATAGAACCCCTTTGCTATACGGCCACTTCCTGCAATTCCTTGCAAATCAAACTTAGAAAGGTGGTGAAAACCACATGCAGGTTAGTGTTCGTGACAACAACGTCGATCAGGCGCTTCGTGCCCTGAAGAAAAAGCTCCAGCGTGAGGGCGTTTTTCGTGAAATGAAGCTCAAGCAGCATTTCGAAAAGCCGTCCGAGAAAAAGGCGCGCGAAAAGGCCGAGGCCATTCGCCGTCAGCGCAAGCTGGCTCGGAAGAAAGCACAGCGTGAGGGGATGCTCTAAGCACCTCTGAACACGTCGAGAATAAGAAAGCCCCCGCACCGTTTCAGGCGCGGGGGCTTTTTACATTCGGTCATAACAGCAACCGACAAAAACCGGTTTTACGCGATACCTGCCAAACGCAGGATGATCACGACAACGACAATCACGCCGATGATATAAAGAATATTCCGCATGATGTGTCCTTAAATCAGATTGATGATGGCGACGACGACAACGACAAGGCCGACAAGCATTAGAATTCCGCGCATAGGGTGTCCCTTCATATGTTAGATGACATCATAACCCCGCAGCCCCCGATTTGGTTCCCTCAGCGGTTAAAGACCCCTTAAACGGGCAGCGCTGTGGTCTGACGCACGGTTCTGAGAGCAAAGGACGATTGCATCCCCTGAACGCCGGGAAGGCTGGCCAAATAGCGGCGGTGTATGCGGGCAAAATCCTCCGCATCCTCGGCCACAACTTTCAATAGATAGTCGGCCTGACCTGCCATGAGGTGGCATTCAAGAACATTCGGGACAAGGGCCACGGATTTTTCAAACGCAGCAAGAACATCATCAGCCTGCGCCCGTAGGGTGATTTCAACAAAAACCGTGGTTTTGCGATCCACCTTGCGCGGATTGACCAATGCGACATACCCGCTGATGAACCCGTCTTTTTCAAGACGCTGAACCCGCCGGTGACAGGCCGACGGCGACAGGTTCACCCGGTCGGACAGTTCCGAATTCGACAGACGCCCCTCGCGCTGAAGCGCGGTCAAAAGGCGGCGATCGGTGTCGTCCAGATCAGTCATGCAAAATCCTTCGAAAAATGGCGTGAATGGCGCAATGTTTTACCGAAAGGATAACGGACCCTGATCCGCAAAGACCAGTCCGATATGGGGATTTTCACAACAAAGGCCCGCCGGATCACCGACGGGCCTCGTTTCAACCATTCAGGTCGTTTAGTTCTGTGCGCGCAGGGCGTCGCGAATTTCCATCAGAAGCTCTTCCTGAGACGGACCCGAAGGCTCCTCGGCGGCTTCCTCTTCCTTCTTTTCGCTCGCTTCCTTAACGCGGTTGACCATCTTGACCAGCAAGAACACCACAAACGCGATGATGAGGAAGTTGATAACTGCCATCACAAACCGCCCGATGGCAAAGACCGCAACGCCGGCTTCGGTGGCAGCTTCAATAGAGGCGTAATCACTGGCATTGCCGCCAATGACATAGAACCAGCCGGAGAAATCGACCCCGCCGGTGAACAATGCGATGATCGGGTTGATCAAATCCGCCACAAGGCTGGAGACGATGGCCGTAAAGGCTGCGCCAATGATGATACCGACAGCCATGTCCATGACATTGCCTTTGGCGATGAAGTCTTTGAATTCTTGAATCATTTTAGTTCCCACTGTTTGGCTTCCACGCAGCGTCAAGGTACGCTTACGCTCACGCGCACAGTATTAACCCAATTTCTGCACACCTCCAAAGGGTTATAATTTAAGACATTCCCCCTAAGTCTTGGACAGCAACACGAAAGGATAACCCGTGGCTGATCTGTCAAATTTCCCCATTACCTCCCGCTGGGCCCCTCAAAACCCGGATATCATCCAACTTTTTTCATTTCCGACACCCAATGGCGTTAAGGTCTCCATCGCCCTCGAAGAAATGGGGCTGGCCTATGAACCCCATTTGGTGACCTTGTCCGACGAGGACGTAAAATCAGATGCTTTTCTCAGCCTGAACCCGAACAACAAGATCCCGGCCATCATTGATCCGAATGGACCGGACGGCGCGCCCCTTGGCCTGTTCGAAAGCGGTGCGATCCTGATCTATTTGGCAGAAAAATCAGGCAAGCTGATCGGCACCTCCGCCGCAGACAAAGCCAAGGTCATTCAATGGGTGATGTTCCAAATGGGTGGACTGGGCCCGATGTTCGGGCAATTGGGGTATTTCACCAAGTTCGCGGGATCAGAGATAGAAGACCCGCGCCCCCGCCAACGATACATTGACGAAGCCAAGCGCCTTCTGGCGGTCCTGGAAAAAGAACTGGATGGTCAGGATTGGATTGCAGGCGACTATTCGATCGCGGATATCGCGATTGCCCCTTGGCTGAACGCGCTCGAATTTTACGGGACCAAGGATGTTGTCGGCTTTAACGACCTGACCCACGTCCCCGCCTATCTGGATCGCTTCATGGCGCGGCCGGCCGTGCAGAAGGGAAAGACAATTCCAAACCCCAAGGGCTAGGATTGGATGGCCTGCAACGTCGCCGTTGCAGGCCGAATTTTGTCAGGGCAACTGCCCCGTCAGGACGTAGCGCAAAATTTCGACCACCTGTGAGGGCTCCCGCGCGACGGCAAGGGCTGCGGCGTCCACTTCTTTCAGGGCATGGTCGTGATCGGGCTGTTGCAGTACGATCAGGGATTTCCCCAAAGCCGCTGCATAGCCTGCGTCAAATGCCGCATTCCACTGGCGGTATTTCTCGCCAAAACGCACGACAACCACATCCGCATCGGCAATGCCCTTACGGGTGCGGATCGCATTTACCATCGCGCCCTTGTGGTCATGCCAGTACTTCGTGTCTTCCGCCCCGAGGATCGCGACCCCGCAGTCGTCCGACGCCCCGTGATCCGTGACCGGGCTATGAAACGCGATATCCAGACCTTCGGCCCCCTGAATAATCTGTTCGCGCCAGTCCGTGTGGATTTCACCGGACAGGTAAACGTTAAGCATGTGTCGCCTCCTCTTTGGCGACCACTTAGCACGTCACTGTTTGCGCGCCACGATGTAGCGGGACATGGCGGGGAAATTTCCGGCCTCAACAATGTCGAACCCTGCAAATGTCAGGCTGTCCTCAAAGTACTTCTGCGTAAAGAACCGCACGTCAGGCGCTTTGCCCAGCATCTTCATCGGCGGGATCATGGCGCGGATCAGATGGCGTTTGAACCCGATAACGGGATCGGCAAGGCAGGGCGTCTTGCTGATCAGATAGCCCCCTTTGGGTAATTGACGGTGGATGTCGGTCAATATGTCTTCAAACTTGGCAACCAAATGGAACAGATTGAAGGCGAGGACTGCCTCAAAGGGACCGGGCAGTTTGGCCGCATCCTCTGCGGACATCGCCTCAAACCGGACGTCACCGGTCGTGGGGCGGGCGCGCGCGATCTCGATCATGGCGGGCGAAATGTCTGTACCTGTGATCTGCCCCACATGAGGCGCGATCTGCATCGCGGTGTTGCCCGTTCCGCAACCAACCTCAAGAACGCGGTCCGTCGACATCAGATACGACAACGTGCGGCCCAAGGTATATTCATAAGCCTCCATATCCTTGATCGGGTCGGTGGCGTATTTGGGCGCGATCTTGTCCCAGAATGATGCGGCGTTTGTCATGGGTCTCTCCTTCTTGGGGTATGTATATCCCAAGGGTCTGACCCAAGGAATTGACGAAAAGCGCAAGGCATCTATACGTTTCCGTATGGATATTGATGCCAACCGGTTGGACTGGAACCACCTGCGCGCGTTTTTAGCCGCCGCTGAGGCGGGGTCCCTGTCTGGTGCCGCCAAGACACTGACCCTGACGCAACCCACGCTGAGCCGACAAATAGCGGCGCTTGAAGACAGTTTGGGGCTGCTGCTTTTTGAACGGGTCGGGCGCGGTCTGGCGATCACCCAAGCGGGGCGTGAATTGCTGTCCCATGTTCAGGATATGGGGGCCGCCGCCCAACGTGCAGGCCTGACCGCAAGCGGCCAACGGTCTGACCTCAGCGGGTGGGTCACCATCACGGCCAGCGATATCATGGCCGCTAACCTGATGCCGGGCATCATAGCCGATCTGCGCAAGGTCGCCCCCCAGTTGGCGATTGAGGTGGTGGCCACCAACGACATTTCCGATCTGATGCGCCGTGAGGCGGATATCGCCATCCGCCACATGCGCCCCGAAGAACCCGAACTCGTCGCGCGGCTGGTGCGTGAGGCCGTGGGGTATTTCTACGCCAGTACGGAGTTTCTGGACCGCGTCGGGCGGCCCCGAACACTCGCCGATATCAACGCCATGGATTGGGTCAGCTACGGCAACACCGACCGGATGATTGATTATATGACGGGCCTTGGACTGACCCTGACGCCGGCCAATTTCCGTGCCTCATCCGAGGACGGATTGGTGGCGTGGGAAATGGCAAAGGCGGGTCTTGGCATTTGCCCTATCGACGATGTGGTGGGCAGTGCGACGCCGGGTATGGAAAAGGTGCTGCCTGACGTTCTTAAAGTCGCCTTCCCCATCTGGCTTGTCGCCCATCGGGAGCTTCACACCAGCCCGAAAATCAGGCTGGTGTTTGATCTGGTCGCCAAAGCGCTGGAGGATCGTTAACCGCGCAAAGTGCCGCCGGTGGCCTTTGTCACCTTGTCGATAATCTTGGCGCTGACAGCCTCGATATCGGCATCTTTCAACGTCGCATCCACGGGCTGCAAACGCACCGTCATTGCGAGGGATTTCTTGCCCTCACCCAAGCTGCCACCAATGAATTCGTCAAAGACGCGCACATCATCAATCAGCGCCTTATCGGCCCCCACGGCGGCGTTGACAGCCGTCAACGCATCCACGGTCGTGTCCATGACAAAGGCAAAATCCCGTTCAACCGCTTGAAGATCGGGAATGTTGGCCGCACCTCGGTTGGCGGTTTGTTTCTTAGGCAGCGGAATCTCGGCGGGGAACAGGGTAAAGCCCACAACCGGCCCTTTGACGTTCAGCGCGGTCAGGATCTTGGGGTGAATTTCACCGAAAATCCCAAGGACCTTCTTCGGGCCCAGACAGATTTTGCCGTGACGTCCCGGATGCCATTCTGGCCCCGCATCCCGCAAGATCTGCACCTTGGCAGGCGCACCCATGGCGGACAGGATCGCCTCGGCGTCTGCCTTGGCATCGTAGATATCGACGTCACGGGATGCCCCGTGCACGTCCTTTGCGGTGGTTTTACCGACCAAGATACCGGTCACGCGGGTGTGCTGTTCGCCAGGCTCTCCGCCTTGAAACACATCGCCGGCCTCAAACAGGGCCATGTTGTTCAGACCACGGGCCTGATTGCGGGCTGCGGCCTGCAACAGACCGGGCAACAAGGCGGGCCGCATGTGCGACATTTCAGAACTGATGGGGTTCGCCAGCATGGTCGCGTCGGTGCCGCCACCGAACAATTCAGCCGCCGCTTTGTCGATAAAGCTGTAGGTCACACATTCGTTGTACCCCAAAGCCGCCGTGGTCCGGCGCGCCATGGACAGACGTTTCTGCATGGGCGTCAGCACGGGCGCAGGCACGCCTGCGCGCTGGCGGGCCATGGGTTGGGGTTTGAGGTTGGTGAGCGACGCCATGCGCGCGACCTCCTCAACCAGATCAGCCTCCCCCATCACGTCGGGGCGCCAGGACGGCACCTGCGCCATGTCGCCATCCATGACAAAGCCAAGGGCGTCCAACGTGGCGCGCTGCTGATCGGCGGGGATGTCCATGCCCACAAGCGACGAACACCGCGCCGTGTCGAGTTTATAGGCACGCGAGGTGTCGGGGATGGCACCGGCCTGCACGACCTCGGACGCGTCACCGCCTGCGATATCCACGATCATACGCACGGCATGTTCCAGACCCTCAGGCGTGAACGCAGGGTCAATGCCACGTTCAAAACGGTAACGCGCGTCAGAATTGATCTTCATCGCGCGGCCCGTGTAGGCGGTGCGGATCGGATCGAAATAGGCCGCTTCGACGAAAACATTCACCGTATCTTCGGTCACGCCTGTGCGCAGCCCGCCCATGACACCGGCAATGGATTCCGGACCTTCGGCATCGGAAATCACGGTGGCCCCTTCAGGGAAGGTGTAGTCCTTTTCGTCAAGCCCGGTCAGGGCCTCACCCCCTTCAGCGCGGTGCAAACGCAGCGCATTGCCGGTGATCTTGTCGGCGTCGAAAACGTGCAACGGGCGGTTCAGATCATAGGTGAACCAGTTGGTCACATCCACGAGGAACGAAATCGGGCGCAAGCCAATGGCGCGCAGCTGTTGCTGCAGCCAATCAGGGCTGGGGCCGTTTTTCACGCCCTTAATCAGGCGGCCAAAAAACACAGGCGCTTGCCCAAGGGTGTCTTCGTCAATCGTCACCGACACAGGGCATGGGAACGACGCCTCAACCGGATCAACAGTCAGCGGCTTCAACGTGCCCAGACCACGGGCGGCCAGATCACGGGCCACACCACGCACGCCCAATGCGTCGGGGCGGTTGGGGGTGATCGCGATTTCGATAACGGGATCAACCTTGGCGGCATCATGTTCGGCCAGATAGTCGGCAAAGCTTTGGCCGATTTCTCCGGCGGGCAATTCGATGATGCCGTCGTGTTCCTCGCTCAGTTCCAGTTCACGTTCGGACGCCATCATGCCGTGGCTTTCGATACCGCGGATCTTGCCCACGGAAATGGTGATGTCGAGGCCGGGGATATAGGTGCCGGGGCGGGCCACGACGACGGTGATCCCTTCGCGCGCATTGGGTGCACCGCAGATAATCTGCGTTGGGCCTTCGCCATACTCCACCGTGCAGACGCGCAGCTTGTCCGCGTCGGGATGCTTTTCCGCCGCTGTCACCTTACCGATGATAAAATCGCTGAGTTTTGCAGCCGGATTTTCGATGCCCTCAACCTCCAGACCAAGATCGGTCAGTGTCTCTGCGATCTCATCGACGGAGGCCTCAGTATCGAGGTGGTTTTTGAGCCAAGAGAGGGTGAATTTCATCGCGTCGGGTCCTGCCAGATAAGGTGTTGGCGGGGGTTTAACGGAAAGGCCCAGCGGGGGCTAGTCCTTGCGGGTCTTCGCCTTGAGCCATTGGTTCACCGCAAAGACCGGCAGAATGATCACCGCCCAGCCCAGCGCGTTAAGTGCGGTCAACCGACGCTTGGCCTCTAGTGGAATATCGGGGTCACGCCACAATCCGATATGTGCGACCACGATCAATGTCACGAGGGCCGCTAACCCGAGCATCAATCGCTTCGTCATGTCGCCCTCGCGATATAGCCCACCCGCAAAAAACGGCGCAGCAGGTCGGTCACCACATCGCGCAGGGCAGAGGGTTCCATATCCGGCAGGGCGTCGGCCAGAAGGTCCAATAGGTCGCTGGGCGAAATCGCCTCATCCAGCAGGTCCAGAACATTTGCCGCAATCGCGTCAAACTGCAGCATTCGTTCCCCGTCACAGCTGGCCCCGACCCAAACGTCGCCAGCGGGGTATAGAACGGCAAAGCGCGTCCGCTGGTAGGCGTGCATCAAATCCAAAGCGGAACGGTCCGGGTGCGGACCGGGTCGGGGAAACAGCACGTCCCGTCGGGGGGCCGGCAACAGATGGTCAAGGCCGGACATCACAAGGTCTGCCGCTTCGCCTACATCACTGTAAGTCAGCCGGACCGCCGGGGCGGTCTGGGTCAATGTAATCAATGCGCTCAGCGCTTCGCCCGCTGGCAGGCCGCGCGAAAAGTTTTGTTTGGCCAGCGCGGCCAGAACATCCCCCGACGGCACCTCCGACAGGGTCGCAGGCCCATCGTCTGCACGGTCCAGCAGCACAATTGACCGGATGGGCGCCATCGTGCCGTGCGGGGCGACAGTCGCCCCGCCAACATAGCGATACTGTTTGTTCTCAGGGCCGGGGTGTGCATCCACAAAGGACAGCACATCAGGTGGCAAACCATCAGGCAGGGGCAGACGCAAACGCGCGGCGATCCCTGTAGCCTGCCCTGTCAACGCCCCGCTGGGACCATGGTCAACCAGCAGATAATCATCGGTAAACAATCGCGCGCCTCGGGCCATCAGCGCCACGGACAGGGTTGATTTCCCCGCCCGCCGTAGAGCCGGGAACAGTATCAGCCCCTCGTTTCTTTCAACAGCGGCGGCATGAAAACACAACCTGCCCGGCGATTGCGCGATCAAGGCCGAAGCCAGAATGCTGAGCAGATCACAAACCACATTGACCTGTGTCTTATGTATTCGGGGTTCGGTGGTGTGGGGGGACTGTATCAACCATGCGGTGCCGTTAAAGGCCAGCACGGCGCAAGGAACCTCGGGGCCGTATTCGGCTGGCACGATCCGCTTCGCACTGAACGGCCAACCGGGGACGTACCCGGCCAGCCCCTTAACAAGATCATCGCAATCGACGCAGCGGACGGGGGACGCAAGCCCCTGAAACCAGATATCGTGGACCGTCACTGCGCCGATAGATCAGTTAATTTGCAATTTGCAGACCGGCGTCGGCAAGGCAGGATTCAAAACTGCTTTGGCTTGTGCTGGAGGACTGGCAGCTGTCGATAGACGCGTCGATGGTTGCGTCACCAGTTGATGCAACAGATGGCGCGCTCCAATCGGACGCTTCTGATGCAGAAGGTGTCGATGCTTCAGAGACCGTTGATGCGGCGGATGACGCAGAGGACACAGACGACGCGGAAGAAACCGAAGACGCGGACGAGACCGA
>NZ_JAHDGE010000001.1:103353-124933 GCF_020627745.1 Pseudooctadecabacter sp.
ATGACGCAGAGGACACAGACGACGCGGAAGAAACCGAAGACGCGGACGAGACCGAAGACGCGGACGAGACCGATGACGCGGACGATGCAGAAGAGGTGCCCGAACTATGGCTTGCCGCCATAACAGACATTGTGGGGGCGAAAACACCGGCAGTGGTCAGGCCAGCAAGGCGCGTCAGCGCTGCACGACGGGACAGGGTTTTGGTTTTCATGGTTTGATCCTTATAGACTGAATAGGCCAAGGCATGGCTTCTGCCTAACTAATAGGCAATTAAGTCTTAAAAATGGCATGACTTTTGGCAATTTCTTGCCGCCATGATCAACTGCCACCGTGTACCGTCGGCACCTGCAGCGCGCTGAACCCGTAATGTTTCAGCCAGCGCAAGTCGCTTTCAAAGAATGCGCGCAGATCTGGGATGCCGTATTTCAACATCGCAATCCGGTCGATTCCCATGCCAAAGGCAAACCCCTGCCATTCGTCGGGATCAATCCCGCCCGCTTGCAGGACTTTGGGATGCACCATGCCGGACCCCAGCACTTCAAGCCAGTCATCGCCTTCGCCCACTTTCACAGTCCCGCCCGAGAAATCGCACTGGATATCGACCTCGGCGCTGGGTTCGGTGAAGGGAAAATGCGATGCACGGAAACGGGTTTTCACCTTTGTGCCGAAATAGGCGGTGAAGAATTCCTCCAGCGTCCATTTCAGGTTCGCCATTGAGATATCTTTGTCGATCGCCAATCCTTCGACCTGATGGAACATCGGCGTGTGGGTCTGGTCATAATCGGCACGGTACACACGGCCGGGGCAGATGATGCGGATGGGCGCGCCTTGTTCTTCCATCGACCGGATTTGCACCGGTGACGTGTGGGTACGCAGCACATGGGGCGGGCGGTCATCGCCTGCCGCACGGTGGGTGTAGAAGGTGTCCATCTCCGCCCGTGCGGGATGGTGTCCGGGGATGTTCAGCGCGTCGAAGTTGTACCAATCGGATTCAATCTGCGGGCCTTCGGCGGTGGCGAACCCCATGTCGGCGAAAATGGCGGTGCATTCTTCCCAGACCTGGCTGACCGGGTGGATGGTGCCCTGCCGCCGGTCGCGACCGGGCAAAGTCACGTCGAGCCATTCTGATTTGAGCCGTTCATCAAGGGCCGCATCGGCAAGACCGGCCTTTTTGGCGGACAATGCTGCGTTAATCTCGTCCTTCAAGGCATTCAGTGCGGGGCCCGCGACCTGCCTCTCTTCGGGGGTCATCTTGCCCAACTCGCGCATTTTCAGGCTGATCTCACCCTTTTTGCCGACGGCCTGAACCCTTAGGTCCTCCAACGTGGCTTCATCCGCCGCGCTGCCAATCAGGTCAAGGTATTTGGATTTCAGATCGTCCATGGGTGTGCCCTTTGTCGCTTGCTGTGCGGGGTAGCGAACTGGGGCAGGGTTGGCAAGATGCCTGCACCCTAGTCGGGGTCGCCCCCGCCCTGTTCACACAGCCGGTAGCCGCTGGACCGCGCGACAATGTCCAGATGCAGATGGTCGTCATGCGCCGCGTTTGACCCCGGCCCAAGGACGGTCGAAAATTCCAGACAGGCGGCGGCGCGCACCGCATCCTGAAACGCTTCGGCCATGCTGCCTTCGGCCTCACGCGGTTGCACGGCAATGCGGGGGCCTTCGTCGAACTGAAACCCCATAATATCGACGGCATTGCCAAAGGCGTGTTCGGACAGCTTGCCCGACCCGTCACCGTTCCGCCGTCTGCAAATATACCCCGATCCGTTTTCAATAACAGTCAACGCCCCTCGATCATCCAGACGTTGCACCGCAGGCAGGACGAAATCGGTGGTCCATGTGGCGAAAGCCACCGCTGTCGGACAGCGCAGAACGGCCGCAGGGGTCACGGCGACGCCTGCCACGATTTCGGTCACGGTGACCGGTTGGACAATGCCGCAATCGCGGTCGTCATCGGGTATGATCGGGTCCGTCTGCGTATACACCACACCCAGCCGGTCAAGATCAGCGAGGCAGGCTGCATAGCCATCCGCAGGCAGCACCAGCAAATCCCGCTGGCCGATGGTTACTTCGACCGGTTCACTGTCGTCCGGCGCTTCTGTTGCTTGCGATGGGGCCGTGACGGTCAAATCCGGGCGCGGTTCGGGGCGGGGAGCCTCGTTCGGCGCATCTGCCATTACGGACCCCGCCATCACACAAAAGGCAGCGCCCATGCGGATCATTCGACGAAGTCCACAGTGACGCCCTGACTGACCATGAAGGCCAGTTCTTCGACATCCCAATTCGAAAACCTCACGCAGCCGTGACTTTCGCTTTTGAACAATTCCGCCGGGTCCGGGGTCCCATGCAGCCCGTACGTTGGCTCCGACAGATCAATCCAGACAGACCCAACGGGTCCATTGGGACCAGGCGGCAATGTCAGACGTTCAGTCACACCATCGGCCACAAAATTGACGTCCGGGTTATAGCTGTAGGTCGGGTCCATGGCGACGGCCGTGACTTCAACTGTTCCGCTCGGGCTTGGCGTTTGTTCCGATCCGATGGCGACGGGGTAGTTCGCGATGATCGCACCCTCGGCGTCAAAGATCACCGCACGCTGGGTCTGCTTGCGCACCTCGATACGGTTTGCCGTGCCCTCCATCCGGGGGCCGGGATCGGCGACCATAATGCGCGTTCCCTCGCCAAAAGCCGCGTCACCATTCAGCGCCACAAGGAAATCTTCGTCCATGTGAAACCGCTCGGCCAGCTTTTCCGTCACGCGGGTGTAGCCCAGCGCATCCATCTCCGCCTTTTCGGCCACATTGTCGGGGATGGCGTCGGTCAGGTCACCCAAATCCTCGGCTGTGATGGTATAGCTTTGCAAGACCGGTCCGGCACCGTCACCACCAAGGGCGGCCCAGACATCGGCATCCATGACACCGTCCACGGGCAGACCTTCACGTTCCTCGAAACCGCGCAATGCGCTTTCGCTCATGCCGCCCTTGTAGCCGTCGATAACACCGGGGGACACACCGGCGCGATCCAGCAGGACCTGCACCTTGACGGTCAGACCGGACTGCCCGTCCGGCAGTGCGCCGCCTTCATAGACGGCCGTGTCAATTTCATCCGGCGTGAGCGCCGCCGCAGGGGACGCGAGGGCAAGGACGAGAAATGTAAGTGAAATGCGCATGGTTCAGCCTTTGTTGTACCTCAGCCAACGCACCGTCACCTGAAATGGTTCAAACCTTGGACGAGAAAGGCAGAAACGAAAAAGGCCGCCCCCGAAGGAGCGGCCTTTCGATACTGAAAATCTGTTTGGCCTCAGGCCATCGCAGCCTTGGCTTTTTCGACAATCGCGCCGAATGCTTCAGGCTCGTTCACGGCCAGATCGGCCAGAACTTTGCGGTCCACTTCGATCCCGGCCAGGTTCAGGCCGTTGATGAAGCGCGAATATGTCAGGCTTTCGTCAAGCGAACGCACAGCTGCATTGATCCGCTGGATCCACAGCGCGCGGAAGTTCCGCTTGCGGTTGTGACGGTCGCGGGTTGCATATTGGTTGGCCTTGTCGACGGCCTGACGTGCAACTTTGAAGGTGTTGGACCGACGGCCATAATAGCCTTTCGCTGCATCCGTGACTTTCTTGTGACGACGATGGGTGACGGTTCCGCCTTTGACTCGCATATCAGATCCTCCTTAGCGCGCGTAGGGCATCATCGACTTGATGATCTTTTCATCAGCCGGACACAGGGTTGTGGTGCCGCGCGCGTTGCGCAGGAATTTATTGGTGCGTTTGATCATGCCGTGGCGCTTGCCGGCCTGTCCGGCCAGAACGCGGCCAGAGGCCGTCACTTTGAACCGCTTTTTGCAGCTCGATTTGGTCTTCATCTTAGGCATTTCCGTCTCCTTCAAAGGTGCGGTCGTGAAACGCGACTCGGCATGCCAAACTGGCCGGTCGCGCGGGTGGAATGGGGCGTTTAGCCCGCGTTGGACGGTATGGCAAGAGGATTCGCGCCGAATTAAAGGCGCGCGATCAGTTCACGTAGCGACCAATCACAGACACGAAAACATCAGGTATGTCCTCAAGCGCATAGCCACCCGGATTGTCCCTGATTGCAAGGACGATCAGACCGCCCGCAACCATGACAGCAATCGCGGCAGCACGGGGCACGCGTCCGTCCGACAAAGACCCCATAATCGACGGTATGGAAAATGCGCCGACCACAAGGCCGATCACCAACATAAGATCCGGATCCATACCCTACCCCGTCATTAACATATCGTTAACGAAGGTTACTCCGAAGCGCCGGCCAAAATCAAACTTTCGTCGCACGGGGCCACACGCAGGATATTTGTGCTGCCGGGTGTGTTGAAAGGCACGCCTGCGGTCACGACGACCATCTCGGATTTGGTGGCGATGCCGGTCTCTGTCGCGGCGCGAATAGCCTCGATCACCGCGGTCTTGAACCGGTCAACGATCTTGACAGATTTCACGCACGTCGTCCCCCAGCTGAGGCACAAACGCCGGATGGTATTTTCGTCACTGCTCAGCACGATAATCGGAACGCGGGGCCGCTCACGTGAGGTCAACAATGCGGTCGTCCCCGATTGGGAATAGCAGCAGATCGCCTTGATATCGGCGGTTTCCGCAATCTCGCGCGCGGCGGCAACAATACCGTCGGCCACAGTGCCGCCGTCGGTCTTGCGGCTGGCGGCGATAATATCTGTGTAGGTCGGATCGGCCTCGACCTCGATTGCGACGTTGTTCATGGTCGTCACAGCCTCAATCGGGAAGTCACCTGCGGCGGATTCAGCAGACAACATAATCGCGTCAGTGCCTTCATAAATGGCGGTTGCAACGTCGGACACTTCCGCGCGTGTGGGCATCGGGCTTTCGATCATGCTTTCCAGCATCTGGGTGGCCACGATGACCGGCTTGGCGGCGGCACGACACTTGCGGATCAGTTGTTTCTGGATCGGTGGCACGTTCTGCACAGGCAGTTCCACACCCAGATCACCGCGGGCCACCATGATGCCATCGCTGACAGCCAGAATATCATCGAAGGATTTGACCGCAGCGGGCTTCTCGATTTTCGAAAGGATCGCGGCACGGCCCTTTGCCAGCGCGCGCGCCTCGTCCACATCGGCAGGGCGTTGCACAAAAGACAGCGCCAGCCAGTCCACACCCAGATCACAGACAAATTCCAGATCCTTGCGGTCCTTTTCGGACAAGGCTGCCAGCGGCAGCACAACGTCCGGAACATTCACGCCCTTGCGATTGGAAATCGTACCCGCGACGACGACTTCACAATCGGCAAAATCGCGGCCACAGTCTTTGACCCGCAACTTGATCTTGCCGTCATTGACCAACAGATGCGCACCGGGTTCCAAAGCATCAAAAATTTCCTTGTGCGGCAGTTGCACGCGGTCCTTCGTGCCGGGCGTATCATCCAGATCAAGGCGGAACGCCTGACCGACAACAAGGTCCTCACCGTCATCGTTGGCAAATACCCCGACGCGCAGCTTTGGCCCCTGAAGGTCGGCCAGAATGGCAATCGGGCTGTCGAGGTCCTTTTCCACCTGCCGGATAATCTCATGGCGCACCTTGATCTCGGCGTGGTCACCATGGCTCATGTTCAGGCGAAATACATCGGCACCGGCCTCATGCAGGGCGCGGATCATTTTATAGTCATCGGAGGCCGGGCCAAGGGTGGCGACAATCTTGACGTTGCGATCACGTTTCATGGTGCTATTCCTCTGGGTCTGCGGCGTAAAGCGGTGCGGTTACCGCTAACGGTTGGCGGTCTTATAGCGGAATTCAGGCAGGCTACAACTGCCCTCGGAAGGTTAACAATTTCATGACGGATGCTGGCGTCCAGCCGTTTTTTGTACACGGTGAAAATCGGTCCTCGCGCTGGCTTGTCACCTGCGATCATGCGGCCAATACCGTGCCCTCCAGTGTCGGCGGCGGCGATCTGGGCCTTCCGGCTGCAGATATGGACCGGCACATCGCCTACGACATCGGGGCCGCGGGCGTCACCCGCGCGCTGGCCGATGCCCTTGGCGCACCTGCAGTGCTGTCGAATTTCTCGCGTTTGGTGATCGACCCGAACCGCGGGCTGGACGACCCGACCTTGCTGATGAAACTTTATGACGGGTCGGTCATACCGGCCAACCGCCACGCAGACGCGGTCGAAAAAGCGCGTCGGGTGGATGCGTTCTACACCCCCTATCATGATGCCATCGCGCGCCTCGCCGCGCGGCAGGACGACACCGTGATTGTTGCGGTCCACTCGTTCACCCCGCAGCTGCGTGGCCGTGCCTTGCGTCCGTGGCACATCGGTCTTTTGCATGAACACGATGACCGCCTGTCGGATCCCCTGTTGGACATCCTGCGCGCCGAAGATGATCTGTGCATCGGCGACAACGAACCCTACGCAGGGCACCTGCCCGGTGACAGTATTGACCGGCACGGGTTGCAAGTGGGGCGGCCCAATGTCCTGATCGAATTGCGCAACGATCTGATTGCACTGCCGGAGTCTCAACACGCGTGGGGCACCCGTCTGGCGCCGCTTTTGCACCGTGCCCTGACCAGAATGGAGACCTCGAATGCCTGACATCGACACCCAAACGCAAATCGAACTGGAGGCCGCCGCCTTTCGCCGCCTGCAAAAACATCTGATGGAAGACCGCACCGATGTGCAAAACATCGACATGATGAACCTTGCCGGCTTCTGCAGAAACTGTTTGAGCCGCTGGTATCAGGAAGCCGCTGCGGATCGCGGAATTGAGATGACCAAGGACGAAAGCCGTGAGGCATTTTATGGCATGACAATGGATGCGTGGAAGACAACGTACCAGACGGACGCCCCTGCCGAAAAAGCGGCAGCGTTCGAGAAAGCCTTTGCGCAGAACGTCAAACCGGACCAAAGCTGACACCGCATAACCTGCAGACGGTGAGGGCATAAATCCGATGTATGATGCCCCGCTCGCTAAGCGTCTTTGTGACCTGCGGATTAAGCGCGCGGGCTACCTGCGACGCAGAAATGTCGGCAGATCGTTTTTGGCCAGCGCCTTGGCCTGTTCCACCCATTTGTCGCGGGTGACGCGGCCCTTGAAACCTTCAAGGTTGTCATCGACCCAGGCGATTTCATCTGCCGTCCAGTTGGCGATCTGGTCGTAGTGGTAAAACCCAAGATCGTTGCAAAGAACGGCAAGTTTCGGACCAACGCCGCTGATCTTGCTCAGATCATCAGGTATGCCGTCACGAGGTGCGGCAAGGCCTTCTGGCCGCGCCGAGGATGCGGTCAACGTGGTGGCGGGGTGCGGCTCCTCTCGGGGCGTTTGCACAGGGGCGGGGTCCACGGTGGGAAAGGATACGGGCGGTGGTGAGGGCCTACGATATCCCCCACCTTCCATCGGCGGGATATCATTGTCGGGACCGGCAAGCGCGGCCTTGGTCCGCGCCCGTTCCCGATCAAGCTGCGTCTGCAGGCGAAAGAGTTCATCCCCGGATGGCCGGTCGGTCCGCCCCCCCCAGATCAACCAGCCGGCGAACAGCCCCAGCAGGGCCGCCAGCGCCAGCAGCACCCAGATTTCCGCCAGCAGAAAACCCCATTCCTTAAACATATCTCGGTCCTTTGATCAGCATCACGGATCGCGCAGCGCCCCTCTTTCGAACCAGTCGATCTCTGTCCGGCGGTTGAGGGTCCGGCCTTCGGGCGTGTCGTTGTCGGCGACGGGCCTGTCTGCGCCAAACCCGATGGCAGTAATCGCCCGCGCCGGCACCCCACGGGCGATCAAGGCAGCCCGCACGGTCTCTGCGCGGTCCTGACTGAGGATCTGGTTTTGACCGGCATCCCCGGAGGCGTCCGTATGACCGGACACCTCAAGGTCAAGATCAGCCTCAACGCAGGGCTTGGCCACCGCAGCCAGCGCATTGATCGTACGGATCGACGTGGCATCAAGGCGCGCTGATCCCGACAGAAAGCTGATCTGACCATTTGCCAGAATAGCACGTGATTGCGCTGTGCAGCCTTCCAATGTCGTAGAAAAATCAAGATCGGGGATCCAGAAGCCATCCAGAAAGACCTCCGGCAGGCCAGTGGATGCGTTGATCCGCGCGCTGCCGTCCTGTGGAAGGGGGTCAACCGGGCGGATCGAAAAGGCCACCGTAGCGGGCAGCCGCTCAGCCAGATCGGTGGCCATCAGATCAATATCGACAGCGGGGGACGTCACCAGATCAATCGCGGTGCCGGTGCCGTCCGCCGACAGGGTCAGCTGTTCAAGTTCGGGCAAAACCGTGGCCGCAATCGTCAAAACCTCAGGTCCAACGCTTGCGCGGTCGTCTTCTGCGGCAAGTGTTGGCGTGCCGCGCACCGGAACGCCCAGTGCGGCTGAAAGGTCCTCCAGCGCCAATGTAGTGGGCAACCGCCCTTCGACGGCCGCACCCTGATCCGCTGTATAGGTCAGCGACCACGCTGCCGGTGATCCGTCATCGACATACGTGATGTCACGGCTGACAGAGGCGCGCGCACCCTCCAGAAGGCCGTCGATCACACTGCCGACTTGCGGGGACGCCGCCTCACCGGTCAGGGTGATGCTGTCATCCGTCACAATCAACTGGCCGCGCAACAGCTGACTTAGGGCCGCAACACCCGCATCGGCGTTGGCCACAAAACTGTCACTGGTCAGAAAACTGTCCGCGCCTGTGTCCTCAAGGGGGACTCCCACCGGGGCACGCGGCACGAAATCGGCGGGATACTTACCCGTGGCCGTCGCGGAGGCACCGGTGAAATCAATGGTCAGCCGCAAAGGCGCGCCGTCATCCGCCACCTGAAGGGACCGCACCACAGAATAGGTGCTTGGCAGTCCGTCCAGCATGGCGTCAACCTCGATCAGGACTTCGGGGCGGCCCGAACCGCTGAGATCGACCATCTGTCCGGTAATCTGCAAATGCCCCTCATCCAGCATGGCCAAGGCATCCAGTCCCTTGGCTGCAGTGGTCGGCCAATCTGTCTGTCCGGCGGGAATACGCGCCTGCACGATGTCGACAACAGCCTGCGGGAAACGGTCCACGACGGACGTGACCGCCATGTCTGATGGCAGTTTCCCGAAAGCACGGGTCATCCCTTCGGCGCGGCGCACATCAAGCCTTAAGGGTTGGCCGTCGTCCAGCAGGGTGATCTCGTCTTCAAATGTGTATCCGTCAGACAAGGCTTGCACCTGTTGCAGGATCGCATCCTTGGCATCCGGCGTGGCGGCCTCCCCCGTCAGGGTCAGTGTCCGGTCCGACAATGTCATCGCACCGGACGGCAGGTCGGCAAGGCCGTCCAGACCGGCCTGCACGGCCAGTTCCCACCCCGCGTCCGGAACCCCGGCAGCCAATGGCAGATCCGCAAAGGCCCGCCCGTCCCTGCGCCCCAGCTGTGCACGCAAGGTTTCAGACGGCAGCACCCCGTCGGCCATCAAATCCCCTGCATCGTTTTTCAAGACACGAAGGACGAAGGGGCTTACAACCGGCAGAACCGCAAGGCCCGTTGTGTCCAGATGCCGCACTCCGCGTATCGCGGCAAAATCAGCGATCACCCTCTCCAGATCCTGCGCGGTGGCAACTGTGCCTGACACCCTGACATCGCGGCCCGATACCACGGTCGTCAACCGTTCCGGGCCTTTGTCAGCGAGGCCCTGCGCGGATCCGAAGATGGTCTGTTCAATGCGCACCGCTTGGGCCGCGCTTGCCCAGTAGGCCAATCCGCCGGTTCCTGCGATCAACAGCAAAATGCCGATCAGCTTACGCACAATAGTCTCCCGCCTGATATGAACTTTGACAGCCCTTGCCCCCACTATGACGGCCCAAGGGCTGCGATGGCAAGCGACTGGCGGAATACCCCGTTCAGACGGCGGCTTTGCGGCTTTCTTCCAGATAGATTTCGCGCAGACGTCCCGCGATCGGGCCTGGCGTGCCTGTCCCGATGGCCGCGCCGTCAATCTCGACCACTGGCATCACAAAAGTCGATGCCGAGGTGATGAACGCCTCATCCGCCTCTTGTGCCTCGTCAATCGTGAACGACCGTTCCTCAACCTTCATCTGCGCCTCCTTGGCAAAGCGCAACACGGCAGCACGGGTAATCCCGTGCAGGATATCATTGCTCAGCTGGCGGGTGATGATGCTATTGCCCTTGACGATGTAGGCATTGTTGGAGGTCCCTTCAGTAACCATGCCGTCCTGCACCATCCACGCGTCATCGCAGCCTGCGGCCTTGGCCATCATCTTGCCCATGGACGGATACAGCAGCTGCACCGTCTTGATGTCGCGCCGCCCCCACCGTTGATCCTCGATGGAAATGACTTTCATCCCCTTTTTGGCCGCAGGGCTGTTGGCCAGTCCGGGCTTGTTCTGTGTGAACAACACCAGCGTCGGTTTCACATCCTCGGACGGATAGGCAAAATCACGATCCCCCGCGCTGCCACGGCTGACCTGCAGATAGATCATACCCTCGTCGATCTCGTTGACGCGCACCAACTCGCGGTGGATGTCCAGCAAATCGTCGAACCCTTCGGGCTTTTGCATCTCCAGTTCGTTCAGCGACCGTTCCAGACGCGCCCTGTGCCCGTCAAAATCAATCAGCTTGCCGTCCAGAACCGATGTCACCTCATACACCCCGTCCGCCATCAGAAACGACCGGTCAAAGATCGAGATTTTGGCCTCTGCTTCAGGCAAATACTCTCCGTTAAGATAGACTGTGCGGCTCATGGTGATCTCCTTTTGGGATGGCGGATGTTGACATGGAGGCGGTCCCTCTTTCCACTGACGCGGTAGCGCGGTTGGGATGCAAGGGGAAGAGATGTTTTCAAATAGCGGGGCTGCAGTGGTGATGTTGGTCGCCGGAATAGGCATTCCGGTTCTGGCGGCGATGAATGCCAATCTGGGCCAACGGCTGGGGTCGCCCGCAGCGGCGGCACTGGTGTTGTTTGGCGTGGCAGGTGTCACGGCCCTGCTGGCGGTCGGGGTGTTCGGGGGCCGGTTTGCAGGCCTCGTGGCGGCGCCAAAATACCTGTTGCTTGCGGGAACACTGATTGCGTTCTACGTGCTGTCGATCACGTGGATCGCGCCAGGTTTCGGCGTTGGCAATGCGGTCTTCTTTGTGTTGCTGGGGCAGTTGATATCTGCGGCGTTGATCGACCATTTCGGCCTGTTCGGCGCGCAAATCACACCTGTGACGCCGACCCGGCTGGCCGGATTGGTGGTTATGGGTGCAGGGGTTTTCCTGACCCAGATCGCGGGCCGCGCCTAGCCCCACAGCGCGGCAGCGGGCGGATGCACGCCCTGCCCGTCAAAGGTCAGCGGCACATCGCGGTCCTCGGCCAGCAAAAGCGGCCCGTCAAGGTCCACAACCTCCGCCCCCTGCGCCACAATCGTGGCAGGCGCCATGGCCAAAGACGACCCGACCATACAACCTACCATCACGCGGTATCCGGCATCCCGCGCGGCCGCATTCAACCGCAAGGCTTCGGTCAATCCGCCTGTTTTATCGAGCTTGATATTCACCATGTCATACTTGCCCGCCAATCCCGCCAAAGTGGCCGTGTCATGACAGCTTTCGTCCGCGCAAACAGGCAAAGGCCGTGCAATTTCAGCCAGCATGTCGTCCTGTCCTGCAGGCAGCGGCTGTTCCACCATGGTCACACCCAGCCGCAACAGATGCGGTGCCAGATCGGAATAGACCTCCGCTGTCCATCCCTCATTGGCATCCACAATGATCGTGCTGTCGGGCGCACCGGCCCGCACGGCCTCAAGCCGCGCCATATCATCGGGCGTGCCAAGCTTGATCTTCAACAAAGGCCGATGGGCATGTTTGGCCGCCGACAACTTCATGTTTTCGGGCGTGTCCAAAGACAGGGTAAAGGCTGTGATACAAGGCGCAGGCGCGGCCACGCCGATCATCTCCCACACACGTTTTCCGGCCGCCTTGGCCTCCAGATCCCACAACGCACAATCCACCGCATTGCGCGCGGCCCCTGCGCTCAAATGATCATAAAGCCCCTCACGGGTCACATCCTCAGGCAGGGCCGCAATCTGTGCGGCCACGCTGTCCAGCGTTTCGTCATAGCGGGCATAGGGCACACATTCACCCCAGCCCGTCACACCATCCCGCGTGATCCGAACGGTCAGCACCTTAGCCTCCGTCCGCGACCCGCGAGAGATCGTGAAAACCTCGGCCAGCTTGAACACATCTTGCGCGACGGTGATGGTCATGGGCGACCCCTGTTTCGTTTTGCCAAAAATACTCCCGCCGGAGGCTCCGACAGCAGCCACTCAACGCCTACAATGCGGCAAGCGCATCCACCAGCCGCCCCGCCCCATGACGGAACGGATCAACCGCCGGAAGGCCCATGCGATCCTCCACCTCTTGAAGATAGGCATTGGCCTCATCTTCGGACAGATGCTGTGTGTTGACTGAAACGCCAATCACCTGACAGGCAGGGTTCGCCACGCGCGCCATCGCAAGGGCGGTGTCGCGCAGGTCTTCAAGGCTGGGCTGCTGGTAATCGGGCAATCCGCGCATGTGTTTGCGGGTCGGCTCATGGGACAACACCAGGGCATCAGGCTGACCGCCATGGACCAGAGCCATCGTCACGCCGGAATAGCTGACGTGATACAGGCTGCCCTGCCCTTCGATGTGATCCCAATGATCATCATCGTTGTCCGGCGTCAGATATTCCACCGCCCCGGCCATAAAATCCGCCACAACAGCATCCAGTGGCACACCGCCACCGGTGATCAGGATGCCCGTCTGGCCGGTGGGCCGGAATGTCGATTTCATCCCGCGCTTGCGCATCTCTGCATCCATGGCAAGGCCGGTGTACATCTTGCCTACGGAACAATCCGTGCCCACGGCCAGACACCGTTTGCCGCTGCGTTTGACACCATTGGCGATCGGATAGGCCGTCGACGGAATCCGCACATCATGCAACGACCGTCCGTTGACCTTGGCCGCCGCGACCAGATCGTCCTCGTCACGCAGCAGATTGTGCAAACCCGACGCGATGTCGAACCCCATCTTCAGCGCCTCGATCAGAACCTCTTTCCAAGCCTGCGAAATCACGCCGCCCCGATTGGCCACGCCGATCACAAGGGTCTGCGCACCGGCGGCCTTGGCCTCGTCCAGCGTAAGATCGTCAAGACCCACATCGGCCCCACATCCCGGCAGGCGGAACTGGCCCACAGCATTCTCTGGGCGCCAGTCCTTGATGCCCTGCGCCACTTTCGCAGCAAGTTGGTCCGGTGCGTCACCAAGAAAGAGAAGATAGGGTGTGGGAATCATATTGGCCTCCAAAAGCTTTCGCGCAGATTGGGGCGGGGGACGTGGGAAGTGCTGCTCGAATTTTGCCGTCATTAACAGAAATTCGGGAATATATTGCGCCAAGCTACACAAATACGCGAAATTTTACCGTCGCGTCATCCCCGCCTTTCGCACTTGCAGCATGCCGCGCAATAATCTAGCCGTTTGATCAGCAAAATACGCAATATCATTACCCATCCGATGAAAGGTGCCGCCATGTCCTTCCGCTTGCAACCCGCCCCGCTTGCCCGCCCGAACCGCTGTCAGCTGTTTGGCCCCGGCTCGAATACCAAGCTGTTCGAAAAGATGGCGGCATCGGCTGCGGATGTGGTCAATCTTGATCTTGAGGACTCCGTCAGCCCCACCGACAAGGACAGCGCCCGCGCCAATGTCATTGAGGCGATCAACACCGTGGATTGGGGCACCAAGACGGTCAGCGTCCGGATCAACGGGCTGGACACGCCCTATTGGTACCGTGACGTGGTCGATGTGATGGAACAGGCAGGCGACCGGCTGGACCAGATCATGATCCCCAAAGTGGGCTGCGCGGCTGATGTCTATGCGGTCGATGCGCTGGTCACAGCCATCGAAACCGCCCGTGGCCGCAGCAGAAAAATCACCTTTGAAGTGATTATCGAAAGTGCCGCAGGCCTTGCCCACGTTGAAGAAATCGCAGCCTCGAGCCCCCGAATGGCGGCGATGTCGCTGGGGGCTGCTGACTTTGCCGCGTCTATGGGGATGCAGACGACGGGCATCGGGGGTACGCAGGACAATTACTACATGTTGCACGGCGACACCCGCCATTATTCCGACCCCTGGCATTGGGCGCAAACCGCTATTGTCGCGGCCTGCCGGACCCATGGTGTGTTGCCGGTGGACGGCCCGTTTGGCGACTTCAGCGACGACGAAGGCTACCGCGCGCAGGCACGGCGGTCGGCCACCCTCGGCATGGTCGGCAAATGGGCCATCCACCCCAAACAAATCGCATTGGCCAACGAGGTCTTCACCCCGTCAGACGCGGCCGTCGCCGAAGCGCGGGAGATTCTGGCCGCCATGGAAGATGCCAAATCACGTGGTGAAGGGGCCACCGTGTACAAGGGCCGTCTGGTGGATATTGCCAGCATCAAACAGGCCGAAGTGATCGTCAAACAGGCGGAAATGATCGCAAACCACTGACGATCGCCGCCAGTTCGCCATGCCTGACTTTTGCGTCAAACGCCGTTGTGGCGCAAAGCAGGTTTGGCGTGACGGCGTATGGCAAACGTCCGGCTGGAATTTAGCCGAAGGGCCAGCTTTACGGATGTCTGGCTGTTTCGGGCGGATTTCATCCGGCGCGGGTGGCGCGGCCCCGGCGCAGGAAAAGCCATGACAACGGGATGATGAAGCAGAACACGATCACCCCGAGACCCCGTTCATAGATGCCGTCGATATCGGTCGGCAGCACCAGAAACACCGGCGCGGCAACGACCCAAACCGCACTGACTGCGCGAAATATCCGGCCATAGGTTTTGCCGGCACGGTCTGCGCCACCGCTCATCGCCCAAGGGACAACCGCAAAGATGACGCCCAAGGCGTAAACCAGATACATGTGGATGATGACCCCGTCACTGTCGGCATCGCCGTATTCATTCCGTGCGCCCACCAGAAACACAACCAGACCCGCAAGGGCGAGGCCCAGCAGACCTACGCTCCACCCTGTTTCGCCCAAATGGGCGTGCGCGGCGGCGATGGCGCAGGCAATGAGGGACAGCGAAAAGGCATAGATGCCGATGTCGACGATATATTCATATCGCCCTGCCCCCAAATCGGAGATCGTATCCGCGATGGCGGATTTGTCTGGCACCACGATGTCGGCGACGATCACGGCCACCGCAAAGATGAGGCACCCCAATATTCCCGCCACGCCCAGCACCACCAGCAAGACGGGGCGTTCCTGTGCGGCGGGGCGCACGGCCTCTGGCGGGTGACCGGCGCGTGGGGGGGATGTGTTCTGATCGGGCATACGGGATCCTTTGGGGACCAACGGCCCGCAGACGGGCGAAGTTCCGCCCGCGAGGGGCGCCTGCTGTGCCGCTGGCCGGCAGACACGGGGCCGGCAAACATTGCAAACCCCTGCCCCGTCGCCTTATATCGCGGGAAAGAACCGGAAGGGCCCACATGACCAACTACCTCGATTTCGAAAAACCGCTGGCCGAGATTGAAGGCAAAGCGGCAGAGTTGCGCGCTATGGCCCGTGCCAATGAAGAGATGGACGTGGAGGCCGAGGCAAAGGCGCTGGACAAGAAGGCCGCCGATCTGCTGGTGCAGCTGTACAAGGACCTGACCCCCTGGCGGAAATGTCAGGTGGCGCGGCATGCGGACCGACCCCATTGCAAGGACTATATCGAGGCGTTGTTCACCGAATATACGCCTCTTGCCGGTGACCGGAACTTTGCCGACGACCACGCCGTTATGGGCGGGCTGGCGCGCTTTGATGGCCAGCCGGTGATGGTAATTGGCCATGAAAAGGGCAACGACACCAAATCCCGGATTGAACGCAATTTCGGCATGGCGCGGCCCGAGGGATATCGCAAGGCAATCCGCCTGATGGACATGGCCGACCGGTTCGGCCTGCCTGTCATCACGCTGGTCGACACCCCCGGTGCCTACCCCGGCAAGGGTGCCGAAGAACGCGGCCAGTCCGAGGCGATTGCCCGATCCACCCAGAAATGTCTGCAACTGCAAGTGCCGCTTGTCAGCGTCATCATCGGCGAAGGCGGGTCCGGCGGCGCTGTGGCCTTTGCCACCGCCGACCGCGTGGCGATGCTGCAGCACAGCGTCTACTCCGTCATCTCCCCCGAAGGTTGCGCGTCAATCCTGTGGAAGGATGCCGAAAAGATGCGCGAAGCAGCGGAGGCCTTGCGTCTGACGGCGCAGGAATTGCACCAGCTGGGTGTTTGCGACCGCATCATCGACGAACCCGTGGGCGGTGCCCATCGCCACAAGAAAGAAACCATCGCAAACGTCGGCGCTGCCATCGGGTCCATGTTGGCAGAGTTGTCGGGCAAATCGGCTGAAGGATTGTCGACAGCGCGGCGGCGCAAGTACCTTGATCTTGGCAAACGCGGGCTGGCTGCGTGATCCGTCTTGCCCTTGTCCTCGCGTTCTGCGGGCAGGTGGCAGCGGCAGGCGGATTGATGGACCGCACGGTGACCTTTGGTGCGCTGGCCTATGACGACCGCGCGGTACCCATTTACGTCGGTGAACGCCACCCCGCGCAGGTCGGCCCCGGCATCGAATACGGGCTTGGGCCAGAGGGGATGCAGAACGGCTGGGATATTGTTCCGTCGATTATCGACATTCAGGATCAGGCGGTGGTGATGACCTACCCCGAAGGCGTGTCTGGGCAATTTCCTGAGCCTGTGTTCAACGGCTATGTCCTCGATTTTCTGACCGAATGTGTGTTGTTCAATGGTGCGGAACTGGACGAGGAAAATTCGACCGTGACGCTGGATGAGGATGCGATTTTTGTGGAAGGGTCGCGGTTGTTTGTGGATGTGGGCGGGATCTCGTTCGGGCCGGATGTGTTTGTGGTGGTGAATGTGGATGTTGCGGACTGCCCGTTGAGCTAGTGGGGCGCGGCGTCCGTGAACCGTTCGCGGTGCCATGTGACGTAGGTTTGCGCAGGCGGGATGTTAAGCCGCCCGATCAGTGACCACAGCGCGTGGTCGTCGTCATCAACCTCGACCGTTGCTTTTGTCCAGCCGATGGCTGTGGCGCGGCGCAGGCAGGTGGCCAGCGTTGCGGGCAGCAAGGCGGGGTCACCGCCGATCCAGCCCAGTTCCTGACCGGTCCGTAGGCTGGCAAAGGCGTGGGTGCGCCCCTGCGGTCCGTTGCGCAGGGCGAGGCCTTCGACCAGATCATCCCCGATGAACACGTCCCGAAGGCCGCCCTTCGGAATGCGGGGCGGGTTGCTGTGATGGGTGGTCTGGTAATGCCGCCAATGGGCCTGAACCCATGCGTCCCATGGCGCACGTTCACCGGGGCGGAACCAATGCGCGGCGATGTGGTCGGGCAGCGGGGTCAGGGCGGGATGGTCCTGCGCGGACAGCGGCAGGTCAATCAGTTGGGTGATCCGGTTCGGGGTGAAACCGTTGGCGGACAGCGTCTCGTCGGCTTGTCCGCGAAGGGCCACGATGCGGTACCGGTGGATGATGTCGGGCGGATTAAAGGCATTCAAATCCTCGGCCAAGGCCAGCGCCAGATCGGGGCGGTCCAGCGCGTCCTCCATCACCGACAGGGCATGAGGATGCAGGTCAGATTGCTGCCATGGCAGGTTCATTCGTCCGGCAGGTCGTCCATGACAACGACGTTGGAGACAACCCCGTCACCGGCGATCATCACGACACGCAAGCCACGGTCGGGTCGGGTTGGGTCCTCGTACCAAGCAGCGATGTTGGGGGCTGTATCGGGCGCCCCCGACAGACCAAGCAGGTCGGCGTAGCGGCTGGTGAAACCGTCAGGGCGGACCACAAAGGCAGGCGTGCGACGTTCCGTATAGACGGGCGTGATTTCGCAGATGCGCGAGGCGCGACCGGCGCTGTCGATAATGCCCCATTGGGCGGTAAAGCGACCGTCGTAGATCAGCCGTGCTCCGCCGTCTGACACCGCTTCGCGCAGGGGCACATCGTCAAAGACACCTGGCGTGCGGCCCATATCGGCAAAGGGCGCGTCGCCTGTCTGGACATAGGGCAGACAATGGTCGGTGAGGACTGCAGCCAACCGGTCATCATCGGACACACCGGTGAGTGCATAGAACGCCCAGACACCGATCGCGGCCACCGCCGCGCCAGTCAGAAAGCCCCAGCGCTTCATTCACCACATCCTTGTCTTGGCGTATTCGGCATAGCCGTCGTCATAGCTGCGGGCGTCGAATTCAGCCTTTTGTTCCTTGATCATCTGCCCTGCGGTGGGCAAATCCACATCCTGATCGGCTGTCCACAACTCAGATCGCATGATCGCCTTGGCGCATTGGAAATACGCCTCCCCCACGGTCACGACGATCACGGATTTGGGGTGGGTGCCCCGTTGGTCAAAGGTTTGCGTGACCGCCGGGTCCGCCGTCAGGATCGCTGTGCCATTGATGCGGATGACATTGCTCGCCCCTGGCACCATAAACATCAGGCTGATGCGCCCGTCGCGCACGATGTTGCGCAAACTGTCCAGACGGTTGTTGCCCCGCCAGTCGGGCAGATGCAACGTGGTGTCATCCACCACACGCACAACGGGGCCCGTGTCGCCACGGGGTGACCCATCTGTGCCCTCGGGGCCCACCGTGGTGACCACGCAAAACCGCGCCGCCTCCAGCCACTTGGCATAGAGCGGCGTGATGCGGCGCACCACTTTGTCGAGGGATGCCGACACCGCCGCGTCATAAAGCGCCTCAAGTTGGTCGATGCTGGTGATTTGGGTCATTGTTCAATGGCGGTGAACCCCGCCTCCCGCATGAGGGCGTTGGACCGGGATTCGACCGAATGTTCCAGCTGTGCCATGAAGGGTTCAATCTCCATCCCCGGTTTGATGGGGTCCATGAAATCCACCACGGCCACCCCCGGCGCGCGATAGATGCCGCGCTTGGGCCAGAAGACACCCACGTTGGCGGCCACGGGCACGCAATCCTGCCCCAGTTCCTTGTACAAAACGCCCGTGCCGATCTTGTAGGGCGCCTTGACCCCGGGCGCGATGCGGGTGCCTTGGGAATAGATAATCAACTGACCGGGAAACAGACGACCCGCCTCCACATCGGCGATCATCTTTTTCATCGCCGAGCCGCGCTGGCCACGTTTGACAGGGATACAGCCAACGCGCAGGCCGAACTGGCCCACGATGGGGGCGTATTTGAGAATGTCTTTCATGATAAAGCGGCCCGCCGGAATGGCCGAATAGATCATCAGCACATCCAGAAAAGACTGGTGTTTGGCGGCGATCAGGCAGGCGTATTGGGGGGGCGTGCCACGGACCTCACATTTCAAACCGATGAGCCAACCTGCGAGCCACATGATGAACCAGCAATAAGACCGGCAACACAAGATCGCGGCCTTGCGCGAGAAGATCGACGGGATCAGGAAAACCAGTGTCCACGGCAGCATGACCGCATACATGATCACAATAAACACGAAGGACCGGATCCACTGGATAGCATAGGTCATGATTGTTCCTTCAAAGTGCGCAAGGCGGCGTGGCGCGTGGCGGCAAAGGCGACCACGGCAGCGAGTATGGGGATGATCAGCGGCCAAAGCCAGTGCCAGCCTTGAAAACCGAGCCCGGTGAGGAACCCGCCCGCAACATCCGTGCGCGGCAACAGCAAGATCGCCAGCGTTCCGGCCAGTGTGCCTGCGGCGGCCCCCGTCAGTGCACGCAGGGTGAACCGACGGATAAAGGCGCGGGCGATGTAGATATCCTGCGCGCCCACAAGACGCATGACGCGGATGACCTGCGCATTGGCCGCCAGCGCCGCATTGGCCGCCAGCGTGATCATTGCAGCGGTCGCCCCCGCAATCAGGATCATCGACACGATGCCCAGCAATCGTAAACGCGAGGCTGCCTCAACCAACGGGGCGCGCCAGCGGGTGTGGTCGTCCAGCACCGCGCCGGGCACTTCGGCCTGAAGGCGCGCACGCAGGCCGGCCACGTCAAAGCCTGCGTCGTCTTCGATGATTTCGATAAGTTGCGGCACGGGCAGCGTTTCAATCGGCAGGTCAGGGCCGAACCACGGGGCCAGAAGGGCGCGTTGTTCATCGTCCGTTAGCGCTCGCGCCGAGGCCACGCCGGGGGTGGTTTGCAGCACCGCCAACGCCGCGTCGCGTTGCGCATCAACCTGACCCACCGGTGCAGAAATCCGCAGGGTCGAGGTTTTGGCAAGTTCCGACGACCAACGATCCGCCAGCCGCCCCGTGGCCAGTGACAGCGCCAACGCAAAGACTGCCAGAAACGCCATCGCAAAGGCGGACAGTACGGTCAGCCGTGCAGTGAACCCTGTGGGCGGCACCGCACGATCCGCCTGCGGATCACCGGCCAGAAGATCAAGCCACCGGCGCATCATATCCATCACAGATCCGCCCCCGCCAGTTGCAGTTTGCGATCCTTCAGGCGCAACACACGGGCGCTGACCTGCGCCTTTGCGGTGCGGATCAGGCTGAGGTCATGGGTGGCGATCAGGATCGTCTTGCCCATTTTATTGAGTTCCAGCAGCAGCGCCATAAGCCGCTGGGACATCTCGGCATCCACATTGCCTGTGGGTTCGTCTGCGAGGATCACATCGGGCGACATGATCACGGCCCGGGCCAGCGCCGCGCGCTGGCGCTCGCCGCCCGACAGTTCCGGCGGGGTTTGCGCCGCCTGCCGCGTCAGGCCGACCCATCCCAGAAGGTCTGTGACATCGGTGGGCTGCGCCGTGCGCCCCGATACGGTCAGCGGAAGGGCGATGTTTTCGGCCACGGACAGATGATCCAGAAACTGGCAGTCCTGATGCACCACCCCGATGCGGCGGCGAATATGGGCCACGGCATTGCGATCCATGGCGCGCGCGTCCGCGCCAAACAGGCGAACCTGCCCTGCTGTGGCCGTCAATTCCCCGTAACACAGTTTGAGAAGGGTCGTTTTCCCCGCCCCCGACGGACCGGTGAGAAAGTGAAACGATCCGGGTGCCAGCGACAGGTTCAGGGCGGAGAAAAGCTCTGCCCCGCCATAGGAATAAGCGACATTGTCCAGCTCGATCACGGTTGCCCCCGTTGGTTACACCGGTTTTGGCCCAAAGAAGCGTTACATGCAATCAACAGACCCATTGATATTATTAACAAACCTGCGCGCGGGGACTTTTCGCCCGTTAAGAATTAGGAAACAATGACACAGTAATCCATGAGATTGAGGCAAGGGAACACGACAATGCGGCTGATTTGCCCGAATTGCGGTGCACAATATGAGGTTGCGGATGAGGTTATCCCGCAAGCCGGTCGTGATGTGCAGTGTTCCAATTGCGGACACACATGGTTCGAAAAACCGGGCGCATCGGTTGCAGAGGAACAGGCGACCGAGGCGGAGCCTGCGCCGACGGAACCGCCTGCGCCGGAACCCGAGCCCGCGCCTGAGCCGGAGCCGGAACACGAGCCCGCGCCGGAGCCGCAGCCTGAGCCGGAGCCGCAGCCTGAACCGGAGCCTGAACCCGAGCCGGAGCCGCAGCCTGAACCTCAGCGCCGAGAACTCGACCCCGGCGTGGCGGA